>DATGGK010000253.1:0-9070 GCA_035308565.1 Planctomycetota bacterium | reverse complement strand
GCAGGGAACTTCCCTGTCGAAGCGGATTCGATTATCGCCGCGAATCCGAGCATAACTTGGACGCGCAATTACCTCGGCGTGACCTCGCAGGATGCGGTCAGCGTGAATGAGGCCATGACGCAGGCGGCCAACGGCGGGGCGAGCGTGCTGCTGTACAACGGCCACGGCAGCGCCGCGCGGCTGGGTGCGGCTGCGCCGCGCATTCTGGATACGGACACCGTTCAGGCGTGGAACGGCAACGTGGTCTTCATCGCCGCGACCTGTACGTTCAATTGGGTGGCGAAGGACGAGAACGGCTACCACAGCATCCCGATTCAGGCGATGGTCCAGCCGCAAGGCGGCATGGCGGCGTCGATCGCGACAACGACCTACATGGAATCGGCGCCGGCGGTCGAATTCACCAAGCAGTTGCTCTCGCAGAGCCAGAGTCTTGGCGCGAAAGCGCGCTGGGGCGATGTGCTGCTGCGCGCGCAGCAATGGGCGTACAGCCAGAGCAGCGCGCCGGCAAACGGCAGTTGGTACCTGGACCTGAGCAAAACGGAAAGCATTTTGGGCGATCCTGCGATGCCGGTGTATAGCAAGACATCGGCGCCCGTTCAATCCACCAATGTTCCTGGAGCATTTTAACCAAGTGTTGCGGCAGGGCGCGGAATGCCGGCTTCCAGCCGGCTGGAAACCGGCGCTCCTGCGCTCATCGGAGAAGAAGGCCATGGAAAAGAAACTGGTACGAACCAACGGTGTGGTCTGGGAAGAAGTGGACGGCCAGGCGCTGGTGGTGGACACGAAAGCCAACAGGTCATGGCTGCTCAACTCTACGGCAACGCTGATCTGGCGGCATTGCGACGGCGCGCGCAGCTTGGTGGACTTGGCCGCTGCGTTGGCGCGCAAGAGCGGCGCGGAAGCGCGGCGCATCGAGCGCGAAGTTATGGAATTCTGCGGCGGATTGGAACGCGCTGGATTGCTGGCCGCCAAGCGGCCGGCGGAAGCGCTCACCGCGGCGCCAATGGCCTTCGCGGGATTGAGCGGAAGTTATTCTCCACCGGCGATGCTGAGCCGTTCGCTGGCCAGCGGTCCGCGCAAACGGCCCTCACCGCGCGGAAACAGCGGACCGGGTTGATCTGCGAGCCGGGACTTTTATTCACTTTCCAGCCAAAGGCGCAAAGGGCGGTTCATCCGTTCTTTGCGCCTTTTTTTACAGCAGCTCAGTGTCGGTTGTGAACCACACTGCGGGACAAGCCCGCGGTGGCATCCGGCTATGCAGGCTGGAAGCCTGCACCACAAAACATCAAAACGTATCCTTCGAGGTGGGCGGCGGCCTTGGCGGCGGCACGGCCTGGCCAGGCGCGGGAAGCGGCGGTTTGGCTTTGAGCGTGACCTCGGTGGGTTCGCCGCCCTTCAAATCCAGCGTCTGCGGATCGGTCTTTTCTTTCTCGCTCCCGGGATTGGGCATGCCATAAAGGACGTAACGCCCAGGCGGAATGTTTTCGAACGTGATCTGGTTCTTGGCATTGATGTTGCCCGAGCCGCCCCAACTGCCGATGACTTCGCCGCCTTCGGGCGCAATGTGGACCATGTAACCGGCCGGCTTTTTGTTGTTGCCAAAATCGATCGTGGCAACGATGCGCGCGGATTTTTTCATGGTCAACGCAATGCCTGCGATGGGCAGCTTGACCGTCTCTCCCAAACCCGGCTTGCAATAGCCGGGCTTGTGAATCCAGACAGAGGCGCTGCCGATGGGAAACTGGCCGCCGTGAAACCGGCCCTCCGCGTCTGTTTTCATTTTATAACTGTCGGGCGAATCGTAGCCCCCGCCGCCTTCGACGACGACATCGCTCAGGGTCACCTCCACATCGGGAAGCGGCTGGCCGGCTTCATCGACGATGCGGCCGGAGACCGATGCAGGGCGCGCGAGCCCGGTGTCAAAATTTTGCCAATGCGGCTGCTCGTCGAGACGCATGTGTCCGGCCACGCGCGGCACGTAGCCGTCGGCTTCGATAACGACGCAGTGCCAGCCTTCGGGGACGTTGGTGAGCACCCAGTGGCCGTTGGCGTCGGCAACCGTTCCGGCGAGCGTCGTGTATTGGTAACCGCCGGTCTTTTGCGGCTCGATGCGCTGCAAGCGCATGCGCGCGGCGATCGGTTTCTTGGTTACCAGATCGCTGACCTTGCCTTCGACCACATTGCCGTCGGCGGGCGAAAATCCGTGAGCGGACATGCGCTGGTCGTTGATTTCAATTCCCTCGGGTACGACTACATCGGCCCATTTGATGTTGAAGCCTGTGTAAACGTCGATCTGAACCGGCGGGCCCTTAGCTGCATTGCGCACTCCCGCGGGAAGGTCGCCCTCAATCTTGACCAATCGACCAAGATCACCCTGCTGCCACACCATGAAACTCCAATCCATCTTTGCCTTTTCGCGCCCGCCCTTCTCGTTATTAATATTGAGCCAGACGCTGTTGCCCGCGCCGTCGTGAATCACAAGAGGCTTGGTCTTCACGGGCAGTTTCGCGAAATCGGCGAGCACGGCATTGAAGGCTTTCGTGTCGCCGCGGCATTCGGCGGTCCACTGCCCGCCGCCAAAAGGCGGGCCGACAAAATACGCGATGCGAGCGGTGTGATTGAAAATCGCCGCCGCGCCTTTCGGCCAGCCGGGATCGTTGATCGGCGTGTTTCCTTCGCCGCCTTCGATCAGGGCCAGTGCGGCGCGATAGGAAATGGCGACGAGGGCGACTGCGAATAAAACGGTGATGCAACGGCGAACGAACGAGCGCATGGTTATTCTCCTCGAACGACAAGGTTATTTATTCGGAGCGAAATCAGCGAGCCGGAATTGGTAATCGATGGTTCCCGGCAGCGGAACCATTTCGTCGCCGGCTTTGCCGAGGATGCTGTCGCTGAGTTCGAATTTGGAATCGGCGATGTCTTCAGGCGCGAGCGAAAAATAAAACGTGTTGCCGTGCTTTTGTCCGTAGGACGGCGTTGAACTTTCGGCGATGAGTTTGCCTTGGTGAACGACCGAAAGATGGGCGACGTGGTATTTCGGCTCGGATACGTCGTGAGTGATTTTGAATTGAAGCAGGCCCTCTTTGCTTTTGGTGACCTGGACTGAAAATTCCTTGGGATGCTCGCGTATGTAGGCGGCGGTGACTTCCTGAGTAACGGTGAGTGCGCGGCAGGCAAACGCGCAAACGACGACAGCGCATGCGCCAAGCGCGACTGAGAGGCATTTATGGTGAATTCGCATGGGGTTCGCTCCGTTTGCAATAATACCGATTTATCGGGCGGAATATTAGACGCAAAAAGGATGGAGGCATTACATAAAAACAGGGGCCCCGCCACTCACCAAATCCTCACCCGCTCCCCGGCCGCGCGCATCATCGGCGCGCCTTCCTTGATGTTGAAGGCTTGCATGAATTCGGGCAGGTTCGAAAGCGGGGCGTTGCAGCGAAAATTTCCGGGCGAGTGCGGATCGGTGCGGATGCGCAGGCGCAGCGCTTGCGGGCGGATGTTGAAGCGCCAGATTTGCGCGTAGGAGAGGAAGAAGCGCTGCTCGGGCGTGAAGCCGTCGATTTTTTCGCGCGGTTTTCCGGCAAGCGCTTTTTGCAGCGCGCCGTACGAAATCGCGACGCCGCCGAGGTCGGCGATGTTTTCGCCGAGCGTCAGTGCGCCGTTGACGTGCAGGTCATCGACGGCGACGAAACCGTCAAATTGTTTTTGCACGACCGCGGCGCGTTCGCTGTAGTTCTTTTCGTCGTCGGGCGTCCACCAATCTTTGAGATTCCCGTCGGCGTCGGACTTGCGGCCTTTGTCGTCGAAACCGTGCGTGATTTCGTGGCCGATCACCGCGCCGATGCCGCCGTAATTGACCGCGTCGTCGGCGTTCGCGTCGAAGAATGGCGGCTGCAAAATGCCGGCGGGGAAGACGATTTCGTTGAGGTTCTGGTTGTAATAGGCGTTGACCGTCGGCGCGGACATGTGCCATTCGCCGCGGTCCACGGGCTGGCCAAGCTTCTTGATGTTGCGCTTGAATTCGAACTGGCGAATCCGCAAAACGTTTAGCACCGTCGGGCCGCGGTCGATCACCAGGCCCGTCGTGTCGCGCCATTTGTCGGGGTAGCCGATCTTGACGTTGATCGCGTCGAGCTTGCGCAGCGCCTGCGTTTTGGTCGCGGCGCCCATCCAGTCGAGCGCCTGCAAGCGTTCGCGCAGTTCGGCGCGCACGTTTGCAACGAGTTGCTGCGCGCGGGCTTTGGCTTGGGGCGTGAAATTCTTCGCGACGTAAAGCTGCCCGACGGCGTCAGGCAGGCTGCGGTCCACGAGCATGAGCGCGCGTTTCCATCGCGTTTTCAGTTCCGTCGCGCCGGTCATTGTTTTCGAATTGAAGGCGAAGTCTTCGTTGACGAACGCGCTGCTTAATAAACCGGAGCAGCTTTCGAGGAGATGCCAGCGCAGATAAATTTTCCAATCGTCGAGCGGCGTGGATTTGATCATCGCATCGACTTGCTTCAAAAATCCCGGCTGGCCGACGTTGACCGCACGCTTGTCAGCGATGCCCATGCCTTCGTACAGGCGCAGCCACGACACGTCTGGCGTGAGCGCGGCGAGTTCGTCGAGCGTGAGCTTGTGGTAATTGGCTTCGGGATCGCGGCGCTGCACGCGCGTGAAGGAGGCTTGCGCCAACTGTGTTTCCATCTTCAGCACGACGGCAGAGGCACGTTTTGCGGCGTCCGCGTCGTCGCCAAGCAGTTCAAACATCTTGGCCACGTGCGCTGAATATTGCTCGCGCACCTTCTTCGACTGCTCGTCGCCTTGGGTGTAATAATCGCGGTCGGGCAGACCGAGACCGCTTTGCTCGAGGTTGACAATGACTTCGGTGCTCTGCTTCTCGTCCTGTGCAGCGTGCAGCGAAAACGGCACGCCGACGTGCATGGCTTGCAGATGCGCGATTTCGTCCTGCAAATCGTTGACGCTCGCAATGGCGGCGATGCGCTTCATCTCGCCATCGAGCGGCTTTGCGCCATCGGCCTCCGCGCGCGCTTCGTCCATGGCGCTGGCGTAAAGATCGCCGACGAGCTGCGCCGGGCTGCCTTTGGGCGCGCCGGTTTGTTTGGCGGCGTCTTCAAGCAGCTCGTGGAGAATAGCGCGGTTGCGTTCGATCACTTCTTCAAACGCGCCAAAACGGCTTTCGTCGGCAGGCACAGGATGCTGGGCGAGCCATTTGCCATTGGCGTAGCGATAGAAATCGTCGCCGGGGCTGACCGACGCGTCGATGTTGGCGGGGTCGATGGGTTTGGGCTGGTCGGAGGAACGTGCTAACGCGCAACAAAAGGTGAACACAACGCATGTCGTTTTGAACATCCGCACAAGTCAATCTCCCGTGGGGCCAAATTGTCAAAGGATGCTGTACTGTCGCTAGGTGTCAAGGGCGAATTGTGTGGGTGCGTCGCCGATTTTTCCGGCAGCACGAAATTAATAGACGCATTGCGAGGAATGTTCGAACGCAGTTTGAAGCCGTTCGGGGTGTCACTGGTAGCGGCCGTTTGCTACCAGTGCCGCATCGGAGGCGCACGTTCGATTTCCAGAACGCTCTCCGCGCGAAGTGCCGGCGATGATCGTTTTAACTGCGGACGGGCGCTCGCGATCCGCACTGGTAGATGATACGGCCGTCTACCAGTGGCACCCACGCCAACGGTGCCACCCGCCTTAGTGTGATGCGAGAAAATTTCATCGTGGATTTGCTTGGGCCTGTCACCAATCTCTTATCCCCAATCCCTTACCAATCCTCCGAGAGTGGATTTGTTGTTTAGGGAACAAGCGACATTCCGAATTCGTCGGACCAGTCTGGAACTCTCTTTGCAGTAACGTTCCCGCCCTGGCTGTGATATTCTTGAAGTTCCACATAATCACCAACGTTCAACATATAATCTGTGGACACAGTCATGATCACAGTACCGTCGCTCGCTTGAACCGACGTATTAGCTGCAACAGGCGTGATTCCATTCACAAGTATACTTATTGCTGTGCGGTTTCCGGCGCTAAATGTTTCTGTAAAATAACAGGTAGTAAATATGTGATACACTCCTGCGGTTCGACAGGTTAAGCGAGTGTTGTTTGTAGTATTGTCATGTATGTTGTCCGTATCGTAATGCGAACTATTAAACTGGAGCAGAGTGCCGGACGCGTTGAACGGACAAACTTGATCCACGCTATTAAAAACTCTACATTTGGGCAGGCTGCTGATCTTGGCGGCAGTCACGGCGCCTATCGCCAAGTCAGCGGTTCCAATTGCAGCGCCGCTGCTGGCAGCCGTCAATCGGCCTTGCTGGTCTACTGTGAGGGTTGCTCGCGTGTAACTTCCAGGCGTCACTGCTGTGTCCGATAGGCTCAAGGTCATGCCGCCTCCGAGCGCAACGGTACCTCCTCCAAATAGGCCAGTGCCTGCGGTCAGGGTGAGCCCGGAGTTTTGAAGTTGGCTGTTCAAAATGCCGGCCGCAGGGCTTAATTGCGCAGACGTGATTCCGCTCAATTGAGGTAATGGTACTGTACCAGTCAGGACATTTGCAGGCAACGCGGAAATGGTATTTTGCGTTGGAAGCCAAATCGCACCGCCAGTTCCATCCGCTGCAAGGATGAAATTGTTCGACGCCACTTCGCTGGTTACTTTTTTTGCAGTCACGGCAAGATCGGCGAGCTTTATCGTCGTCACGGCGTTGGCCGCGATGGCCGGATTGGGATAAGTGCCGGTTAGATCGCCGCCTGCCGCACTCATTGCCGCGATGGGAATCGCGTCAAGAATTGCAAATCCCCCCGAGGTGCTTGAGCTGTTCTTGTTTTGTTGGACTGTGGTAGCTCGAACGACACAATTCGAGGAGGCCGGACCGCCGACCTGAAACGGGAGGAGGTTGCGCGCTTCCTTAGGCCCCGTGTTGTCGATGACGCCCAACATCGTCCACGTGACACCGCCGTCTCTGCTTATTTCAATCTGAATAGACTTAAAACGCGTATTGTCGGCGAGACGAACGTACTGCGTTTGGCCGATGACGAAAATTTCGCCGCCTCGCGGCGACGTTATCGCAACCGGCGCCGCTGCGCCGTTTACGGCGTAGGCCAACAGAAGTGTAAGCGACGCGAGAACGAATCGACTAAACATGGCCAATCCTCCGATGGTTGAAGTTTCGTAGTCATTAATTTGAAAATAAATGAGCGCCGGACCAAGCCGCCGCTCCACACGCCCCGGCCAAGGGGCAGACGAAACAGCAAACATGGCCGACGCCCCTTGCGGGGCGTGGCTCAAGTCGCTGCATTCGTCTGTTCAAGAGCCCTTCAGCTCAGGTTGGCCGTTCGTGTAGAAGCAGTTTCTTGCGCTCACGCGCAACTAAATTTTTTTACGTCGCTGCTCTTTCCCTTTGGAGTTAACAAAACGACATTCACAAAAAACACATAATCCCTTTTCAGACTACACCAGTTTGCGAGTTCTTCAATTCTGGGAAATCCGGGGGAAATCCGGGGACGCGCACGAAACTTGCCGACGTCCCCGATGCCGCCAACCGCTACTTGTCCTTCTTCTCCCGCTTCCCCTCGATGTCGAACTCCGTCTTCTGGCCCGCGTTATCCACCGCGCCTTTCCCTTTGAGCGTGTCCCCGGTGATCGTGAACTTGTACTCGACGTGGAACTTGTTGTCCCCAAGCTTGCGATCGGCGGAGAAAGTCAACTCGGCGTCCTTTAGCTTCAGGTCCGTGAGTTTCTCATCCTTCTGGTCCGGCCAAGTCATCGTCCCGGCGAGGTTGTCGCCGACCTTCTTGATCGTCAGAGTGGCCGTGCGCTGCTGCTCGCCGATTTTGTACTCGCATGTCCACGTCCCGACCGGGTCCACTTTGTCGGCCGCCGCGCCCGCAAGGCCGCAGAGCCAGAGTACCAACGCCGCTGAGAAGATCGTCTTCATGTGTGCCTCCAAAAAGTGGCCGGCGCGCAGCCGTCCGACGCCGACTGCCTTCAGCCGCTGAATGTGATTCCAAGAAAAAAGAACATTCCAATTTCAGATCATCCTTCCAGAAACTCGGTGACAGTCCACTCCAATTTCAGTCATTCCTGCCGAAAACGCTTGCCCTCACTTCGCCGTCGCCGTCTTCCCCGGCGTCACGCTCAGCTTTACCTGATTCATCGCGCTGTACAAAGTTCCGTTGAACAAAATGGCGAGCGGGACGGTGCGGGGCTGGCTTTTGTATTTGTTCTTGAAATCGAAGCCCTGGTGCTTGAGCAGCATTTTGTCGGTTGTAAGCGCGGAGAGGATTGCCGTTTTAAACGCGGCGCTGCCGTTGCGCGCCGAAATCAATTTAAAAAACGGCGCCGTGCTTGCGCCGGTCCCACCGCTTGTGTCGAGCGTGAATTTCGCGGCGATGCCCAGCGCGTCCACGTACACGTCCTGCCCCGCCGGCGAAAAACCGGACGGCACAGGCAGTGTGCCGCTGAGCTGGAAGATGCCAGTGCCGCTGGTCAGCGTGTATTTGAGCGAGAATTTCGCGCTCAGCGCGGCCGTGACGGCGGGGAGATTGCTCACCGGCGTGGAAGATGCATCGGTCGGCGACGTGCCGGCGAGCAGTTCGATGGCGTCGGGAAAACCGTCGCCGTCGGCGTCGGCTTGGACGATGTCGGGAACGCCGTTGTCGTCCGTATCCACGAACACTTGCAGCGGCGCGGACGCGCTGAAACTGCCGCTGATGTCGCTGACTGACGCGCTGACCGTGTAGCTGCCGGGGGCGCTGTAGGTGTGCGAGACGGACGCGCCGTTGAGCGTGCTGCCGTCGCCGAAGTCCCACGAGACGGTTGCGGTCAGCGGCACGCCGAGCGTGAATTGCACCGCACGACCGACGCTGGCCGGATCGGGCGTGATGATCAGGCCGCTGGTGGCGTTCGCGACCGGCGTCACGCGGCTCCACCAAGTGGACCATTCGTCGTTCTGGCCGTTGGGCTGAGTCGTGTATTCCTGAAGCGTCCACAGATCGGTGTCGTTGGCGGGATCGACGCATGCAGCGCTGTAATCGCCCCAGCGGTTGTCGTATGGGCCGGGTT
>DATGGK010000252.1:0-63718 GCA_035308565.1 Planctomycetota bacterium | reverse complement strand
TCAGTGGACATGCCACCGCGCGTGCTTGCGCCCCCTTTTTGCCGCCGCCACCGCTCAATCTAAGGCGGGCGGCAGAGGACGGGGCGCAAGCACGCGCTCGTCTGTCCTGCTTCTAAATCTCCAGGAACTATGAATGCAACTATGCGCGCGTTACTTCATTTGCAATCGCAGCCGCCGCGCCGTATAAATCCCCGCCATGACAACCTCAAAACTCATCGCAATCCCGGCGCTTCTCGCGGCGTGCTGTTTTTTGATTCGCGCCGAAGAAAACAAGCTCTCGGACATCCTCATCGACGGCGAAGGCTGGCAGGTCGTCTACGAAGGCGACGCCAAAAGTTTCACAGACGCTGCGTGCTCGGACGCGGACGGCAACGTTTATTTCTCCGACATGAGCAAAGGCATCCTCTATAAGATCAGCGCGGCTAGCGGCAAAGCTGAGCCGTTCATTGAAAACGCGCCGAAGATCAGCGGCATGAAGTGGGCGCCGGACGGGCGGCTGATCTGCTGTCAGAGCGGGCAGAAGCGCATGGTGGCGTTCGACAAGGACAAGAAGCTCGCGGTGCTGGCGGAGAACGTCGGCGTCAACGACGTGATCGTCTCGAAGTCCGGCAACATTTATTTCACGGGCAGCGGCAATCAGATCATGCGCATCGATCCTAAAGGGCAGGTCGCGCCGGCCGCGAAAGATCTCGGCAGCCCCAACGGCATCAGCCTGTCGCCGGATCAGAAGACGCTGGCAACTTCGGATTATCGCGGCGTGAACGTGTTCACACTCAAAGTCGCCGACGACGGATCGCTCAGCGACAAAACGGCGGCGATGACTATGAAAGCGCCGCCGCCGCCCGAAGGCAAGACGGCATCGTCCGGCGGCGATGGCATGACCACGGATTCCGCGGGCCGCTATTACGTGACATCAAATTTGGGGATTCAAGTCTTCGACGCGACCGGTGCTGCGCTGGGCATCATCGAACGGCCGCAGAACAAAGGCGCGGTGAATGTCGCGTTTGGCGGGCTGGATATGTCGGTGCTGTTCGTGTGCAATTCGGACAAAGTTTTCAAACGCAAAACCAAAGCGAAGGGCATGGTCTTCTACAAATAATTCACACGTCGCCGAAACTCGTCCCGACCAACCGCGCCGCTTGAATCCATGGGTGATCGGTGGGCACCGTTTTCTTTTTGGCGGCGACGACTTTTTTCAAATCGACCGGCTCGCACTTTCCGCTTTTCACCGCAACCATGACGTTGTAGACGCCCTCGGCGAGCAGTTCCGCCGCTTTCGCGCCAAGGCGCGTGCAGAGCAGCCGATCCGCGGGTGACGGCGCGCCGCCGCGCTGCACGTGGCCTAGCGATGTCATGCGCGCTTCGATCCCCGTGCAATGCTGCAGTTCGCGCGCCAGCCGGCTGGCCATCGGTTCCTCGAATTCGGGCAGGACGATGCGGGTTGTGTCTGACTTTTTTACGCGTTCGCCTTCCTTTTCCTTCTCTTTCTCGCGTTCCTTCTCTCGCTCTTTTTCTTTTTCCTTCTCCTTTTTTCCTTTCGCCGATCGCGCCTCGTCTTTCGAGATGGCGCCTTCGGCCACGGCGAGAATCGAGAATCTTCGCCCGCTGCGCCTTCGCGCGCGAATGAATTCGCTGACCAAATTCAAATCGTACGGAATTTCCGGAATCAAAATCACGTCCGCGCCGCCGGCCACGCCCGAGCCCAGCGCCAGCCAGCCGGCGTTGTGACCCATGATCTCGCAGACCATCAAGCGCTGATGGCTCGACGCCGTCGTGTGCAGGCGGTCAATCGCTTCGGTGGCGATGTTCATTGCGGTGTCAAAACCAAAAGAGGTGTCCGTCTCCGGCACGTCGTTGTCGATCGTCTTCGGAAGCGTGAGCACGTTCAAGCCGCCGGCTTCGTGCATGTGCAGCGCATTTTTTTGCGTGCCGCCGCCGCCGAGACAGACGAGGCAATCGATTCCCAGCCGATGAGCGTTGCGCACGGCTGCGGCGGTCATGTCCATCTCTTCGCCGCCCATCACCATCTTGCGCGGCTTGTCGCGGCTGGTGCCGAGGATCGTCCCGCCTTCGGTGAGAATGCCGCTGACTTCCGCGTACAGCAGCGGCCGCGTGCGGTTTTCGACCAGGCCGCGAAAGCCGTCGAGGATGCCGATCACCTGCATGTCGTACTGGCTGGTCGCGGTCTTCACGATGCCGCGGATCGCCGCGTTCAAGCCCGGACAATCGCCGCCGGAAGTGAGTATGCCGATGCAATGCGTTTTGCTTTTCATGCCGATGCGCTCGCAATCTGGGATGCGCCTTTTTTATCGCATCCGAACGCGAACGCCACTGCGCAAAGAAAATTAGTTTTCAAATTCCGCGACTTTCGGGAGAATGTCTCGCCTCTCGCAGAGACGCGGAGGCGCAGAGGAAAAACGAAGTTCGCGGAATGCTTTCTTTAAGGAGTCGCGCGCATGAGTCCATATTTTCGGTTGAGCAGCTTCGCGGCCCCCACCTTGATGTTCGCCCTTGCATCCGCTGCGTCGCTCGCCGGCGAATACAAAGATCCGGCGCCGCCGGTTCTGACGCCGCTTAAACCGATTGACGCGCCCAAACTGCAGCCTCATCCCAACGTCACGTTTCACGCGGCGCCTAAACCGCTTGCCGCCGGCGCGGTGACCAACGACTGGCCGTGGTTCCTCGGCCCGTCGCACAACATGAAGACAACCGAGACTAAGATTCTGAAGGAGTGGCCGAAGGAAGGCCCGCCGCTGGTGTGGGAAATGAAACGCGGCACCGGTTACGCTTCGCCGTCGATTCTTGGCGATCACCTTGTTTATTTTCATCGCGAAGGCGACGAGGAAGTCGTCGAGTGCATGAAGGCTGACACCGGTGAGCGATTCTGGCGCTTCGCGTACCCGACAACATTTCAAGACCGCTACGGCTACAACAACGGCCCGCGCGCCAGCGCCATCATCGCCAGCGGCAAAGTTTACACCTATGGCGCGCAGGGAAAATTGTACTGCTTCGATCTGGCGACCGGTCAAGTGCTCTGGTCGCGCGCGATCAACGACGAATTCAAAGTGCCGCAGGATTTTTTCGGAACGGCCACGTCGCCGCTGCTCGAAGGCAATTTGCTGATCATTAATGTCGGCGCGCCCCAAGGCCCGTGCGTGGCCGCGTTCGACAAAGACAGCGGCAAAATGGTTTGGGCCAGCGACGCGGAAGGGTGGGGGCCCAGTTACGCCTCGCCCGTGCCTGCTGTGGTGAACGGCAAGCGCCGCGTCTACGTTTTTGCCGGCGGAGAGAGCCGGCCGCCCACCGGTGGATTGGTTTGCCTTGATCCTGCGAACGGCAAAGTGGACTTCACTTTTCCCTGGCGCAGCCAAACGGTCGAATCCGTCAACGCCTCGTGCCCCGTCGCGATTGGCAACGACGTCTTTATTTCCGCGACGTACCAAACTGGCGGCGCGCTGCTGCATGTCACGCCCGATTTCAAACCCGAAGTGCTGTGGAAGACCGACGACTTCGGCATCCACTTCATGACCGCGATTTTCGAAGGCGGCTATCTTTACGGTTTCGACGGCCGCCACGATCAAAATTCCGCGCTGGTCTGTTACGAAGTGAAATCCGGAAAGGAAATGTGGCGCGAGACGCCGCGCTGGAAAGAGACGGTGACGTTCCGCGGCCAGCAGCAGGAAATCAACATGGGCGATTTCCGCGGCTCGCTGCTCGAAGCCGACGGCAAGTTCTTTTGCCTTGGCGAAGCCGGCCACCTGCAATGCTGGGAACTCACGCCGAAGGGCATGAAGGAAATCGCGCGCAGTTGGCTCTTCGCCGCGCATGAAACCTGGACGCCGCTGGTGTTGAGCAAAGGATTGTTGTATGTGGTTCAGAATCACCAGGACGAATTGAACGGCAAGCCGGCGCGGCTGATGTGTTTTGATGTGCGGGAAAAATAGCACAAACATTCGTGATTCAGTCTTCGTCATCGTCTTCAAAATCGTCGTCGCCATCCTCGTCCTGGCGATATTCTTTCAACCATTTTTGAGCCGTCATCGCTCGTACACGGCGCAGATAAGATTCATGCTTTTCGCCTGAATCGTCCACGTTCTTGCCGTGCGATAGCTCCCAGATTTCATCGGTCGCGCAGGTGGCCAGCGCGTGAATGGAATCGTGCCGGTCCAGCCCGCCCATCTTGAGCCGCACCATCGCCTGTTCGACTTCGGGAATATGTTCGACGAGTTGATTTTCGATGATGACGTGAAAGATCGCATGCACTTTCGAATTCGGCAGAGGGATGCGTGCCCCCTTGTGCCACTTTTCCACCAAGGCGATGCGCTCAACCTCGTCCAGTTGAAGCCACGCGTCGGGGTCGGGAGTTTTTAGAGGGTCATAGCTGTGCATACACGCCTCATTCGACTTTGAAATGGTCCGCGTCGAAGACAATTTTCAGTCCCGAGATTTTTCCACCGAATGCCTTTTCCAGCGCGGCGCGCGGGCCCTGCTCCGCAAAGATCTTTTGAAATCTTGCGCCGGTCTGCGCTTCAGTGAGTTTTCCAAAATCCCAAAGGGTGGCATTGTCCAGATAGACTCTTGACGGCGTCTTGCCGGATTTGGCGATGGCCTTAGCCTCATCTGAAATACGAGCAAGCACATTGACCGGTGTCACTCCCAAGTCGTCAAGTATGCTGATTTGAGAGCGCTTTTCGACTTTGGCGAGCGTCGCGACCGCATCGTATATTCGAGCGGCATAATCGCCAAATGTGCGGTCAAGCGGCACGACAATTTCGATCTCATCGCCCCTTTTGCCTTTCCTCCACGAATGCCACTCGCTGGGCATTTCGCAATGAGATTTCCAGCCTTTGGATTGCAGGTAGTCTTCCAGATTTCGCGGATGAACTCGATTAAGTATCTCCGAATCCGTCACCTTTGTGTTCCAGTCCAATACGCTAGCACTCATGGCAATCCTCCCATGCTCACACGTCTCATGATAGCTCGTAGTGCAACAGGCGTGAAGCGCTGTTCCAGCGGAATTCGCACGCTCACGCTCGATGTGTTCCGGATTTGTGGCATTCCGCGTAACGAAAGCAAGTAGGCGCATCTCCGCACGATCATCTGTTCATCGGATTGTTCGATCCAGTTCGCGATATCGCTCGGTACGTTGACTACGATAAGAATTCTTGGGGCTTGAACCCGGCTAAGTCTCAAATCGTTGTAATTCCGAATTTTATTGAGCGTGTAGCGTATCTCCGAATTTTGCGTCGTCGCTATCGTCGTACATTTCAATTGTGCTTCCAGACGCGGCTCTTGTTTTGCGTCGCTTGCGCCGCGCCCCGTAAATCCGAGATCGACACTCTCATCGTCCACAAATGGTTCATATAGCGAATAACCTGCTGCGGATGCCACCGCGTGAACATAGGCGCGGCTGAATTCTTCCTTGCACCGATTCAAGTCCATGTCATTGACTCTTCCATAACCGTAATCCCAAACCGTCGCAGTACATTTGCCCGCGCCAACGCCTCCGCGTGAACCCTACGCCACGCGCGTCAATTTCGTCACGCGCCCGCACGGATTCGAGAGCCACTCCGTGATGTAAATATTCCCGTCCTTGTCGTAGCAGCAGCCGTGCGGCGTACAGAATTCGCCGTCCTTCCAATCCTTTTGCGGCACGCCGTTGTTGGCGCGCTTCTTGGGATCGGGATTGTCGCCGAGGTGGCAGATCAGCTTGTTGTTCTTGTCGAAGATTGTGACGCGCCCGGCCAAATCCGGGATCAGCAGATCACCGCCAAAAGTGTCGAAGTGACAAGGGCGGCGCAGTTCATCGGTCACGACATTAATCGGCGTGCCGTCGGGCTTGAAATTCTGGATGCGGTGATTTTCGCGGTCGGCCACACACACAATCGGCTCGCCGCTGCGCTGGTCGAGAAAAATTCCATGCGGGCTGTTGATGCTGCCCAAGTCGTCGATTTTGGCTTTGTGCCCGCCGAACGCGCGCACAAACTTTCCGTCCTTCGTGTACTGGTGAATGTAATGCGAGCCGTACCCGTCCGCGACGTAGATGTCGCCGTCGTTGGGCATCAGCGCGATGTTGGTGGGCGAGTAGTTTGGGAAAATATCCTTGCCTTCCTTGTTCTTGCCCTTTGGCGTCGAATAAAATTCGTGCTCCTTCGGCGGCCCGTCCAATTTCCATATCACTTTGCCCTTCAAATCGGTTTTAACAATCGAGCGCTGGCCCGTGGTGGCCAAATAGAAAAACTCCTCGCCGCCCTCCTTGCGCAACTGCATCCCGTGCGCACCGCCTTTGTACTCCGCGCCCCACGATTCGATGAACTTCCCATTCGGCTCAAAAATGCAGACCGAATCGACGCTCTGGTTGTGAATGAACACGCGTCCGTCGGCGGTCACGCACGCTGAATGCGCGTTGCCGAATTTCTTCCCTTCGGGGAGCTTTGCCCAATTCGAATCCCATTTGTACTTGTGGTCTTTCTCGCCGACGATCACGTCATCGGCGCGCAAGATGGCCGGCGCCATCCCAGCGACGATTGCGGACGCGGCGGCGGTTTTGATGAATTTGCGGCGAGTGAGGGACGATTTGCGCGAAGTCTTCATGTGCAGCTCCTTAAAAGAAATTTTCTGGTGTCAACGATTAAACCGCTTCCCAGTCTTCAATCTTCAAATTCGGGACACGGGAGAATTCCTTGACGTTGTTTGTCACGAGCGTCATGTCGTTTGCGAGTGCGATTGCAGCGATTTGAATGTCGTAGGACCCATATTTTTTCCGGTCTTTGTAAGATGCGCGCGAACCTCACCGGCAATTGCCGCCGCTTTGTCATCAAATGGCAAACTCTGTGTGCTTGCGAAAAACGATTCCAGAAGCTCGAGGTTTTCTGCGGTCTTGGCGCTTTTGAATGCTCCGAAGACCAGTTCGAATCTCACCAGGGAACAAACAAATATTGTCTTCGGATCGGCCAGTGACATCCGCTGTCGAACACGATTTGGTTTCCCATGCAAATGCTTGATTCAGGCATTTGTATCCAGCGTCCGATTCACGCAATTTCCTCTCTAACGGGATATTCTCCCTGATCACGCGGCGGGAATTCGCCCTGCCAGGCTCCGCCTGTCGCTTCGATAAACTCCTTCCACGTTTGTCCGGCGGCGTTTCTCGGCGGGTTGCCTTTCCACAGCGGCGTTTGTTTCTTTTTTCGCGGCGCGCGATTCTTCTCCGTTTCAAGCAGTGCCTTGACCCGGAACTCATACAATCGCCGCGGCGATTTGCCTCGCAACGCACTGTCCTCGCCCGAACGCGAATGAAAAGTTAACCTTCCCATCGTGTTGCCTCCTTAGGCGAATTATACCATGTTTCAATGCACTTCAAGCCTGCGCGAGTCTACCGATTAAAAATAAACGCCGGCGAATTCATCAGCGCCCAGGCCAAATCCTGCGCCGCCTCCATGCGCTCCTTGCCTTCGCCCAGCTTTTCGCCCTTGAGCTCCGCCGCCGTCGGCAGCCGGCATAGCACCGACAGATACACATCCTCCACCACTTTCGCGTCGTCTTTCTCCGCCGCGGCTTTCGCGATGCGATTCGCTGGATTGGCCAGCGCGTCGCCGATCATCGGGCCGTTGATCAGACTTAGCGTGTGCCCCAAACTGAGATTGCTCGACCGCTCGCACTCGCACGACGACGAGCGCTCCGGCCGGCCGAAGAGCGTCAAAAATTCGTTCCCAGCGACGACGCCATCTGGCGCTTCGACCGCGCGCAACTGCGCCGGCAAGCCGGGCAGATTCGGCCGCACGCCCGTCGCCACTTGCACGGCATCGAGCAACTGCTCCGCGCTCAAGCGGCGTGGCTGCGCGTGCGAAAAATTCAGCTTGTCGTCTTCGTTCCATTTGTTCGCCGCGACGGAAAGCTGGTACGTCCGTGAGAGGCAGATCGTGCGCATCAGTTTGCGCAGATCGAAATTGTTCTTCACGACTTCCGCCGTCAGCGCGTCCAGCAATTCCGGATTGCTCGGCGGATTTCCCGCGCGAATGTCGTCCACCGGTTCGATGATGCCGACACCAAAGAAATAACTCCACGTGCGGTTCGCGATCGCCTTCGCGAAGAGCGGGTTGTCCTTCGTCACCAGCCAATCGACGAAGGGTTCGCGCCGGTCCTGATCCGATGCCGGCGTTTTCGCTTCGCCGAACGGCACTTTTGGCACCATCGTTTTTCCCGTGCGCAAATGGCTGACTTCGCCCGCGCGCGTGTTGCGGTACACGATCTCTTCGCCGGGCAGACGGCCCTTCTTGAAATTCACGCGCGCGAAATATGCGCCCAATTCGTAGTACTGCGTCTGCGTCCATTTCTCGAACGGATGGTCGTGGCATTTGTTGCAGTTGAAGCGCACGCCCAGAAAAGTCTGGCACACGTCTTCGGAAATCTTGCCCGGCTCGCGCAGCACGCGCATGTAATTCACCGCGGGATCGTGGTACGAACTGCCCTTCGCCGTCAGCAATTCGCGCACGAATTCATCGTACGGCTTGTTGTCAGCGATGGATTGTCGAATCCAATCGCGGAAAACCCACACCGCTTTTTCGCCGAGTGCTTTGCTGTTGCATTGTAACAAATCCGCCCATTTGTTCGACCACTGCTCGACAAAATCCGAATTCCCAATCAACTCATCGACCAGCTTCTCTCGCTTCTGTTTCGACGGCGTCGGATCGTTTAAAAACGCGCGCACTTTTTCGCCGGTCGGCGGAATGCCGGTCAAATCCAGCGACACGCGCCGCATAAATTCCGCGTCTGAGCACAACTCCGACGGCAGAATCTTCAGCTTCTGCAATTTTGCCGCGACCAAATCGTCGATGAAATTATTCGCCGGAAATTCAGTCCACACGTAGCCGTTGCGGTCGCCCATCACAGTGACGAGCCGCGACGCGTACAGCCCTTCGTAACGCACCAGCACGCTCGTCTCGCCGCGCCGCTCCGCGCGGATCACCGCGTCCTTCACCGTCGCCACGTCTTTGTTGCTCGATTCGATCACCGCTTCGCGCGTCACGTCGCGCGTGGTGCCGTCGGAATATTTTGCGACGATCAGCACGCGATGCGACCGGCCGGGCAGATCGAATCCGATCGTCTTCGGCAAAATGTCGATCGTCACTGGCCGCGCTGACGCGACCTCCTCGTTTTTCAATCCCTCCGAAATCCACGCCAGCAGAATTTTGTAATAACGCGAATCGGGCTTCAACACCCGCTTGCCTTCGTGCGGCACTTCGGCCAGCGGCTTGAGCAGCATCAAGCTTTTTTCCGGCTCGACGCGGTCGAAACGCCGCCCGGACAAATCGTTGATCAGCGCTTCGTAATCCGAATCCGGATCGTAGCCGCGCAGCGAGAGCTTGAACCCGTTGCGCCCTTTCGCCGCGCCGTGGCATGTGCCCGCGTTGCACCCCGCGCGGCTGATCACGGGCATCACGTCGCGCACGAACCGCACCGGCGGAGTCTCCGCGCCCAACACGCTCACATAAAGTTTCGTTTCTTTCCCGCCCGCCGAGACTGTGAACGTCGCGTCGCCCTTCGCTTTGGCCTGAATGTACCCGTCGCCGGCAACATCCGCGATTTCCGCGCCTCCCTTATTAATGGTAGCAGCATCGGTCAAATCGACGATGTTGCCGTCGTCAGTTTTGCCGAGCACGAGGACGCGGCGTTCGTCGCGCGAATTGAGCAGCGTCAGCGACGGCGGCTGCAATTCAATCGACACCACCGGCGGAATCGGCGGAGCCGGCGGAGCCTTCTCTTTGCTCATGCCTTCCGCAGCATTGGCAATGTGCATCGCATAAATGACAACGACCGCCAGCCATGCTTCGCGTTTCATGCGCAGCCTCGCTTTTCGATGAGTTTCGATCAATCTTCAACCGCACTGCCAATCAATAGTTACACCAAAAAACCGTGCATATCGACAAGCTGTCAAAAGTTGCACAATGTTTTTTTAGTTCGTAGTCCCGCCTTCAGGCGGAATTGGGTTGCCGTTCAAACCGTGCAAAAGTTGCACATGGTGCTAAATAAACTCTATATATTCGCTTCGAAGGCTTCTTACCCAATGTACCACCTAATTATGCGCCCCGTCCACGCCATTCAAAATTAATTCTCAAATTCCCCTTCGCTTTCTCTTGCCATCTCGATACCCTCACACAAAAATCACCGGAGCCGCTGATGCGCCGCTTTTACCCTCTTCTCCTCGTTTTCATTCTCCGCGCCCACGCCGCCGACGCCCTCCCCGAAAACATCCGCTTCCTCTCCAAAGATGAAGCCGCCAAAGCCATCGCCGAAGACAAGCCCGAACCCTACTTCCCGCGCCTTCAAGCATTGGAGATGATCGCCAAAACCGGCTCGCCCCTCACCGCCGCCGGCCTCCCCGCGCAGCGCACCGAATGCTGCAAGCGCTACCAAGCCGCGATGGACGATTTCACCGACGACGAAAAATCCGCGCTCGCCGCCGTCGCCGATTCCATCCGCTCCAAGATTAAATCCGACTACCCGCTTTACGCCAACACGCCGTGGAGCTTCATCAAAACCGATGGCTCCATTGAAGGCGGCATGCCGCACACCCGCGGCGCGCACATCGTCCTCTCCGCGCAAGTCGCCGCCGCCTTCGCGCTGCTCGCGCCGAAAGCCAAAGCCGCCAACCGCGACCCCGCCGCGTCGCGCCTCGGCATGTTGCTCGCGCACGAACAATCCCACGTCGTCCAGCGCGCCCGCCCCGAACTCTTCGCCGATCTCTACACAAAAGTCTGGGGCTTCACGCGTGCTAAAAATCTTCCCACCTGCGCGTACCTCGACAAACTTCAAGTCGTCAATCCGGACGGCCCAGACGTAGGCTGGGTCTACTCCGTCACCGAAGATGGCAAACAAAATTACTATCAGCCGATCGTGATTTTCAAAGACGCGCTGCTCAACGACGATGCCGCCGCGCCGAAAATGCCGCGCGATTTCCGCACCTTCGCCATCGCGCTCGACAAAAAAGACGACACCTACTCGCTACGTCTCGACGCCGCCGGCAAACCCGAAATGACTCCCCTCGACGATATCGCGCCCTACGCCGATGCCTTCGCCGCCACCGGTGAAGATTTCCACCCCAACGAGATCTTCGCTGTGCTTTTCTCTTGGCTGGTCATGCACGACAGCTACGACAACAAGCGCGAATCCGGCCATTTCGAAAAACTGCGCGACTGGTGCAAAAAGAATTTCGCCGTGCCCAACGCGAAGTGAATCTCCGCCGTAAAAAATTGCACCGCACGCTTGACGCGGGGATTCGGCGGGCGTAGCCTTTCATAAGGAGAGCCACCGATGAGTGTGATTGACGCGCGCGACGCGAGTGTGCAAATGGATGCGCTTCTGGATGCGGTAGGCCGCGGCGAATCGTTCGAGATTGCACGCGACGGAAAAAAGGTTGCGCAAATCATTCCGCTCCGCGGCGCTTCTCGCGGGCGCGCTACGAAGCGCATGCCTGATCTGTCGGCATTTCGCGCATCGTTGAAAGTTTCCGGTGCCAGTTTGTCCGATTCGCTCCTCGAATTGCGTGAGAATACGCGCTATTAATACAGGCGAGTGAGCGAATATGGACCCTGATGTTTATTATCTCGACACCAGTATTCTTCCGCCTTTTTATTGGCCCGAAAAGCTGACCCCTGCCGTTCAAACACTGATGAATGGCTTGGAGACTCCGTTGATCAGTGATTGGACGCAGACCGAATTCGCGTCCGCGCTGGCCATGCGCATACGCATGGTCATGAACATGCGGCGGCGGCTCAGGCGATTATCGCGCTCTTTCAGCAGCATCTTTCCGACGGAATTTATGAACGATTGCCGGTTACGCGGGGCGATTTTGAAATGGCGTGCGATTGGATTTGCCGTTTTCAGACTCCGATCCGCGCGCCAGACGCGCTTCATTTGGCCGTCTCACACAATAACAACTGCGTGCTTGTGACTGCGGACGTGCGGCTTGCCGAATCGGCGAAAATTCTCGGAGTGCGCGCGCGGTTGGTCGCTTGAATTGCCCGTTGTCATGCTGTGCGCCCGCGATTTTCTCAATTTTCCCTGTGAACACCATCCGCCCTTTACGTTTACATCTAAAGCCAGCAAGTCATTCAGGAGACCAACCCCATGTCCCATCCCTTCTCCATCATCGCCCGCCGCACCGTCCTCACCGGCTCCATGGCCTGCGGCGCCCTCGCGCTCTTCGCCAAAGGCGCCTTTGCCGACGCGCTCGAAAAGACTCCCGCGCTCACCGAAGGCCCCTTCTACCCCGACAAACTTCCGCTCGACACCGACAACGATCTGATCATTGTCAACGACAGCCTCACGCCGGCCGTCGGCGACGTCACGCACCTCGCCGGCAAAATCATGGATTCGACCGGCGCGCCCATCCGCAACGCCGTGATCGAAATCTGGCAGGTGGACAACAACGGCGCGTACCTCCATTCGCAGACGAACAACGCCGACAAACGCGACAAAAATTTTCAGGGCTATGGCCGCTTCCTTACCGGCAGTGACGGCGCGTACTACTTCCGCACGATCAAACCTGTCGCGTATCCGGGGCGCACGCCGCACATTCACGTCAAAGTCAAGAAAGGCCGCGAAGAACTGATCACCACGCAGATTTTCATAAACGGCGCGCCCGGTAACGCCAACGATGGCGTCCTCCGCGGTGTCCGCGACCCGCTCGCGCGCGAACTGGTCATCGTCGATTTCACGCCGCTCAAAGATTCCAAAGCCGGCGAACTCGCCGCCAAATTCAACATTGTCGTCGGCGTTACGCCCGTGGACGATCACGGCGCAAAAAAATAATTTTGTGACGGCCGCGTGATAACGCGCGGTCCATTCGCGACATTAACTGTTCGACCCACTTCTCCTCCGTGTTTTCTGTGCCCTCCGTGGCAAAAGGAATTTGTCTATGCGTATCGCCTACATTTCTATCCTCGCAGCCTTCGCCGCCCTCGCCCTCCGCGCCGAACAACCCGCCGACAAACCCGCGACGCCGCCGGTCATCTCCAGCGAAGCCGAAGCGTTCATCGCCAAATTCATGGCCTTCGACAAAAACAAAGACGGCAAACTCACCCGCGACGAAATCACCGACGAACGCTTCCTGCGTCTCTTCGACAAAGCCGACACCAATAAAGACGGCGTCGTGACCAAAGAAGAATTGAGCGCGCTCGCCATTCAGGAAACTGCTTCCGCAAACAACGGCCCAGCAGGCGGCGGCCCCGGCCCGGGCGGCGGCGGTCCCGGTTTCGGACCTGGCGGTGGTGGTGGCGGCCCGCGCGGCGGCATGAACCGCCCGCAGCCCGGCCAAATTCTCTCCGGCGGCTTGCAAGACCAATTGAAACTGAGCGACGATCAGAAAAAGCAGCTCGCCGACATGCAAAAAGACGTCGATGCGAAACTCGACAAATTGCTCACGGACGATCAGAAGACGCAACTCAAAACCATCCGCGAACGCGGCCCCGGCCGGGGGCCCGGCGGCGGCGGTCCTCCAGATGGTGGCGGGGGTGGGCCAGGCAACGGTCCCGGCGGCCCAGGCGGCGATCGCCGACGGGAATAGTACTCAGAAATCAGAGGTCAGAGATCAGAAAACCGCGCAGCGGTTTTGCCGCCGTTTCCTGACTCCTGACTCCTGACTCCTGACTCCTGACTCCTGCCGTCCCTCGCGCATGTATCAACAACGGAATACTATCCGGCAAATACTCCACCACCTCCTGCAGCACGTACCCGCGCAGCGTCTCCCACAACGTGCGCCGCCGAAAGCAGCAGCAGCCCAAAGAAAAACGAACTCAAGCCCGCAAACCACGTCGCGACATATTTCGCCGACAATACCTTGGCCATGTGGTCCTGCACGTCATCCGCCGCATAGCCGGCGATCGTAAACCCGCCCTCCGCGGCCTTCTCGAACGCGCCCATTTTGGACAGCAATCATCTCGGACCCTTGAACGCTTGAACTCTTGAACCTTGAGCCCGTGCCCCGTAGAATCCGCGCTCTTCATGCTGCACATCTGGCTTCTCACCGCGGTTTCCGCGCTCTATGGCATCGCCACGGGATTCGTCAACGCTGCGGCGCCGCAGGCGGCGTTGAAATTGAATCTCTCGTCGCGCGAATTGGGCTTTGTCGGCGCGGGCGTGCCGGGCGGGTATGCGCTGGGCTGCGTGCTGTGCGGGCGGCTGCTCGACGGCGTCTCCGGCAAGCGCGTGCTGCTGAGCGGCGCGTTTTGCGGCGCCCTTTCGCTGAGCATCATGGCCGCGGCGCGCTCGTCCACGGTGCTGGTCGCGGCGCAGATTTTGTTCGGGCTGGCCAGCGGCGCGGTGTGGCCGTTTTGTTCGGCGTGGCTGCTGGATTTCGAATCCGCGCGGATCGTTCCGAAGTCGCGCTTGCTGCGCCATTACAACGTCTCGTGGACCGGCGGCACGGCGATGGGGATGCTCTCCGGCGGATTCACCTGCGACCGCGGCTGGGTCTTCGAATCGTTCGTGATCGCCGCCGGAAGCGCGCTGGCCGCGCTGATGCTCACGGCGCTGGCGCATGCCGCGCCAAAACATGCGAGCGAGCCTCCGGCGTTGGCTGATGACGGGATGGCGGCGCTCGGTCAGGAGACTGGCCGGCGGGACGCCGGCGGTACAGGTGCGGTGCGCGTGACCTTCGCCGCGCTTCTGGCGGCGGCGTTGTTCAACTTCGTCGCCATCGGCACGAAGATTGTCATTGCGGTCAATTACGCGGAGTTGAACAAAACGCTGGGCGAAGACGCCGCGCGCATGGGCCTGTTCATGGCCACGGGATTGTTGTGCCAGCTTGCGTCGTTCGGCGCAAGCAAATGGTACGAGCCGTGGCTGGGAACGCGGCGCGTGTATTTCGCGGGCGCGCTGGCGCTGCTGGCGATCAACGCGGCGTTCATTTTCACCGCGTGGCTGCCGCTGCTGCTGTGCGCCGAAGCGCTGTTGGGCCTGGTGCTGGCGGTGGCGTTTCATTGCACGATTGCGGCATTCATCGCGCGAGCCACGTCGCCGCGCGCGGGCACGACGATTTTCGAAGCGACCATCGGCATATCCGGTTTGGCTCCGCTGGCCGCGGGGGCGTTGACGAATGCGTTGAAAGAATCTGGCGCGCGGACGATGTTGGCGCTGCAAGCGCCGTTTTATGCGGGGATGATTTTGGTGGCGGTGACGCTTGTGGCGCAATTGGTACTGATCAGGAAGGAGCGCGAGCAGCGCCCCACCGTTCAGCGGAACTGAAAGGAATCGGCGATTGATTTCAAATCGCCGCCGGTGCCCAGCGAATCGATGCCTTTCACCTGGCTGGAAAGATTGGTCCCCATCATGATGACAGAAATGCCGCGCTCGCTTTTCGGGTTTTTGACAAGGATCACGCGCATCCAGATGGTTTTGATTCCGCTCTCGGCGTCGTTGAACGCCGATTCGAGGCGCATTTCGTAGGCGTCGAGTGTTCCAAATTTTGCCGGCCCTTCGCCGAGCTTCGTCAGATTCGGGAAGCCGGTTTTAAGCTGCGGGAGCAACTGATCGTTGAGCAGTTGCGACGCCAGCGTGTTGTTCCCAGCGGGCGTGTTGTCGTGGTAATAGCTGATGGCAAGATTTTCGAGCGTGCTGCCGGCGGCGTTGTTGTGTGTCACCTTGGCATAATTGCTGCCGCCGGGTTCAGTCTTTTCGAACGTCCATGTGTTTGGGTACTCGAACGAAAAATCGACGTAGGAATTCAGCGGTTCGCCAGCCAGCCCGTCGCGCGAATTGACAAATTTGGAATTGCCGCCCAGCCAGCCCAGAAAGGCGATGCCAACAATGGCCACGACCGCGGCGACCAGCAGGCAGCCGCACCCGCAGCCGGCAAGCCAAATCAACGCGTTGGATTTCTTCGGCGGCGTTGCCGCGGGGGCTGAGGCGATTGGGTCGGACTCATGGCCATGAATTATCTCTCGAAAAAAATGGTGTCCAGTCTGTTTCCTACCACTTCTGATACATCAAAACAATTCCCACCACAACGGCGATAAGAAACAGCAGGCACCCGCAGCCGCCGCAGCCGGCGATCCACAAAATTTTGTTGGATTTCTTCGGCTGAGCGTCAGCGTTCGAAGCGTTGATGGGTTCGTGCATAGACCCTCCTTTTTCCACTCATTTACTTCTTACTCGATTTATCGGCCACAACTTCGCCATTCATACGATATTGACGAAAAGACAACGCAATCATGACGCTACTTCCAGGCCGGTTGGAGCGCCGGCTTCCAGCCGGCCCGGTTGACTGGGCAGTGTTGGCCGGCTGGAAGCCGGCGCGTCAGTCGAAAGTTATCGCGCGGAGGGGTGCGGCGAATTATAATCGCGGCGTTCACTCTCCGGACTTGCTTCGATGCCTGAAACCATTCTTGTTTGTTTTCCCGTGCCGCGCGAGCGGATTGACGCGGCGCGCGCGCAATATCCTCAATTCAATTGGCGCACGGGCGCGCATGACGATGCGGCGGCGATTGCGGCGGCGGAGATTATTTTTGGCAAGCCGGATGTGGAGTTGCTGAAAGGCGCGCGGCGTTTGAAGTGGCAGCAGAATCCGTCGGCGGGCGTGGAAGATTGGGCGTCGTGCGAGGCGTTTCAAAAAGGAACGTTTATTTTGACGACGGCGGCGGGGATGCACGAAAGCTGCGCGCAACATGCGTTCGCGCTGCTGCTGGCGCTGGCGCGGCGCATAAATCTCTACGAGAAAACGCTCGTGCCGGGCGCGTGGAAATCGGCGCGCGACGAGGACCGTCCGCTGGTGTTGAGCGGGATCACGATGGGCGTGCTGGGCTTGGGCGCGCTGGGGCGGCGCGTGTGCGAGTTGGCGCGGGCGTTTGGGATGAAGACGATTGGCGTCAACCGCGGCGGGACTCCGGCGCGCGAAGCGGACGAAACGCACCCGATTGCAAAGCTCGACTCCGTCTTGCCGCGCTGCGATGTGTTGATGCTGATTTTACCTGCGACGCGCGAGACCGATGATTTGATCGACGCTCGGCGCTTGGCGCTGCTGCCGCGGCATTGCCTGCTTATTAATGTGGGGCGCGGGAACGCGATCGACGAGCGCGCGTTGATTGGCGCATTGAAATCCGGACACATTGCCGGCGCGGGGCTGGACGTTTTCAAGCAGGAGCCGCTGCCGGCGAATTCGGAATTCTATGGGCTGCCGACTGTGTTGATCACGCCGCACATCGGCGGCGACCGGCCGGATTACGAGTCGCGGGCGTTCGATATTTTTCTGGACAATTTGCAGCGGTATGTGCGCGGGGAGAAGCTTAAGAATTGCGTGGAGCGGGAGCGCGGGTATTGATTCGGGCTGCACGATTCATCGCAGGTGAACACGGAGCGGCATCTGCCGCAATCAAATAATTGAACAACGAATCGCGCGAATCTTCACGAATGAATCGTAGCGCAGGCGTCCCGCCTGCCAGACCCGCAGGCGGGACGCCTGCGCTACGGGCCTCACTCGATTCGCCTTAAGATTCAAGGTTCAAGCGTTCAAAAGCCTTCACGTCTCAGAGTTTCAGGGTTGTGGAGATTGCGTGAAATAACGAACGCCGAAGCGCTTATTACTGCAACACCTGTGTTTGCCCTTGTGCAACGCGCGTTGCGTGCTATAAAGGGCGCCATCATCAGCAACATCATTTTTAGCGAGTTTACGCGCGGCACTTTCATGGAAGGGGAAAAGACATGGCCGACATTTCTAAACCGGATGCAAATCCGATTGTTGCGGCGTTGTTGACGTGGTTAGTCTTTGGCATTGGTCATTTGGTCATCAACGGGCAGCAGCGAAAGTGGATCTATACGCTTGTGGCACAGATTGTCGGAAGCATCTGTTGTCTTCCCGGCCTTATCATTCTCGTCTCCAGCATCATCGATTCGTATCAAACCGCTGAGCGGCTCAAGGCCGGTGAAACGATTACAGAAAATGAATATTCATTCCCCTTGCTCTATAAGATCATGAAGATGATCGACAAGACCGCCACTTGCAAGAGCGTGGATTCGAAGCCCGCTGCATAAATACCGACTGACAAATCCGATTGAGCATTCATGCCGCCGCCTTCGCCGCATCCTTTGGGCGAAGGCAAAATAGCGGAGTCGCCGCATAATGACGAGAGTATCGAAAGGTCCCCCGCCGATTGTCGAAGCGCTGCGCGAAGGTTTCGCCGCGTACAAGCGCTTCTTCGGGCCGGTTCTGGTTGGAACGCTCTGCGCCATGGTCTGCGGTTTCGTCCCGCTCATCGGCGGCTTTATCGCCTCCGCGGGTTTCCATAACGTGGCGCTCAAAGCCGTGCGCGGCGAACAGCCGCAGGTTTCGGATGCGTTCATCGGATTCTCGAAATTAGCCGACTGCATCGTGATCGGGCTGCTGCAGATTTGCGGCATGCTCGCATGCTTCCTTGGCCTGCTGATCACGCAGCCGCTTTTTATTCCGGGCAGCTTTTTCATCATCGACCGCAACGTGGGCTGGAGCGAAGCCAAAGACCTGTGCATGGAGCACGTCAAGCCGTACTTGTTTCAATGGGTTCTGTTTCATTTCGTGATGGGCATCGTGGCCACGATTCTGGTTTTTTGTTCGCTGTGCGTGTTCGCGTTCCTGACCATACCCATCTTCCACTTGGCCATCGCCTACGCGTACAATTATTCCTTCGGCCAACCCGCCGCCGAAGCCGAAAGCGCTCCCGTTTCCGTCGAACAACCCGCGTAGCGCGCGTGAATTTTCTGACTCCTGACTCCTGACCCCTGACCGCCCCTGCACTCGTGCAGCGATATAAAATGCATGCCGCCTGCCGTGTTTCCTAACTTGCGCTGACAAAATTCAGCGTTTCCCTCACATTTTTTCTTAATTACTTGTGCAGACTTGCCGACACTCCCGCGCGCAAAAGAAATCGCGCGCCGCGTTTCTCCTATGAAAATACGTTCGCTCGCACTTCCTACACTAAATTATTTGCGTATGGCCCACGGCTTGTATTCGTCAGTCTTGTGTAGGACGAAGTGAAGCAGGACTTGACAAGAGAAGACGAAGATAAAAGTCGCAATCTCATCGTGGGGGCGGCGGCCAGCGTCCGGTTCGGCGCATCCAGCCAACCAACGCAGTTTACCTCGCAGTATTCCTACCTGCTGTTTCAATCATCCGCCCCGGCCCGTCCGGACCATTAGCCGCCGCCCCCCACGAAAACTTTAGCTTCCAAAACAATATCGCAGGCCCATCATGAAAGACTCCATCGTACTCCTCCACCTTCCGCTCGACCCCGGCTGCAAGGCCGCGCGCGAATTGTTTGACGCGGGATGGCGGCAAGTTTCAAGCGCCGTGTATTTTCTCCGCGCCAACCAAGGCCGCGTGAGCGCCAACATCCGCATGTTCTCCGAAAAGTTCCCCGGCCCCGGCCATTCCAATGCGCTGCGGCTGGTCGAAAAGTAGGGCGGCTCTCCAGGCCGCCGTAACGGGAATGGCGAGCGATC
Source organism: Planctomycetota bacterium (assembly GCA_035308565.1). Classification (GTDB taxonomy): domain Bacteria; phylum Planctomycetota; class SZUA-567; order H5-PLA8; family H5-PLA8; genus JANXLS01. The sequence continues at coordinate 44,251 of DATGGK010000252.1, read as the reverse complement.
AAACGCTCGCCGTTTTTGTTGTATTTTGTTTTCGAACAGCAGCACTTGCTCTCCTTCGCGGAATTGGCCAGCGCTGAAGTCAGATGATTTGTATTCTCTGATGTCACGGACTAAGGAGAATGCATGCGCGGCGCGAAAATTGTTTTCATTTATCTAGCCACAATTTCATTAGTGCAAGCCGCGGAAGCGCCGTCATTCGATACGCCGGTGAAGGCGGGCAATTTCGACGCAGCGGCTTATGCCGAATGGGTTGACGGCGCCGAGCGCGCGCTGGTGCCCAAAGATGCGCGCGATTCTGAGAAGGCGGCGCAGTGGGTTGTATGGACGGAGAAGACGACGCCGGGGCATTCGGGGCTGGCGTTTGGGGCTTCGAAAAATCCAGGCGTGCGGCATTTGCGCGTTGGGTTCAAGGAGCCAATCGCGGTCGGCGCAGTGCTGGTGCGTGGCGGCGTGCAGGTAAGCGTGCTGAAGAGCGACGCGGCGTATCCGGGAAATTTGAACGACGATTCTCAATGGGTGCCGGCCGAACGGATAAAAAAGGGTGCGATTTTACGCGCGGAAGGTACGCGCGAAAATTATCTGCTTTGGACTTTGCCGCAAAACGTCGCCACGCGAGCGCTGCGCTTCACGCACACGGCCGACGTGACCGACAAAGACTACGCCGGTTGGATCGGCGGCGCGTACGTGCTGCTGGCGCGCGTGGCGAATGTGGCGACGCAGGCCAGTGTTGCGGTGAGTTCCAACGAACGCAATGGCGGCAAAATTAACAATGAACTCGTTGATCCCGGCTGGGAGCAGTGGGCAAATATCCCGATCAACTCCGGCGAGCGCGCGAATGTGATATCGGCGGCGAATCCGGAATGGGCGATGATGATGTGGAATGCGCCGGTGACGCTGCGCGGCGTGGGTGTTTGTTTCGCGGGATTTGGCGAAGCGGAAGTGCAGGCGTTCGACGGGCCGGCGGACGTTCATCCGCGCGAGGCGCCGGAGAGCGCGTGGAAGACGGTGAGAAATTTCAGCGGGTTGAAGAATCGGTATCCGATTTCGCTGCCAGTCGATTGGCTGGATTTCGGAAAAGATATTACGACGCGGGCCCTCCGCGTACGGATGATTGCTCCGATGCCGCCGGCTGGACACCCGCATGTTCAGGGGCACACGCGCGATGGAAAACGCGTGTGGCTGGGTGAGTTGCTCGCGCTCATGCCGCTGAATGCTTCGAAAATCGAAACGGCGATTTTGCCGCGCGCGGCGGAGAAAGAGAAGCCGCCGATTGCGGTCAAGTTTACGCTGCCCGAAGCGGGATTTGTGACGCTGGTGATCGAAGACGCGAGCGGCAAGCGCGTGCGCAATTTGATTGCGGATACTTTTTTTGAAAAAGGCGAGAACACCGCGTGGTGGGACGGTTCCGACGATTTGGGGCGCGATCCTTCGGCGGCGAAGCATGGGCTGTATTACATTCCCACGCAATTTGTCGCGCCGGGGACGTACCGCGTGCGCGGGTTGTGGCGCAAGCAAGTCGATGTGAAATACGAACTGGGCGTGTACAGCGCAGGAAGTGTTCCGTGGGAGACGGGGGACCGGACAGGCGGGTGGTTGTCGAATCACACGCCGCCAAGTTCCGTTCTGTTTGTGCCGAACGCGCCGGACGGCGAGAAAACGCGGCCGGCGATTTTGATCGGGAGTTACGTGTCGGAAGGCACGGCGGGGCTGGCGTGGGTCGATCTTGACGGCAAAAAATGGAAAGGCCAAAACTGGGTCGGCGGCACGTGGACAGGCGCGCCGTATCTGGCGCGCGACGCGGGACCGAAGGCGCTGCCGGGAATTTACGCGTACGCGGCGGCCGCGTGGAGCGTGGGCGACAACAAATCCAAGCAGGGCGAAATTCGCGTGACGGCGCTCACGGCTGGCGCGGATAAATCAATCATCAAATATCCGTTCACGCCGACGATGAACGCAAGCGGCGGTGTGAAGTGGGAGGAGCAGATTGGGGGACTGGCGGTTTACGATGGCGTGGTGGCGTTTAGCATGCCGACGCTTAATAAGGTGGTGTTAGTGGATGCGGCGACGGGGAAAGTGAAGGAGGAACGTGAGCAGAGCGGAATGCGCGGCCTAGCATACGATAAAAAAGGCAATCGTTACTTGGTCATCACGGATTCTGTTTACAGGCTGAGTCCAAATGATGCATTCGAAATTCCATTTGCACAAGCACGGGAGTTCGATGACACCCTAGACCGCATCGGCATCTGCATTGACCAAACAGGAAATGTCTATGTCAGTTCACGCGGGCAGAATCACGTGATTGAAGTATATGGACCCGGCGGACATAGGCCAACTCGTATCATCGGCCATCCCGGCGCACCGAAAGCCGGTCCCTATGATCCGCTGCACATGAACAATCCGCGCGGGATGACGATCGATTCCAACGGAAATTTGTGGGTCGCGGAAGAGGACTATCAACCGAAACGGGTGAGTGTGTGGAAGCCGGATGGGACGCTGCTGAAGGCGTTTTATGGTCCGGCGGAGTATGGCGGGGGCGGGTCGGTCGATCCGCGGGACAAGACGAAGTTTTATTACAACGGAATGGAATTCAAAATCGACTGGCAAAAAGGCACGAGCGAAGTGGCATCGGTTTTTTATCGGCCGGATGAAAAGAGCCTGAAGCTCGCCGAGCGCTGCGGCGTGCCGCAGAACGCGATTTATGCGAACGGGAGGCGCTATTTTACGAACGCGTACAACAGCAACCCAACGGGCGGGCATGGGAGCGCGTTTATTTTTGCGGACCGCGATGGCGTTGCGGTGCCGTGCGCGGCTGCCGGGCGGGCGAATGAGTGGGATGTGCTGAAGACTGCGGAGCTCAAAGCAGTCTGGCCGAAAGACACGGACCCGAAGGCGAATCCGCACACTCAGAACGCCGCGTTTTTTATTTGGAGCGATTTGAACGCGGATGGCCAGGTGCAACCGAATGAAGTGACGTTGATAAAAGCGACCAATGGCGGAGTGACGGTGCAGCGGGATTTGTCGATTGTGGTAGCGCGATTGAACGGGAAGGCGGTGGGTTTCAAGCCGAAATCATTTACGGCTCAGGGCGTGCCTCAGTACGATTTGAAGGCGATGGAAATAATTGTAGCCGAGGCTAACGTTCCGCCGTCGTCGGGCGGGGATCAGGCGATGGTCGGCGCGGACGGGTGGAGTTTTCACACAAACGCTCCGAAGCCGTACAGCGCGGATGCGATTGGCGGGGCGAAGAACGGCGTGCCGATGTGGTCGTATCCGAGTTTGTGGCCGGGGCTGCACGCGTCGCATGAGGCGCCGGTGCCGGACCGCGCGGGTGAGATTATTGGGCACACGCGGTTGTTGGGCGATTCTGTGACGCCGAAGAATGGTGAACCGCTTTGGTTTTTAAATGAGAACACGGGGCCGATTGCGATTTTTACGAACGACGGGCTTTTAGTGACGCAGCTATTTCAGGACATGCGCTTGGGGCGGCCGTGGGCGATGCCAGCGGCTCAGCGCGGGATGGTGCTGAATGAATTGACACCGAGCGACGAGAATTTCTGGCCGAATGTGTCGCAGACGGATAACGGCGAGATTCTGCTGGTGACGGGGCGGCCGAATTGCATCGCGCGCGTGGAGGGTTTGGAAACGATCAAGCGGATTGCGGCGTTTGATTTGACGATTGGCGCGGACGATTTGAATCGCGCGCGCGAATATTTTGCGCGCGCGGAGGCGGCTCGGCAGGCGGCTCAGGGGCACGGGGTGCTGACGGTGGCGATGCGGAAAGATGCGCCGGTTGTGGATGGAAAACTCGACGATTGGGCGGACGCGGCGTGGGTGGAGATCGACAAGCGCGGGTCGGCGGCGTATTTCAATTCGAACAGCAAGCCGTACGACGTGACGGGCGCGGTGGCTGTGAGCGGGGAGAAATTGTACGCGGCTTGGCGGACGGGGGACAAGGATTTGCTGCGCAACGCGGGTGACGCGCCGAACGCGCTGTTCAAGACGGGCGGCGCGTTGGATTTGATGATTGGGGCGAATGCGAACGCCGATCCGAAACGCGGCGCGCCGATGGACGGGGACGTGCGGCTGCTGGTGACGGTGGTGGGCGGGAAGACGCGGGCGCTCCTTTATAGAGCGGTGGCACCGGGCGAGAAGGAAAAGGTCGCGTTTTCGTCGCCGTGGCGGACGATCAATTTTGACCGCGTCGAGGATGTGAGCGAGCAGGTGCAGTTGGCGGGCATGGACGGGAATTTTGAAATTGCGGTGCCGCTAAGTGTGATCGGTTTGAAGCCGGCGAGCGGGATGACAATAAGAGGGGACATCGGGATTTTGCGCGGGACGGGCTCGGTGACGACCCAGCGGGCGTATTGGAGCAACAAGGCGACGGCGATTGTGGCGGATGTGCCGAGCGAGGCGGAGTTGCAGCCGCGGCTATGGGGCAGGTGGGAATTTAAGTAATCGCAAAGCTGTCTGCAATATCTGGAATTTGGTCAAATATTTGTGTGCTAGGGGCACTCAGCCGTCGATTGTCCTATATTGAAGATGTTGTAAATCTGAACTGAACGTTGTGCACTAATGGAAGTCCGCGTCCCAGCGTGCTCTAACGCCGGTTGTCGATCCTTCGGCGCAATGCCGAAATCTCATCAGGAGGCAAGCCCATGCAGCGCACTGTTCTTTGTCCTCAATTTGCAATAACGTTCGCGCTGTTCGTGGCTGTGTGCACCAGTGCGCAGGGTACTGACATCATCCGCACGATTGCCGGCGGAGGAAGTTTGGAGGGCTACAGTCCCGACGAAGCGGACTTGTCGCTGGGCGCATCGCAAGGGCTGGCGATTTCGGCGCTGGCGGAGATTTATTTTTCGGACAGCGGCCACAATCAAGTCATGAAAGTCAATCCCACGACCGGCTTGATTTCTGTCGTCGCGGGCAACGGTACGCGCGCGTACAACGGCGACGGGCTGCCGGCGGTGTCAGCGGGCCTAAACAATCCGGGGGGATTGGCGTTCGATTCGGCGGGGAATTTGTTCATCTGCGACCGCGGAAATTTTGTGGTGCGGCGCGTCGATGCGCTGAGCGGGTTAATCAGCACCGCGGCCGGCGTCGGATTGTTTACGGGGCAGGTCGTGGGCACGAATCCGCCGGCGCCGCTGGGCGATGGCGGCGCGGCGACGGCGGCGACGTTCTCGACAACGCTGGGCGATATTTTTGTGGACAGCACCGGCAACGTGACCGTGTGCGATTCCGGAAACGCCTGCGTGCGACAGTTCACAGTCGGCGGAAACATCGCCACGATCGCGGGCGTGCCGGGCAGTTCAGGTTTCAGCGGCGATGGCAACGCCGGGGGAGCGCTCGCGGCGAAATTCAATACCCCCACGGGCGTGGTGGCAGACGGGTCGGGCAATCTTTACATCGCTGACAGCGGCAACCGGCGTGTGCGCAAACTCAGCGGCGGAACGGTGACGACCGTCGCCGGCGATGGCACCGGCGGCAGCGGCGGATTCAGTGGCGACGGCGGCGCGGCGACGAGCGCTCAGATTGGATCGCTGGGCGGGTTGGCATTGGATTCCAGCGGAAAATTGGTGATTTCGTGTGTCGGCCCTGGGCGCATTCGCACCGTGGACGTGGCTGACGCGGCGCCGATTATTTTGACCATCGCCGGAAACGGCGGGACGACAATTGGCGATGATGGCCCGGCGACGGGCGCGTCGCTTTCCAGCCCGCGCGATGTCGCACTCGATTCGCTCGGCAACATTTATATTTACGATTCCGGACACGACCGCATCCGGCGGGTGGATAAAACGACGGGATTCATCGACACGGTTGTCGGCACGGGGCTGAACGGATTCATCGGCGACCGCGGGCCGCAGCAGGACGGCGTGCTGGTCGCGCCGCAAGGCTCGGCGTTTGACGCGGCGGGGAATCTGTATGTCGCCGATACTGGCGACAACGCGGTGCGGCGCGTTTCGTCGGACGGAAAAATCACGACGTTCGCCGGCAACGGCACGACCGCTGATCTCGGCGACGGCGGGCCGGCGTTTCTGGCCAGTTTGACGCCCAACGATGTGTGTGTCTTCGGCACGACGCTGTTCATCGCCGATGCCGACAACCAAAGCATCCGCGCGGTGGATTTGGGAACGGGAATTATCCGCACGTATGCGCAGCTTAACAGTTCGCCGGTCTGCGTGATCGCCGATCCGAACGGCATTCTGTATGTGGCCCGCAGCAACGTGATTGAAACCGTCGATCTGACAGGAACTGTTGCGCCGTTCGCCGGGCAGAGTCCAGTCAACAATGCGACCAATCCCAACGGCGACGGGCTGCCCGCGGCCAACGCGCGATTGCGTTCGCCAAGCGGACTGGCGCTCGATTCGGCGGGCGAACTTCTAATTGCGGACACGAACAACAATTTGATCCGCAAAATCGGCGCGCCGCCGGGGCTGCTGGTTTCGACGATTGCCGGCGGAGGAACGCCCACGCCGCCGAGCATCGGCGATGGCGGTCCGGCGCAGTCCGCTAGCTTGAATTCCCCGGCGGGCGTGGCGGTGGACGCGACGCGCATTTTGATTTCGGACACCGGCGACCAGGTCATCCGTTCGATCGACATCGCCAGTGGAAACATTTCGACGATCTGCGGAAACGGCACGCCGGGTTTTGTGGGCGACGGCGATTTGGCGGTGAACGCTGAAGTCAATTCGCCGGGGCGCATGATTTTTCACGCCGCTTCACTGGTCTTCGCGGACGTGAACAACAACCGCATCCGCTCGATCGAGCCGGGAATCGACATCGACCCGACGACGCTGAGTTTCAGCGCGAAATTCGATTTCGCGATCGACAAGAAGACGGGGCTGATTACGAATGGCAGAGATTCGGCGTCGCTCAAAGCCAGCCTCGCACTGCCCGCCGGTATCAATCCGGATAATCTGATCATTCGCGTGGACGTGATCGACCTGCATCAGCAGATTCAGTTGGACGCGACGGGAAAAATTCCCAAAGCCGTGAAGCTGCCAAAGACGACAACCACCACGACGGTCTTCGATTTCACGCTCCCGGCGCCGCCTCCGCCGCCGGTGAGCAAATTCTCTCTGGGGTTGAAACAGACTTCAGCGGCGGGCGACAAGCCGGTCTCGTTCTCGTTCTCAACGAACGGCACGCTGCGCGAGGAATTGGGGCGCGCGGGATTCACCGACGTGACGACGGCCAGCACGGGCGTGATGCTGCCGGTGCGCGTGAACATCACGCTGGGCACGACGACGTTCACGGGCGTGACGACGGTGCTGTACCAGGCGACGCAGGGGAAGAGCGGGACGGCGAAGACGGTGAAAAGCAAGTAGTCAGGAGTCAGTGATCAGGAGTCAGGAGTCAGTGATCAGGAGACAGGGGTCAGGGGTCAGGACAACAGACACCATTGAGAATTTTGCATTGAATCCCCTCTCCCTCCGGGAGAGGGCCGACGGGCGTACTCGCCCGCGGGGTGAGGGGAAGCCGTTCGATTTCACCGTGACATTGCGCTCACTTCCTCTCGTACGTCCCAATCACTTCCCCTTGCGCGAGGATGTGTTTTTTTGCGGCCTCGAGCACGTCTTCCTTGCTTAGGCCCGCGTTGAGATTCAGCGGCGCGTCGAGCGCGTAGAGTTTGAAATGGTAACGATGCGTGCCGTGGCCTTTGGGCGGCAGCGGGCCGTTGTAGCCGATTTTTCCGAAATCGTTCACGCCTTGGCGCGCATTTTTCGGCGCGGTGAGCGTGTTGCTCTTCTTCACGTTTTCAGGAAGGCCGGCCGTCTCCGGCGGCACGCCGTAGAGGACCCAATGGACCCACGGCTTGGGCGTGGGCGCGTCGGGGTCGTCGCAGATCAGCGCCAGTTCTTTGGTTTCCGTCGGAATACCGGACCATTGCAGGGCGGGGGAGACGTCATCGCCTTCGCCGGTAAATTTTTTGGGAATGGGCATGTTGGGATCGAATGCGGAGGATTTGATCGCGAGAGTCATGGGGAGATCTCCTTCGGAAGTTTTTTTTGAGGACAAGTCGCCGCAGGAGGTGAGCAACGGGAATGTGAGGGCGGCGATGGCGGCGCGAACGAGGGAATGCATGAGGGGGCGCGGCTCCTACACACTTGAGAATTGTAGCAAATACGGGGCGCAAAGGGAATTCAGATTACTCGGCCGCGGAATTTCGCGGTGCGAAGTTTATTCGTCAGGAGTATCGATGAGTTGCTGTAAGCGCGCGTTCAACACGGGGCTGAAGCGGGTTGTCCACGATGCGTCGATCAATCCGACTTCGAGCATGTCGAGCAGATGAACTTGATCTTTGCGGCGAAAGGAGGTGAGTTTCATTCGCACCAACGCGCGCAGAGAGACTACACTGAATCCGCCGGGGCGCTGAGAATCGCTCACATCGGGCGCGGGGGATTCGTAGTCGGGCCGCACTTTTTCTCCAGCGATGACGACATGCACTGAGTCGCGCATCTTTGCGTCAGGGCCGTCCAAAAAAATCTCCAAGCCTTGAACGCGGCGACGGATGAAGCCGGCTGAGGCGAGCACGCGGGCCGCTGCATCCAAATCGGAGCGCTTGAGCAAAATGTCCACGTCCTGCGTGTTGCGCACGGCAGCTGGATCGACGGTTGCAACCCACGCGGCGACGGCGTTTCCGCCAGCTATGGCGTACGGAACATGTGCGGCGTCCAGGGCCGCGGCTGCTCGTGTCAATCGTTCGCGGACGCGTTCCACGCTCAACACCATTTTGTCCAAGAGGGTTGCATGAGACGGCATCGGGAGCATGGGGAGAATATAATGGAAAACGGAGTTGTTGCCTAGAGCGCGTTCCAATTGTGCGGGGGCGAGAATGCGGGCGTGAAGGCGAGCGACTACTCGCTCTCTTTGCCCTCTTCGCTCTCCTTATTCTCCTCCATCGCCTTCAAAAAGATCGGCAAATCGCGCTTGTTCTTCGCGTCGATCTCCACCCATTGCGCCATGGCTTTTTCGCCCAGCGGCGCGAGTTCCGGCGGGAGGTCGGCGGCGTGGCGGCATTTGGGAAAGTTGGAGCAGCTCAGGAATGGGCGGCGCGTTTTGCCGCGAGAGGTGACGCGCACCACCAGCGGGCTTTTGCATTTTTCACATTTCAGCTCGGTGGGAATCGGCTTGAACTTGCGCAGCGGGTGGCCTTCCTTGTTGAGCTTCATGGTGTACGTGCACTTCTTTTCGGGATAATCCACGCAGTGCAGATACGCGCCGAAGCGGCCCACGCTTTTGACCACGTCTTTGCCGCAGATGTCGCACTTCAAGCCCGTCGGTTTGGGGCCCACTTTTTTCTGGATGTTGCCGTGAGCGTCGAGCGCCAATTTGGGGCAATCGGGATTGACCGTGCAGCGCAGGTAAAAGCCGTACTGGCTCAGGCGCTTTTCCATCGGGCTGCCGCACTGAGGGCATTTCACGTCGGTGGGGACGGAGTTTTCTTTCGTGTTGGGCATGTTCTTCACGGCGCGTTCCATGTCGCGGGAGAACGGGCCGTAGAAATCCTTGATGGCTTTGCGCCAGTCGAGGTGCGCGTCGGAGATTTTGTCGAGCTCTTCTTCCATGTCGCGCGTGAAGCCCAAATCCATGATCGAGGGGAAGTGGCCTTCGAGGCTTTCGGAGACGACGCGGCCCAGCGGCGTGGCCATGAAGGCGCCGCGCCCGCCCTGGCCGAGCTTCTGCGCGTAGCCGCGGTCCTGGATGGTGGACATGATTGTCTGGTAGGTGCTTGGCCGGCCGATGCCTTCGCGCTCGAGTTTTTTGTTGAGCGTGGCTTCGGTGTAGCGCGGCGGCGGCTGGGTGAAATGCTCGTCGGGGTCGAGCTTTTCGAGCTTGGGTGTGTCGCCGGTTTTCATCGCTGGGAGAATCTGCGAGCCGGGTTTCTTCTCCGGCTTCACGATTTTTGTCTCAGGCTTGAGCGCGGCGGCAGGCTCTACCGCTCCCTTGCGGTCGCGGCTTGTATCGCCGTTTTCATCCGCGTCTTCCTCGTCGGATTCGTCGCCTTTTTCGCGGTCGGCGGCGGAGGCATCGACGTGCGCGGCTTTGGCCGCGGCGGCGCCGCCTTGCACGGCCAGCCAGCCGTCGAACTTCAGCACGCGGCCTGTCGCGCGGAAGACGGCGTTGCGCGTGTTGGCGGCGAGCGCGGCGATGTCGGCGGTGGTGGCGTCAAAGATGGCGGGGACCATTTGGCAGGCAATGAAGCGCTGGTAAATCAGGCGGTAGAGTTTGTACTGCTCGTCAGAAAGACTGGCGCGCAAATCGTCGGGCGACATTTCGACGTGCGTGGGACGGATGCATTCGTGAGCTTCCTGCGCGCCGGAACGCGAGGCGTAGAAGTTGGGTTTTTCGGGAAGGTACTTCGCGCCGTAGCGTTTTTCGATTTCGTCGCGGCATTCTGTGAGCGCGTCGGGGGAAATGCGGAACGAATCGGTGCGCATGTAGGTGATCAGCGCGACTTGGTCGTCGTCGCCCATTTTCACGCCTTCGTAAAGCTGCTGGGCGACGCGCATGGTTCGCTTGGAATCGAAACCCAAACGATTGGCGGCAGCTTGCTGAAGCTGGCTCGTCGCGAACGGCGGATAGGGGCGGTCCTGCACTTCCTTGACTTCGTAATAACTGACTTCGTACGGCGACGTGCGCAGCGCCGTGGCGATGGCTTTGGCTTCGTCGGCGTTGCCGATGAGCGTGCGAACGATGCCGGACGCGCCGACGGCGCCCTGCCCGCCGGCTTTGAATTTGGCGAGGTCGTCGGCGCTGGAGACGACTTGCTTGCCGTCGATGGCGCGGAGCGAGGCATCGAAATTCTTGCCGGCGTGAGAAAAGATGGCGTCGAGCGTCCAGTAGCATTCGGGGATGAAGGCCTGGATTTCCTTTTCGCGATCGACCAGCAGACGGACGGCGATGGACTGCACGCGGCCGGCGGAAAGGCCACGCACAATCTTGTTCCAAAGCAGATCCGAAAGTTTATAGCCGACGATGCGATCCAGAATTCGGCGGGCCTGCTGCGAGTAGACCAAATCCATGTCGAGCTTGCGCGGCGCGGCAAAACCGGCTTTGATTCCGCGCGGCGTGATTTCGTCGAACGTCACCCGGACGATCTTTTCGGGGTCCAGTTCGAGCGCTTCGGAAAGATGCCAGGCAATGGCTTCGCCTTCGCGGTCAGGGTCGGGGCAGAGATAAACTTTGTCGGCGGTCGAGGCGGCTTTGCGGAGTTCGGCGATGACCTTCTTCTTGGCTTCGACGTTGACGTAAGTGGGCGTGAAATCCTTGGCGATGCCTGCGACGATCAGATTCTTGTGGTCGGCGCCTTTGCCTTTGCCTTTGGGCAGGTCGCGGATGTGGCCGATGCTGGCCTTGACGGTATAATTCTTCCCTAAGACCTTGCCGATGGTCTTGATTTTTCCGGGGGATTCGACAATGACGAGGTTTTTGGCCACTTTTCTTGAGTCCTGAGTCCTGAGTGCTGAGTCCTGAGCGATAAGACTTCAGTCCGATAATGTGCCGCGACCGTGTACACAATTAATGGTAGCGACGGAACAATAAGGGCGGAGATTTAGCAAGGATAGGGTACTCAAGTCAAGCGCTAAGTTCAGAATTTCTGAAGATTGGCACCGAAATTCGCGCGAAATTTGGTGCTTTTGATCGAATCCGCCCGTGAAACTTTCTGCGCGCATTTCAACCGTCTACTCGTTGAGCGATTGCTTTGTGACGACGCTCAGCACAAAGCCATAAACGAAAAAAGTCCGCTGAATTTTTACTGGAACGCCAAAGCCGCGAACGTACAATACCTCCATATCTGTTTATCGATAATAGTGGAGAAAAGTATGCGGACTTTTCGCATGGCAATTCCGTTTGCATTGTTTTTTGCAGCTCCCGTTTTCGCGAGTGAGCAATCCCCGAAACCTTGGTCGCCGGACACAGGCGACACGGCGTGGATGCTGGTCAGCACCGCATTTGTGCTGCTGATGACGCCCGGGCTGGCGTTTTTCTATGGAGGCATGGTGCGGCGCAAAAACGTGCTCGGCACGATGATGCAAAGCTGGATTCTGATGGGCGTGATCTCGCTCGAATGGGCGCTGATCGGCTATTCGATGGCCTTCGACAAAGCCTGTCCGTACTGCGGCGGATTCGGCTTCGCGTGTTTGCCGTGGGAGAAGTTTGACGGCGCGACGGCGCACGGCTACGCGCCGACGATTCCGCATCTGGTTTTCATGGGCTATCAGATGATGTTTGCGATCATTACGCCGGCGCTGATCTTCGGCGCGGTCGCGGACCGCATGAAATTCAAAGCGATGCTGCTGTTCGCGACGCTGTGGGCGCTGATCGTGTACAACCCGCTGGCGCACATGGTCTGGGGCTCGGGCGGATTGTTGCACGGCGTCTTCGATGAGCGAACCGGCGCGGCCAGCGACGCGGGCGCGATGTTTCCGGCGCTGGATTTCGCGGGCGGAACGGTCGTGCATATTTCGTCGGGCGTGGCGGCCTTGGTGGCGTGCCTCGTGATGGGTCCGCGCCTTGAATACAACAAGGAACCGATGCAGCCGCACAATCTGGTGCTGTCGGTGGTCGGCGCGGGCCTGTTGTGGATGGGCTGGTTCGGATTCAACGGCGGGAGCGCGCTGGGTGCGAATCGCTTGGCGGCGTCGGCACTGACGGCGACGCATTTCGCGGCGGCGGCGGCGACACTCTCGTGGGTCGTGGCGGAATGGTGGCACCGCGGGCATCCGAGCATGTTGGGCGCGATCTCCGGCGCGGTGGCGGGCCTGGTGGTGATCACGCCGGCGTCGGGCTTCGTGACTCCGATGAGCGGCATTGCAATGGGTCTCGCCGCGGGAGCGATTTGTTATTGCGCCGTGGCTGTGGTGAAAGCGAAATTGGGCTACGACGATTCATTGGACGCCTTCGGCGTGCATGGCGTCGGCGGAATCACCGGCGCGCTTCTCACGGGCGTGTTCTGCACGCGCGCGGTGAACGCGACCGGCGCGGACGGCGCAATCGCGGGCAATCCGGCGCAATTGAAGAATCAGGCGATGGCGGTGCTGATCACCGTCGCGATTTCAGGCATCGGCTCGTTTTTGATTCTGAAAATCGTGGATGCGGTGATTGGCTTGCGCGTGAGCGCCGAGCAGGAAGTCGAGGGGTTGGACCTCACGCAGCACGGGGAGACGGGCTATACCCCATAAATCCGCATCTATGTCAAAGACTTCGCGAAGCGAAGTCATCGCCGTTCCTCCCTCTCCCCCCTGGGTGAGAGGGGCCGGGGGCGAGGGGTTGGTTTCCACCGCATCAACGGCTTCTCAGGACTCAGGACTCAGCACACAGGACTCAAGTCTCACTTCCCTTGCGACCTCGGCTTGACCACGAGATCATTCTCTTTCAGCCCTTCGAGAATCTCGACGTAATAGTCGTCGCGCATGCCGCATTTGACTTCGACTTTGCGCGCGGCGGCGTAGTTTTGTTTGCTCGCATTAATTTCCGTCTTCCACACGAATTGGCGGTCCGTGCCGTCGTCGCTCATTTCGCTGGCCACGTAGCTCTTCGGCACGCTGACCACGTCGGCGCGCGACTCCAGCACGATGTCGGCTTCGACGCGCAAGCCGGGGCGCAGGGCGTCGAAAAGCTCCTTCTTCGCGGCGTCCTGCGGCGGGTCCAATTCCATCAGCACTTCGGCCACTTCGCCGCCCTTGGGAAGCGACGGATCGTCGAAGAGCACGTTTCGCTGATGAACCTTCACGGTGTTCGGCAGGACGCGCGCGGGTAATTCGTCCTTGCCAAACGCGCGGCTTTTGATTGACGCGGTCAAACCCGGCTTCGCCAGCGAGAGCAGCGCCGTGATGTCGAATTCCGCGCGCACGCGCTTGCGCGAGAAATCGATCAGTTGCACGACGTCTTCAAACGGCTGCAGCAGCGCGCCCTCTTCCACCAAGCGCTTGGTGATAAGCGCATCGAATGGCGCGTGCAGATCGTACCCTTCCTTGTTGCGCTCGAGTAATTTCAGCGTGGTTTGAGCGCGTTCGATTTTTGCGTCGGCCTCGCGCACTTCAGCGTCCTCAGCGTCGTGGCGCAGTTTTTCGAGCGCTGCGCGCTTCGCGGTTTCGTCGGCCTTGGCGTCGGCAAGCATTTGTTCGAGCTTCCTTTTATGCGCCGCGAGCGCGGCTTCCGCGGCGGGATCGGTGGACGGCTTCTCGTCGAATTTTTTGCGCGCCGCTTCGGCGTTGTCGAGTTCAGTGCGGGCCAGCGCCAGCCGCGCGGTGGCGGCGGCGATGTCTTCGGGGCTGGGGCCGCGTTTGACTTTGTCGTATTCGGTTAGCGCCTCCTGCATCAACGCCTTGCCCAGCTCGCTTTGATCCTTGCGCTGCTTCGCCGCTTCCAATTTTGCGCTGACGACGGCCATTTCATCCGGCGTCGGGTGCGATTTAAGCGCCTTCAAGTCCGCTTCCGCCAGATCGAAACGGCGCTGCGCGCTCTCGAAATTGCGGCGCAGCGTTTCGTATTCGTTCAGCCGGTCATTTTTTCCCTGCGGAGTTTGCAGTTTGCTGAATTCAAGTTCCACTTCCGCCAGATGCATTACGGATTTTCGCAAATCGTCCTGCGCCTGTTCGATCAATTCCGCCGATTTGCGCGCGGCCAGCGCGTCGCGTTTGGCTTTAAGTTCCTTCACTTCGATTTCCTGCAGCTTGATCTTGTCGTCAAGCTCGATCGGACTCAACTGCGCCAATAGGTCGCGCCCTTTGACCATCTGGCCTTCTTTCACGAGGACGCGATCGACGTATCCGCCCCACGGGAAATGCATGCGCATGGTGACGCTGGAGCCTTCGATCAGGCCGGAGCCGTGCGCAGTTTTGCGGATGGTCTTGCGCATCACCGTCTGCGGCTCTTCCGCCGCGGCCTGCGGCCAGAAGAAATACCAATACGCGCCGCCGCCCAATGCGACGACCAGCACGATTAAAAGAATAAGTGCCTTCAAATGAACTCCCTCATTCTTTGAGTCCTGAGTCCTGAGTGCTAAGTCCTGAGAGAAGCCTGCAAACGCGCAGCGCTTGGCCGATGTTACTCAGCACTCAGGACTCGGCACTCATCCTTTGAACACTTCCGCCGGCGCGACGCTCATCGCTTTGAACACCGACAGCAGCGACGCCGCCACGCACACCAATATCGTCGCGAAGACCGCCAGACAGTATTGATGAAACGTGAACGACAGATGAATGCCCATTCCGCCGATGGTCTGGCCGGCGATCCAGAGCATTACACCGGCGATCAGATGCGCCGGCAACGCGCCGGCGACGGCCTGCGCCATGATCGCGCACGCGACTTGAAAATTCGTAGCGCCCATCGCTTTGAGCGTGCCGTATTCTTTGAGATGTTCGAGCGTGGATGTGTACAGCACTTGTCCCGCCACGACGATGCCCACAATCAATCCCATCACCGCGGCCATGCCCAGCGCGGGGCCGGCACCGGTGGAGTTAAGCCAGTAGTCCTGCGCTTTGTGCGAGAATTCTTCGCGCGAATAGGCTTCCGTGTAGCCGAGATTATTAAGCGTGTTGAGCACGTCCGCGCGACTGGCGCCTTTTTCAAGATTCACGATGATGTAGTGCACGGCGTCGAACGAAAGGTGCCCGAACGAGCGGGCGTTGTCGAGGTCCGTGAAGACCATCGGGTTGCCTTGGAACGAACGGATGCCATCGGTGATCCCGACCACATGCGCCTGCACCTGGCCGATCTCCGTTTTCGTGCCCAAGTCGGCATTGTCGAGCTTGCTCTCAGCGGTCACGTCGATGGTCACCGCGCCGGCGCCGTCGAGGTCTTCGGCAAATCCGCGCAGCAGGCGCCACGGACGCCCGACGTTGTGTTCCACGTCGTAGCCGACAATCTCCACGGTCTTTTCAGCACCGTTTTCCATCTTCCATTTGTTGAAGACGATCAGCATCGGGTTGGCATCTTTCACGCCGCGCGTGGAACGGACCATGTCCAGCGTGTTGGGCGGAAGCTGCTTGGGAAAATCGAAATTCTCGTGATGCTGCGCGCAGACCCAGATGTCGCCAGCCGTGTTGTCCACGACGATCGACGCGTTCTCTTTGAAACCCATGTACAGGCCCAGTTGAATGAAGGCCAGCCCCGCCGCGACGGAGATGCCCATCAATGCCGCGGCGAAGCGGACAGGTTGGTGCAGGATAATTTGAAGCGCCAGTGCGATCATAAGTTCCAATACAAGCCGCGACCGCAAGGGAGCGGGCAACCATTGAACGTCCGACAGTTTATCCGCGAATCATACTTCATTCAGACGCCGCCGGGCGCGGAATTTCGATGAATAATTGTGGTACAGATTAGGAGGGGCGGCACTCTTGCCGCCCACTATTTACGGCGGCAAGAGTGCCGCCGCTCCTTTTGCACAGGTGCCAATGCGCCATGCATAAATCGTTTCATTTTTCCCTGTCTCTGCGCAGGTCATCCGTTTACTATTATAGGGGAGTTCGAAGTATGAGACGCACGCTCGCCATTTTTATCGGCGCCATCGCCATTCTGAGCCTGACCGGCTGCACGCGCAATTGCGACGAATGCGACGAGTGCCCGACGACACCGTGCGAGCGCTGCGATCACAGCGCCATCACACAATCCAACGAAAATGTGCCGGCGCCAGCACCGATGGTTATTGAAGTGCCGAAAGCGATGCCGCCGGTTGTGGTGGAGCCGATCGAACCCAAGCCGATCGTCGCCGCTCCCACGCCAATCGCGCCCGCAAAGCCTGTCGCGCGCGTGATCGAAGTGCGGCAGGCGCAGGTCCAAGTTCCGCACGTGCGCAAACTGCGGTCAGGGGAAACTGAGCCGAACGACCTGTAGGGAATCACGGGCTGAAAGCCCGTGTTACTTCTGCCGCGTCAGCACCATGTAAAAACTCTGCGGAGGCCGGTGCACCAATGCCGTCGGCCGGTTGCCGCCGCGCCCATTGTCCGACGCCCATTTCAACGAATCCCCATCGAGCGAATACAGCCCCAGGTACGTTTTATTCTGAGAATTCACGGCGTCGATCGTTTTCTTGGCGACATCGAGCGTGAACGAACCCGTCCCCAAATCGCGCCCGTTGGTCAAATCCTTGCCGGTGATTTTGTCCGCGGTGATCGTGATCTCAAAGCGCGGCGTCTTGTCGTCCGGCCATCCGCCGCGCCACACGCCGATCATTTTTTTCTTTTCGTCCGCCTGCGCATCCTCGGCGCGGCAAATGGCGGAGAAGGCAAGCAGGGCCAACGCGATGACAGACAGGGTTCGCAGCATGGTGATCTCCAGGTTGAAACGATCCGTATAGTTTATAACGTGACCGCGCTCGGCAGTACACTTATCCGACGGCGTATTCGGTGAACTTGCGTTTAAAGGGGGAATGGAAGGCGAGGACAATGTCGGATTTGGGGACGCCCCACTCCACGAGCCGATTGGCAATGCCTTCTTCGGTGCCATCGTGTTGAATCCAGATTTTGCCGTCTTTGATGTCAACGTGAAGCACGCAGCCATGAATCCTCTGCTGGTTCTTCCATCCAACGGACATTAACTGAAAATGGTCGTGTGTCGGATCGACGATCAATTCCATTTCTACATCGCCATACGCGGGATTATAGGAAGCGTATTCCTCAAAGATCTTCCGTACAAATTTGCGGTAATTGCTTAACTGATCCATTGAACGATTTCCTCCGAAATCAAGCTCGCTCTTTCCAACCTCGCGGGTCGCGATGAGAGTGATAGACGGCCATCACCTCAATACGTTTGGATTCGATCCGGTAGAATACGCCGTACGGAAAGCGCCTCACGCCTATTCGACGCACGCTCTTCAAAACCACCCGCGCCGATTCCGGAAATTGGCAGATTCGATCAAGCGCCTCTTCAAGGCACAAAACAAACTCGTCGCCTAAGCCCTGGCGTTTATGCTCGTACCACTGTTTGGCCTCGGCGATGTCGGCTTCTGCGTCGTGCAGTATTACCAGCGGCAAGCTCATGAGCGCTTGCTCAATCTAGCTTTGACGTCGTCCCATGACGATCCAGCCTTTGGATTGGAGTTCTGAGCAGCCAAGCGCCGCTCCAAGTCGCGCCGTTGCGCCTTGGTCAGGGCAACGTCGTTCGACGACTCGCCAATGCTGTCCCAAATTTCCTCGGCGAGCAAAATGCGCTGGGCGACGCTCATCTTGTCAATGCCAAGTGTCTTGATTGTCGCGGTCATTCGCTAAATCTCCTTTTACTTCTGATCGGCAAGTTTAGCTTCGTTCCAACCGTTCATCAAGCATGTTCGCAACGTAGCTTGGGCCCTTCTCGTTACCAAGTGCCCACATCTTTCTCGCGACGAAAGCCGTCTCTGCATTGCCCCATTTCTGACCACCCTGCTCCTTTCCATTGCTCATTTTCCAAGCAATCGCCAGTTCCTCATTCCTCATTCCTCGTTCATCATTCGACCCCCGATTCTTCATCCCCTTCGCACGCCATTTGTGTTACAAAGGTCATTTCAAAATCGGAGTCAAATCTTCAGTGCCCCTCGCCCCCAAATCCAAACGCAAGCCCGACGCCCGCCGCCGCACCAAAATCGTCGCCACCATCGGCCCCGCCACCGACAGCCCAGAGATGCTCCGCAAAGTCATGCTTGCCGGTGCCGACGTGCTGCGCGTCAATTTCTCTCACGGCGACGCCAAATGCAATTGCGCGACCATCAAGCGCATCCAGGACATCTCCCGCGAACTCAACCGCCCCGTCGCGATTTTGCAAGACCTCTGCGGCCCCAAAATTCGCACGCGCCAAATGGAAGGCGACGGCGTGATGCTGGTCGAAGGCTCTGCCCTAGTCGTCACCACCGACGACATCGTCGGCAGCGCGAAGCGCATCGGCACGACCTACATGGCGCTGCCCGGCGACGTGGCCAAAGGCGACCGCATCCTGCTCGACGACGGCAAGCTCGAATTGCGCGTCGAATCCGTGCAAGGCTGGGACGTCAACTGCACGGTCGTTCGCGGCGGCTTGCTCAAATCGAAGAAAGGCATCAATCTGCCCGGCGTGAAACTCTCCACGCCGTCCGTCACCGAAAAAGACATCGCCGACCTGCGCGCGGGCTTGGAGGCCGGCGTCGATTACGTCGCGCTCTCCTTCGTGCGCGAACCCGACGACGTGCTGCGTGTCAAGCAGCTCATCGCCAAAGTCGGCTCGGACGTGCGCGTCATCGCCAAAATCGAGAAGCCCGAAGCGGTCTCGCACATCGAAGAAATCATCGAATCCAGCGATGGCGTGATGATTGCGCGCGGCGATCTCGGCGTCGAAATTCCGCCCGAAGACGTGCCCGTCTTGCAGAAGAAAATCATCCACGAATGCAACAAGCTCGACCGCCCCGTGATCGTCGCCACACAGATGCTCGAAAGCATGATGACCAACCTTACGCCCAACCGCGCCGAAGTCTCCGACATCGCCAACGCCATCCTCGATGGCACCGACGCGGTGATGCTCAGCGGCGAAACCGCGTCGGGCCGCTTCCCGGTCGAAGCCATCGCCATGATGAACAAAATCGCGCTGCAAGCCGAGAGCTATCTGCTCACGCAGCTCAATTCGGTCGCCAAACCCAAGAACTCCGCCAACCGCCAGCTCGACGTGATCGGCCGCGCCGCCTTCCGCGTCACCGAGGACATGGAGATGCGCCTGGTCATCACCAGCTCCTACACAGGCGAAACCGCGCTCTTCCTCTCCAAAAGCCGCACGCGCGCCATGATCCTCGCCGCGACCAACAACGAAGCCTCCTGGCGGCGCATGAATCTTTACTGGGGCGTCGTCCCCGCGCTCTGCGTCAAGCAAGCCGGCCCGCCGAAAGACGAGTTCATGGCCGGCTGCATCGCCTTCGCCAAAAAGGAAGGCCTCGCCGAAGCCGGCGAAATGGTCGCCGTCGTCACCGGCTCGCCGATCTGCGTCCCGAGCGCCATCGCCAACGCGGTGGAGGTCATCCGCATCACGGAATGAATTCAAAATTCAAAATTCAAAATGCAAAATTGAAAATGGCCCTCTCATTTTGAATTTTTCATTTTGCATTTTGAATTGAATCGTATCCACCATTCGCACACGAACCACACGGCGAAAAGAATCGCCGCTGCAGTGGCAATATCGATAGCGACACCCAAAGCGATGAACTCGCTCTCGAAGCCGTTCCGATGAAGCGCATCCATTGGCCATCCCAAAATATAAAGTTGATAATGTGACGATACGCCGCCAGCTACCTGAATGCCATACGATTCGTCGCGCACGGCTGCATTTGCCCAAATCACCCCCCCCGCCGCAAACATCAGCAGCACCGCCGTGCTCAGATGCACTTGCAACCATTTGCGGCGAGGAACTTCCGGCATTGCTTACCCTTTCTTTCACCCGCGCACGCATGCCTCGGCGAGATCATGATTGCTTTCAGCCGCGTTAGCGGCGGCACATGAATAGCCGTGGTCGTAGCGCGCTTGCGCGCAAGGCCACGGACCTCGCGCACCGCGCTACGCCAAGCCGCGTTAGCGGCGGCACTTCGCGCGCATCAAACCAAATATCGATCATCAAATTCCACGCGCGCCGGTCAACAATGGTTACGTGTTCGCCATGTGTTGCGCCTTCGGTGTCGCCGCTACGCGGCTTGGAATCGCGGGCCGATGCTGACCGTGGCCTTGCGCGGGTACGCGCTGCGACCACGGCTATTCACATGCCGCCGCTAACGCGGCAAAAACCATTCGCGCAATACCTACTTCGCCTCAATCAGCTTGAGCGACTTGACGATGGCGTCGAGACGTGCAATCTATCCACAGCTATCCGCGTAATGTTACTCAGGCGGCGGTCTTGGCGGCTTTACAGATGGGGTCGCTCGATCGTCAATTAATGACTTCTTTATTTGGTCGTATTGCTTCCGGTCTGCATCGATATCTTTTAAGGGCGATTCAGCGGGGCTAACCTGGCGTTTACCTGCAGAGTCCGCCATTTTTGGCGATTTCGCGTGCGAAGGTGATTGTGCGTTCGCGCGATCTGGCTCTAGCGTCGTGGGTGGCTCAATAGTCGCGTTAACGCCACGCCAGCGGTTCGACACCCAGGTAAATATTATGAAAATGAGCACTACGGCGCAGACGACTAGCACTGCGCAAACAAAAGTCCGTAATGACTGTCGCGCTCGCTCCTCTTGCTGCATGTCGATTACCGACGGAGTAATTTCCATGCCGCAATGCGGGCATCGTCGCTTTGTAAGCGTTACGCGCATTCTTAACTCAAGATGCGTTTGGCACCGCGGGCAATCGTAAAGATATCGAGACATACTGTGTGACCTTTGCGCGTCGTCTTTGCGAGCCTCCGAAATCCATCCGACGCGCTGCTCTGTAAGCTCTGCTTTAAAAAAAGTACAGCGCCGATTGAGACTGGAGACCGGAGACAAGAGACTGGAGCGATCTCCAGTCTCCAGTCTCCCGTCTCACGTCTCGCCTTCACGGAAGTTTTTTGTAGAACTTCCCAATCTGCCGCATGAACAGCCAATGCTCGTCCTCGCCTTTCATGCTGAAACCGAAGAGCACGAACTTGCCTTTCTTCGCGGTCGAAAACAGATGCATGCCGTCGCCCCAATCCTCGTCCGCCTTGTCGCGAGTCAGCCCGAGTTGGGCGAGCAGGTAATTGGCCGTCTCGGTGGTGCTGGCGTAGGGCGTCGGCTCCGACGAATGCGCCAGCAGCATGTTCTTGCGGCCCTCCACGGCTTCGCGCGCGAATTTCACAAACTGCTCCATGTCCGCCGGATTGACGCTGCGCTTCGCGTCGTCCACGAAGCCGCCGTAAATCGTGTCCGACAAGACCAGCGCGTCGATGCGTTTGAAGAGCGCTTCCTGTTTCAGACACTCCTTCACCGCGGCGTACCCGGCGCTGAAGCTCGCCACGGTTACGCGCTTGAGCGTGCCGTCGCCGAGGCCGCGCGCTTTGAGCTGCGCTGAGGTTTCATCGAGCATGGTTTGCAGCGCTTTGCCTTGAGCGAAGTGCGTCGCGTAGACTTTAGAAAGCCCCGGATCCCAGAACCAGACCAGCACGCCGGGCCGGCCGGACTCGACGAAGTTTTTCTCCGCGTATGGCCCTTCGCCTTTGAGATGAATCAGCAGCTCGATCCCGTCCGCATCGGCCTTCGCGCCCTGCGGAATGAAGAGCGTGCCTTTCGTCAGCGGCACGCGCGTGCCCGGCAGCGCGGCGGGCAACGGCGGGGGCGCATCGCCGCTCTGCGCCGCCGGAGCGAAAATCGCCGCGGTGAAAAGTGCGCTCGCCACCAGCGCCGAACCGATCGTCCAATCGCACATGGTTGCCTCCTTAATAACACGGGCTTTCAGCCCGTGAACAGGTCGGGTGCCACTGGTAGACAGCCTTATCGTCTACCAGTGCGGATCGGAATGGCGCCTTCATTTCATTCCGAACGCTCGCCGGCAAATCGCGGGATAACGCCGCGAATTGCCGGTGAAAGTTCGTTGAGAACTTCGGATACTCGTTTCCGATCCACACTGGTAGGAGTACCTACCAGTGACCCCCGCTTACTTCAAGCCCTTCTCAATCGCTGTAATCAGCGTGCCGCTTGAATCGTCGCCGCTCAATTCCCAGAACATGGCGCCGCCGAGTTTCTTTTCGACAACGTATTTCATTTTCTCGGCGATCGATTCGGGATCGTCGCAGCTCCAGAAGATTTTCTTCTCGGCGCTGTAGAGCCAGAAGGCTTTCGTCTCAGGATGGTGATGCTTTTCAAAACCGGCCAGATCCTTGAGCAGCTTGAAATCGTTCCCGCCGCCCGCGTTTCCGCCGGTGGGCTGGAACAGGCCGTCGCCTTTTGGCCCGGGTTCGACGCCTTTCCAGCCGTGGCCGTAGAAGGGCAGGCCGACGATCAGTTTCTCCGGCGGCGCGCCGCCTTTCAGGAACAATTGCACGGCGTTGTCCACGCAGCCGCGGCTGTGGCTGGGATCGTCGGACGCGGCGAAAAGCGGCGCGTGAAAATTCGTGGTCTTGTCCCACGCGCCGTGCATGTCGTAGCACATGATGTTGATCTGATCGAGCAGCGGCGAAATCTTGTCGATCTCCAATTTCGAAATCGGCCCGTTGCCCGCGCCGGCGGCGATCGAGAGCAGGTAATGCTTCGCGTCCGTTATGCCCAGTTCGTCAAGCTGCTTGCGGAATTCCGCCAGCAGCGCGGTGAAATTCTGCTTGTCTTCCGCGCGGAAATTCCGGCTGTTGCCCGCTTGGCCCGGGTATTCCCAGTCGATGTCGATCCCGTCGAAAATCCCCGGCCCGCGAAGCTCGCTCGTGAAATTGCCTTTGATGTACAGATCGACGGCCGACGCAACGAATTTCTTGCGCGATTCATCCGTGAGCGACGCGTCCGAAAATTTCGACGACCAGGTCCATCCGCCGATCGAAATCATCACCTTCAGATTCGGAAACTTGAGTTTGAGTTTGCGCAGTTGATTGAAGCTCCCGCGCAGTCCGCTCTTCTCGTCGGCGACGCCATCGACGCTCATCGCGGCGGAGTAGGGCATGTTGATGTCCGTCTCCGCATTGCCCAGCTTGCAGGTCAGTTCATTCGAGACATTCGCGAAGGCGTAGTTGAGATGCGTGAGCTTCGCGGCGGAGCCGTTGTCGGCCACGCTTTTGATTGTGAACGGGTTGCGGCTGGTGGGCGTCCACGCGGCGAAATAGCCGACTATTTTGCGAGGCGGCGCGTCCGCCTCGCCAGCAGGGCACGGTTCGCTGAAAAACGACGCAAAAATTGCGAGCAGAAATAGTGGAACGATGCGACAGCGGCGAAAAATGCTCATTTGAAATCCTCAAGGTAAGCGCGTTCATCCATACAGCGAGTCCCGAAAAATGCGCGTTCGAAAAACAAAAGTATTGCCTCTGACCGTCCAATGAACTATCATTATTGCACGTTGTGGCGTGGAGAGCATTATGCAATTAAAATCCGCTATTTCACTCGCACTGAGCGTCGTTCTTCTGAGCGCCGGCCCTTCTGCTTTCGCTTGCGCATGTCAGAACAAAGACGGCGCGCCATCGACGAGCAGTTTCGCGTTTCCCTACGCGGTCGGCTGGGCCTCGTCGCTCGACACGGCGCTGCAAAGCGCCAAAGCCAAGAACAAACCGATCGCGATTTATTTCGCGGCGCCGGAGGAATTCGCGGTGATCGGCGAAGCGCCCGAGCGCCTTAAGAAATTCGCCGACGACCATGACAATGCGGTGCCCTCAACACTCTTCAGCCTGCCCAAACTCGTCACGCACTTGCGCGCGCTGGGCGTCGCCGAAGTCGTGAAAGTCTCATCCGAAAACAGCGCGCTCGTGACCAAATACGGCGCCGAAGTCCGCTCCATCGTCCTCGTGGCGCCCAACGGCGAACGGATCGACGGCTTCAGCATCCTGCGCGGCGGCCTGGACAAAATCGCCGCGTCGGCGAAAGCGAAGCTCGAAGCGTGGCAAAACGCAAACTTGGCGGCGTCGAAATAGCGTTCGTAGTCCCGCCTTTAGGCGGAAGAAACGCTCGGTGAAGATAGGCCCTTCCGCCTAAAGGCGGGACTACAAACAAAAAAAGGGCGGCCAAAGCCGCCCCTCCCCGTCCGTATCCCTTGAACCTTGAACCTTGAACCTGGAACCTTGAATTCCCTCACGGCCCCATCATCGCTTTCGCCGCTTTCGCCAGCTCGTTCAAGTCGATCGCCAGTTTCACGCTCGATCCGGCCACGCTGAGCTTGAGGCTGTCCACGAACGCGGCCAGCGGCGGCACTTCTTTCTTCGCCATCGCAAAAGCGTTGTCGAGCGCGTTCTTGATTGTGCCCGCGCCGTCGTCGTCGGCCGCGGCGACCAGCAGGCTCAAATTCGGCGCTTCCGCCGCGCCCAGATTGGTCGAGACACAATACGCCGTCGCGGCCAGCAGCGCTTTGGCCATCGCGGCCTGTTCGGGCGGCGCGTCCTTCAAGCCCTTCTCGGCCAGCTTCATCGTGTCTTCGTCGGGCACAATCACCAGCGAGACCGACGAGCCCGTGCCCAAATGCGTGAACGCATCCGTGAACGCCTTTGCCTTGGCTTCGTCGCCTTTCGGCAGCGTGAATTTCGCGCTGTACCAAACAAGCGAGCTGCCGACTTTCTTCGGGCAATCGGCCGCGAGCTTGTCTTTTTGCGGGCCGACAAGACCGTTGACCAATTCCGTGAGTTTCGCGTCGTCGCCGTTTTCGCCTTTGCTGACCACCAGCACCGCGCCGTCGCCGGCGTTGTCGGGGTTCAGGTCCTTATTCGTGTTCACCACCAGGCTCAAGCCCGCGCCGCCCGCGGCTTTGAACGCATCCATCATCTGTTTGAACTGCTCGGTGTCCTTCGGATCGGGCGCCGGCGTCCCCATCTTTTCCGAAACCGATTTGACCACCTGGTCGAATTTGATCGCCGCCATATCCACATGCAGAATCCCGACCGTCTGCGCGCCGACCAATTCATCCGGCACCGGCAAGTCCGATGTCCGCGCCACAATAGAGCACAACGCCAACGCCAGCAGACCAAGCATTTTCTTCATGGCAGTCTCCTTAAAAATGTGAACGGATAAGAGAGTGGAGCGGCAAAAACTGGGACGGCTTTATACCGGCGGCGGCTATACAATGCAACGACGAACTTTCATATTTAGCTAAATGTAATTAGACCAGTGACAGGGCGCAATTGGCGTTGTGAGCGAAGCAAGCGCCGCCGTTCCCCTCTCCCCTTGGGGGAGAGGGCCGACGCATGTACTCAGGAGCGGGGTGAAGGGAGGGCGTTGAATTCAAATGATAAAAAAGGCGCGGAGAACTGGCTCGTTCCGCGCCTTTTTACACAGCGCGGAGGAGGCTCTCGTTCCGCGCTCGTCTTGTGGCCCGGTCGCCCGAGCCGTATAGCGTACCCCTTTATTGAAATACGCGGATGACGGCCAGCGTCATCCGCACTATGGAATGTGGCGAATTTCGAACGGTTATCAGGATTATCTGAAAAATGTGCGATTTTTTACCGCCAACTCCGAATAAGCTCGCGCGCCTCCCGCTTCGCCTGAGCCTTCACCTTCGCCACCATCTTGCGCCAGCTTGCCGCCAAAAACTTCGGATGTGCCATTCCGCGCTGCGCGTAAACACCCGTCGCCTGCGTCAAATCCAATTCCGCGCTGATTACGCTTTCGCGCCGATTGTCCGCCAGCGCCAGCACGCGCTCGTCCGGCGCCACAATCTTCGAATCGCCCGCCGACCATTTCCCGCCGCCCTGCGCGCCGACTGAATTGGCGAACACATAGTAAATCGCATTCTCAAACGCCCGCGCTGAAATGCCGTCGCGGCCGCAGCGCTTGCGCTTCGATACCGACAGCGCGTCCAAGCCCGCGTTCGGATGAAACAAAATCCGCGCCCCCGCCATCGCCGCCAACCGCACCAATTCCGGATAACGCCGCTCGTGGCAGATGATCGCCGTGGCCCACACGCCATCAAGCTTGAACAGCGCCACGGCATTGCCCGGCGCAAAACAGCGCCGATCCAACTCCGTCAGGTGGCACTTCGCGTAGCAATGCACCGCCCGCCCGCGCCGATCGAAAACCACCAGCGCGTTGTACAATTTTTGCCCGCGATACAGCGGCGTCCCGACCAGCAGATTCATCCCAAACGCCGCCGCCATCGCGCCGACCGCGTCCAGCGCGCGCCGTAGCTCGTCCCGCTTCGGAATCGCGCCGGCCAGCAAGCGCCGATAGCCCGTGAGCGCGCATTCCGGAAAAAGCACCGCGTCCGCGCGTTGCCGCTGCGCGTCCTTCAGTGCGCGCTCCATCGCGGTGAGATTCCCCTTGATCGTCGCCGCAAATTTCATCTGCACCGCCGCGACCCGCATCAGACCGCTCCCCTTTTTATTTTGCGCGCAAAAAGCCGCCGCGACGCATTGCCCACGAAGAGCGTTCCAAACACAATCGCAAACCACACTTCTCGCCGATAAAAGTGGCCCCACCACCATTCCGGATAGCGCCGCACAAAAATGCCATGTATGGATTGCGTCGCGCGGTCTTCGTAGAGGACGACGGTGTCGTCATCGGCGAAGCACGCGCAGCAATTCCGCGGAAATATGAACAGCGTGTCGCGGACAGTGCTGCGGCCATCGTACTGCACCAACGTCGGCGCCACGTCGGCACCGCTCCTATTGCGGATCAGCCGTTTATTGTCCGGCGCCAGAAACAGATGCAGCGGCGGATTGTAATCCGCCGGCAGCCAGCGCCGCGCCTGCTCCAAACTCACCGGCCCAGACACCGGCTTCCACGCCCCGCGCAGCACATACACGCCGATCCCCGACCCGGCGGTGAGGCACGCCAGCAGCAATGTGAGCAACGAAAAGCGCATGTTTGGCGTTCAGTACTCGAGGGCAACTAATGGGGCTTATAGGGCCTATGGGGCCAATAGGTCCATTCGCGAGAATTCGTGCGATTCGTTGTTTTGGAAATTATCTAGGCACCGGTATCTTCTCAATCGCATCCTCAATCACATTCCGCGTGCGCGTGCCGCCGTATTTGGCTTTCGTGTCCAGCATCACGCGGTGAGCGAGCACGGGCACGGAGAGCGCCCGCACGTCCGATGGATCGACGTAATCGCGCCCTTCGACCAGCGCGCGCGCTTGAGCGGTGCGGTAGAGCGCCAGCGATCCGCGCGGCGAAATGCCCAGCTTCAAGCGCGCGTCCAGGCGCGTCGCTTCGATGATTCGCACAATATATTCCGCGACGCTTTTGTCGATGCGCACGTTCTTCACGTCTTCCAGCATCGCCGCCATCTCCGCGCACGACACGACCGGTCTGAGCGTTTCGAACGGGTGCTGCTTGTTCTGCCCGTAAAGGATGTCGATCTCGTCCTTGAATTCAGGATAGCCCAGGCTCACACACATCGTAAAGCGATCAAGCTGCGCTTCGGGCAGCGGGTACGTTCCGTGGAATTCGACGGAATTCTGCGTTGCGATCACAAAAAATGGATTCGGCAATTCGCGCCGGTTTCCGTCCACGGTCACCTGCCGCTCGCTCATCACTTCCAGCAACGCGGCCTGCGTGCGCGGCGAGGTACGGTTGATTTCGTCGGCCAGCAGCACGTTGGCGAAGACGGGGCCTTCCCGAAAAATAAAACTGCCGTCCTGCGGATTGTAGGTCATGCTTCCGGTGATATCCGCGGGCAGCAAGTCCGGCGTGAACTGCACGCGCCGGAAGATGCCGTCGATCGAGCGCGCCATGGATTTGGCCAGCGTGGTCTTGCCCGTGCCCGGCACGTCTTCGAGCAGCGTGTGCCCGCCGGCCAGCATCGACACCAGCAGCAGGCGGATGCTCTCCTTCTTGCCGCGAATCACGCTCGCCAGATTTTCTTCGATCTTCCCCACCACCGCCGCAAACTGCTTGCTCATTGGTTCTCCGCCGATTTTTGGAAGCCGCGGGATTTTAAAGCAAGAGGGGCGGAGTCGATAGGCAAAAATGCGGAACGCGAAATTGCGAAGCGCTTGTGCTGCCTGCGAGTGAATCGAGCGCCGCCGTTCCCCTCTCCCTCCGGGAGAGGGCCGACGCATGTACTCATGCGCGGGGTGAGGGGAAACGCTGCACGGCAGTAAATCATTCGCGCGCTCTCCCCTCACCCCGCGAGCGAGTACGCTCGTCGGCCCTCTCCCCGTGGGAGAGGGCAAACAAAATTTCACCCGCTGAAACCTCATCCCCGTTGTAATCTTAACGTCAAACAATCTCATCCTCCGAAGGAGCCGTCACCAATGTTCAAACAGGCACGCCCCATTTTCTTCGTCACGTTATTTCTCGCCGCACCGATGTTGCGCGCGGATGTGAAACTCCCCGCCATCATCGGCGACAACATGGCTCTGCAGCAAGGCATCGCCGTGCCGATCTGGGGCTGGGCCGATCCGGGCGAGGAAGTCAGCGTCACAATCGCCGGCCAAACTAAAAGCGCCAAAGCAGGCGACGACAAAAAATGGAGCGTGAAGCTCGACGCGCTCAAAGCCGGCGGGCCGCTTGAAATGACCGTGAAAGGCAAGAACACGCTGACGCTCAAGAACATTCTCGTCGGCGAAGTGTGGGTCTGCTCCGGGCAGTCGAACATGGAATTCAGCACCAACGGCGCGATGAATGCGGCTCAGGAAAAAGCCGACGCGAAGTTCCCGAATATCCGCTTGTTCACCGTCAAAAAATCGGTGAAGGAAGAACCGCAGAGCGATTGCGAAGGCAAATGGGTCGAATGCTCGCCCGAAACGGTCGGCAGTTTCTCCGCCGTCGGCTATTTCTTTGGACGCCATCTATACAAAGAATTGAACGTGCCCATTGGTTTGATTCACACGTCATGGGGCGGCACGCCCGCCGAAGCCTGGACCACGATTGCGACGATGCAGGCCGACCCGGATTTGAAGCCGATCGTCGATCGTTTCGAAAAAGCCAAGACTGACGACACGCCCGAAGCCTTTGCGAAAAAGCAGGCCAAGTTCAAGGACGACTTGGAGAAATTCAAAGCCGATCAGGCCGCCGCCAAAGCGGAGAACAAGCCTTTCACCAAGCAGCCGCCGCGCGCGCCGTTGCACGCGGCGAATCAAAATTCGCCCGCCACGCTCTACAATGGCATGATCGCGCCGATCGTTCCTTACGCGATCGCCGGCGCGACGTGGTATCAAGGCGAATCGAACGCCGGCCGCGCGATGCAGTATCGCAAACTTTTGCCCGCGATGATCGGCGATTGGCGGAAGGCCTGGGGAGAAGGCGATTTTCCATTCATGATCGTGCAACTCGCCAACTACATGAAACGCAATCCGGAACCCGGCGACAGCCAGTGGGCCGAACTGCGCGAAGCCCAAACGCTTACGGCGATCAACACGCCGAAAACCGGCATCGGATTGGCCATCGACATCGGCGACGCAACCAATATCCATCCGACGAACAAGCAGGACGTGGGTCTGCGCCTCGCGTTGCAGGCGCTCAAGATCGCCTACAACAAAGACATCCCGTTCTCTGGGCCGATGTACGATTCGATGAGCGTCGAAGGCTCGGCCATTCGATTGAAAATGAAATACACGTTCGGCGGATTGGTCGCGAAAGACGGCGATTTAAAAGGCTTCGCGATCGCCGGCGACGATAAAAAATTCGAATGGGCCAATGCGAAGATCGACGGCGACAGCATCGTCGTCAGCAGCGACAAAGTCGCGAAGCCTGTCGCTGTTCGCTACGCGTGGGCCGATAATCCGGACTGCAATTTGTACAACAAAGCGAATCTGCCCGCGGTTCCGTTCCGCACGGATAATTGGAAGGGCGTGACGGAAGGGAGAAACTAAATCATTTGTCATTTGGCATTTCTGATTTGTCATTTGTCATTGTGCGGACAGTCTTCCCCATGCCTTTGACCCAGGTCATTGCATAGGGCAGCGTGCGCAGGTCGCGCTCCAGCGCGCCATGCACCAGCAGCGCCAGCGCGCGCGCCAATTGCTGCGCCGCGGCTTCGCTTAGCTTCAACGGCTTGACCGTGCGCTGGTGATGCGCCAGCGCGCGATGCGCTTCCAATCCGAGCCAAAATCCGCGCGCCGGAGCGGCGGCACCCTTGCCGCCGTAGCGCTTTTCGACGCAGATCTTGCACTCCAATCCATCCGGCGACAACCACGCCGGCTCCGCTTTCTTCGCGCCGTCGAAAAATTTCTTCCCGCACACGTGGCACTGGTTCAGCGGGATCAACAGCCCTTCGCATTCCAGTGCTCGCAGCGTAAACCCCAGCAGCACACTGCCCGGATGCGCCGCGCGCGCGGCGAGCGCATCCGAACTGGCGGCCAGCACGTCGTACAATTTCGCGGACGAATCGTCCGGCGCGCCGCCTTCATACGCCGAACCCGCGGTGTGCCGCGTCAGCGCCTCCGTCAATTCGCACAAAAAACTTCCCGCCGCCAGCATCCGGTACGATTGTCCCAATTGCGGCCGCGCGCGCTCGTCCCATTCCTTGAAAATCCAGAGCTGCCCATTGGGCCGCGGGTACGCCAGCAATTCGCCGCGCGCCAATAGATCGAATCCGCCTTCGAAGCCCTTCTTCGGCCAGCGCCGCGCGCCCTTCGCCAGCACGTGAAACTGGCCCAGCCGGCGGCCGAACGCGATTGCAATCTGGCTCGTGTTGCTCTGCTCTTGCACGCGCAGAATCTGGACGTTGTCTTTCAGGATCGGCATGAGGAAGGTATAGCGGCGCGGGCGAGCGTTGTAAATCGGAAGGCGTGGCGCAATAGGGCTGATAGGCCCTATAAGCCCTGAAAGTCCGATAGGGCCAATTCCGCAACTCTTTGTTATTCGCCTTTTCCGATCGTTTGATTATTCTCTTTTGCTCAACCAAATTCGCGAGGGACACCGATGATTTCCAAACTGACCGCCGCAGCCGCGCTGTTTCTCTTCACCGCCGCAATGTGTGCGCCCGCCGCCGACGCGCCCGAAAACCTGCGCCCTCCCAAACCCGACGACACGCTCCTGCATCATTCCAGGGCCAAAGGTTTCCAGATTTATTTCGCGGCAAAAAATGGCGAGAAACTTGAATGGCAGGTCAAACCCGACGCGGAACTTTTCAACGAAAAAGGCGAGAAGGAAGGCAAGCATTATGCCGGCCCTTCGTGGGAACTGAACGACGGCAGCAAGATCGTCGCGGACAAAATTCAGGAAGCCCCGCATGAAGCGGCGTGTCCGCTGCTGCTGCTCAAAGTCAAATCGTCCGAAGGCAAAGGCGCGCTCAGCCACGTCAAATACGTTCAGCGCCTGAACACGAGCGGCGGCGCGAAGCCCGCCGAAGCGCCGGCGGAAGGCAAGGAAGTGAAAGTCGAGTACACGGCGGATTATTATTTTTACGGCGCGCCCATCGTTGAAAGATAGAGGGAAGTTCAAAATCTAAAGTCCCATTGACGCCGATAGCTCAAAGGCTATATTCTATATGGAAAGTAACAACGACGCGCGATTTTGACAAGTGGTTTGCCAAATTGATGCCCGATGCTCAGGCCGAAATTATTGCCAAAGTTGAACTTTTGAAAGCGTTCGGCCCGCGGCTCGGCAGCCCGCACGCCGATACGTTGAACGGTTCAAAGCATTCGAACATGAAAGAACTGCGTGCGGATACGGGCGAGCAAGTCATGCGTATTGCGTTTGCGTTCGATCCAGAGCGGAACGCAATTATTTTGGTGGCGGGGGATAAAGCAGGCGTGAGCCAAACGCAATTTTACAGGCAATTGATAGCCAAGGCAGATGGCTTATTCGATGCTCACTTGGCGGCACTCGCAGCGCGAAAGAAAGCGAAAGGACATAAAAATGGCAAGAACATTTGACGACCTGGCAAAGCGCACGACCAGCAAGGAAACGCGCGAACGCGGGCGGCAACGTGCGCGCGAACTACTTTTTGAAATGCTGATCGGCGACTTGCGCAAACACATGGGGAAAAGTCAGCGTGAAGTTGCGCATGCCTTGGGCATTCGTCAACCCAGTTTGTCGAAATTGGAGAACCAGTCTGACATGCAAATTTCGACGCTGCAGCGCATCGTTTCCGCGTTGGGCGTAGAATTGGATGTGATCGCGCGGTTTCCAAAGGTCACCGTGCGAATCGATCAGTTTAACGATGTAAAATCGGCCAGGCACCGGAAGCGAAAGGCTTCGTGAGTACGGAGGTCAGAAGTCAGAGATCAGCAAAAAAAACGCCCTCCGAAAACTGGCGGAGGGCGGGGAGGGAAGTTAATTTTTGAATTGCGGCTAGTGCTTGCGCGAGGGCAGGATCAGGAAGCCCTTGCCCGTCGTACCGCGCTGCTGGTAATCCATTTCGAAGGTCATCGTCAAATACAACTCGGAGCCGACTTGGACCGTCATGGGGATGCCCAGCGTTTGATGGCCGTTGCCCTGCGGCGTGTTGTTGGCGCCCAAGGCGATGATGAGGTCGGTCAGTTCCTTGCGGCCAGTGACTTTGACGGTCATCTGCCCTTTGGTCAGCGAGAGTTGCACGGCCGGCAAACCGGTGGCTTTGCCGCGGCCGTTGCGGTCGAGCGTGAAGACGAACTGCTGCGCCAGCGCGCCCTGGCCGAGGGTGAGGATGCCGACCTGCCCGACGAGGCTGCCCTGGTTGAGGTTCGTCGGGAATTTGAAGCCGCCCACGGTCGCGGTGAAGGTGGTCTTGGCTTTGTTGACGTAGTTCACGGCCAGCGTCGCTTTGACCCCGGTGACTACGCCGCTGCCGCCGACGACGATGCCGAAGACACCGGGCACGGTGCTGCCGGGCGGGCCGCTGCCCAAGCCGACGCCGACGATCAGCAATTGCGAGTACGAGACGCTTAAACCTTCCGGCGAGGTCGCGACCGTCGTTACGGTGAGCAGACCGGATTGCGTGTAGGTGTGTGTCACGTCGGCGCCGGTGGCGGTGTTGCCGTCGCCGAAATCCCAGGTGATCGTGGCCGTGCCGTTGACCACGTTTGCCGAGGCACTGAAGCTCACCACGGTTCCGGTGAGCGCGGGATCGGGCGAGATGACCGGCGGCGAGTTAAAGACCGGCGGCGGAGTGACTCCAATGGTCACGACGCCCGGCGATGAAGTCAGGTTCGAGTCGTTCGCGGTGAACTGGAAGCTGTCGCTGCCGAGGAACCCGGTGTTGGGCGTGTAGGTCACCGTGGCGGTCGTGGTCGAGGTCTGCGTGAAGCCGGTCAGCTTGCCGTGCAGGGGCTGCGTGGTCAGCGCCAGCGTGAGCGGGTCGCCGTCCACGTCGGTCGCGGTGAGCGTGATCAGGAGCGCGTTGTTCACGCCGACGAAGACGGTCTCCGAGACGGCCACGGGCGCCTGGTTGACGTGCGTGATGGTGATGGTCACGGTGCCCGTGTTCGAATCGTACTGCCCGTCGTTGGCTTTGTAGGTGAAGCTGTCGGTGCCGAAGAAGTTCTGGTTGGGCGTGTAGGTGAACGCGCCCGTGGACGTGTCGGTGAGGACCAGCGCGCCGTTGGCGGGCTTGGAGACAATGGAAATCGTCAGCGTGTCGCTGTTCGGATCGGACGCGCCGAGCGTGTTGGTCAGCGTCGTGTTTTCGTTCATGGTGAACGTTTGGTTGGCCGCGACAGGGGGCTGGTTGGGTCCGACGTTCAGGGTCACGGTCGCCGGCGTGGTGCTGTTGACGTGTCCGTCGTTGGCGTAGTAGCTGAACGAGTCGGTGCCTTGGAAGCCCTGGTTGGGCGTGTAGGTGAACGAGCCGTCCGAGTTCAGGACCAGCGCGCCGCTGCTCGTACCAGGTCCGTTCAGCACGGCGGTCAACGTATCGCCGTCCACGTCCGTGTCGTTGGCCAGCACGCCCGCGGCGGCGGAGATCGTGAAGGTTTTATTCATGATCGGATTGTAGGCGTCGTTGTTGGCCACAGGCGGATGATTGACCGCGGCCAGTGTCAGCGTGAAGGGGACCGTAGTCTGATTATTGGCGGACTGGTGATCGTCCACGGTGACGGAGATGGTGACGGGGCCGTGTTTGGCGTAGGCCGGGACGTAGCTGATGGTGGCCGTTCCGTTGACGGTGTTGATGGGGCTGACCGTGAGCGACGTGAAGTACGTCGGGTCGCTCGATGCGACACTGATGGTCATCGAGTTGATCTGCGCCGCTTCGTCGGGGTTGTTGGGCGGAGCCGGCGCGATACCAGTCAAGTTGATGGTGCCGGAAACGTCCGAGGTGCCGGTTTGCGCGCCGGGGTTGGTGACCACCGGCGGGTCGTTGACGGACGTAACGGTCAGCGAAATCGGCAGCACGGTGGTGTTGTTGCTCGGCGCCACATTCGAACCGGAATCCACGACGGTCACTGAAATCGTGGCCGCGCCGGGGAAGGCCGGCGTGAAGCTCAACGTCGCCGTTCCGGCGGCGGCGTTGAAGTTGCTGACTTTCAGCGTCTGTGTAAAGTTCCCGTCCTGCGAGAGCGTGATGTTGGGATTGCCGGTCGTGACGGACGCGGTTACGGAAGTGATGGTCTGCGTGGCGCGTTCGTCGGTCGCCGTGGCGGCGCTGACGAAAATGTTGCTCAGGTTGACGGTGACCAGTTGGTCTTCGGGCACGGTCAGGGCGCTGACGGGGTTGATGGTGGGCGGATCGTTGACGGGCGTGACATTAATGGTCATGGTCACGACCGCGGAATCGAGCAGCCCGTCGCTGGCGACGAAGGTGAAGGTGTCCGGGCCGAGCGGCGCGGTGTTGTTGTTGGAGTCGGGGTTGGGCGTGTACGTGAAAGGCAGCGTGCCGGTCCACGGCGCGGTGGAGGGGAGCGTTGTCGGGACGTTGTTGATCAATTGGACGGAACCGGTGCCGTTCGTTGTCGCCTCTGCCGTCGCCGTCTTGTTGTAGGTGAAGGTCGTGGCGGTCGGCGTGGACACGATGGTGGCGTTGGGCAGGTCGATGCTCGCGTCGGCGGGACTGCACTGCACGCCCACGGTCTGGCCGACCGCGAAGCCGTGCGCGGCGGCGGTCGTGATGGTCACGACGGTGCCGGAATTGGCTTTCTTCGAGATCGTCGCGCCCGTCGAGGCGGTAACCTTGCCGGCTGTCGCGGCAGAGGCGACCGCCGTGGCGGTTTTGTTGTAGGTGAAGGTCGTGGTTGTCGGTGTGGACTGGACGGCGACGTTCACCGCGTCGATGTTCGGATCGGGCGGTTGGCAGGCCACGGTGACAAGTTGCCCGACCGAGAGGCCGTGCACGCCGCCGGTGGTCAGGGTCACGACCGTGCCGGTGGAGGCTTTGTTGGCCAGCAGCGACGTCTGGACAAAGCTCAGCGTGCCGCGCTTGGGCTGCGTCACGATGCGGAAGCTTTGGATGCGGTCGCTGGGGTCGGTCGCCATCAACAACTGGTTGGCGTTGACGCTGGGCGTGTCTTCATTGATGGTGAACGTGCCGCCCGTGGCGACCGGCGGATCGTCGTAGGTGTAGCCGCCGTTGGTGTTGAAGTTGATGGACGGATTGCCGGGCTTGGTTACGACCACGGGGAATGAGCCGCGCGGATTGGGTGGCGTGACGCAGGTGATCGTGGTCGAGCCGATGACGACAATGTTGGTGCAGAGCTTGTTGTTGATGGAGACCGACATGCCGTCGATGAAGTGCGTGCCGGTGATGGTGATGGCCGTGCCGCCCGTCAGCGGCCCGAAGTTTGGGTTGACGTTGGTGACACTGGCGGGCGTTGTGTCGATGATCACCAGCTTGGCCGGGCTGCTGGTGATGGGCGTGGTCGTGATCGGGTTGCTGCATGTACACGTGTAGACGCCGGCGTTGACCGCGGCGAAGGGCGCGATCACGAGCAGGCCGCTTTGCGAGCCGGTGATGCCGTTGACGCCGTCCACCAGCGCCACGGGGCCGCTGCCGGTGTCCTGGAACCACTGGTACGTGCGCGGGGCGCTGCCGCTGAGGTCGAAGGTGAGGCTGATGGTCTGGTTGGCAGTGGCGTAGCGGCCTTGCGGCTGGGTGACGGCGCGCAGCCCGTCCACGATGGGCGTCAGTTGGATCGAGGAAACTTGCGTGATCGGATCGGTGTACGTTGCGGGCATCGGCAGCGTTTCCTGGCCGGGCGTGTCGATCAGCGAATCCGGCGGGAAGACGTACGTCGCCGCGCAGTTGTCCAGCGAGACGTTTTGCTTGTGCAGCGTTTCGATGTAGTAGCGATTGCCCGCGGTCAATTGGACGACGGCGGCATGTTGCGACGGGTTATGGTTCCACTGCCTCGGATTGGTCGGGTTGGCGGAGAAGACTTTGGCCGTGACAGTGGCTTTGCGGGACGGATTGTCGTCGGACGAAATGGAGAGCGTGGCGCTGTCGTCGGCGGCCACGGCGAATTGATATTGGCCGGTCGCCGGCGCGAGGAAATAGCCGGTCAGGCGCGAGCCGTAGCTGAGGATGGCGGTGTTGACCGGCTCTTCAAATGTCGGCATGAGCGCGCCGCTGGGCGGCGTGCCGAAGGAGGTCGGGAAGTCGGGGAAGAACTGGAATGGCGCGGTAAAGGTGTTGTTGGTGATGTCGGCCACGTTGGAACCGGGAATGCCGGTGACGTTGACGCCTTGCGAGTTGACGTAGTTGCCGGTCTGGTCGCCTTCCCAGCGTTCGTAGTAAATTCCGCCGCCGTTGAAGTATTCGAAGGGATAGCTCACGCCCGTCGCGGAAATGGCCGTGCCGGTGGTGTTGTCTTTGACGTTGAAAACAGTGAGTGTGTAAAACTGCTGATCTTGCAGCGGCTGGGCCAGCGATAGGCGCACGGTTTTCTTGTCGCCGGGGTTGACCGTGTTGCCATTGGGCGTCTTGGTGTTGGTGTCTTCGAGCAGCGCGCCGGTGCCGTTGTTGGGGATGCCGAAATTGGTGGTGGCCAGCGGGACGGGGTTGCTCTGGCTATCGGTGATCTGGTAATTGGCGTTGGTGTTCGCGGTGGTGGTATCGACCGTGCGGTTGAAGACACAGTTGACTTGCAGCGGATTGCCGCTGGCCAGGACTGAGGCAATCTGCGGCGCGATGTCGGTGCGCGTGTAGGTGGCCGTTGCCACCGCGCTGGCGGAGAAGCCGGTCTTGTAGGCGAAGGCATTGATGGTGGTGGTGTTGGTGATGGTCACGGTTGCAGGCGAAGGCAGCACGCCGGCATAGGAATTGAGCGTGGGCGTGGAGCCGTCCAGCGTGTAATAGATGAATGCACTGGCGGTGGTGCTGGTGATGGTGACGTTCTGCGTGCCGACAAAACTGGTGCCGCTGACGGGATTGAAGGTGGGAAGGTTAACCGGCGGGAGGGAATACACGGCCGTAAAAATAAGGCCCGGGTCGTAACCCGGCGCGATCGCCACGGCGGTGACTGTGGCCGGCGGGATAACGGAGACCGTTCCAGGGGCAGGCGGCGCGACGGCGGAATTGACGTCCGGCGGAGAACCGTCGAGCGTGTAATAGACCTGCTGGCCGGTAATCGTCGGTGACACGGTGAACGAGACGTTTTGGGGAGTGCTGTACGTTCCGGTGGGCGGGTTTATCGTGACATTGCCGGAGGGGCGGATGAAGAGCTGGCTATCGACGGATTGCAGCGCGCCGCCGGGTGGGGAATATTGCGCGGTCAGGGAGTAGGCGCCGCCACCCTGGCCGTAAAAATACGTGATCTTGTGATAGCCCACCGCGAGATCGACGGTGTTGCTGCGAATATTTCCAACTCCTTGCGAAAGATTATTTCCCGGAATAAGGTCGCGCACGTCATTCGTGCCGACGCCAATCCAGACGTCGCTTCCGTCGTCTGAATTGAGGTTAAAGGTGTACGTTCCAGTCGAAGCGGCGTAGAAATAGGCGTCCCATTGGACCACGAAATTCTGCGTGACGGTCGAGCCGGGGGGGGTGGAAGTCGTGGTGATGGTGATAAAGGGCTGAGCCGTAGAGCGGCCAGTTGTGTACGTTCCGGCTGCCGTGCCCAATGAGGCGCCGGGACTGGGCAAATTGGGGACGACGCCGTTGCCGGGGCCGTTCGTCCAGAGTTGCCAGCGGACACCCGGGGTGGTTCCGGTTGAGGGGAAGGGGAGGTCGGCCGCGCGCGTGGCGGCACGAGCGGCAAATTGAGTGCACGCAAGCGCGACACCGAGCAACAATGCGAAACAGAGCTTGCGGTGTTCGGCTGCGGTTGTGAAATTGAACATTTGGGGCGGGTCCTTTGGGCCAGGGCTTTTGGAATGATCGCGAATAGCCTACGCGCAACGCCGCATGGCGCTGCACTCTATTGTGATTTAAGGGCGCGATTCGCGTACATCGAATTCGAAAAATTCGCACTCTTTTCTATCAATCTAATAGCCCAATCATGGCGCACTTTTCCAAAAAATCCAGAAGAAATCTCCATTGACTCCAAAGGGGGCTTCTTATTTTTTAACTAGGGACAGTCACAATCCTGTTCGGCCCTTCAGTTGCCTCCATAGTGACATTGACTGAGAAAGGCGAGTGTCGCGGGCCTGTGCGGCGGCGTCCAGGATTTCGCGTATTGCGGAGAATGCGGGTGGGCGTGCGGGGGCGCGGCGATTCGACCTCGGACGCGAAAGCGCTACTTGGCGGGCTTGAGTTTTTTCAGATGGGCTTCCACTTCGTCCAGACTGGCCCAGCCTTGAAAGTACATGCTCAGGTAAAAGAGCGAGGCTTTGGTCGGCTTGCGGCCGGTCCACAGCACCACCAGCAAACTCGCGATCAGCGCGACGTACATCTGAATTTGAATGCCGTTTTCCGAATGCGCCAGCAGGTGCCGGCAGCCCAACGTACATTTCAACCAGCGGAAAAAGATTTCAATCTGCCAGCGGTACTTGTACAGCAGCGCAAGGCTTTCGACAGGCATATCCATGCGGTCGGTCAGCAGCCACACATCGAATTCCGTTTCGCTGGTCCGGATCGATTTGCATTTGCCATTCACGCGCGGCGCGCGCGGTTTGCGCCCGTGCCAGGGCGGGTTGACGACATGGACTTTGATCAACCTCATTTTCTGTGTCATGCGCTTGTCGCCGCCGCCAATCCAGACGATTTGATCGGACAACACGCCGGCCGCGCACGCCTCGGCGGAAAGCGCGCGCGTTTCCAGAATTTCATGCGAGAAATTGCCGCGCAAACGCGCCAGAAACGAACTCTTGGCGTCGAGCATGGCTTGGTATAACGCGTAATCCATGTACCCGCGATCGACAATGTACAGGCACTTCGGCTGGAGTGAATTTTTGAGCGCGGCCGTTTCGCTGCCGTTGCCGTCCGTGAGTTGAGCGTGAACGGGCGCGCCGCGGAAAAGATCGAATTGCAAATGAACTTTGACCGCTTTGTCGTGCTCGCCAAGCCAATACGCCCAGAGCATTTTCGGCAGCGCGTCCAGCAGCGACCCGTCCGCGGCGATGCAGGCCAGATCGTCCGGCACGCCCGTCGGACGAGGCACCGCGTTGCCGGCGCTGGCCTGTTGTGCGAGTTCGAGAAAGATGGCCTTGAGCAGCTCGGGGTCGAAGACGTGGGACGCTGCCGACAAACTGCCCAGCGACGCGC
The DNA here is from genome assembly GCA_035308565.1 of Planctomycetota bacterium. Classification (GTDB taxonomy): domain Bacteria; phylum Planctomycetota; class SZUA-567; order H5-PLA8; family H5-PLA8; genus JANXLS01. The sequence goes on along the minus strand of DATGGK010000252.1, from coordinate 4,250 downwards.
GGCGAACGCCCAGTTTGCGTGCCACGGTTTTGAAATCGCTGGCGCGCTGAATGTCGCGCAGGCTTTGCAGCGTCGGGGTAAAGAAGTACAACAGCAGCAGGCACGTGTAGTGATCGAAATGCAATTTGCGATTGGGATCGGGAGTTTCGGGGCGCAAGCGTTCCAGCAGCCTGCGAATGGGCTTGAAGAACTTCATGCCGCGCAAATCGTTGGCGACGAAACGCGGCTTGGCGCGAGGAGCGACTGCGTCCATACTCAAGCAACGACAAAACGGCGTCGAAAAATGAGCACAAAATCGAGAAAATCTCAAGGCTCAAAAACGAGCGAAAAATAACACCCGGCACACGCAATTGAAGGGCCGAACAGGATTGGGGATGTCCCTCATTTTTAGAGAACTCGTCGCAAAAATAAGAATATAACAACTAAACGCACCATCATGCTATCGTGATCACTCAAATAAAACCTTAAATGAAAAGTGGCACTATCTGAAAAAATGAGAGAACCATCGAATCATACAATTTAACAAGCGAACGCCACAAATTGTCTAATTTATCGCTTTGAAAACTCCGCTCGTCAGACGATAAAAGAGCAAGGATCGTCGAAGCCACCAAGCCCAAAGCGTCGAACCTCAGGCGGATCGGGGCTTGACAAGCAAAACGAAGCCCCTTAAATGCGTGCGAACGGGCGGAAGTGCGAAGAATCATGACTGTCGTGGTAACATGAACAAGCGTCACTAAATCTGTGAGTCGTGTCGACGTCCCGGTTTCCCGACGAATAATAGACGAACGCACTATTGATAGAAAGGCGATGGAAATGGAAACACTTAAAGACTTAAACCTCATGCAGCGTATGATTGAGATGAATGTTTTGATTGGAGCAATGCAGGGAACGCCTTCGATTTCACGGGAAGTGAAGAGTGTCCTCGAATTGAACCGTCGTATGTTAGAGATGTTTCACGATATCATGTTTCTGTTTGTAGATGTAGAGAAGCTGTTAGAATCCAAAAGAGAGTCACTTTTTGAAAGCCATGACATTGCGAATGAAATAAAGACACGGTGCTTTCAGGTTTTAGAAGAACAAAACCTATACGAAAAAATGTGCGACAGGAGTATTATTGACGCATGGGATAGAATGCAACCAAGCCGAAATAAAGGGACACAAACTCAGGAAGGATCGTAACGGCAACAATTCGCTTAGTTTTTGGATTAAGAAAAGAATAAACATCGCGCTTTCGGACTGAAAACGTAGCGCGCATTAAGTGCGTTGGAAGGGGCAGAAGCTAAAGGTCAGAACGGGAAATATCTTTTGAAAATTGATTTTGAATGTTCACTTTGTCCTGAGAATTCACCGTCAATTGTTGTCTCAGTCAAGGACGATGGTAAATACGATTTGACTTGTGCAAACGGTCACAAGACGCAAAAAGTATTATGCACCACGCCGTACGAGATTCTGTTTCAGATTGCTATTAATGCGATAATCGACGGATATTACCGCGAAGCAGTATCGTCATTTGCATCATCACTTGAACGCTTTTATGAGTATTATGTACGCATTACTTGCTATAAGCATAAGATTGACCATGCGGTTTATGAAGATTGTCGGAAACTGGTTTCTCAGCAATCTGAGCGGCAATTGGGGATGTTTATTATGGCTTTTGTTTTGGAAAGTAAGGAGAGACCTAAATTACTGCCGGATGATATGACTAAATTTCGAAATGACGTCGTTCACAAAGGCAAGATCCCGACAAGAGATGACGCAATCAAATTTGGTAATGCTGTATTGTCTGTCATCGCACCGGTATGGAATAGGGTAGTTAGTGAAAAAAATCATGGGTATTCAGAGGTCATTGATGAGGAATATGAGCTTGCAACTAAAAAGTGCAAGCCCGGTACTGAGCCAATGATGCTTTTGTCTGTTGGCGGGTTGAACCATTTAAGGTTAATTCCCGATCCTTCAAACAAAGAACTTTTCATTCCGTCATTTTGTGTAGAAGAACAGATCAAATCTACTGAACGAATGCGGCAAATTAAAGTGCTATTTGAGGATATTAAGGCGGATTTTCGACAGAATCAATGATACAGCTAGTTTAATGCATTCTCCAAATTTCTGTCGGTAGTATCGACTCACGCGGCTTGCGTTTTCTCTTTCATCGGCGATTCGAAGGATTCCGCGCGCTATTTCTTCTCCCCACCCTCCCCCGCTGGCGGCACGCGGGATTATTGAGCGTGAAGGATTTTTGCGGTTTGAGATTGAAAGGATCAAGGAATATCAGCCGTTGAGCGGCAATGTACTTTTTGCGAAGCATGATCGCGGCAGAATCGTCCAACAGAGTACACTGTGGCGCGCGGAGAGATGGGGATGAACGTTCGCGTTCTCGGCTTAGTGCTGCTGCTGGCGCGCCTGCTGCCGGGCGCCGCGCGCGGCGGCGAGACGGCGGCGGAGGGCGACCCGATGGCGTGGGCGCCGGACGCGAACGCAGCGTTGTTTATCGAGCGCATCGCCATCGCCGACTATCCACGGCGCTTGATGCTCGCGCGCGCTCGCGCCAATCAGCTTATAGAGGAGCGCGCGAATCTGCCGGTGCGCGGGTTGATCGTGCGCAGTGTCGCCTTTGACGGTCAAGCGGACCGCATCGGTGTGGAGGCCGGCGACATACTGCTTAAATTGGACGAGTCTAATCTGCTCAAACCCGAAGACGTTCAAACCTATCGCACGCAGGCGCCGCAGACGCTCACTTTTTTCTCGCGCAAAAACGGCGCGCGCCAGATGCCGGTGCAAGCGGGGAAGATCGGCGTCAAGTTCGACGTGTTCGAGCGCGACAATCCCCTGCTGATCGAGGCGGACCGCGCCGACCCGCGCTGGGCCGACGAACTGCGTGCGGCGGGGCTGGTTTTCGAAGAGGACGGCGATTTCGCCGAGACGGCGCTGGCCCGCGCGCTGGCGTCGGGCCTGCCGCGCAACGAGCAACTGGAACTGGCGGCGGCGCGGCTGGCGCTGGGCGGATGCCATTTCGAGCAGGCCATAAACATCGCGCAGCGGGCGCTGTCGCGCGGCGCGCAAAACGCGCCGGAATTTTACGAGCTATTTTTTCAGGCGGCGATTTCCGATTACAAACTTGACGCGGCCTTGAACTGCGCGCGCGAGTCCTCGAACCCGGAACTCGAGAAACACATCGGCGAATTGAAGCGATTGGTCGCGGAACACGAGGCTCTGCCCGACGAACTCCGGCTTGCGCCGGCGCCGAGCGCGCGCGCGGCGACACTTTTTCCGGACGATTTGACGCTGCGCGCGGAGATGCTCGCGCCGCTGAAATCCGAAGAGCCGGAGCACCGCAACGACGTAATTCCGCTGCGCGAAGTTCGCGAGTCGCATCTGACGGAACTCTGCGCGCTGCGGCCCTGGCGCTACTCGGCCCCGGGCGCGCGCTACGATTACTTCGCGTTTCTGCCGGCGGCGAAGAACGCGCACTTCTCCTGCGTGTTCACCGCCGGGCCGTCGGATAACCTTCACACAAAATACGAGCGAGCGATCGCGTTCTCGTTCTTCGATTACAAACCGGACGCTGAAAAGAGCACGGACGCGCAAATTCGCTCGTCAAGCAAAGTGGCGGGCGTGGAATTCTATCCGAATCGAGCGTCGCCGGTGACGTTCCTGCACTCGAACAAAGTCTTCGCCTTCGAAGGCAAACTCCCTCCTTTCCTGGACGACCCGGAGCAGGAGCACCGCCTCGATCTGTACGCGATGGGCCGCAGGATTGAAATCCTCGTGGACGGCAAGCGCGTCTTGTATGCGCCATTCAATGGCGGAGAAAACGGGGTAGGCATGAAGTTCTGGTATGGCGGCGCGGCGGGCGACTTGCGCAACGTTGCGTTCAGCGATTTGCTCACCGAAGACGAGCGCAAGGCGCGCGTCGATCCCGATGTCAACAAGACGTATCGCTTCGGCTGGACGCGCCTGCATCGCATGGTCCAGCGGGCGCCGCCGGAGGCCGTGGCGGAATTGCTGGCGCACGGGGCGGATCTCAAACTGGCCGACGAAGAGGGGCTGACGGCGTTATTGCTGGCGGTCAAAAGCAAGCGGTTGGACATGGTGAAATTGCTGCTGGAACGCGGCGCCGACGTGGAAAAGTTCGACAAGCGCGGCCGAAACGCCTACGCGTTGGCGAGGGAGTTGGGCTTCAAGGAGATCGCCGATTACCTGCTCAAATTAAATCCCAATCTCGGCAAAGGCGTCCGCCCGCCAAAGCCGCC
>DATGGK010000251.1:0-16870 GCA_035308565.1 Planctomycetota bacterium | reverse complement strand
GATGCTGGAAATCAGCCCGTCCGGTTCGGGAAGCGGGAAGGGGAGACGGAGCTACGCGCAGCACTGGCACGCCACCGCGCCTCTTCTCGACTTCATCAAGGACAGCCACCTATTTCGCCGCCCCGCAATCCACTCTCCGCCCCCTCGCCACTCCTTCCGCACCTCCGGCACAACCCTTGCGTCGCCATTTCAACGCACACTGTGTGCGGCTCCTGTTAGTTCTCATCCAAAGAGGAGGGGAGAAAAGGGTCTTTTCCATGCGCCTTCTCACCACAACATTCGCAACGCTCGCGTTGCTCCTTGCTGTTCCAGCCTTTGCAGAAAGCAACCCCATCGCCAACGCCGGCCCCAATCAAACCGTCAGCGCCGGTCCCAACTGCCAGACCACCGTCACGCTTGACGGCACCGCGTCCAGCGATCCCGACGGCGACCCCCTCACCTTCACCTGGGCCGGCGGCTTCAGCGAAGGCAACGGCATCACCACCGGCGCCACTCCTACTGTCACGCTCGGTTCCGGCGTGCACAACATCCTGCTGGTCGTGGACGACGGCCACGGCGGACTGGCCACCAGCACCGTTCAAATCACGGTCAACGACGTCACCCCTCCGGTTATCAGCGGCATCACCGCCAATCCCGCGACGCTCTGGCCGCCAAACCACAAGATGGTTTCCGTGACCGTGATGCCCAACGTCACCGACAATTGCGACCCGAATCCTGTCTGCAAAATCATCAGCGTGACCAGCAACGAACCCGACACCGGAAACAACAAAAAGTTCTCGCCCGACTTCAACATCACCGGCAACCTGACCGTTGATCTGCGAGCCGAGCGAGCCGGCAGCGGCAGCGGCCGCATCTACACGCTGACAATCCAATGCACCGACAAATCCGGCAACAGTTCCACCTCCACGGTTGACGTGACAGTCCCGCACGACCAAGGCCACAGCCGAAAAGGCATGGGCCAGTTCTAACCCGTAGCGCCTGACGGGTGGCCGGCGTATGGGTGCCACGGATTTGAATGTACCCATTCAAATCCGTGCTTGGGTTGCAGGCGGCGCGCTGGATTAATTGAGAGCGTGTTTTGCAAGTGAGCACGGATTTGCGAACGGCAGCAAATCCGTGGCACCTTCGCGGAACGATGTCCTAAGTGCTGCGCGTGTGCCGCGACGCGCGATAGGCGATCCAGCGTTCGCAGAGAGACCACGTGATGGCGAGGAGGAGGAGGGCGATGAGGATGTTGAGGGCGATATTATAGTACGAGGTGTACTCGCTTACCCCATCAGGATCAACGCTCATATGCGCGGCGGCGGTAAATGTGTCGTACCTTGCTGGTCCTACGTTTGTAGCGACATCGTTATCGACTTTAAAACTTTTCGTTGCTATCAGGGGCCATCCATAACTCTTTTGTATTAATTTGACTGTTGCCGCAAGATAATCGAAATGGATATCTTTAGTAGTATATGTTGGCACCACATTCGCCCAAATCAAACCGCCGGCCGCGAACATCTGGATGATCGCCGTGGAGAGATGCACTTGGAAGCGCTTGCGTGGCAGGGATGGGGGCATGGGTTGGGGGCCTTCCGGCTGCCGCCGCCAATGCCGCAACAGCCATCCGCCTGAAGAGGCCTTAGAATCCTCGCACAAGGGTTCACTGCCCGAGCGTCATCAGGTATTTCAGCAGGTCGGAAAGTTGCTTCTGCGTCAAACGGTCCACGAGGCCGTCGGGCATGATCGTGCCGGCGTCGTTGCGCTTTTTGATTTCGGATTTGTCAAATGATTTCAGCGAGTTGTCGTCGGTGCTGCGCAGCGTCAGCGTGGTGGCTGTTTCGGCGTGCTTGAAGCCTTGGTGGCGCGTGCCGTCCTTCAGGGCGAGTTGAGTGAGCAGGTAGCCTTCCTTGACCTGGCGCTTGGGCCAGAGCACGCCTTCGACGATGAGTTCCTGCGAGAGGCCGCGCGCGACGCTGGTAAGTTCGGGGCCGACTGAGGCGCCTTCGGTTCCGACTTTGTGGCATTTCAGGCAGGAGAGTTCGGCGGACTTGAAGAGTTTTTCGCCGCGCGTTTTGTCGCCGATGGTTTTGGCGTCGGCGACGAGTTTGGTGACGAGCTCGGCGCTGTACTCGCGCGTTTGCGCGGCGATGCCGGCGGCGGCGTTGAGCGCGGCGAGCAGGGCGGGGTCGTCGTGGCCGGTTTTGGCGAGCCATTGGAGGGCGGCGTTGGCGGAATCGGGCGGGAGTTTCTTTTCGGCGATTTGTTTTGCGAGGGCTTGCGCTCCGCCGTTGAGCGGCATGAAGGGCTTCAGGAGCGGGCCGGCTTCGTCGGCGCTTTTCACGGCGGAAAGCAATTCGGCGGCGCGCGGTGCGGCGTCGTTGAGGTTTAGCGGGGCGAGCGATTCGATGGCGGCAATGCGAACGGGCGCTGCGTTGTCGCGCGTCAAATTCAGCAGCGCGGGCGCGGCGGTTTTTCCGTTGAGCGACGCGAGCGCGAAGACGGCGGCGGCGCGTTCGGCGGCGGGCGCGTTGGCGTTGAGGGCGGCGGAGTTGGCGCGCTCGGCGAGCGCTTTGATTTGCCACGCGCCAGCGAGACGTAAGGCGGCGGCGCGCAATTCGGAGTCTTGCGTTGCGAGCAGGATTTCGACGGGCGCATTGAGATCGCCGGCGGGCTTGATTTTTCGCAGGCGCACGGTTTCAACCAGCGCGTTGAGCACGCGCGCGGATGACGCGCCTTTTTCGAGCGCGTACTTCAATTCGTCCGCTCCAGCCGACTCAGCCAGCGCGATAAGCAAATCCTCACGCGCTTTCCCTGCCGCTTTTCCGGCGTCGATCAGCTTCATGATCGCAGTAGCGTTTTCTTTTCCACCGAGCGTGTTGAGAACATGAATCAGTGCGTGCGTGCGGTCGTCGAAGCCGGCGTTGCCTTCGGCGAGCACTTTTTCGAAGGGCTGAGCGAGCGCGAAGATGCACTGCGTCAGCGCGTAGTCGATGGAGAAATCGCGCGGCTTGTCCAAAACCAATGTCGCGGCTTTGAGCGCGTCGAAGCTGTTCAGGTAACTGGCTGCAACGCAGGCTTCCATGCGAACGCGCGGATGCTCGTCGCTCGCGGCGCGCGTGAGCCAGTCGATTGATTTGGGCAAACTGTTGTGCCAGCAGCCGATCAAGCGCACGCCCCAACATCGCAGGCGGAAGTCTGTCGAATGAAGAAGGCGATTCGCAAGCTCAGGGCGCGGCTCTTCGTGAGCGAGATAGACGCCACTGATTTCATACAGCAAACGGTTTTCGTTTCCGTCGATGATGTTGAGCAGGCCATCGGTGGCCGCAATTGCTTCTGCTTTGGGCTTCGCGTAAAGCAGCCGCCGCGCCTGATCGCGCGTCCAGCGCTCCGGCGATTTGAGTTGCTCGCACAATTCCGCCGCGTTCATCTTTTCAAGCGGCGGGCGCTGAACAAGCGGGCGGCCGTCGGCGGTCATGCGCCAGATGCGGCCGTGCGTTTTGTCGCGGCGCGGGTCGCGGTAGGAGGCTTGGTAGTGGCCGATGATGGGGTTGAGCCAGTCGCAGATGTAAATCGCACCGTCGGGGCCGGCGCGCGTTTCGAGCGGCCGAAAGTCGTTGGATTTGCTCGCGATCAAATCAGGCAGCGGCTCGCTTTTGAATCCCGCGCCGTCGTCGTGGATTCTGTACATGCTCACCTGGCTCGTGAAATACGTGCTCTTGAGCAGCACGCCTTGCAATTCGTCAGGCAGGTGGCGCGATTCGAGGAATTCGGGCTCCATGCTCTTGCCTCGCGAGACGCAGAAATCTTCGCGGTATTTGAGCGGGTGCAGCGTGGGGATCAGGCCGGGCGTGCTGTAGTAGAGGCAGTTATTCGCGCCCCCGCCGTGGAAGACCTGGCCGTAATCGTCGAAAGTCACGCCCCAACTGTTCAGGCCCGCGGTGCTGTCGTTGAAGAAGCCGTCAAGCTTGAGCGTGCGCGGATTGAAGCGCCACAGGCCGCTGCGGTTGAGTTCGGAGACGCCGTAGGGCGTTTCGACGTAGGACCAGATGTGGTAGCCCTGCGTGAACCAGAGATGCCCGTCGGGGCACCAGCGCAGCGAATTGATCATCTGGTGCGAATCGCCGGTTCCGAAGCCGCTGAGGACGACTTCGCGCCCTCCGGGTTTGCCGTCCGCGTCGAATTTATAATGCGTGAGCTGCGTGCTTTCGCAGACGTACACGCCGCCTCCGGCTCGGGCACCGCCGGTTCCGAATTCGAAACCCATCGGCATATTCAAGCCTTCAATCACGCGCGTGACTTTGTCGGCCTTGCCGCTGCCGCTGGTGTCTTCGAGCATGAGCAGATAATCGTTGGCGATTTTTCCGGGCTGCAGTTGCGGATAGGAGGGCGCGCAGAGCACCCAGAGTCTGCCGCGCTCGTCCCAGCGCATTTGAATGGGCTTGACGATTCCTTGCGATTCGTCTGCGAAGAGAGAAATCGAGAAGCCCGGATAGAGCGTGAAGCTTTTCATTTCTTCGTCGGGCGATTTGGCGTCGGGGGCGGCGATGGCGGGTTCGGGATCGGGTCTGGCGGGCGGTTCGTTTTCAAGCAACACCGCATAAATGCGCGCGTCGGCGTTGGCAATCAGCGGGCGGTAGCGTTTCAAGTCATCGACGAAAGCGGGAAATTTGTCGCTGGCGGTGGCGAACGGTTGCGTGGTGCGGTCGCCGTAGGCGAAGGCCCAATTGGAGCAGCGCCACGCGTCGAACCAGAGGCGATTTTTTTCGACAATCTCGCTGCGAAGGCGCTTGGCCAGAATCATGAGCTGACCCTGGGCCTTGGCGGTGTCGCCCCCGGCGAGCTGCTTGTAAATCTCCACTGCAACGTCGAAGGTCGAATCGAAATGGAATCCGTCGCGCGTGTTTATTTTCCGGTCAACACTGCCAACTAAGTCGATGTACGCGTAACCACGCTCCTCCGCCAGTTCGCGCGCGGCCTGGGCGTATTGTGCGACGAGAGCGTTTCGCGGCCTGTTGTCGGGCGCGAGCGGATGAAAAACCGGTCTTGCAAAAGCAGTCGGGGAAAGAATGACGATCCGCGGCGTGCGCTTTGCAAATTCGTCGAGCAACTTCGCATAAGCCGCTTTGAATTCCGCTGCGGGCTTTTCCTCGAAGGCTTCAATCTGTCCGAACCACGCGACGACGGCGGTCGCATCGACGGCGTCGAGATTGCTTTTCCACGTGCCGTAATTTTCCATGCGGTTCTGGCGGTAGACGGTGTCGCCTTCCCAACCCATGTGGCGGAAGCGCGGCTTTTTGTCCGAGCCAAAAAGGGTCAACGCTGTTTCAATCCAGCCGCTGCGCTGTTCGGCGACCATGTTTTCCGGGCCGGCGAAGACGATGACTTCGTTCGGTGCGATCTCGAATTTGCCGATGGTGTACGGGGCAAGTTTTGGCGCGGGCTTGATTTTATCGGCGATGCGCGAGGCGGGGTCGTTGCCGGTTTCGTCTTCCGGTTCGTTGGAGGGCGGGAGTTCTTCGATTTCGATATCTTTAAATCGAATCAACCCTTTCATGCCCTTCGACATTTCGATGCCGATGGCGCCGCTGCGCGCGACGGTCTTGTCCTTCTCGATGTAGTCGCTCATCGCATATCCGTTGATCCACGTGCGAATTCGCCGGCCTTCGGCCAGCACGCGGTAGTCGTTCCACTCGCCCTTTTTGTAAGCCTTCGCTTGAAGCTCGGCTGCGGGGCGCTGCAGCACACCGCGATTGCGGCCGTCGTCATAGATCCCGCCGAAATACGTGTCGCCGATGTCGGCCTGGTAGCCGAGCATCTGCGTGGGCGCAAGCCGCTTGCTGCGGAAGTACATTCCGGTGTTCAGATACTTCGTGCCTTCGAGTTTGAATTTGAAGCGCAGGTCAAAATTCTCCGCGTCGCCATCGGCGATCAGGTAGTCGGAATGGCTCAAGACTTGATTGATATCTCCACCGACAATTGCGCCTTCGGCTCCTGCACCGCCGGCCTCAATACGCCACATCTCCGGCCAATGGGTGCTCCAGCCTTTGAGCGATTTGCCATCGAAAAGCGTGTGGCCATTCTTGAGTGGCGGCGGCGGAGGCGGCGCGGGCGCATTCGCTTTCTTCGGCTCTTCTTTTGGGCTGGGCGGAAGTTCTTCGATCTGCAAGTCCTTGAAATGAACTTCAGCGACCGCGCCGCCGTGAATCTGCAGCGCAAGGATGCCGCTTTTCGCAATCTTCTCATCGGTCTCCGTGTAATCGACAGTCTGCACGCCATTGAGCCACAACTGAATGTGCGAGCCATCCGCGCGAATGCGGTAATCGTTCCACTCGCCTTTTTTGGAGGTCTTCTCAACGATTTCCTTCGGTGCCAGCGCCATGTTTTTGTTCCGGCGGCTCTCGTCGTACAGGTTGCCGTCAGTGCCCGCGCCGAAATCGGCCTGGAAACCGGAGACTTCGAAATTGTTCGGCACGCGCTTCGAGCGGAATTGAACGCCGGAGTTAACGAAACCTTCCGTGCCGAGCAGTTTGATTTTCAAACGCAGCTCGAAGTTCTCGTATTCCTTGATCGTGGCGAGAAAATCGTTGTGCTGCTGTTTGCGTTTCAGCGACCCACCGACGATCTCGCCATTCTCGACGCGCCAAGTCTCCTTCGTATCGCCTTCCCATCCGGCAAGCGTCTTGCCATCGAAAATTGAGACCGCGTCAGCGGCGCGCAAGTGTGCGGCGGGATAAATTGCGAACCAGAAAATCAGGCAGCAGAGTGTCGTTAGAATCAGTCGCTTCATAGTTGCACGGTTCCCGGTTTATCTGTTAGCTCTTGACGGATATGTACACTCTTTGCGTTGAAAAGGTACCAACCTGTCTGCAATTGATCCGTTAAAAATTGTCAATCAAAATTCGGACGACAGCGCGGCGAGGCGCCTGAATTCTGGCGCAACTGGACCGAACTCGATTGAATCTAGCGCGTATGTTAAATGGCACAGCCTTTGTTGTTTTGCTGCGCGACGGGCTGGAAGCCGGCGCCATAGGAGGTAGTCGTCATGAAACCCAATCTAATTCTGATTCAACCGCAGCCGCCGCCTGAGTGCACCGATTGCTCGATCCTCGACGGCAGCGCGCACTTCTATGAGAAGCACGATGGCAAATGGGACGGGAAGGGCGCTTACTGCGAACGCACGATCCCGAAATGCCTGGTTGTGAAGCAAGCCGTTAAAATTGGCAACGCATGGCTGTGGGCGGCGCTCAGAAAAGAGGGCGCGTGAGCTTGTGTGCGCGGCGTTAACGGCGGTAGGAGTGCCGCCGCTCCTGTTCCAATTATTTCAACGCCTCTAACGCATGGATCGCCGCCTCAAGCCCTGCCTTGACGGCTCTGTTTACAAGCGCGGCAATATCCGCGACGACCGAGCTTGCCGTGGACGTTTCCGCAACCGGCTTGGCAGCCGCTTTTTTCCGTCCGCGTTTTTTTCCGGCGCCCTTGCTGTTGTAGACCATTTGATACAGACCGGCAGGCGAGCCTTTGTAGCCTGCAAGCTTTGCCGCCTCAAATGCACCCGCAAATGTACCCCCGCCGCTTCGAGTCTTCTTCACCGTTTCAAGGATAGCTTCTTTTGTCGCTGCGTCGTAGCGTCTGCGTTTCATGGCTCTCTCCAAATGGGTCCGGAATTGTAATCGGCAAAGGATGAGTCTCCGATGAGGGAAATTCGGATGTACGGGAGTTTGAGAGTCGAAAGTCTGAGAGTAAGAGAGTCTGAGAATGCGACTCCTTACTCTCATACTCTCATACTCTCATACTGGTTTTTGTGTACCAACGGCCGCCATTTGCGTTACAAATTAGGCGGGAAAAGCCCGCGGAGGGTGCGTGACGACAACGCCGGAAATGGATGGGTTGCTGAAGCGCCTGAGAGGCGGCGAGACTGGCGTGTTGGGCGAATTGATTGACCTCAACCGCGAGCCGCTGCGGCGCATGATCAATTTGCGGCTCGACGCGCGGCTGGCCGGGCGCATTTCGTGTTCGGACGTGTTGCAGGATGTATACCTCGACGCGATGCAGCGCGTGGGGCATTTCCTGCAGAAGCCGGAATTGCCGTTTCAAATCTGGCTGCGCATGATCGCAAGCCAGCGCCTCGTGGATGTGCACCGGCAGCACCTTGGCGCGCAGATGCGCAACGCGGCGTGCGAAGTCTCGCTGCAAGGGCGCGTGATGCCGGCGGTCAGTTCCGTCTCGCTGGCCGCGTGCTTGACGGCGGAGATGGAATCGCCCAGCCAGGTGCTGATGCGCAAGGAACTGATCGAGCGCGTCGAGACGGCGTTGGAAGCGATGGATCCGATCGACAGAGAAGTGCTGACGATGCGGCATTTCGAAGAATTGAACAACGACGACGTGGCGGAGATTCTGGGGATTTCGAAAGCGGCGGCGAGCAATCGGTATGTACGGGCGCTGAAGCGTTTGAAGGAGATTGTGGCTGATTGAAGTGCTGAGTTCCGAGTCCCGAGTGCTGAGCAACTGCGGCGTGGGCGACCCGTTCCTACTCCTTCTCTATTTCCCCCACCACCATAATCTTTCGCTGCTTCCCCTCCGCCCCCGGCCGCACTTCCAGCGCCCCCGTCACGCGCACATTCGCCCCATTCAATTCCGCCGCCTTCTTCTTTAATTCCACACTCAACTCCAATTCATACGTCTCCTTGCCGTCCTTCGTTTCAACCACATTTCCCGCCGCGTCACTCTTCAACTTCCCCGCGATCTCCTCTTTCTGAACGTCGCTCGCCGCAGCGACGCGAAAACCAATTACATTGCCCTTGTCCGCAGGCGTATACCCATAGCGAATCGCCGCACGGCAACCGCGCGGGAATTTGATCAAAAACGAACCGCCATGCAACAGCCGCGCGATGCCCTTCGCATTGAACGGATCCACCGCCGGCAGCTTCTCGTAATGCGGCACGTATGCATCCTGGCACCACTGCCACACATTGCCGTGCATATCGTACAGCCCAAACGCATTCGCCTTCTTCTCGCCGACCGGGTGCGTCTTCAGATCGCTGTTCTCCGAATACCAGCCGATGGCGTCCAAATCCTTATCCGCATCGCCGGAATAAAAGCGTGTCTGCGTCCCCGCGCGGCAAGCGTATTCCCACTGCGCCTCCGTCGGCAATTGAATCTTCATCCCCGCCGGCAATTTGCCTTTCGCCTTGTCGTTCAACAGCGTGCAAAACTCCACCGCGTCGAACCACGTCACCTCATTGACCGGATCTTTCTCCCCATCGGTATAGCTCGGGTTGGTCCCCATCAAGCTCTTGTATTGTTCCTGAGTCACATGGTGTTTCCCCATGTAAAACGGCTTCGTGAGCGTCACCGTATGCAGCGCTTCGTTATTGAGGTGCCCGTTTTCATTTTCCGGGCTGCCCATCTGAAACGTCCCCGGCTTGATCAGTAACAGTTCCAGCGTCAACCCGTCGCCGCAGTCGATTGACAACGAGGCGGGCAACTCTTCCGTCGCCGCGCGGCACGGCAGGCATGAAAGCAACGTAACGGCGTAGGCGATACATGCGGCGCGGAAAGCCATGCGGACAACTCCACTCGGACGCGGCCACGGTGCAGTTCCCCTCTCCCCATGGGAGAGGGGAACGCGCCGCGAACGCGGTATATCCCCTGCGATTCCATTTGACAATCCAAGATTCCGCGTTACACGCACTGAATGACAGGTGTATGCCGTTCTGGATCGGAATGCAAAGTCGATGACCCCCTCCGCGAATATCCCCAACTCCCGCGCTCTCTCCCGCCGCCGCTTCCTCAAAGGCGCCGGCGTCGCGATGGCCCTCCCTTGGCTCGAATCGATCCCCGTCTGGGGCGACGACGCGCCCGCGCAATGCCCGAAACGGTTCGCCGCGCTGTTCATGGGCTGCGGCATCAATTCCAAACATTGGTGGGCCAACGGCGAAGGCGCCGCGATGGAACTCGGCAAAAGCCTCGAACCGCTCGCGCCCTTAAAAACCAAACTTAATTTCATCACCGGCCTCTTCAATCTCCACGCCACCGGCGTCGGCATTCATCCCGGCCAAACCGGCAACATCCTCTCCGGCGCGTCGCTCAAACGCGGCTCCGAATTGCGCGGCGACATTTCGATGGACCAAGTGCTCGCCAATCGTTTCCGCGAAGAAACCGTCCAGCCCAGCCTCGTCCTCGGCTGCGAACAGCCCGTCACCGGCTACCACGAAACCAATTTCTCGATGGCCTACAGTTCGCACATTTCCTGGCAGAACGCGACTTCGCCCGTGCCGCTCGAAGCCTACCCGTCGCTGGCCTTCGACAGCCTCTTCGACAACAAAGGCAGCAAGCGCAACAAAAGCATCCTCGACCGCGTGAAACAACAGGCCGCCGATCTGACGCGCGAAGTCAGCGCCGGCGACAAAATCAAGCTCGACGAATACCTGACCAGCGTGCGCGAAGTCGAAAAGCGCGCCGAATCCATGCGCGCCGCCAAGGAAAAAGCCGACGAACGCGCCAAAGCGCGCGGCACGCCCGCCGCGCTGATGAAGCGCCCCGACGACGGCCTCCCCGAAGACATCCGCGAACACATGCGCCTGATGTGCGACATCGTCGCGCTCGGTTTCCAGACCGACAAATCGCGCGTCGCCACGCTGATTCTGTGCCGCGATCTCTCCGGCCTCTACTACCCGTTCCTGAACGCCCGCGAAGCGCACCACTCCGCCTCGCACAGCGACCTCTCCGACAACTACGAACGCATTTCGCACTACTATTGCAGCCAATACGCCTGCCTCGCCAGCCGTCTCGACGCAATGAAAGAAGGCGAAGGCACCGTCCTCGACAACTCCTGCCTGATGTTTATTTCGAGCATGTGGTCCGGCAGCAAACACGATTCCAGCAAAGTCCCGCTGCTGCTCGCCGGCGGCCTAAGCGGCACGCTCAAAACCGGCCGCGTCCTCGACTACGTGAACAAAGGCGACGACAACCGCAAACTCTGCAGCCTCTACCTGTCGCTGATGGACCGCATGGACGTGAAACTCGAGCACTTCGGGGACGCAACGACGCGCTTGGCGGAATTGTAACACGGGCTTTTAGCCCGTGGATACTCCAAAATCATAGCAACTTTCTGGTTGCCTCGGAGTACCAAAAGAAGCAATGGGATTATCAACGAAAACAATTGCTGTTCTTAGCATTGTTGCGCTCTGTGCAACCGCGCCCTCAGCCGAGGACGCCAAAATCTGGGATGTGACCATTTCTCTAAATGCTGGCGGGAGCGAATTTGCCTTGCATGAACCAATCCCGCTGAAAATTAGCTGGAAAAATAGAACAACGAGCGATCAAAATATCGAGCGCTCTTCGCCCATGCTCGCCATCAAAATGGATGGCGAATGGCGAAATATTGGACTATTCATTACGTCAAAAGAACTCTGGCAACAGCAATTGGCGGACGTGGGAATAGCCCCTGTCATAGTCAAACCCAATGAGTCTTACGACGAGATGCACTGGCTGCTCTTGGGAGCGTTTTCTGATTCGCCAGCGTGGAAGTTCCTCGATTCGCCAGTGTGGAAGTTCCTCATCGATAAGGAGGGCGATTGGACGGTCTCGTGGCAATCAGACCACTCTAAATCCGTAGCATTCCGCATCAAGAAGCCGGGGCCGTCCGATGAAAAGGCCTTTGCATTGTTCTCAAAGGACGAGGCGGCATCCCTTCTCGGAGAGGACGCAGGTCCAGCATCGGCGATGGAGAACCTGATCACAATCGCAAAAGATTATCCGGAATCCGTGTACGCGCCTTATGCGACGCTTGCTCTAGGCAACCATAGGCAAAAGTCCACGGCAAAAGACAAGAGATTGGAAGGTATCGATGCATGGTTGAAAAAGGTGATCGAGCATCATTCGCGAGGTTTTTTGGGGGAATGTGCTTTGGAATTGGCAATCCGAGTTGCCGTAGGAGAAGGAGATTTTATTAAGGCAATTCAATTTTACAAGAAACTCAAGATAGATCATCCTGACAGCACGTTTATCCAAATGTACCGAGCCCTTGAAAACGCCAGTCCGGTAAAAGTAAAATTGAAAACGCCTGAGGAGATGGAAGTGCTGAGAAAGCGCTACGAGGAACAGCTCAAAGCCACCCAAAAATAATCGGGGAAACGCGGGGACAGACAACTCATTCAATAAATAGGGACAGCCACTTATTTTCACTCATTCCGCTGCTCCTTAAAAAATTTCACAATCAACCCCGGTGCCTCGTCGGGAAACGCGTGTCCGCGTGGATAAATCACCGACACAAACGGCGTCCCCGTCTTCGACGCGTAGATCGTTCCGGCCAGATCGCCGGCCGTCGCCCACGGCTTGCCTTCGCTCTCGCAGCCAACGAAATAGGTTTATGCCGCCCCCGCCGTTGCGACACGCCGCTTTCTGACTGTCTTCTTTACGATCTTTAGCTCCAGTTCCATTCCCAGCGCCGACACGATACGTTGCAACGCCTCCAGCGAATGGCTGTCGCTGTCCGGGTCTTCCAATTCGGCGATTTCCGCCGAACGCATACTCAGTTTTCGTGCAAGGTCAGCCTGCGACAAGCCATCGCGCTCTCGCAATTCGCGCAGTTGAGCAATCAAGCGAATCCTTTTCCGCTCCTGCTCGACACGTGCCTCCGCGTCCGGATCGCCGCGCACATAAAGATCATACAAGATTTCGCTTCCATCCGGTATCCGCTTCATTTTGCTGTCCTCTCCTCCGCCAGACCCCCCCCTCATTTCGCCGCCCGGCCCCCCGTGAACTCCCCAATGCGGTCCGCGCTCGGCAGCGCGTAATTGAATTTCACATTACCCTGGTTGTCAATGGTCCCCGCCGCCGATCCGCCTTTGTCCGCGCCGGAAAATTTGAGCGCCAGCGTGTTCCCGTTGATAAATGTCCCCTCGACTTTTTCGTGAGTGGTCCCGTTGTGGACCCATTCGATATTGCCCGTGAATTTCTCGCCGTCCACCTTCTTGACCGTGAGTTTCCAATGCCATTTGACCACATCGCTTTTCCGCGCATTCTGCGGCGTCGGCGTCCAAATCTCCCCGTCGCCCTCATAGCAGGCGCCCGGCTGGATGAGAGGGGTGCTGTGCGGATTCGTATTGTACGGATTGACCGACTCGGCGGCTCGCGCAACCGGAGCCAACGCGCCGGCAAACACGATCGCAAAAACCGCAACAACCCAAAGCAGACAATGGCACATAGGCATCTCCTTGACCTCACCTTGTGTAGCGACACATAGATCGTGTCTACTTCGCTTCCCCCGACTTCCCTTTTGTCGCCGTGTAACTCATCGACTGCGTCTTTTGAAAGACGACGTTATTGAAGATCACTGTAAACGCCACTTTCACGGGAACGGCTTTCGCATTGGCGTTGGTCAATCCGGATGTGGCGAGCGCGGCGGCAAAGGATCCGTTCTTGAAGGTGGCTTTGTACGCCGCGGTCTGAGCGGCGACGACGCCTTTCTTGGCTTTGATTGTAATTTTTATTGAATCGTTGCCAGGCTTCCCCCCCAGCGCCACAACTTTGTCCACTTCCCCGACATCGAAATATACCTTGGCGCCAGTGACGACGAAGCCGGCCGGGACCGGCAGCGTGCCGGAGAAAGAAATCGAATCTTTGTTCGGCGTCTTAAAATTCAGCTTGATGGACGGTTTCGTCAAAGTGAGCAGTTGAAGGTCGCCGGCCACGATGGGCCGGCCGAGCGGGTTGCTGTTGGGGTCGTTGATGTTAAAGCCTAGCGCCGTTTCAAAGGAGTCGGAGAATCCGTCGCCATCGCTGTCATTGCCCGTGCCAACGATCGGTGCAACCACGGTCACCATCACCGAGCCGCTGGCACTGCCTGCCGCCGTATCGGTAACCGTGAGCGTTGCTGTAAAAATCATGGCAACCGCGTAGGCGTGGGTCACGGTAGCGCCCGTTGCAACGGGGCTGCCATCGCCGAAATTCCATGAATAAGTCAGCGTTCCAGTGCCGCCCGATGCAGAGGCACTGAAGGTCACGCTTTGCCCGACGCCTGCGGTGGACGGCTGCGCGGTCGGGCCGGAGACGATCATGACGGGATTTGGATTCGACACAACCGGCGTGACGGTCGTCGGGTCGTTGGCGGTGTCGTTGGCAGTGTTGGTTTCTCCGCCGCCGGAAACCGTCACCACGGGCGTAAGGGGCGAGCCGGCGTTGCTGGCGACGTTGACCGTCAAGGTCAGCGCGTTATTGCTGGCGGACGAGGCTAGGACGCCGCTGAAGGTGGCCGTGGGCGGCGCAAGATTGGTTTGAGTCCAGCCGGTGCCGGTAAACGCAGTGGCGCTCAGGCCGGCAGGGAGCGTGGTGATGGTTGCAGTGATGGTTCCGTTGGTTGAAAGGGTGCCGGAATTTGTGACGGTGATCGTATAGGTTTTGCCCGTGTCGCCTTGCCTGAAATTACCGCTGTGCGACAGGGCGGCGGTAAGATCGGGAGAACCACTGACGCCGCTGCCGAAGATCGTAACGATGTTGTCGGCCGGCCGGCCGACGACGATTTGCGCATGGAGCGTGTCATAACTGAAAACCATGCTGGATCCGCCACTCATGGCCGTTCCCAGTACGCTGTTGCTGCTGGACACGGTACCCGCGGTGCCGGAACTGCCCGAACCCAGCGTCACTTCGCCCGCACCTGTGGCCGCGCCATTGGCCCAATTGGGACTGAGCAGGCCATAGTTACCGTCGCTGAATGCACTCACGGCATTGGATCCAACTTGGTCGCTTGCAGTGCCGCCGACCAAAGAATTGGCGGCCGAAACAACGCCCTGTACGCCGGTAGCCCCGCTCCCCCAAGTCACCGCGCCGATCGAGCCATTCCAGTTGGGGCTGCGCACGACGTAATTGCCGTTGGTCAACGGCGTAAGGTCAGCAAAAGCGGTTCCGATTTGGTCATTGGCGTTGCTGCCGACCAGCGAGTTCGCGGATGAAACCGTCCCAACGAGTCCCGACGTGCCGCTGCCCCAGGTCACCGCGCCCATCGAGCCGTTCCAAAGCGGACTGTTGACCACAAAGTTGCCGTTGCCCACTTCCTTCGCGGCGCTGCTTCCCACCTGGTCATTGGCGGTGCTGCCGGTGAGCGAGTTGGATGCGGAAACCACCCCTTGGATTCCCGTCGCGCCATTAATCCAAGTCACCGCGCCCATTTTGCTGTTCCAAGTTGAGCTTTCCGTGACAAAGTTGCCGTTGCTCAAGAGCTGATAGTTGTTCCCAATTTGGTCCCCCGCATTGCTGCCGACCAGGGAGTTCGCGGCAGTAATGGTGCCCGTGATTCCAGTGGTGCCGCTGCTCCACGTCACCGCGCCGGTATTGAAGTGCCAGGTGTAGGAATCCACGATGTAATTGCTATTGCTCACTTCGATCACGGTATTGCCGACCTCGTCGTTTGCAAAATCGCCAACCAGTGAATTCGCCGCGGAGACCACGCCGGCGACGCCGGCGGTGCCGCTGCCCCACGTCGCCGCACCCATCGAATTGGCCCAAAAAGGACTTTTTACAACATAGTTGCCGTTGCTCAGGGCAGTGACTTCAGATTCTCCCACTCGATCGTTATGGAGCGTGCCGACCAACGAGTTAGCGGCCGAAACCGGCCCCGTAATTCCCGTCGTTCCGTTACCCCAGGTGACAGCGCCCGCCGCTGTGGCCGCGCCATTGGCCCAACCGGTACTGCATACGACATAATTCCCATTGCTCAAGGCCGTGATGCCACTGCCTCCAATCCCATCGCCCGTGTTGCTTCCAACCAGTGAATTCGACGCTGAAACCGGACCAGTGATTCCCGTTGTGCCATTGGCCCACGTCACCGCGCCCACATGATTCCAAGACGAGCTGCCCACGACATAGTTGCCATTCTTTAACAGCGTTATGTTATCAATTCCAACGTTGTCATTGGCGGTGCTGCCGACGAGCGAGTTCGCCGAGGAAACAACACCCGTGATGCCGGCGGTGCCGCTGCTCCACGTCACCGCGCCCATATTGCCATTCCAAAACTCCGAGAGAGTCACGTAGTTGCCGCTGCTCAACTCCTTCACCAAGACGCCGATTTTGTCGTTGGCGGTGCTCCCGACCAGCGAGTTTGCGGATGAGAGCACGCCGGTGATGCCGGCCGTGCCGCTGCTCCACGTCACCGCACCCATATTGCCATTCCAGAGGGGGCTGAGCACAATATAGTTCCCGTTTTTCAATGCCGTGATCGGTATGTTCGCGCCGAAGCCAACTTGGTCATTGGCCGTGCTGCCGACCAGGGAGTTCGAAGAAGAGATAGCGCCGGCAACCCCCGCAGTGCCGCTGGCCCAGGTCACCGCGCCCATCTTGCTGTTCCAAAAAGGGCTTTTGATGATGAAGTTGCCATTCGTCAATTCAACCACCGGCCCGCCGTTTCCGACGAAGTCCCCCGCCGTGCTGCCAAGCAGTGAATTTGTCGCCGAGACAAAGCCCTTGACTCCCGCCGTGCCGCTGCCCCATGTCACCGCGCCCTTGTTGCCGCTCCAAAGAGTGCTGCGCACGACATAATTGCCGTTGCTTAACGTATTGACAAACGATCCAACCTGGTCACTGGTGCTGCTGCCAACCAGCGAGTTCGCCTGGGAAACCTGGCCTGAGATTCCGGTAATTCCGCTGCCCCACGTCACCGCACCCGCGTTCGTATTGGCGCCATTGGACCAGTGCGTACTGGCCACGACAAAATTGCCGTTGGCCAACACCGTGACGCCGTCGGAGCCAATTTGGTCAAAGGCGATACGGCCAGTGATGGTGCTGATGAGCGTGCCGGTGGAACTGTAGAGGTACACCGCTCCCACACTCGCCGAGCCGCTGGGAATCGAATAGCTGGGGTCCGTGACGACGAAATTGCCGTTGGGTAGGA
>DATGGK010000250.1:0-2341 GCA_035308565.1 Planctomycetota bacterium | reverse complement strand
GCTGACCATGCGGCCGGCGTGGCAGGTGATGCCGTTGTTGGAGAGGAAGTAGGGCGGGTCGGCGAAGATGAGGTCGACGCAGGATGCGGGGATGGCGGCGAGGATGTCGAGGCAGTCGCCCTGGAAGATTTTGATGTGATGCTTGGCGTCGTGGAAGACGGGGGTGGGGAGGGCGGGGCGCGAAGCTTCGGATTCGATGGGTGGCGCGGCGAGATGCGGCGTGGATTTGGGCACGGTTTCAGGGGTGTTGATAATCAAGTGGGATCGTTGATCGAATGGTGAATGGTGTCAAGGGCGGGGGAAGTGATTTGTGATGAGTGGCGAGTGATGATGACAGCGCGGGGGTATCGAGGGTTCGATTGTGCGGTGAGCGCACAGAAGCATGGGCGGGCGAACATTGGAGGGTGACAGGTGTCACAGACGGCGGAGGGGGCGGCGGGTATGAGTCGTGCAGGAAAGGAGAGCTGTGCGCGGAGGCGCGAGCTTTTCGTAAGGCAGAAGCACGACACGACTGATAGGGAGGTTTGCGATGCACCATTTCGAGATAGCGCGAGGGGCCAGATTTCAATTTGGGATTTTGGTTTTGCTGGCGTTGATTTTCGGATTCGGCGGAGCGGCGTGGGCGCAAGAGAAAGAGATCAAGAAAGAGCCGATCAAGACGGCGCCGGCCAACTCCGGGGCGGCAATGTTCAAGGAGTATTGCGCGGTGTGCCACGGCAAAACGGGCAAGGGGGATGGGCCGGCAGCGTCGGCGTTGAAACAGGCGCCGGCGGATTTGACGACGCTGGCGCAGAGGCACGACGGAAAATTCCCGGAAGATTATGTGGCGAACGTGCTGCGTAACGGCGCGAAGGCTCCGGCGCACGGCGATGCGGAAATGCCGGTGTGGGGTCCGCTGTTCTCGGCGATGGACCAGAGCCAGGCAGTCGTCAATTTGAGAATTGCGAATCTGACGAAGTACATCAAGTCCATACAAGCAAAGTAAGCGGGGCGGCGAGCGACTCGCAGCAATCGAGCACAGTGCTAGTGGTGTGCGCGGGTGATGCCGCGCCCCGATAAAGAGGGCGGGATGCAGAAAGCGCACAGCGGCCGGTTTTTCCTGGGGTGGCCCTTGGGTAGGATTTGGCCGGCCGGCTGCGCGTTTGGTGAAGCTCGTTTCGCGACGCCAATTCGTGAAAATGTTGCGACGCGCTACTGGTTTGGGCTCTTCGGCGAAATGTTGCGGGCTACGAGTTTTCCGTTGTCGGAACTTTCGTATTGGATGCTGGCCATGGTGCCGACACTGACGCGGCCGGTGACGCGAGTGCTGTCGTCGATGGCGAATTGCATCGTGTTGGTCTTGTTCTGGTCGGTGACTTCGAGCGAGATCGATTTCTTATCGGGAGCGATGGCGGTGACCTTGCCGGAAACTTCGTTGGCTTGCGCGTTGGCCTGCTGCGTTCCATGCCATGCTGCGGAAATATGATGCGCGGACGCGGAAGCAGCGAAAAGCAAGAACGCTGCGAGAGCGGCGCCCGAGAGAAAGTTGCGAAGCGTTGGTTTGCGAATTTCTGAGTTGGCCATCGGCCTTGCCTCCTAGGGTCTGGTGACTCTCGTAATGTGGGCGGGGCAAATTGGGCGGGCGCTGTGGATTGGGCAGATGCCGGGCCAATCGCGCAGATTGTTTGGTGGCGGGCGGATGAGCGGCGAGTGGTCAAAGGAAACGTGTTAGGTGGTGGGGTTAGTACGGGCGCGGCGTAGTACGAGCGCGGGGAGGGCGCGAAATTATTGCACGGGCGGTGTTTTCTTTTCAGGTGCGGTGGGAGTTGCACGGCGTCGCACTGGCGCTCAGATGATGACGGGCTTGGCGGATTGGGAGCATGCGGGCGCAAGCGCGTGGCGGGAGGCGGGGGAACGGGCTACGCTTAAGGCTCGGATCATTTCGATTTCTGGAAATCGAAAGAGCCGGCCCCGCGAAATTCGAGCGGGACGCAAACTGCGCGCAGGATGCCCTTCATGCCTAAGGGTAAACCGGCGCTACCTGGGAAAAGGCAACAGCGGTACTGAGAAGAAAAGAGGGACGCGATGCCGATGCAGAAGAACAGTGGGCGAAATGGCGGGACGGAAGTGCTGGGGACGATGTCGGCGATCCACGCTCCGCAGGTGCAGGATTTTCAGTTTGTAAAATTCCGCACGGAGGGCGAGGTGGCGCGGCTGACGTTGGACCGTCCTGAGCACAATTTGCTGAACGAGCGGATGCTGGCGGAAGTGGCGGCGGGAATCAATTCGTTGACCGAGCGCGCCGAAATTAAATTGATCGTGATGGATTCGACGGGAAAAGCGTTCAGCGGCGGGATCGAGC
>DATGGK010000249.1:0-24461 GCA_035308565.1 Planctomycetota bacterium | reverse complement strand
CCGAACGGCTGGCTGGATTTCGTTGAACGCTCCTGGATCGGCAACTTCTATCCGCGCGATACGGGTATCGTCCTGCACGGCGCGTGGTGGTGCGATGGCGGCGGCGGTCCATACGAAGGCGCGGGCAACTCTGGCCGCGTGCAGTATTGGTTGGGCGCGTTCAATTCGCCCGGTACGTACATGGACGGCAACACGCAGCTTCATGCCGATGACAATGCGTCGAAGGATTTCCTGGGCCGCTTGATGGTCCGCCCGTTGTGGGACGATTGCTGGGGCCACCTGGAAATCAGCGGCGCGATTGGCTTCGGAAACCACGGCAGCACGCCTCTGAACCAAGCCAGTGCCGATCTCAATGCGGTGGGCGACGTCAACGGCAATCCATTCCTGCCGACCCATCATGAAACGTACGGTCAGCGCTACGAAGGGTACCTCGACTACGAGCCAGGCGATTGGGCCAGTGGCTTGTGGTTCCGCGGTGAATACGCGCACATGCATGACAGCACTTCGAACATCCCCGGCACCACCGGCTTGTTCGATCCCGCTGGCAATGGTCCGCCGGATCACTACGAGCCCTTCAACATCATGGGTTGGTACGCGTCCGCCGGTTACAACCTTGGCAAGACGAAGTTCGCGGATTGCATTCCTTGCTGGGCGAAAGGTTTTGAATTTGACGCCCGCGCTCAGCGCTTCACAAACGTCTGGTTGCAGAATCAGGCCACCCCGTATAAGGTCACGACCTTCAACACGTCGCAGTATACGGCTGGCATCAACTACTACATCAAGGGTCACAATGCGAAGGTGCAGGCGAACTATGACATCGTGCGCGACCCGCGCGGTGATTCGTTCTACCGCTTCCACCACGTGCAGAACGACTTCTTCTCCATGAACTTCCAGGTGATGTGGTAAGTTTTTGCAAGCAAGACTCAATGTCCATCCCAAAGCGTGCGCTGGTCTCCAGCGCACGCTTTTTTGTTTTTTGGCGCAATCCGTGCTGTTTATCCCCGTGGGTTTAACCAACCGCACATTTCATGTTCAAAACCGAGTCAAATGTTGAATTTTGACCAGTACAATTGTCTGAAATTGAGCGGCAATTAAGCGTGGGCAGTCTTGTGAAGCCACGCTCAACACTACTTTAGGGGAGGTCTTTGATGTTCAATCTCATGCGTAAAGCCATTGGCTGTATTGCTTTGCTATCAGCAAGCGTGCTCATTGGCTCGGCTCGTTCCGAAGACACTGTCAAGATCGGCGTGCTCCATTCGCTGAGCGGTACGATGGCGATTTCGGAAACGTCCTTGAGGGACGTGGTGTTGATGGCTGCGGATGAAATCAATGCCGCTGGCGGTGTGTTGGGCAAAAAGATCGAGCCTGTGGTTGTGGATCCGGCCAGCAACTGGCCGTTGTTCGCTGAAAAAGCGAAGGAATTGATCGAAGACAAGAAAGTCGCCGTGACGTTTGGCTGTTGGACGTCGGTCAGCCGCAAGTCCTGCCTGCCGGTCTTCGAAAAAGACAACGCGCTGTTGTTCTATCCGGTGCAGTACGAAGGCGAAGAGCAATCTTTGAATGTGTTCTACACCGCGGCCTCGCCGAATCAGCAGCTCGTGCCGGCCGCCGAGTACATGATGAGCGAAGACGGCGGCGGGTTCAAGAAGTTCTACCTGCTGGGCACCGATTACGTCTTCCCGCGCACGGCCAACAAAGTGCTGAAGGCGTTCTTGCTGGCCAAGGGCGTGCCGGAATCGAACATCATGGAAGAGTACACGCCCTTCCACCACCAGGACTACCAGACCATCATCGGCAAGATCAAAGCCTTCGCCGCTGGCGGCAAGGCCTGCGTGCTCTCGACGATCAACGGGGACAGCAACGTGCCGTTCTACAAGGAGTACGCGAACCAGGGCCTGAAGGCGTCCGATTGCCCGATCATGGCCTTCTCGGTCGCCGAAGACGAACTGCTGGCGATGGACGTTCCGCCGCTGGTGGGACACTTGGCGTGCTGGAATTACTTCATGTCGATTGACACGCCCGAGAACAAGAAGTTCGTGGCCGACTTCAAAGCCTACTGCGTGAAACACAATCTGCCGGGCGGCGACAAGCGCGTGACCGACGATCCAATCGAAGCGGCTTATTACGGCGTCTACGTCTGGAAGATGGCCTGTGAAAAAGCCAAGAGCTTCGACGTAGATAAGGTTCGCCAGGCGGTCTACGGCATGGAATTCGATGCGCCGGGCGGCAAGAAAAAGATGGACGAGAAGAACCAGCACACCTGGAAGCCCGTGTACGTCGGTGAAATCTTGAAAGACGGTCAATTCAAGATCGTGTGGAAATCGAAGGGCTTGGTCCATCCGGATTCGTACAGTTCGTACCTCTGGCCGGACCCGTCCAAGATTCCTGCGCCGACGGGCGGACCGAAGTAATAATGACTATGGCAATTGGGAGGGCGGTCCGGGAATGACTGACGGACCGCCTTTTTTTGAGCTTTTTTGCGCTA
This sequence comes from Planctomycetota bacterium, assembly GCA_035308565.1. Lineage (GTDB taxonomy): Bacteria > Planctomycetota > SZUA-567 > H5-PLA8 > H5-PLA8 > JANXLS01. The sequence continues at coordinate 21,976 of DATGGK010000249.1, read as the reverse complement.
TTGAATTGGTCAGTTTGATCTAAACTTATCAAAGTTAAGCAATCCAACTGGGAGAAATTCGAGCCGTATGCTTGATTTCAGGAAGCATTCGACGGTGTTGCTTGCCTTGGGCGCATTAAGCCTCGCGCTGGCCAGCGTCTCGTTGCGCGCCGCCGGCACCGATGAGGCAGAAGTCCGCAAACTCATGCTCAAATTGGCGGACGACGATAAAGACACGCGCAAAGCGGCCATCGAAGCGCTCATGAAATCCGGTGATATGCGCCTGATTCCGTTCTTCAAAGATTTCTCCGACACAAAGATTTTTGTCTACAAGGGCCAGTTGGTCCAGTGCGGCGACCCGGAAAACGCCTGCCCGCTGCTCGACGCGCTGACCCGCGCGCCTCTTTCGGAAAACGCCAAAGCCACGCCCGAAGTCAAGGCGGAGTGGAAATCGATTTCGCCCATGGGCCGCGGCGAAGCCAATCGCATCGAAAGCGCGCGCAGCCTGTTGGGGCTCTACGCCCCCGACAACGAGATTCGCCGCGACAGCGTGGTCAACTGCGCTTCCAATGAACTCGAGGCGACATTGCCGACGCTGATTGAAATGCTTTCCAAGGAACAGAACAAGCGTGTCCATTTTGCGCTCGAAGAAAGCATTGCGCGGCTGCGGCTGCTCCATGCCGATGGAAAAAAGTGGACGCCGGAATACTTGGACGCCGTGCGCGAACTCGGGCAACTCTGCTCCGCACGCGGGCTGTCGAAACTTCAATCGCTGAAAGAAGAGAACATGAAGGAGAGCGGCGCGAAAGACGACGCCGCGGACAAGGCGCTCGCCACTGCGATTGCTCAAACCGAATCATGGCAGAGGAAGGCGCACAGCATAGGGCATCTCTTCAGCGGTATTTCGCTCGGCTCGGTCTTCGTGCTGATGGCGCTCGGCCTGTCAATCATCTTCGGCTTGATGGGCGTGATCAACATGGCTCACGGAGAGTTGATGATGATCGGCGCGTACGCGACGTTCGAAACGCAAAAGGCATTCGAATGGGCCATTCACCAGAAAGGCTGGTTGTCCCCGGGCGCGTTCGAGTGGTTCTTCCCCGTCTCCATCCCGCTCGCCTTTCTCTCCGCTGCACTCGTTGGATACCTGATGGAGCGTCTGATCATCCGTCATTTGTACGGCCGCCCGCTCGATTCGCTTTTGGCAACGTGGGGCATTTCGCTGGTTTTGATTCAAACCATCCGCCTGATCTTTGGCGACAACAACGGCGTCAACAGCCCGGATTGGCTGCAAGGCAGTTGGGAGGTCACGCAGGACGTTCAGTTGCCGTACAATCGCCTTTTTGTCATCGGATTCTGCTGGCTCTGCATTCTACTGATGTACGTCATCATCAACAAAACCAAACTCGGCCTGCTGCTGCGCGCCACGACGCAGAACCGCAACATGGCCGCGTCGCTGGGCGTGCACACGCGCCGAATCGACGGCTACACCTTCGCGCTGGGCGCGGGCCTGGCCGGCATGGCCGGCTGCGCGCTGACTCAAATCGGCGGCGTGACGCCGGACATGGGTCAGAATTATATTGTCGATTCGTTCATCACCGTGGTGACGGGCGGCGTGGGCAAACTCGCCGGCGCGATCATCGGCGGTTTTGGACTCGGCATGATCGATAAATTCCTCGAAGCGATCTTCGCCGCCGTCTGGGGAAAAATTCTAATTCTGCTGTTCGTCGTGTTGTTTATTCAGTGGCGGCCCTCGGGATTGTTCCCGGCCAAAGGGAGGTCCGCCGATGTTTAAGTCGCTTTCCTCCCTTAATCGTTATGGCGCATGGATTGCGTTTTTCTTTGCGTTGGTGGTCGTTCCATCGCTGTATTTCGAAAATTTAATCAGTATTGGGAAAATTGCGCTGTACGGCAAATTCCTCGCCTACGTCGTGGTGGCCATCGGCGTCGATTTGGTCTGGGGCTACACTGGAATTCTGAGTCTCTGCCAAGCCATGTTTTTCTGCATGGGCGCTTACGCGATGGGAATGTATTTTTCCTTCCACGGGCAATTGGACGCGCGCGGCGTGCCGTATTGTTTGTCCTACGTCTCGTCGGAAGTTCACAAGGTCAACGGCGAAATCGTGGTCGGCTCGCTGATCCCGTGGTTTTGGGAGCCGTTTCGATATTTTCCAGTGGCGTTGATTTTGGGCGTCACATTTCCCGCGGCCATAGCCGCCATCTTCGGATTCTTCGCTTTTCGCAGCCGCGTTCGAGGCGTTTATTTTTCGATCATCACTCAAGCCATCACGCTCGCCGCGGTTCAATTTTTCATGCTCAACAACATGCGCCTGGGCGGCACCAACGGAATTCGCTTAATCCAATTGCAGCCATTCATGGGCATGGACCTTTATCAGCCGTCCGGCGTGATGGGCATGTACATCATCAGCGCGCTGACGGTTGCCGCCGTTTATGCCTTCAGCCGGCATCTCGTGAATTCGCGATTGGGCCGGATATTGATTGCGATTCGCGACAACGAAAGCCGGCTGCGATTTTCCGGCTACCAGCCTGCGTACTACAAACTGTTTATCTTTGCGTTTGCCGCGGCCATCGGCGGCATCGGCGGCATGTTGTACATTCCGCAAGACCAGATTGTGACGCCCGCCAACATGGACGCGCTGCCGTCGATTCTGATGGTCGTCTGGGTTGCGTTGGGTGGCCGCGGCACGCTGAGCGGCGCGGTAGTGGGCACGCTCGCGGTGAACATTCTGTACAGCTACATGACTTCAAAATGGCCGCAGTACTGGCCGTTTGTGCTGGGCGGCATCGCGATTTTCGTCGTGCTCTTCTTCCCGCAGGGCATCGTGGGCATGTGGCGGCAATTCACCGGCAACAAGGAAGATGCGCCGCCAATCCCTCACGCAACTGCCGATGGCGCGGAGGTCGCGGCATGAACGGCGATCTGGTCTGCGTCGAGAACATCAAGGTCCACTTCGACGGCTTTAAAGCCCTCGATGTCGACTATTTCGGCGTGAAAGAAAACGAATTGCGCGTCGTCATCGGCCCCAACGGCGCCGGCAAAACCACGCTTTGCGACGTGATCAGCGGCAAAACCAAAGTCTCCGAAGGCAAGGTCTTCTTCAGCGAGCGTGAAACGACACACGCCTCCGAAAGCGAAATCAGTGCCATGGGTGTCGGGCGAAAATTCCAGACGCCCACCGTCTTCGACAGCCTCACCGTCTTCGAGAACATGGAACTCGCCGCGCCCGGCCGGCGCCGCGTGTATCAGAATCTCTTCGGCAAAGTTTCGTCCGAGACGCGCGACAGAATTATGTCCACGCTCGAACGCGTCGGCCTGTCGCACATGGCGGACGTCAAAAGCAAGCACCTCAGCCACGGCCAGCGCCAATGGCTTGAAATCAGCATGCTGATCGTGCAAAGCCCCAAGCTGCTGCTGGTGGACGAGCCCGCCGCGGGATTGACCGACGAAGAAACGCACCTCACCGGCGAATTGCTGCTGGAACTCGCCGGCAGCCACACGCTCATGGTCATCGAACACGACATGGAATTCGTGCGCCAGCTCAATAAAACGGTGACCGTGTTGTGCGAAGGAAAAGTGTTGTGCGAAGGACCGCTCGAAAAAGTGCAGGCCGACGAGCGGGTGATTGAGGCGTATCTAGGGAGATAGTTCAAAATTCAAGATTCAAAATTCAAAGTTGAATAGCGACTTTGAATTTTGAATCTTGAATTTTGAATCTTGAATTATGCTCTTAAGCATCACCAACCTCGATTTCGCCTACGGCGAGGCCCAGATCCTCTACAACATTACGCTCGATGTGGCGTTGGGGAAAGTTTCGTGCATCATGGGGCGCAACGGCGTTGGCAAGACCACGCTGCTGCGCAACATCATGGGCACGCTCAAAGCGAATGCCGGCACGATGCTCTTCGCGGGCAAAGACATTATCAAGATGCCGCCGCATGAGCGCGCGAAGATGGGCATCAGCATTGTGCCACAAGGCCGCGACATTTTTCCGAAGCTCACCGTCGAAGAAAATCTGCGCATCGGCCTCGAAGCGCGCACCGATGGCGTAAAGAAAATTCCGCAGGAAATCTTTGAACTGTTTCCGGTCCTTCACGAAATGCGCCGTCGCATGGGCGGCGATTTGTCGGGTGGCCAGCAGCAGCAGCTCGCGATTGGCCGAGCACTCGCCGGCAATCCCGGCTTGCTACTGCTCGACGAACCAACCGAAGGCATCCAGCCCAACATCATCAAACAGATCGGTGCGGTGCTGAAAAAGCTCAGCCAGCGCGGCGACATCGCGATTGTGCTGGTTGAACAGTATCTCGATTTTGTGAAAGAATTCGGCGATTCGTTTTCAATCATGAACCGCGGCCGAATCGTCTTCGGTGGAACAATCGACAAACTTTCTGACCACGTCGTGAAAGAACACTTGAGCGTGTAAACATGGAATTGGAAGATGCCCTGGAATCCAATCCGGCCATTCATAACGGCTTTCCAATTTTCAAAGGCACAACCGTGCCCATCGACACATTGTTCGAAGCAATCGAGAGCGGCTCAAACATCGACGAATACATGAAATTGCATCCAGGAATCTCGAAAGAGCAGATTGAGGTCGTGATGGCGGCCGGACGAGTATGGCAAAGCGGCTTGGGTATGGGATACCCATGGAACAGATGACCCCTGGTATAGGCCGCCTTCGTTTCGAATCCGTCCGCGGCAAAACCGCAGTCGTCGAGTCCTTCGCCGCCAGCCCGCTGAAATTTGTTCAGCCCAACAATCACGGTTCCGCTGCGTGGGTATTTTGCAGCACGTATGGCGGCGGATTGCTCGGCGGCGATGCGATCGATCTGAGCATCGATGTCGGCGCTGAAACTCAGGCTGTGCTGATGACGCAAGCTTCAACGAAAGTCTACCGCTCCGATTCGTCCGCGCGTCAAACGCTCGCTTGCCGCATCGCCAACGGCGCGCTCTTCGCCGCCGCGCCTGACCGCGTCGCCTGTTTCGCTGGATCGTCGCTTCAACAGACGCAACGCTACACGCTTGCAGCGGACGCGAACCTCGCCGTCGTCGATTGGATCTCCGCGGGACGTTTGGAATCCGGCGAACGCTGGCAATTCGAACGCTACGCCAGCCGCATTGAAATCTGGCGCGAGAACCGCTTGAATTTTCTCGACGCGCTGCTGCTCGACGCCGCGCACGGTCCGCTGCCGAAACGCATGAACCGCTTCAACACGCTCGCCACGGTTGCGCTCATCGGGCCGAAGCTCGCGCCCGCCGCTGCGGCACTGCTCGACGAAATCGCCCAATCAGGTATCGAAAAGCACGCGTACACGCGCATCGCCGCCAGCCCGCTGGGCGCCGACGGCGCGGTGATCCGCTTGGCGAGTGTGAGCGTCGAAGCTCTAGGCGCGCGATTGCGTTCGATTCTGCGCTGCGTCTGCGATTTGATCGGCGACGATCCCTGGGCGCGGCGCTGGTAACCCGCGTGTGCGTTCATTGCCGTTGCCCTCTCCCACCGGGAGAGGGCCGAGAGCGCGGCTGTTTGCGCTCCGGGGTGAGGGGTACGCGCGGCGTTGCATTGCGCGAAATTCCACTTTCGGCTACAACCTTCGTGAATATTCGCGAAATGCGTTGTCTCAAAAAAGGAGCCGCTCCATGCACTTGTCTCCGCGTGAAATCGACAAAGTTCTCCTCCACAATGTTGGCGCGCTCGCGCAGAAGCGCCTCGCGCGCGGCTTGCGCTTGAATTACCCCGAAGCCGTCGCGCTGATCTCCGCGCAACTGCTCGAATTCATCCGCGACGGCCAATCCGTCGCCGAACTCATGGACCTCGGCCGCAAACTGCTCGGCCGCGCCGACGTGATGGACGGCGTGCCGGAGATGATTCACGAAGTCCAGATCGAAGGCACTTTCCCAGACGGCACGAAACTCGTCACGGTGCATCACCCCATCGCCGCGGAATTCGGCGATCTTGAACTGGCGCTGTACGGAAGTTTTCTGCCGGTGCCGGACCGCGCGAAATTTCTTTCGCGCCAATCGACTTGGTCGCCACTGCCGGAAGCGCCAGGCGCGGTGGCCGCGCTCGATGGCGTGCTCGAATTGAACGCGGGCCGCGCGACCGTTTCGCTCATCGTCGCGAACAAAGGCGACCGCCCGATTCAAGTTGGCAGCCACTACCATTTCGTCGAAACCAACCGCGCGCTCTTCTTCGACCGCATCAAAGCCTACGGCATGCGCCTCGACATTCCCGCGGGCACGGCGGTGCGCTTCGAGCCGGGCGAAACAAAGACCGTGCAACTTGTCGCCATCGCCGGCAACCAGGTCATTCGCGGCGGAAATTATCTGGCCAACGGGCCGGTCAACGACGCGGGCCGTGCGCAAGTCGGCGCGGCGGCAGCGCAGCAGGGATTTGGGCATCAAGTTCAAACTTAGCCGCGGAGGTTCCGATGTCCGAATACATGTGGAACGTGATGCTTGTCGTCGGCACTTGGGCAGGGATTTTTGCGGCTTTGTACGCCGTGTGGATGCAGAACAACAATGAACGGCTGCTCACGAGTGTTCAGCTTTTTCTTCAATTGGCGCAGCAGTTCGATTCAGACGAGATGGAGCGAAAGCGCGTTGCGCTGGCTAAAGCACTCTTGAAGAATCCGAAGGATGTTGAAATCGACGACACGGTGCTTTCGTTTTTTGAAAACGTGGCTTATTTGATCCGGCGCGGCCTTTTGGAGGACGGGATGTCCTGGAATTTCTTTTCGCTCGATGTGATCTTTTTGCATCACGCGTCAACGCATTACATTCAACACATGCGGCAGAAATTCAATGCACAGGACTTGTTTCAAGAATTCGAAACGCTGGCCTTGCGCTGGCAGGGAAAGCCGTACAAAAATATCACGGTCAATGAGTCAACCACCACGGAGTTTTTGCGATGGTCGTCGCGCATGACGCCGGAGGAATCGTTCTGAGCCGCAAGTGAACATAGGAGGGCTAATATGTCGTTTATCAATTTCCTAAAGAACGCTTTTCGGCCCGGCGAACGCCTGTTGGGCGATTGCCCATTTTTGACGTCGTTTTTGAAACTGTCTGCGGAGTTAGACTCGAGCGTCGTCGATTACATTTGTGCCGCAATTCAAAATGGAATTGCCGGAAAGTATCATCGGGGCGCGGCATGGTCAATTGCACGAACTCCGGAGATGCCGCCTTGTCCTCGTGGTCCCCGTGTCCAAGGTTCATTGGCCGAGTATCCCGTTTTTCATGCAATTACAAACGAGGGCATACCATTACTGGCAGCGTTTGACATGACGGGCGGTTTTTGGCTACGTTGCCAATCTGCTTTGGGTGAGCTTGCTGACGTTGAATTGATTGAGCTGGTTCCTCTTCCCGTAGGCAGTGATCATCAATCCATTTTTTATTGGGGACTTTGCCCGGATGATCCTAAAGCAGCGGAAAGGCGACATAAGGATATTTGCGTAGCGCTTTCGGCGAACCTGGACAAAGACGACTATTTTGAAATGAACGAGGTCCTGTATCATAGCGCCGAACCTGAAAACATGTTCGCGCTGCGAATCGCATGTATTGAGAAGTTGGGATTCGCTGTGGCAATGCGCCAGTATTTTCTCGGTGAGGTTCCAGAAGAGTCCGATCCGGTCCTGCTTTGCGATCCAGAACACACCGTGGTTGAACAGATGTTGCCTCTTTTCGAATTTCAAGATTGGATTAAAGACACAATCCGGCAAGTAGACGAGAAAAACTCGAAACACTGAAACGGGGAACCTCAATGAGCCATCAAATCAAACGCAACGCCTACGCCGACATCTTCGGCCCCACCACCGGCGACCGCGTGCGCCTCGGCGACACGGCGCTGATCGCGGAAGTCGAGCGCGATCACACCGTCTACGGCGACGAATGCAAATTCGGCGGCGGAAAAGTGCTGCGCGAAGGCATGGGCCAGGCCTGCGGCGTCGATGACAAACACGCGCTCGATTGCGTCATCACTAACGCGCTGATCGTCGATTGGTCCGGCATTTACAAAGCCGACATCGGCATCAAAAATGGCCGCATCGCCGGCATCGGCAAAGCCGGCAATCCCGACGTGATGGCCGGCGTCACGCCCGGCATGATTGTCGGCGTCACCACCGAAGCCATCGCCGGCGAAGGCATGATCGTCACGGCGGCGGGCATCGATTCGCACATCCACTACATTTGTCCGCAGCAAGTCTTCGAAGCGCTCGCCGCGGGGCTGGGCACTTTCATCGGCGGCGGCACCGGGCCTGCGACCGGAACGTGCGCGACGACTTGCACGCCCGGCGCGAAGCATCTCGAATTGATGCTGCAAGCGACCGATGCGCTGCCGATGAATTTCGGTTTCACCGGCAAAGGCAACACATCGCTGCCCGACGGACTCGAAGACCAAATTCGCGCTGGCGCGATTGGTTTGAAGCTGCACGAAGATTGGGGCACCTCGCCGGCGGCGATCGACTGCTGTTTGAATGTCGCGGAGAAGCTTGACGTTCAAGTCACGATCCACACCGACACGCTCAACGAATCCGGCTACGTCGGCGATTCCATCGCGGCGTTTAAAGGCCGCACGATTCACACGTACCACACCGAAGGCGCCGGCGGCGGGCACGCGCCGGACATCATCAAAGTGTGCGGCGAACCGAATGTGCTGCCGAGTTCCACGAATCCCACGCGCCCGTTTACGATCAACACGCTCGACGAACACCTCGACATGCTGATGGTCTGCCATCATCTCGATCCGAAAATTCCCGAAGACGTGGCGTTCGCTGAAAGCCGCATTCGCGGCGAGACTATCGCGGCGGAAGACATTCTGCACGATCTCGGCGCGATCAGCATGATCTCCAGCGACAGCCAGGCGATGGGCAGGGTGGGGGAGGTGATCACGCGCACGTGGCAGACCGCGCACAAAATGAAACTCCAGCGCGGCGCGCTGCCCGGCGAGACCAGCGGCAACGACAACGTGCGCATCAAACGCTACGTCGCGAAATACACGATTAATCCGGCGATTGCGCACGGCGTCGCGCACGAAATCGGTTCTGTGGAAGTCGGCAAGCTCGCGGATTTGGTGCTGTGGCGCCCGGCGTTTTTCGGTTCGAAACCGGAAATGGTTTTGAAAGGCGGCTTCATCGCATGGGCGCAGATGGGCGACGCCAACGCGTCGATTCCCACGCCGCAGCCCTACATCATGCGCCCCATGTTCGGCGCTTTCGGCAGAGCCGTCGGTTCGACGAGCCTCGCGTTTGTCTCCGCGCTGTCGGTGGACGCCGGCGTCGCGCAATCGTATTCGCTGACCAAACGCCTCGCGCCCGTGAAGCGCTGCCGCGGTCTGACCAAGCGCGACATGAAGCTCAACGACGCGCTGCCGAAGATCACCGTCGATCCGGAAACGTACGCGGTTGTGGCCGATGGAGAATTGTTGACGTGCGAACCGGCGAAAGTGCTGCCACTGGCGCAGCGGTATTGCATTTTTTAACTCGCGCAGGTATCACAAATGCAACTCAAAAAGACAATCGCGCGTTTTACGAAAGCGGCTAGGGACGTCATTAAGAAGTTTAGGGGCAAGAGTCGTGGTGACGTTCCAATTCGACCGCCTGCCTATCCGGAATCGCACAGCGAGGCTTTGGAATGGGTTTTGCGTGTGGTTGATATTATCGGTGCTCGACCCAGCATTACAGATGACGAGATTGTGGCGTCTCTGGTCCGCGACGGTGCGGACAAGGTGGATGCGGAGCTTCTGGTCCGATTCGTGCCATGTGCAATGTCATTCGCTCTGTTGAAGAAAATGGGAGTCAGCGAATTCCCGAGCACGTTCTGCGTCAAAAACGACGAGGACAGCAAGTGGATTGAGTTTCCACTGGCATCTGAGCATTACTTTATGGCAGCCCTGGGAGTCGGCCATGAGATCGTAACAAATGGGTATACGGAGCGAATAAATAAGGAAACGTATTCGGCTGTTGTCGGGCGCAGTGCGGAGATAGGTGCCGTCAACAATTTATTAAACTCTGGTGCTCAGCTTGCTGGCGGCGTACTCGCGCACCCGTGTTTGATTGGTATTTCAGCGGAACAAATCGCCGCGAGCCGAACGCGCACGCATTAAAGGATGTCAGGAAGCCACTCGATGAAGCCGAAAATAAGAAACCCACATATTGGAAGTAGTTTCGACGACTTTTTGAAAGAAGAAGGAATCTACGATGAGGTTCGAGAGAAAACCGAATTGGATTTAATCGCGATTCGGTTGGAGGAGGCGCGACGGCGGCAGAGAATAACGAAGCCAGAAATGGCCAAGCGTATGCGAACCACGCTATTGACTGTGAAGCGCCTGTTTGACCCAAGCTTCGCTGGAAAGACGCTCAGTTTATTGCGGCGTGCAGCAAAGGTCCTCGGATTTCGTATAGCATTTGACTTGCGTCCGTCTGGCGATTTCAAACAGAAATTATCCGCGAAGAAAATCCGTGCCATCGCATAACCTCCCCTGGCTCGTCCTCCAACTCGCCGACTCCGCGTTCCCCGTCGGCGGCTTCGCGCATTCGGCGGGACTTGAAGCGGCGCTGCAGTTGTGTGAAATCGCCGATTCGCCGGAATCGCTTTCGCAGTTCTGTTCTGAGCTCATCCATCAAACCGGCCACGCTGCGCTGCCGTTCGTCAACGGCGCTTATTCCGAACCGTCCGCGTTTTCACAACTCGATCGGCGCTGCGATGCGTTTTTGTCCAACCACGTCGCCAATCGGGCCAGCCGCGTGCAGGGGCGCGCGTTTTTGCAGACGTGCTGCCGCTCCTTTGCATTGGCGGAATTGGAGGCGCTGGATCGGGCCGCTCGCGATCAACAATTGTGCCGGCATTTCGCGCCGATTTTTGGCGCGGTGTGCGAGACGCTGAACGTCGGACTGGAGCAGACGCGCCAGCTTTTTATGTTCATGACCGTGCGCGGCGCGATTTCGGCGGCGGTGAGATTGAATGCGATCGGTTCCTACGCCGCGCAGCAATTGCAGATTTCGCTGATTCCGCTAATGGATCGCATGCTCGACGAAACCGCGCATCTTCGCGCGGACGATGCATCGCAAACGGCGCCGCTGCTTGACCTCTTTCAAATGAGCCACGACCGGCTATACTCGCGGCTGTTTCAGTCGTAAAAAAAGGTTTCAAGGTTTCATGGTTTCGGGGTTTCAGGGTTTCACAGCTGCGGCGCCGCATGGAATTTGAAACCGTGAAACCTTGAAACTGCGAAACCCTGAAACCAGGAAATGCGGAGCGTCAAGATGAACGGACACGACCACAGCCACGATCACGGTCATAGCCACGATCACGGCCATTCGCATTCGCATGAAACGATGGACCACCCCGGTCTCTTCAGCCAGCGCGAGCCGGCGCAGAAGCGCGATTACAATCAGCGCGCGTTCACCGTCGGCATCGGCGGGCCTGTCGGAAGCGGGAAGACGGCGCTTGTGCTTCAGCTTTGCCGCTTGATGCGCGATTCGCACAACATCGCGGTCGTCACCAACGACATTTTCACGAAGGAGGACGCGGAGTTTCTGATTCGAAATCAGGCGCTGGACAAGACGCGCATCCGCGCCGTCGAGACCGGCGGCTGTCCGCACGCGGCGATTCGCGAAGACATCAGCCACAACCTCGCGGCGCTCGAGGAACTTCACGATCAATTTCATCCGCAGATTTTGTTCGTCGAAAGCGGCGGCGACAATTTGGCCGCTCAATACAGCCGCGATTTGGCCGATTACACGATCTACGTCATCGACGTGTCCGGCGGCGATAAAATTCCGCGCAAAGGCGGGCCGGGCATCACGCAGTCGGATTTGCTTGTGATCAACAAGATCGACCTCGCGCCGCACGTGGGCGCGGACCTCGCGGTGATGGCGCGCGATTCGATCAAAATGCGCGGCGACGGCCCGTTTATTTTTGCGCAAATCAACAAGCAGCACGGCGTGCCGGAGATTGCGGAGCATGTGTTGAAGGCGTGGCGGAAGGCGACGCAGCAATAGATCTGCATTCAAAATCGGTCATGCCACGCACCCTCAACGTTGCGCTCCTCTACCTGCTTCAGCGGCTGCAAACGCAAGCGGCGCGGGAGCAGGAAAAACCAATGCAGCAGCGCGCCTGAAACGAAGCCGCCGACGTGCGCCCACCACGCGATGCCGCCGACGTCCGCGCCTTGCAGCGTGGTCAACGTGCCGCTGAAAATCTGCGCTAAAAACCAGATCACGAGAAACAGGAATGCGGGAATTTCAAAGAAGAACGGAATGAGCAGCAAGGGAATCATCACCAGCAGCCGCGCACGCGGATACAAAAATAAATACGCGCCCAGCACTCCGGCGATTGCGCCGGATGCGCCTACCGTGGGCATCATCGAATCGATGTTCGTCGCCCATTGCGTGACTGCCGCGATGAGGCCGATCAGCATGTAGAAAACAAAATAACGCGCGGCACCCATCCGGAATTCAACGCTTTCGCCAAAAATCCACAGCACCCACATATTGCCGATGAGATGCAGCCAGCCGCCGTGCAGAAACATGCTGGTCAAGAATGGGAGGTAACTTTGATCGGGAAATCCCACCGATTCGGCCCAAGCGGGATGGCTGAAACGAGCGGGAACCAGGCCGAAAATGTAAAAGAATTGTTGCTGGGTGTTTTTATCGAGTCGCGTGAGATAAAGGAACACTGCCGTATTCGCGGCAATCAGCGCCCAAGTCACGACGGGAATGCCTTGCCGGGGAACGTTGTCGCGAATAGGAAACATGCACGGACCTCGCGCGCGAAAATCCTCTCTAAAAAATGAGAAGCACAAGGCAGACCAGCGCGAAATGGATAAAGAAAATTCCAGCGGCTAGAACGAGAGCTTGAATTTGTCGTCGCGCATCAATAGCTCCTCTGCTTTCTTCGACAGCTCGGTCAAACGTTCGGGAATTTTGTCGTGCGAATCGTCGAGCAATTCCGGGTGCTGTGCGAGTTCGATGAGCAGTTCGATCTGGCAGCGGAAGTCGTCCACGTTCACGGTTTCGGGGCCGATGCAGGGCTTGCCCGCGGCGTCGAAGGCCTGGTTGTGGTAGTTGCCCAGTGGGAGGGCCATGCCGGACGCGCGGAAGCCGTAGGCGCAGAAGGGTGTGGCTTCGCAGGTGCCGCCGTCCATTAACTTGCGCTGGAATTTGAAGCTCTTGTCGCGTTCGGCGCGCTGTTTGGCGGCGGTGGTCAGTGCGTGCGTGAGACCCGTGTCGAAGATACTCTCCTTGTCGCCGACGCGCACGATTGCGCCGCCGCCCTGCGGCGCGTTGGCGAAGGCTCTTGATGTTTCGAGCGAGAGGACGCACGCATTTTTCGGCAGAGTACCGAGGCGGATGGCTTCGAACGCTCCGAGAAACCCGAGCTCCTCCGCGCGCGTGAAGAGGCCCGTGAGCGCGATGTCGGGTGGCGCGAGCTTGGCGATTTCATCGAGCACGCAGAGCGCCACGGCGGAGCCGAGCAGGTCGTCGCAGCAGCGCGTGACGATCAGGCCGTTCTCGATGGAGAATCCCGGGAACGCCCACATCGCAAAACCGTCTGGTGCCGCGCGTCCGCTTGTGATTTTCGCCTTGGCGGTTTTGAGGCGGCCTTCTTCCGCGCTGACTTCGATCAGTTCGCCTTCGCCGATGCGCTGCGGATTGCCGCGTTCGAAGAAATGCACGCGGCTGCCGATAATGGCGTGTTGAATCTGCACCCAGCCTTGGAAAGCCAGTTCGACGATTGCGCCGTCGATTTTTGTGACGTGAAAGCCGGGGTGATCGAGATGCGCGACCAGCACCAGCGGCGCACGCGTTGCGGTGGCCGGCGCGTAATCGACGCAAAGATTGCCGGCGGCGTCCTGTGTGAGCTTTAGATTTGGCCGCGCGGCGGCGAAGTCGCGCACGAATTTTAAAGGCAGCGTTTCAAGCAGCGGCGCTGTCGGCAATTCGAGAAGTGATTGTGCGAGCGCGAGCCAGCGCGAGAGGGCGGGGAATTGGGCAGTAGGTTCATTCATGATTTTGTTGTCGCTCGCCAATTCTGTGTCGCCGCTACGCAGCTATTGAACGTAGATTTCGTTGCAACCGTGGCCTTGCGCGCAAGCGCGCTACGACCACGGCTATTATTGTTTCGCCGCTCCGCGGCTAAAAGCAGCTCAATTTTTTGGCGCGTCAGTCTTTTTCGGCGCGGGCTTCTGCGGGAACGGGCCGTCCACGCCATCCGGCGGCTGCTTTTCCGCGAATTGATCATCGTCCTTCACTTCCTTCTTGAGGCGATAGAGTTCCTTTTTAAGATTCGCGACGAGCTCCGCGCTGGCGGGATCGCTGTAAATGTTGTGCAGTTCAAGCGGGTCTTTGATGAGGTCGTAGCATTCCCATTGATCTTTTTTCCAGAAATAAATGAGCTTGTGCGTTTCCGTGCGGACGCCGTAATGCGAGCGCGTGTTGTGATCGCCGGGATCGTGGTAGTAGCGGTAGTACCAGCTTGTGCGCCAGTCGGCGGGGCGCGTGCCCTTCATCAGCGGCACGAGGCTTCTGCCCTGCATGTCGGCAGGGACGGGCAGGCCGGCGATGTCCATGAACGTGGGCGCGAAATCGACGTTGAGCGCCTGAGCGCTTTGCGTCGAACCGGGTTTGATCACGCCGGGCCAGCGCACGAGGAACGGCATTTTGATCGAATCTTCGTAGATGAAACGCTTGTCAAACCAGCCGTGATCGCCGAGGAAAAAGCCCTGATCGCTGGTGTAGATCACGACCGTGTTCGCGGTGAGGCCTTCCTTGTCGAGGTAATCGAGTAACCGGCCGACGTTGTCGTCGATTGAGGCGATGCAGCGCAGGTAATCCTTTATGTAATGCTGGTACTTCCACTTGAGGAGTTCGTCGCCGGTGAGCGTTTTTTTCTTGCCGTCGATTTCGAGTTCGAGTTCCATCGGCTTTTCGCCGAGCCATTTTTGAAGCGCGGGGCCTTTCAAATCGGCGGGCGGGGCGAGCTTCAAATCGCGGCGCGTCAAATCCTTCGCGATGGTCTGCTGCGCTTCGCGCGCGGCGTCGGTGCGCGTGGAGTAATCGTCGCGCAGGGTGACGGGCTCGCGCCTGTCCGTGTCGTCGTACATGTGTGCGTGCTTTTCATCGGGTTCCCATGGGCGGTGCGGGGCTTTGTGGTGGCACATCAAAAAGAACGGCTTATCCTTCGGCCGATTCTGCAGGAAATCGATGGCCATGTCGGTGATGATGTCGGTTGCGTAGCCCTTGACGACGCGCCGTCCGTCCGGATCGAGAAATGCCGGATCGTGGTACACACCCTGGCCGGGAAGAATCGTCCACTTGTCGAAACCCGTCGGATCGCTGCCGAGATGCCACTTGCCGATCATGCCAGTGTAATAGCCGGCCGCCTGAAGATATTTGGCGACGGTGGGCTGCGACCCGTCGAAGCGGTTGAAGACGGGCACGCCGTTGAGGTGGCTGTATTTTCCGGTGAGGATCGACGCGCGGCTGGGCGTGCAGATGGAATTGGTGCAGAAACATTTGTCGAAGCGCATGCCGTCGCGCGCAAGGCGGTCAAGCTGCGGTGTCTGATTGATCACGCTGCCGTAGGCGCTGATGGCGTGCGCGGCGTGGTCGTCGGACATGATGTAGAGGATGTTGGGGCGGGCTTCGCCGGCGCGGAGGGCGACGGGGCAGAGGAGCAGGATTGCGAATTGCCTGATGAAATGCATGAGCATTACCTTTTGAAATCGGGATTGCTCTCGACAGCACGCGCTATGATGGGTGCCCATTCTCGAAGCCCATCCAAGGTTAATTTTCCATCCAAATACATATCTAGCAACTCGCGACGGTATCTACATACGTAGTCGTCATCAATTAAGCCAAGGCGTTCGATGGTGAACTGTGCGTCGCCGCGAATTTCTTCGGGCACTTTGTCGGCCAATCGAAGCTGTAGCGAATGCAAATCGATATCGAACCAATCGTCTTGAACAGCGAACGGGTCCAATATCGAGTGTTCGCTTTCCTTTCTGGGCTTGCGCTTGTTTATCGTGCTGTCGGAGTATCGATAGTTGCTCCATTCGTATGCCAAATGATGTTGGTCCGTGCTTTTCATACTTTCGATTGAAATGAAATGATCAACCTCACCCTTCGGAATTCGAACGGCACTGTACGCACAAAATGTCCCGAACGCCGTTCGCAATTCCGGTTCGAATCGTGACCAATAATCTCTTGGCCGGCCATTGTAATCTTTATGTGTCGCAAGCCATTCCCTGCCTTTTTTCCGACATTCCTCGTCAAAACTAGATGGCTCAGCCTGCAATACAAAGCGCATCATGGCTTCACCTCGACGATCCATCGAGGCCAAAATGGGTCCATGCCAGGCAAGAGCCGCAAAAGCTCTTTGTGAATTTCTTCCTTCGTTTTCATCCCGCTAGGAAGCTTGCTGAAGTCTCCGCGCATAAACGCCTTTGCCGCATCGATCGCAGTCTCGGCTTCTTGAGAACGGGCTTGTTTCAGACCGAAAATTTCTGACGTGAGCCATCCGGTTGCGTCGCCATGAATCGACCATGGGTATTCCTGAAAATGAATGACGTCCTTATCCAAATCGAACCAAAAAAGTTTGTCCTTCTCATTGCTAAAATGAGGTTCAAGGGATACAAGCACGAGAGGCGAGTGAGTTGTCACGAAGAACTGGACCTTTATTTCGGGGTCGAGTTCCTTGGCGACTGCAAGAATTGCGGGAAGAATCGTTCGCTGCCATTTCGGATGCAAGTGCGCTTCGATTTCGTCGATCAATAACACGATATTTTTATACGGAGCTTTGTTTTGCAACTTGGCGTTTTGAACATGTTCGTGCCAGCCCCAAACGAGCAAATATGCAAAATGGATTATGCGCCGCAATCCTGCTGCCCAATGCGGATATGGTACATCTCCGTATTGCGTTGAGAGAATCGGGAAATCGCGAGAATCATCGATAAAAATTCGCTTGGGTTCACTGCACGTGACCGGTTCATTCGGATGCGAGAGCGTTCTTACAACACTTTCAAGGCGACTAAATGCCGCATTTCCATTGTTGATCGACCGCTGAAGAAACCACGTAACCCAATCTTGGACTATGCCGTTGGATATGCGCTGGCCATCGACTTGAAGTCCATTTGACAAGTTTTCAGGGTTAAATTGATATGGATCGGCCGGATGATCAATCCAAGCTGAGTGCTTGGACTTGGGTCTAAATCCCCGCAACTCATCCCAAAAATGGATCCCGCCATCTACCGCGACATAAAATACTAAATCGTGATTTAACGGTTCCTTTTCGGGCCACGATTGAGAGGCATAATCAAAGTGAAACTCGTTGAAGTATGGCTGCTGCGCTCCGAATCTGCCATATTCAATTTCAGGGTCTTCTACTTTTGTTTTTGAATATGGCAAAGCAACTCTGTCGTTTGGCCAGCTCCCCGTTTGAGTCCAGAAAATAACATCCAGCAAAAACGACTTTCCCAGCCCATTGTCGCCGGTCAACACATTGAGCCGCTCGCCGAAATTTGCTTCCAAATTCGGAACGGGGCCTACGCCTTTGAGTTTCAGCGACTTTAACATGTTCGCCTTCCTTCGGAACTCTCAACTCAACCACTGCTTCGCCTTCGCCACGATGAAATCGCGGTTCATGCGCGCGATGTTGGTCAGCGGGATTTGCTTGGGGCATTTGGCTTCGCATTCGCCTTCGTTGGTGCAGTTGCCGAAGCCTTCGGCGTCCATTTGTTTGACCATTTTTTCGACGCGCTCGTAGCGTTCCGGCTGGCCTTGCGGGAGCAGCGCAAGTTGAGAAATCTTGGCGCTGACGAAAAGCATGGCGCTGGCGTTTTTGCACGCGGCGACGCACGCGCCGCAGCCGATGCATTCGGCGGCGTCCATCGACAGGTCGGCGGCTTTCCTGGCAATCGGCAGGCAGTTGGCGTCCTGTGCGTTGCCGGTGTTCACGGAGATGTAGCCGCCTTTGGCGATGATGCGGTCGAAGGCGGAGCGGTCCACGACGAGGTCTTTCACGACCGGGAACGCAGCGGCGCGGAAGGGTTCGATGACGATGGTCGCGCCGTCCTGAAAGTCGCGCATGTAAAGCTGGCAGGTTGTGCGCGCGCGCGGCTTTTCGCCGGGGAGCGGCTCGTCCTGATGTTCGAGCATCGGGCCGTGCGGCTGGCCGTCGATCACCAGCGAGCACATGCCGCAGATGCCTTCGCGGCAGTCGTGATCGAAGGCAATGGCCGGTTCGCCTTTCTCGTCAAGGCCGTTGTTGACGATGTCGAGCATTTCGAGGAAGGACGCGGCGGCGGAGATGTTCCTGGCTTCGTAGGTCTTGAAGCCGCCGGGATCCTTCGCATTTTTTTGACGCCAGACTTTGAGTGTGAAGTTCATGAAAGTCGATTCCGTTTCGGTTAGGCGATTTTCTTTGACGCCAAGTTCTTTGGGATGCGGCTTGCTCGCTTGGTTTTATGCACGGGGATAAACTCGGGAAGTTTCAACTCCAATTCTTTTGCGATTTCATCAAGCGTATATCCGCGCTCGCCGTTCTTAGTCCGCTTTCGGCTCTCCGCCATCTCGCGGTTGAACTTAGGACTACGCTCTACCAGGTAGTCGATCAAAGCGTCGTCGAGCGGCAAGAGTATGTAGCGAGGCTCATTTTTTTCGCCGATCAGCGCACCGCGCTTACCGGACAACTTCAAAGCTTCACCGAGCGAAATAGTAAGGTCTTCAAAGTGTGCTCTTTTCATGACACGTCTCCTGTGTACTTCAAGGCATCAGGTTTACTTAAGATCTTTCGAACCCAGACGATGTTCTCTTCCACATCGTAAAATACCCGATAGTCTCAAACTCGCAACCGATACTGATTGGGCGCTGGCTGAGTGAGCAGCTTAATGCGCGACTGGCTCGTCAGCGTTGGGTTCGTAGATAGAAGCGTCGTGATCTCAGAAAATACGATTTGTCGATCGAACGCTTTCAGTCGATCCAACTGCATCTTAGCCTCTTGGGTCAGTTTAACAATGTATGCCATAGCCGCTCACTTGTAACTCCTCAATTTCGGATGAAACTCCTCGAACACCAGCGGCTCAATGTTCCGCGCGGGCGCCGCGCCTTCGCCTTTGTACTCCCAGCAGGCGACGTGCGCGAAATGGTCGTGGTCGGGTTTGCATTCGCCGGTTTCGGGGCCTTCGGTGATTTGATATTCCTCGCGGAAATGGCCGCCGCAGCTTTCGCGGCGTTCGAGCGCGTCGAGCGCGAGCAGTTCGCCGAATTCGAGGAAATCGGCGACGCGGCCGGCGCGTTCAAGGGCCTGGTTGAATTCTTCGTTGCCACCGGTGACGCTGCAGTTGGTCCAGAGTTCTTCGCGAATTTTCGGGATTTGCGCGAGCAATTCCTTGAGGCCTTTTTCGTTGCGCGCCATGCCGCATTTTTCCCACATCGCCAAACCCAGTTCGCGGTGAATGCTGTCCACGCTGCGTTTGCCTTTGATGGCGAGCAACTTTTTCAAACGATCGGTGACTGCTTTTTCGGCATCCTTCACCGCGGGATGATTCGTATCGATTTTCCATTTCGCATCGGCGGTCTTCACGCCGGCAAGATATCCGCCGAGCGTGTAAGGGATGATGAAGAAGCCGTCTGACAGGCCCTGCATGAGCGCGCTGGCGCCGAGGCGATTGGCGCCGTGGTCGCTGAAGTTGGCTTCGCCGAGCACGAACAGGCCGGGCAGGTTGCTCATCAAATTGTAATCGACCCACAGGCCGCCCATCGTGTAATGCATGGCCGGATAAATGCGCATCGGCGCTTTGTAGGCGTCTTCGCTGGTGATCTCTTCGTACATCGCGAAAAGGTTGCCGTAGCGCTCCTTGATTTTCTGCAAGCCATCGCGCTTGATGGCATCGCGGAAATCGAGGTACACGCCGCGCCCGCCGGGGCCGACGCCGCGGCCTTCATCGCAGGCTTCCTTGGCCGCGCGCGAAGAGATGTCGCGCGGGGCGAGATTGCCGAATGCGGGGTATTTGCGTTCGAGATAATAGTCGCGCTCGTTTTCGGGAATGTCGCCGGGCTTGCGCGTGTCGCCTTTCTTGACGGGCGCCCAGACGCGGCCGTCGTTGCGGAGGCTTTCGCTCATGAGCGTCAGTTTGCTTTGGTAATCGCCGCTGACGGGAATGCAAGTCGGGTGAATTTGTGTGTAGCACGGGTTGGCCATTGCCGCGCCTTTTTTGTACGCGCGCCAAATGGCGGTGACGTTGCAGCCTTTTGCGTAGGTCGCGAGATAATAGAGGTTGCCGTAGCCGCCCGTGGCGAGTATCACGGCGTCGGCGACGAAGGATTCGATCTTGCCGCTGACCAGATCGCGCGTGACGATGCCGCGCGCGACGCCGTCGATGACGATCAGGTCCAGCATTTCATGGCGCGTGAGAGTCTTCACACGGCCGGCATCGACCTGGCGCATCATCGCGCTGTACGCGCCGAGGAGCAGTTGCTGACCCGTCTGGCCGCGTGCATAAAACGTGCGCGAAACTTGCGCGCCGCCGAAAGAGCGATTCGCAAGCAGCCCGCCGTATTCCCGCGCGAAGGGCACGCCAAGCGCCACGCAATGATCGATGATATCGACGCTATTTTGGGCCAGACGATACGTGTTGGATTCGCGCGAACGGTATTCGCCGCCTTTGATCGTGTCGTACGCGAGACGATACACGCTGTCGCCGTCGTTCTGATAATTCTTGGCCGCGTTGATGCCGCCCTGCGCGGCAATGCTGTGCGCGCGGCGCGGTGAATCCTGAAAGCAGAACGACAACACGTGGTAGCCAAGTTCGCCAAGACTGGCCGCAGCCGATCCGCCCGCGAGTCCCGTGCCGACGACGATGACGGTGTACTTGCGCTTATTGGCCGGATTGACCAGTTTCAAATTGAACTTGTGGTTGTCCCATTTCTTGTCGATGGGGCCGGGAGGAACATGGGCGTCTAAAATCATAGTGCTGAGTCCTGAGTGCTGAAATCCAGTGCTGAGTGCTGAGTGAACGGACGAGCGCTGCGCGCTCGCAGCGAGATGGCGATTCATTTCTTCGGCATGTGATCGTTAGTCGCGCTTATCGTTGCCACTGGTTTTGCAAAAAATGCATACAGCGGCAGCGACATGAAGCCCAGCGCCAGTATCCATCCGACAATGAGACCGGCGCCCCGCAGCTTGCGGCGATTTTGGCTTAACAGGCCGAGCGATTGAAACGCGCTGGAGATGCCGTGCGCGAGATGAAAACCGAGAACCAGCATCGCCACGACGTAAATTCCCAGGATCGCGGGTTCCTGGAATTTTGAAATCACCAATCCCCACAGCCCACCGCTGCCGGATTTGTCGCCGTATTTGAACTGCCAAACATGGAGGATGATGAACGCGAAAACGATCAGCCCGGTCGCCCACATCGTCCGAGAGCTGAACGTGGATTCGCCAGCGGTCTTGCGTTCAGCGTTGACGATTGGCCGTGCTGTCTTGTTCTCGATGGTCAAGCGCGCCGCGTTGTAGACGTGGATCACGAAGATCGCGATCAAGGCAAGTTCGGCCGGAATGATCAGCGGATTGTGTTCCAGCATTTCGGCATAGCCGTTGAACGCGCCGTTACCTTTATAGAGGAGCAGATTTCCAGCGAGGTGAGCCACGAGGAAACCGACCAAGGCCAGACCGCTCAAGGCCATGAGCACTTTTTTGAAGATCGAGGAGATTTTCATGATGACTTTTTTCGCACAAAATCAATAAAACACCGCGGCCCGTCAGCCGGGCGGATACGGCAGCGCATAAGCGTTGTTTGGAGTAAAAGATACTGGAATAACGAGCGGGGTCAACTGAGGAATGCGCGCGGGTTGCATTCAAAAAGTCTGGAGAAGGTCGAGGCGAATGCGAAGGATATTGTCGGCTCCGGTTTTGGTCCAGCCCATTCCTCTGTGCTTCATTCTCTGGCCAATGTAGACATCTACATTGCGCTCAATGACACCCGAGCCT
>DATGGK010000248.1:0-38618 GCA_035308565.1 Planctomycetota bacterium | reverse complement strand
CGTGGTGCAGGCGTCTCGCCTGCACGACTCGCAGGCGGGACGCTTGCGCCACGGGAAAAACGTGTTACTTGGCGTCAAACAACGCCAGCACCTTCGTCTTCGTCCAATCCGCATTGACGTAACCCAGATGTCCGCCGCGCGGGAGAATCGTGACCGGCTTGCCTTGCGCGAACGACTTGAAAGAGGCCATGTCTTCGGCGGAATCCAGCGGATCGTCCTGCGCCAGAATCACTTGCGTCGTGCCGGGCGGTTGTTTGCTGATCAGCGCGGGAAGTTCAGCGGCCTGGATCAGCGGCTCGAGGCTGGGCAAGCCCAACTTCTCCTGCCAATACGGATAGGACATGTCGTACGCGAATTTGGTGAACGTCCAGCGCGTGGCGTAATCTTCGCGCACGTATTGGTCGTCGAAATCGCCGCCTCGGGGCAGCTTGTGCAAGTGGTAATTGCGATCGTTGTAGGCAACCATGTGCGGGAATTCGAGGCGGAAGCTGGTCGAGACTGCGGCTTTCAATTTGTCTTCGGGAACGCCAAGCGTGGGGTCGGATTGATCGGGCTTGAGGCTTTGCAGCTTGAGCAGTTCGACTAGCGTGTAACGCCCATACGTTTCGGCGTACCAACCGTCGATGATTCGCGCGCTTTCCTGGAGGCGGATGGGCGGCGAGTACGCTTGAATCGCCGCGATTTCGAAATGCAATTTTTTCTCCTGCGCCATTTCGCCCAAAATCAGCGCTTGCATCCCGCCGTAGCTCATGCCGACGACGCCAATTTTGGTGACTTGGCCTTCCGCGCACGTTTGATGCAAAAAGGCATCGACAATGTTGGCGACCAGTTCGGTCTCGGCGAAGACGTTGCCGTTGACACCGTGCTGCGAACGCTGATTGAAATCCTCCAGGAACGTGGATTCAAAAAAGAGCACGTGATTGCCGGCGCAGGCGTACCACGACGGCCAGAGTTTGCTGAAGTCGCTTTCCGGGCGGCCGCCGATGCCCAGCAGCACGACCACCAGCGGTGCGGAGTGGTCCTGGATCACGGCACGGACGGGCATTTTGCAATTTATTTTGCAGACATCGAGCACGTATGTTTTGGCGCAGTCCAAGCACACATTCTTGACGCTGAGGAAGCCGAGCGCGGTGTCGTAGAGCCCATTGACATAGGGCACGCCGTCGGGCGCGACGGTGGCCGCCGTTTGGGCGGAGGCGAAGCGTGAAAGCGCGAACGACACGAGCAGGGCTAACGTGCTGATTTTGATCTGGCGCACGGAAAAACTCCTCATACGGTTCTATGGTCGAATTATTTTCACTTTAAATGGAGAATGCGCGGGTTCAAATGTTTTTAGGAAAAATTGTGAAAGGACTATCGGACGTTGGTTGAACCCCTCGCCGCGGACTCTATCGCGGCACAACCCGTCACCCCTAACCCATCTCCCACAAGGGGAGAGGGGGACTTGGCCGCTTGCTGGCGTGCGCGGCTCGGGGGCGTGCGCGTGCTGCATTTGGCGGCGGCGGACGCGATGCTTAACCCGAATTTGCGCGAACAGTTGATTTTTTTGCGCGACGCCGGCTGCGAAGTGGAGACGGCCAGCATCGACGGGCCGCTGGCGCGGCGGCTGCGCGATGAGGATGGCTTCGCGTGGACGGCGCTGCCGCTCTCGCGCGAATTGGCGCCGCTTTCCGATTTGCGCGCGCTGCGCTTCATCGAGAATTTCTGCATGAAAAAAGCCTTCGACATAGTTCACACGCACACGCCGAAGGGAAATCTGATCGGCCAGTGGGCCGCGAAACTGGCGGGCGTGCCGGTGGTGTTGCAGACGCTGCATGGATTTTATTTTCATGACCGCATGAACTGGCCCGCGCGGCGGGCGTGGATTGAAATCGAACGCTTTTCGGCGACGCACTCCGATCACATTCTGTGCCAGAATCCGGAGGATGTTGAAACCGCGCTGCGCGAGCGGATCGTGCCGCACGAACGGATAACCGAATTGGGAAATGGAATCGACATCGCGCATTTTGTTCCCGCGGACGACACAGCCCGGCGTGCCGCGCGCGAACGCATTGGAATTCCAGCCGACGCGCGCGTGGTTGGAATGGTGGGCCGATTTGTCGCGGAGAAGGGCTTCCCAGAGTTTCTCGAGGCCGCGCGCCGTATCGCCGAGCAACTGGCAGATGTCTATTTTCTGGCGGTGGGACATCGCTTGTCGAGCGAGCGCGCCGGGGAGACGTTTGCGTTTGAGGGCCAGAACGAAATTACGGCGGCTCTGAAACAACGCTTGATCGTGCTCACCGACCGCGACGACATGGCTGAGCTTTACCAATGCATGGACGTGCACGTTTTGCCGTCGCACCGCGAAGGCTATCCGCGCTCATTAATGGAGGGAGCGGCGACGGGTTTGCCGCAGGTCGCGACGGCAATCCGCGGATGCCGGCAAACCGTTTTGGATGGGGTAACGGGATTCCTAGTGGAGCCGCGCGATGCGCCGGCGTTGGCCGAACGTCTGATAATTCTGCTGAAAGACAGGCAGTTACGCCAGCGATTCGGCGAATCCGCGCGAAATCTGGCGCAAGAAAAATTCGATCAGCGCGCAGTTTTTCGGACCTTGGCTGCGTGTTACGCGCAGCTTTTGGGGCGCTGAAATGCATATTTTTTCGATTGCATAAGTTCCGATGTAGTCAATCTTTTGATTAACGAATGGAAGATTTTCTCAAAAAAATCCAAAGGCTTTCGAATGTCTTCTTGAAAAAAAATGCCGATGCTTTACAAGTACCGTGTCCAAGAGAGAATTATAATCTTACTCTTGACAGGGACGTGTCCAGACGATAAGAATAGCGTCTGGATTTGTGTATCCAGTCCGAGAGTCTTTGTGGAAACACGGGCTTTCAAGACGGATTCCGTTGAATAGTTCGGAGGGGCAGGCGTTAAAGCAATTGTGTCGATCCCGCAGAGCATGCCTTCGCGAGCGCAGTACTCTGGCAAGGCAAACCGGCGGATTTCCAAACAGATTGAGCCGCGAGGCCTCTGAGAGGGAAGTGACAAATTGTGAAACGCGAACGGACTTCGGCTTGGCCCGTGTTTCGCTTTCGGAGCAGGAGGGGATGGTAACCCAGGTGGCTGCCATTTAAGGAGAGGACTCATGCAGAAAAAGAATGTCATTCGTTTGTTCTGCGCGGTGGCTGTGTTGGCCGTCGCAGCGTGTTCGGCGGAAGATGCTCCAATGCGGCCACCGAATGCCGCGCCCGGAGAATGCTGGTGCTTGTTCACCATTCCGGCAGTGTACAAGACCGAAGAGTACAAGGTGTGTGTGAAGCCTGAGAGCTGCACGACCGAGACCATTCCGCCCGTGTTCGAAACCCGCACGCGCAAAGTCTGCGCGACGCCGGAAAGCTGCACGTGGGAGACCATTCCCGCCGTGTACAAGGACGAAGAATACAAGGTCTGCGTGAAGCCTGAAAGCTGCACGACCGAGACCATCCCGCCCGTGTTCGAAACCCGCACGCGCAAAGTCTGCGCGACGCCGGCGACCTGCACGTGGGAGACCATTCCCGCCCAGTTCAAAACCGAGGAGTACAAGGTCTGCGTGAAGCCTGAAAGCTGCACGACGGAAACCATTCCCGCGGTGTTCAAGGACGAAGAATACAAGGTCTGCGTGAAGCCGGAAACTTGCACGACGGAGACGATTCCGCCCGTGTTCGAAACCCGCACGCGCAAAGTCTGCATCTGCCCGGAAAAGTGCATCAAGCACCCCGTTCCGGCGGTCTTCGAAACCCGCACGCGCAAAGTCTGCGTTTGCCCGGAAAAGTGCGTGAAGCACCCCGTTCCTGCGGTGTTCAAAGACGAAGAATACAAGGTCTGCACTTGCCCGGAAAAGTGCGTCAAGCACCCCGTTCCTGCTGTGTTCGAAACCCGCACGCGCCAAGTCTGTGTCTGCCCGGCCAAAACCGAATGGCAGAAGTCGGACTGCACGGGCAAGGACATGGGCGACAACGCGAAGATCGTGAACGGCCAGTGCTGGTGCCTGGTGACGATCCCGCCGGTGTACAAGACCGAAGAGTACAAGGTTTGCGTAACGCCGGAAAGCTGCACGTCTGAAACGATTCCGGCCGTGTACGAAATGCGCACCCGCAAGGTCTGCGTCACGCCTGAAGGCTGCACGACCGAAACGATTCCGGCCGTGTTCAAAGACGAAGAGTACAAGGTCTGCGTGAAGCCGGAAAGCTGCACGACTGAAACGATTCCGGCGCAGTTCAAGGACGAAGAATACAAAGTCTGCACTTGCCCGGAAAAGTGCATCAAGCACCCCGTTCCGGCTGTGTACGAAACCCGCACGCGCAAAGTCTGCGTTTGCCCGGAAAAGTGCGTGAAGCACCCAGTCCCGGCCGTGTTCGAAACCCGCACTCGCCAGGTCTGTGTCTGTCCGGAAAAGAAGATCTCGCATCCAGTTCCGGCGACGTTTCGAGACGAAGAATACAAAGTCTGCGTCTGCCCGGAAAAGTGCGTGAAGCACCCGGTTCCGGCTGTGTTTGAAACCCGCACGCGCAAAGTCTGCGTCTGCCCGGAAAAGAAGGTGTCGCACCCAGTTCCGGCGACGTTCCGCGACGAAGAATACAAAGTCTGCACCTGCCCGGAAAAGTGCATCAAGCACCCCGTTCCGGCCGTGTTCGAAACCCGCACCCGCCAAATCTGCGTGTGCCCGGAACGGACCGAATGGCGCAAGACGCCGTGCCAGCCCAAGATGGAAGGGGCTCCGAAGGCCGGCGCATTGGAACAGAAAAACAACGAAAAGCCGGTCGATGCGGTCTTCCGCCCCTACTAAGCTTTTCGATTCAATCAACGACTAACGAAAACGGCCCGGATTTCCGGGCCGTTTTTTTTTTGCGCCAGAGCCGCGCACGTAAATAAGCGGCATCGTTCGCCGAAGGCCGCTTACTTATGTGCGCGGCTCTGGACAGCGCTGAAAGCCCTTTATAATCGCCTCGTGCGGAGGAAGCCATGAAAGCGCTGATGTACGTCGCTCCCGAGCGAATGGAGCTTCGCCAGGTCCCTGAGCCGGTGTTGCAGTCCAATCAAGTGCTGCTGCGCGTCGCCGCGACAGGCATCTGCGGCTCGGACGTGCACGGCTTCCTCGGCCACAGCGAGCGGCGTAAGCCAGGCTTGATTCTTGGCCACGAGGCCGTCGCGACCATCGCGCAGACGCACGAGACCGTCAGCGCGTGGAAGCAGGGCCAGCGCGTCGCGATCAATCCACTGGTGAGCTGCGGCACGTGCGCGGCCTGCGCGAGCGGGCGGCAGAATCTCTGCGAGCGCTGGTGGCTGCTGGGCATGGACCGCGTGCACGGCACGTTCGCCGAATACGTCGCCGCGCCGGCGACGCAGCTTTACGCGGTCTCGGACGATCTGAGCGAAACGGAAGCCGTCTTCACCGAGCCGCTCGCGAACATCGTTCACATGTTCCGAATTTCAATGCATGAAATTCCGGAGTCGCTCGTGATCTATGGCGCGGGCCCCATTGGCTCGTTGGCATTGGCGCTGGCGAAACTGCGCGGCATCGCGAACGTCATTGTGATCGACAAGAATGAGAAGCGCCTCGAAGTCTCGCGGCAGCTCAAAGCGGATCACGCCATCGACAGCGACAAGCACGACGCGGTCTCGGCCGTGCGCAAGCTCACCGGCGGCGGCGCGGATTTTGTGATCGACGCCGTTGGCGCCGACGCCACGCGGCGCGGATCGGTGGCGTGTTGCCGGCGCGGCGGACGGATCGTCATGATCGGCATGGCGGAGAACGAATCCGCGCTCCCGTGGATCGACATGATCCGCGACGAGAAGAGCGTCTTCACGACGTTCTGTTTCACCCCGCGCGATTTTGAAACTTCGCTGCGACTGCTCGAATCGCGCCGCCTGGATTTGACGCCGTGGACCGAACTCCGCCCGCTCGAAGAAGGCCAGGCGAGTTTTATGAAAATGACCTACGATCCGGGCGGAACGTTGAAACTGATCTTCAAGCCATAACTCCCAGTTTCAGCGTTTCAGGTTTCATGGTTTCAAACCATGAAACTTTGAAACTGTGAAACTCTGAAACCATGAAACTGTATATCGCCGGTGTATAGTGAATAATTCCGCAACGAAATTCCGCCCTCATCGCTGGAGCGACCCGACTCGTGAATGCACCCGCCGACGCACCGCCCGCGACTTCCATTGATGCCAACGTTTCCGCGCAACAACCGTCGCGCACGCGCTATTGGGTGATTGTGTTCGCGGTGGCACTGGCGGTGATTCAGTACATCGACCGCGTCTGCATCAGCAAAGCGGCGCCGACGATGCAGGATAAGCTGGGCCTGACCAAAGACGACATGGGCACAATCTTTTCGGCGTTCACACTGGCCTACGCGCTTTTCGAGATTCCCGGCGGATGGCTGGGCGATCGTTTCGGTCCGCGAAAGATTTTGCTGCGCGTCGTCTGCTGGTGGTCGTTCTTTACCGCGGCAACCGGCTGGAGCGCATGGATTGCTTCGCTGTTTAAAGTAGGCGATGCGGCCATCTATCTTGGATTCGCCGACCGCACCACCTCGCTTCGGATTGCGTCGCTCTCGACGCTCGTTGCCGTGCGATTTCTGTTCGGCGCGGGCGAAGCCGGGTGTTTTCCAAATATCACGCGCGCATTCATGAACTGGCTGCTCCCGCATGAACGGGTGCGTGCGCAGAGCGTCTTGTGGTTGTGCGCGCGCTGGGGCGGTGCGATCACGCCGGCGCTGCTGACTATCGTGCTGCAATGGGTGACGTGGCAAAACTCGTTCGTGCTCTTTGGATGTTTCGGCCTGGTCTGGGCCGTGCTCTTTTTTATCTGGTTTCGCGACGATCCGAAGGATCACCGAGGCGTCAACGCCGCCGAGAAAAGAATTCTCGCGCCGAACGCGGCCTATGCTCACGGTCACGGAAAAGTGCCCTGGGGCGTGTTCTTGAGTTCGCGTACGGCCTGGATGCTCTGGCTGCAGTATGCGTGCTTGAGTTACGTCTGGTATTTTTACGTCACGTGGCTGCCGACGTTTATTAAAGAATCGTACGGCGCAACGCGAAGCGATATGGTTCAGTCGCTGTTGGCGGGCGTGCCGCTTTTTTGCGGCGGCATCGGTTCCTTTTTTTCCGGATTTATCGCGGCGAAACTTTCCAATCTCGTCGGCGGCATGGCCAACACGCGCAAAATTTTAAGCGTCGGCGGGTTTTTATGCATGGGTCTCTCCATTTTCCTGGCGTCCCGTCTCAAACAGCCCGAAGCGGTGCTTGCCTCTTTCGGTGCGGCCAGTTTCTTTGGCGACCTGGCGATGCCTTGTTCGTGGGGTACGTGCATGGATATTGGCGGGCGCTTCGCCGGCACGTTGTCGGGCAGCATGAACATGACGGGCAATCTTGGCGGCGCGCTGAGTTCATACGTACTTCCATATATTCTGAGGCTGGCAAGCAACGAATGGCGCTTTGTCTTTTATACCTACGCGGCCACGTGCGTCGTCGGCGCGATAAGCTGGATGCTGATTGACACCGAGACACCGCTGGACGGACGCACGAACCGCGTGGCTCGCTCGGAACCCGAGCCTGAAGACAAGCCGGCGGAGATGATTGAGGAGTTGTAGGATTGAGGCGGCGCGAAAACCGTGTAATCTGTTTCTTAACCATCACACGCCCGCCCGCGGCGGCGCGGCGAATCCACGATTGGAGGGTCCCATGGCAACCTACATCGCACTGCTCAAGTTCACCCAAAAAGGCGTCGCCGAGATTAATTTCTCGGCCGAACGCGCGGACGAATTCAAAAAGGCCGTCAAAAAAGCCGGCGGAAAAGTGCACGACATTTTCTGGCTGATCGGCCATTACGACGGCGCGGTCATCTTCGACTGCGCCGGCGACGAAGCCGCCGCCGCGCTGCTGCTCGAATTGGCTTCCCACGGCTGCGTCCATACCGAAACCCTGCGCGCCTTCACGCACGACGAGTTCCTGGGGATTTTGAAGAAAGTTAAATGAATGAAAAGTCCTGAGTGCTGAGTCCGGAGTAAACGCGCGCGAAGCGCGCCCCGCCGTTACTCGGCACTCAGGACTCAGCACTCAGCACTCAGGACTATTTTATTTCGTTTTCCCCGTCTTCCCCTTCGTCGCCGTGTACGTCTGCGGCTGAAGCTTGTCGAACATGCCGCTGTTGAAGAAAATCGTCGCGCGCACGTTCACGCCGATTTTCTTCACGGTCTCATTCGTCAATCCCGCGTCGGCCAGAATCGTCTTGATGTCGGCCTTCGTCAGCTTCATCGCGTACTTGGCGAATTGCGCGCCTGGGTTCTTTTTCTTAAACGTGAGCTGGAACGTTCCATTCGGCGTCGCCTTCGATTTGCCTTTCGAATCAAGCGTGAAAGAACGCCCCACACCGCCGATCACCGCGATGACATTTTGTCCAACGACGACAAATCCGCCCGGAATTGGCAGTGTCCCGCTCACGTTCATGATGTCCGAACCCGTCTTTGCAAAATTCAAGCCAATGCTCATCTTCGTCACGTTCAATTCCTGCGCCGTCAACCCGCCCACCACTTTGTACGCATCCACGAACGGCGCGTTGTCGATGCTTGGATCGAGATCGGGCAGCCCGTCGCCGTTCGCGTCGTTGAAGACGTAAACGGTAATCGTCGCAGTCGTTGTCGCGTTGGATTGGTCGGTGACCGACAGCGTCACCGTGTAATCTTGCGCCGCGCCATAGGCATGCGCGACAGACGCGCCCGGCGCATTCGTGCCGTCGCCGAAATCCCACGAATACGTCACCGGCTGATTGCGCGCGCCGACCGCCGACGCGCTGAAGCCGATTGGCTGCCCGACTTTTGCCGCCTGCGGCGTCGCCGTCGGCCCGCTCACAATCCCCGGCGCGACATTGACCGTCAGCTTCGCGTAATTACTGGTCGTGCTGCCGTACGGATTGGTCACGATGCAGCGGAATTGCGATTGGTCGTCCGTGATCGCCACCGACGTCACCGACAACGTCGCGGCCACCGCGCCTTGAATGTTCTGCACGGTCCCGTTCGTGTTGCGCTGCCATTGGTACGTGAGCGGATCGTTCACCGCCTGAATCGTAAACGTCGCCGACGCGCCGAGGTTCACGACCTGATCCGCCGGCTGGACTTTGATCTGCGGCGGGTTGTGCACCGTCAGCAGCGCCGAGGCGCTCACCGCCGTGCCGTACGCGTTGCTCACGATGCAGCGGTATGTCGATTGATCGTCCGTCCCCGGCACATTGGTCAGCATCAGCGACGAATTCGTCGCGCCGGGGATGCTTTTGTTGTTCTTCTGCCATTGATACGTGAGCGTCGCGCTGCCGCCGGCCGTGACTGCAAACGTTGCAGTCTGCCCGACGAGAATCGTCTGATTCGCCGGTGCGGAAACCGATGGCACAAGCCCGATCACAGAAAGGGCGTTGATCAAACCGGCGCCGGTGCGGTCGTCTGGGCCCGCGACGGAAAGCGGCGCTGTCGCGACGACGTCGGTCGCCGCTGTCTTAAGCGCGAGCTTCAATTGCGCGGGAGTCGAAAGCGACGCTTGTTCCAGCATCAGCGCCGCCACTGCTGCCGCGTTCGACGCGGACGCGGACGTGCCGAAGAATTTCTGGTACTGATCCGAGCCGTAAATTACCCCGTTCGAATCTTTGTATTGCGTAAACGTGCCGAAAAACGTCGTGTTGCCGCCGTCGGGCGCGGCGATGTCCGGAATGTCGCGCAGCAGCGGCCCGTTGGCGATCGCCGCGCCCGTCGTGTCGAAATAATACGGCACGCCATTGGCCCCGATGCCGCCTTTCGACGAGAAATCTTCCGCGTTGACGTTGGTCGTGTCCGGGCCGAACAGCCCGCCGCTGTCGATGTCGCCGAAGAAAACTGCGCCCACAGAAATCGCATCGCTGAGCGCCGCGTGCCCGTACGCCGTCATCCCGCCCGTCCCGCCCGACGGAAACGACAGTTGCAGATCGCTCGACGCCACCAGCCGCAGGATCACGTTGTTGCGCGTGCCCGCGTAATTATTCACAGCCAGATACACGCGCTGCGTCGCGCCGGTCGTGTTCGAGTAATCCAAAATTTCATGCGGATCGCCGCTCGGCTGGCCGCCGACAAATTGCGGATCGTTGCTGAAGCCGAGAATGTTCGCCGTGGCTAAATTCGTTCCATCGTACAAAAACAAATCCAAATCGACCGACGACCCCGGCCCAAGGTTGTAGCTCGCATAAGGTTGGTTCCACTGCAAGATAAACGTGACATTCGCGCCATCGGGCAGGTCGATCGGCAGAAAGCCCGGCGTCTGTCCGCCGATGCCCCAATTGTGAAAGAAGTTTCCGCTGGGCGTGATCCCCGAATCGTTCGGCGCACCGCCATTAATAGGCGTGTACGTGGCCAGCACGCCTTGATCGCCGTCGTTGCCGACCGCTACAAAATGCGGCACGCCCGCGGCGACGTTTGCCTGAATCGCCTGCGCAATCGGTCCGTCTTGAAAAAACGGCTCGTCAGGATAGCTGAAATCATCGACCGTGATCGTGCAACCAGCGCTGCGCAGTGCCGCCAGGTTCGCGGCCATCATGGTCTGATTGTAAAACCCCGACGCAAACGCCAGCGCCGCGTTCGGCGCCACGTCGTGGATCGTTTCCATCATCGCCGCGCCTTCGTTGCCCGCAAGCGGAATCGTGTTGTTGTCGGGCGCCGGCGGCACAAATCCCGGATCGGGCCCGAAGTCGATGACTTGAATCGCCGCCGGCAAATCGCCGCTGGTTTGATCGTTCAATCCGCTCAGCGTCGCGTTGGGCACCGTCCCTGTAACGGTTCCCACCCCAATCGGCGTCACGCCATCGGCGAGATTCGTCTTGTTGATGAAATCGGAGATCACGCCGATCTTCTGCCCCGCGCCGCTGGCGCCCGTCTGCGCGCGCGCCTGATCGGCTTTCATGCTCCCGTCGCCCTGATTGGCAGCAACGCCCTGCTGCCGCACACGCGGCCGGTGCGCCAGCGCAATCGAGCGCACGCCGTCCAGCTTCGTCAGCGCATCAATCTGCTCCAACGCCGCCACGGCCATGACCGTATTCCACTGCGCGCTCGAATGAATCACCTCCGCGCCCGTCGCCGAAATTGCGTTGAGCGTCACCGAATTGACATGCGGCACATCAAGCGTGAGCGCAAATTTTCCCGCCGGCGCCGCCGGCAGGGACCGCGCCAGCGAACGCTGCAACGCCACGCCAAGCTCCGTGCTGCTCGCATTTCCGGCATGAAGCGAACTAATCGCTGGAATCAAGCGCGAATCCAGTTTCCCAGCGAGCGGACCCAGCGCTTGATTCTTCGCATCGGTTAAGGGATTTTCAGCCGCGCTCGCGAACACCGCGCCGCACAAAAACAACAGCAGTGACACTCGTTTCATGAACAAAACCACCCGTGACGTGAATTGTGGTGCAGGCGGCTCGCCTGCAGATTCCAACGACGCTTGAACAATGAACGGGAAACTCCGGCGAATTGCTGCGCGAAAGTATATCCGGTTCGACACCTATTTGTGCATCCCAATTGTCTTTTGCATACCGTCTTTCCGCGGTAATCTATACACTTCCTGCATCGAAATTAATAGGCCTCACAGGCCCTATAAGCCCTATAGGGCCTATAATGCCTAATAACCGGAATTTAATCGAGCGCTCAGTAAATGGACACCGCCACGCCATCCGCCCCTGCGCGCGCAACCCTGCGCGCATTTCAGCGCATCCGTTCCGGCAAGGATTTCCAGCGCGTCTACGCCGCGCGCAAATCCATCCGCGCCGCGGAACTCACCATCGCGTACTGCCCAAATGGCCTCGCGTTTTCGCGGCTGGGCCTTTCCGTCGGCCGCGTACACGGCAACGCCGTCCGCCGCAACCGCATCAAGCGCGTCTTCCGCGCCGCGTTTCGCGAAGCCCGGCACGCTCTTCCCGCCGGATTCGATTACGTCTTGATTCCGCGCAAAGGCGTCGTGGAGTATGCGTCAGCCGCGGTGAAAGCCGCGCTGATTGCCGCGGCGAAAAAGATTCTCTGAAACCATTCGCGGTGTTTTCCTTCTATATCAAATGGAGAGCGAAAAATGGCGGACCCACTGATCGAAACCTGGGAGATTCACAACCACATCAATCTGTATGTGCTGCGCGCGATTGACGAATTGAACCTCGCGGATGTTTCCGCTTCGAAAGGCCGCAGCGTGGGCGCGCAATTCGGACACATTCACAACGTTCGCCTGATGTGGCTCAAAGCCGCCGCGCCCGATTTGCTAAAAGGCCTTGAAAAAATCGACACCGACGCACCGCAGTCGCGCGCGAGCCTTGAAGCGGCGCTGGCAAATTCCGGCAAAGCCATCGCGTCCCTGCTTGAAAATTCGCTCGCCGCCGGCGGAAAAGTAAAAGGCTTCAAGCCGAACGCGACCGCCTTTGCGGGCTATCTGATTTCGCACGAATCGCACCACCGCGGGCAAATCGTCTTGTCGCTCAAACAAGCAGGACATCCCGTCGATAAGAAGATTGCCTACGGTATGTGGGAATGGGGAGCGCGGTAAACGACGAGTGATGAACGTGGAACAAGAACGTTCCTCGATCTCGTTCGGAGTTAGTCGCTTTACTCGCCAATCTTCGACATGCATACTGACCAGCCAAAATGGAGCTTTAAACCCATGGACGAACAGCAAACACTCAGCGAAACTCCTCCGCCTCCCGCGCAAGTGACTGCCGCGGACGCGGAACGCCGCGCAAAAGAAGGTCGTGATTGGGCCATGTGGATTCACCTTTCGCTGCTCGCCGGTTATGTTGTCCCTTGGGCCGGCCTCATTTTGCCGATTATTCTTTGGCAGATGAAGAAAGAAGAATTCCCCGAAATCGACATCCACGGCAAAAACGTGGCCAATTGGATTATCTCCGCGCACATTTATGGCGCGATTGCCGTGCCGTTAATCTGCTTCTTTTTTGTTGGGTTGTTAATTGTGATTCCATTGGCAATCGCTTCCATCGTCTTCCCCATCATTGGCGGAATCAAAGCCGGCAAAGGCGAAGTCTGGTCCTATCCGCTCTCAATTCCTCTTTTCAGATAACCGCGTGAAGCGTCTCATTATCCTCCCGCTTGCCGTCTGCGCGCTCGCCCGCGCCGCCGACGCGCGCCCCAACATCGTCTTCGTCATCGTCGATCAATGGCGCGCGCAGGCCTTTGGCTTCGCCGGCGATCCGAATGTGAAGACGCCCAACCTCGACCGCTTCGAACACGAGAGCCTTCATCTTGTCAACGCCGTCGCCGGCACACCCGTCTGTTCGCCCACGCGCGCGTCGCTGCTCACCGGCCAGCGCCCGCTCACGCACGGCGTTTTCTTAAACGACGTGCCGCTCAATCCCGACGCCATCTCGCTGCCCAAGACGCTCGCTGCCGCCGGTTATGACACCGCCTGCATCGGCAAATGGCACATCGACGGGCATGGCCGTTCGAATTTCATTCCGATCGAACGCCGGCAAGGCTTCGATTATTGGAAAGTGCTCGAATGCACGCACGCGTACAATAATTCGCCGTACTTTTCGAACACGGCCGAAAAACTGAAGTGGGACGGCTACGACGCGCTCGCGCAGACGCAGGACGCTCAAGCTTACATCCGCGATCATTCGAAGTCCGGCAAACCGTTCCTGCTCTGGCTGGCGTGGGGCCCGCCGCACAATCCGTATCCGACCGCGCCGGAAAAGTTCCGCGCGCTGTACACGCCGAAGGACATCGTGCTGCGCCCGAACGTGCCGTCTGAATCCGCCGCGCAGGCGCGCCGCGACCTCGCCGGCTATTACGCGCACTGCTCCGCGCTCGACGCTTGTTTCGGCGAACTCTGGCAGACGCTGAAAGATGCCGGCATCGAAGAGAACACACTTATCGTCTTCACTTCCGACCACGGGGACATGCTCTATTCGCAGAATCTTCAGCGCAAGCAAAAGCCCTACGACGAATCGGTGCGCGTTCCGCTGCTGTTGCATTGGCCGCGCGCATTCGCGCAAAAAAATGTCAAACTTGACGCGCCGTTCAACAGCGAAGACATGATGCCGACGCTGCTGGGTTTGAGCGGCGTCGCGATTCCCGCATCGGTTGAGGGCCTGGATTTCAGCGCTTACCTGCGCGGCGGCAAAGACCCTTCGGATGGCGCGGCCCTGATCCGCTGCCCCGCGCCCTTCGGCGAATGGGAACGCCGCGCGGGCGGGCGCGAGTACCGCGGCATCCGCACTGCGCGCTTCACGTTCGTGCGCGATCTCGACGGGCCGTGGCTGCTCTTCGACAACGAGAAGGACCCGTACCAGCAGGAGAATCTCGTCGGCAAGCCTGAACACGCCGCGCTGCAAAGCGAATTGGACGCACGCTTGAAACAAAAACTCGCTGCCGCCCACGACGACTTCCGCCCCGCCGCGGAATACATCGCGCGCTGGAAGTACAAAGTGGATGCCAACGGGACGATGCCGTACACGCCGTGAAAATTGGCTGGGCTGTTTCGCGCATCGTCGGATGCAATTTTTGTTCGCAGGCAACCACTTCAATCCAAACGCTTTATGCGCATTTCTTGCGGAATTGCGCTTAATTTTTGCAACGTGGCGCGATAAATCTCGTATAACTATCCGCATTGGCGCTCGTTCATTCAACTTTCTGGGGAGGAAGACGTATGCTCGACTGTCGCATCAGGCGCGTGGTGTCATGCCTTTTATTTTCCGGCGTGTTGTTGCTGCGCGCAAGCTGGGCCGAGGACGCAGTGCCCGCGCCCATCACCCTCGACAACAAAGACGTGGCCGCGTACGTGGTGCTGCCCGATGTTAAGACGCTCATCAACACGATTGACGGGATTGCCAAACAACTCGTGCCGCCGGAACAGTACAAGCCCGTTGCCGATCAATTGAACGGCATGCTGGCCGATCCCGACGTGGCCGCGCTCATTTCAAAGCCGATCTTGGGCGTGTTATTCAAGATTCCAGCAGGATTCGATCCAAATGGCGCCGCCCCCCCTCCGTTTGCGGCGTATGTCCCGGTCAACGCCGATTCCAAAGTGCTCGACAAGGTCAAAGAAGGGCTGAAAGACGATCCGAAAGCGCAAGCCGCTTATGAAGACGGCCTGCTGATCGTGGCCACGGCCGGTGCGATGGAACAGGCCAAGGCCGCCAAGGCGCTTTATGCCAAAGTGGCCGACGCGAAAATTCAAAGCGGGCTGCGCGTGTACGTCAGCATCGCCTCGCTCGTGGATACTTTCGGCCCGATGATGGCGACGCATTTGGATGAGGCGCGCGACCAGGCGCTCGCCGAAATCAAGCGCAGTCCGCCGCCGCCGGACGCCGTGGCGATGGGCATCAATCAGGACAACGCCAGCCAGACCGTGCGCGTGTTCTTCAAAGCTGTCAAAGGCTTCCTCGCGCAGGCTGAAGGGTTTCAATTGGACATCCATGTTAAGCCCGACGCGATCCAGGTGGACGACATTTTCGCGGCCAAGCCGGGCACGCTGCTGGCCGATTTCTTCTCTGGCACAGTCCCCGAACCCAGCCCCGAACTGCAGTCGTTCCTGGCCAAAGGTTTTATCATGGAGCAGGCGGCCACGGACGTGAAGGCGCTCGCCGCTGCCTGGAAGAAGGCGCTTGCGGAAATCACCGCCGATCCGCTGACCGCTCCACTGGCTCAAAACGAACTCGTGCAGCTCATTAGCCAGTCGCTGGATGCAGGGGCCGGCCAAGTGGTAGTGAGCCTGGTCGGCGGCGCCAACGGACCGGAAGTCACGGAAGCGTTTGTGCTCGGCGATCCGGAGAAATTCTCAGGCGTGATGGAAAAGGTCATGAGCTGGTTTGCCGACGGCGGGGTCATCTCGAAAATTTATGCGCAGATGGGCATGAAGTTCGAGATGAAGTTCGCGAAAGCCGCGCGCAGCCACGCGGGAGTTGCCGTGGACCGCATGTCGGTCAACTTCGACGATCCGCGCATGCCCAAGGAGGCCGCTGAGAAAATGAAGGCGTTCATGCCCCAGCCTGAATTCGCCTTCGTCAAAAACATCGGCGTGATGTCCACCAATCCTTCCGCGCTCGACATGATGATCGACAAGACCGCCAAGGGCGATTTCTCGCCCAGCGGCGTGACGCTCAAATCCGTCACGACGTTCGGCAAGGGCAAAAACGTGTACTTCGACTACGACATCGTCGGCTACATGAAATATGTCATGACGAAATTCGCCCCGGACCCCAACGCCGGCGCGATCTTCAATGGCTTCAAAGGCAACGATCCCTTCTTGTTTTCGTATGCACAGACGCAAGGGCGTATGATGGTTCAAGTGAGCGTGCCCCTTGGCCCCATCTTCGACGGCATGAAGGCCTACCAAATGCTGGTCGGCGGCGCAGGTCTCGCTCCGCCGAAACAGCCGGAGACGAACAAGAGCACGTTCTAACGGTCAGGAGTCAGGAGTCTGGAGTCTGGAGTCAGGAAAAATGCGGCCCGCTTGGGCCGCATTTTTATTTGGCATGGTTCCATTCAAACTCTCGATTAAAATGCCGACTGGTAAGCTCTGAAACCGTCAAACCTTGAAACTTGGAACTTAGCCCTATGATTCTCGTCCTCCGCCAAGACTGCACCCGGGAAGAAGTCGCCTATGCCGAAAAACGGCTGAAGGAGCTCGGCCTCGAGCCGCACACGCTCTTCGGCGTCGAACGCACCGTCATCGCCGCCATCGGCGACGAGCGCAAAACCAGTGTCGATCAGCTCAGCCAGATTCCCGGCGTGGACACCGTGATGCCGATTCTTGCGCCGTACAAACTGGCCAGCAAGGAATCGCACCCAACGACGTCAGTCTTCGAAATTGGCGGCGAATGCGATGCAGGCGCTTCTACTGCACTGGACAATTGTGGTGCAGGCGGCTCGTCTGCGCTCGTCAGTTGTGGTGCACGCGGCTCGCCTGCACTCGGCGCGACGCAGCCGCCGTTGAAACCCGCGCCGCGGCGCTCGAACACAATTGAATTCGGCGGCAAGAAAATCCCCTTCATCGCCGGACCCTGCTCGGTCGAAGGCCGCACACAGATCATCGAAGCTGCGCACGCGGTTCAAGAGGCCGGCGCGTCGGGCCTGCGCGCGGGCGCGTTCAAACCGCGCACGAGCCCGTACCAATTCCAAGGCCTCGCCGAGGAAGGCTTGGAATACCTGGCCGAAGCGCGCGACGCCACCGGCCTGCCGATCATCACCGAAGTGCTCACGCCCGCCGACGTGCCGCTGGTCGCGAAGTACGCCGACGTGCTCCAAATAGGAACGCGCAACATGCAGAATTTTCTGCTGCTGCGCGCCTGCGGCGCCGCGCGCACGCCCGTGCTGCTCAAACGCGGCATGTCCGCGACGCTTGAAGAATACCTGCTGGCCGCCGAATACATTTTGGCCGGCGGCAATCCGCGCGTGCTGTTGTGCGAACGCGGCATCCGCACCTTCGAAAATTACGTCCGCAACACCTTCGCGCTAGCGATGGTTCCCGCGCTCAAAGAGAAGAGCCACCTGCCCGTCCTCGCCGATCCCAGCCACGGCACAGGCGTGCGCAAATTCGTTCCGCCGATGACCAAAGCCGCCGTCGCGTGCGGCGCCGACGGAATCCTGATCGAAGTCCACCCCGATCCCGAAAAAGCGCTCACCGATGGCGCACAGACAATCAGCGTGAAAGACTTCGCGAAGCTGGTGAAGGAATGCAGGGCGGTGGCGGAAGCGGTGGGGCGGGCGGTGTGAATTTGGGCGGACGTTTACTGTTGATTTTGTGGGTGACACGCGCATTATTCACTGAGGTTAATTAGTTGAAGGACGCAGATGAAGTCAACGACAGCAAACCGAAAGCGGACACGAAGAATCCTATACAATACCGCCGACCCCGTATTTGAGGCGCGCCTCAAAGCGCTGAAGGAGGTCGGCAAAAAAGTCAGGAAGTCGCCCGCGTATGGGTTAAACTCTTGATCGAA
This sequence comes from Planctomycetota bacterium, assembly GCA_035308565.1. Classification (GTDB taxonomy): domain Bacteria; phylum Planctomycetota; class SZUA-567; order H5-PLA8; family H5-PLA8; genus JANXLS01. Next base: position 20,653 of record DATGGK010000248.1, on the reverse strand, counting down.
ACATGTATTTTCGATAAGAAAGGCAACCTTACCCCGCGACACAGAGATGATAATGAATGAAGTTGCCTCGCAGTTCGGGTCGCGACATAGAGACGATGAAATCGAGAAGATGCCCACTGCGACAGCCGATGGAGAATCATATTGAAAAAGCGACGATGGGTGAGAGTAACATTTAACGTGCCCACAACTTTTAATGACGATTCAAAAGTGCCAGGCCTTGTGATGGCCAGAATCCTACTTCGCGTTGCGCAAGCCGGCGGCGGATATTCAATGATTCGCGGCGTCAGCGGCGGCTGGTGGAGCGAACCGCGCAGAAAAGTGATGCTGGATACGAATCGCTTGGTATGGGTTATCGTGCCGCAATCCAAGGTTTCGGCGATTCGCTTGATTGTTCGCGAAATCGGAAGTGAACTGCGTCAAGATGCCATGTACTTTGAGACCTCGCTCGTGTACATTGAGTTCATTGAATGCGCCAAAGGGGGCGAAGCGTGACCAACTCCGAAATACTCACTGCCGCCCGACAGGCTGCCAAACGCGCTGACAACTGGATGGATTTCTCGGACTTTGTTTTTCATCCGTTCTTCGGATTGCTCGCCAAAGCCTTTCCCGAACAAAAGAAGCGCGCCGCATTTTACAAATCGCCCGAATGTGAAGAGATTACGAAACTCCTTGCGGTGGTGATCGACCGTGACGAATCTGATAACGGCTCAGCGCCCAACGGTGTTTCAAAAAAGCAAAAGCACAAAAAGCATCCCTCGAAGGCCGCCTCCCATGCCCGCATTCCCCATCGTTGACGCGCACGTTCACCTCTGGGATCCGGCCAACGTCGCCATGATCTGGATCGACGGCAACCCGGTTCTCGATAAAAAGTTTCTGCCGCCCGAATTCAAAATGCATACGATTGGCACGGACATCGAGGCTATCGTCTACCTCGAAACCGGCGTCGAACCGCACTGGGCTTTTTACGAAGCGCGTTGGGCCGCGCTGGAATTGGCGAAGAGCGCACCAAAGCTCAAGGCGATCGTCGCTGCCGCGCCCATCGAATATGGCGCGAAAGTTCGCTCGTATTTGAAAGCGCTCACCGAAATCAGCCCGCTGATCAAAGGCATCCGCCGCATCACGCAGGGCGAGAAAGATCCCGCGTTCTGTTTGCAGGAGAATTTCATTCAAGGCGCGCAGTTGCTGCACTCGTACAACCTGAGCTGCGATCTGTGCATGAATTTCCGCCAGCTCGGGCCGACGGTTGAGCTCGTGAAAAAATGCCCCGACACGCAATTCATCGTCGACCACATCTCCAAACCCAATATCCGCGAACGCGTGCTCGATCCGTGGCGCGAACAGATGAAAGCGATGGCCGCGCTTTCGAACACCGTCTGCAAAGTCAGCGGCGTGCTCACCGAAGCGGCGAAGGAATGGACTGTCGATGACGTGCGCCCATACGTCGAGCACGTGTTGACCGTCTTCGGCGAAGACCGCGTGATTTTTGGCGGCGACTGGCCGGTGCTGTTGATGGCCGCGACTTATCCGCGCTGGGTGCAGGTGCTCGATGAAATCACCGCGAAATGGACGGACGCGGCGAAGAAAAAGCTGTGGAATACAAACGCGAAGAAATTCTACCGGCTTTGAATCGCGCTGAGAAAAATGCAATAAAAAGGGCGGCGAACCGCCGCCCATTGTTTTCGACTTTCGACTTTCGACCTTGGACCTAAAAACTAACTCACTGCGCTCTTCAACACCGCAATGGCTTTGTCCAACGCTTCCTGAATGCGCCCTTTTACCAGCTTGTCGATCAACTGGCTGATGTCCGACGTGGGCGTGCTCACGCCGGAACCTTTCGGACGGCCCGGCTTTTTCTTGTTTTTGCTTCCCGCCGGACGGCCGGGTTTGCGCCCGGGCTTGGCTTTTGTCTCGGTGCGCAGAAGCTTGATGATCCCCTGCTGGCTCCCTTGGTAACCGGCTGCCTGCGCGGCGGCGTGTGCATCCTTCCACGTCTTCCCCGCCTTGCGCGCATCCAGCGCGGCTTTCTTAATCGCGGCCTTGGTAGCCTCGTCGTACGCGGCTCTCGGCATTCTCTCCCCTCCTTTAAAGTGTAGAACGGAACTTCTGTCCCGTTTAAGTTGAACAACCAAATTTGGTGGAATTGTAGTTTACTAGAAACAGGGCAAACGCCGCAAGTATACTTTTGAATTAATATTACTTACTTTTATCGAATCGATTACCTCAAGATTTGAAAGCGTAATGGTAAATGAACGCAACCTGGGCCGCCAAACGCGCGCCGGCGGCGAAGTCGAAACGCAAGCCTGAAAGTCCGCACTTCTTTTTTGAGCTGCTTGGGGTAAGCTTTTGTCAAATAATCGGCACGTAAGTGAAGATTGTCCGCCTGTCGGGGAACCATTCTTACGGCAAATGTTGTTCGAAATGTCTGAAGCTTTGAAAGTGAACCCATGAACTCATCCCGCGCGGCGGCTTCGCCGCTTTATCTTTTCCTCATTCTGCTTGCTTCGATTTTCATTCAGGACGCTCGCGCCGAAACAACGGGCGTGCCCTGGATCGGCGAACCCGGCGTCACCGTCAACCTCAAAGAACTCATGGCGCTTCAAGCCGCCGCGGAAAAAGCCGGCCTGCAGCCGCGAATTCAGCACCGCCACCCGCGCAACACGCAGCCGCCCGTCACGCCAGACAGCGCCGTCAAATCGCCGCAGTGGCCGTTACTCCCCTCGCCTTTTGGGGGAGAGGGGCCGGGGGTGAGGGGGCGCGAATCCGTTGGACCGCGCGCAACGCTGGGAACCGGGACAAGTTTTCTCACCACGACGCGCAGCGAAGCGCTCACCTTTCCGCCGGACACCATGGGTGGCGTCAGCCCGTCGCAGGTTTTCGTCACGCTCAATGGCCGCTTCAAACTCTTCGACCGCTCGGGCAACTCCAACACGGCGCTCAACGTCGATTCGGACATTTTCTTCGCGTCGGTGCGCAATAATTCGACCACCACCGACCCGCGCGTGCGCTTCGACCGCCTCTCGCAGCGTTGGTTCATCACCATGCTCAACGAAGCCAGCACCAGCAACCGCATCATGCTGGCCGTGAGTTCCGGGCCGGTGATCAACGACGCGTCCAGCTTTACGCTCTATCAATTCCAACAGGATTTCGGCACGGCCACGACCGACACCGACCACGGCACGTTCGCGGATTACGACACGCTGGGCATCGACGCGAACAACCTGTACATCGGCGTCTCGATTTTTACAAAAATTACAGGCGGGACGCTCAAAGGCGCCAGCGGCTTTGTGATCAACAAAGCCGCGCTGATCGGCGGCACGCTCGCCATCACACCGTTTCGCCATCTTTCGACTGCGAATCAATCCGGCATTTACACGCCGCAAGGCGTGGACAACGACGATCCGAATGCAACGGAAGGCTACTTCATCGGCACCGACAACATTGTCACCAACCAACTGATCATGTACCGCATCACCGGCGGCGCGTCGCCGACGCTCTCCAACCCGATCATCCTGATTGTCACCGACACCGGCAATCATTCGCTCGGCGGCGTGCCGGCGTTGGGCAGCAGCGTGCCGATCGACGACAACGATAATCGCCTGTTCCTGGCTTCAATTCACAACGGGAGTTTGTATACATCGCAAAATCTGAGCGTGGATACCAGCGGCAACGGCACGCCCGGCGGCACGCGCGACGGGTCGCGCTGGTACGAGATCGTGAATCTCACCACAACGCCGACCGTGCGCCAAAGCGGTACGCTCTTCGATCCGACGCTTAGCAATGCGCGCAATTTTTATTTTCCGACGTGCACGGTAAATGGCCAGGGGCACATGGCGCTGGGCTGCACCGCCTCGGGCGCCAACGAACACTGCGACGCTGTGATCGCCACGCGTCTGGCCGGCGATGCGCTGGGCACGCTCAGCGCGCCGGTTGTGGCCGTCGCCTCAACCTCCAATTACAACGCGGATCTCAGCGCCTCCACGCAGCGCTGGGGCGATTATTCGATGACCGTGGTCGATCCCGCCGACAACATGACCTTTTGGACGTTCCAGGAATATTGCAGCGGCACCGACATCTGGGGCGTGCAAGCGATTCAAATCAAAGCGCCGCCGCCCGCGTCGCCGGTGAGCTGCTCGCCGTCTTCGATTGCGCCGACTGCGGCGAACGTGTCCATCACGGTCACCGGCGATGTCAGCACGGGAGCGGGATACTACGAACCCGGCGCGGCATTTCCGAATCATCTCGCCGCGGCGATCATTGGCGCGGGAATCACGATCAACAGCGTGACCGTCGTCGATGCCGCCCATGTCGTGCTGAATGTCTCGACCGTCAACGCCACCGCGGGCGCGCACACGCTGACCATCACCAATCCCGACGGCCAAAGCGCCAGCGCCGCAGGAATTTTGTGTGTGGCGCAGGCTGGGCCGGCCACGGCGGCGAGTCTGTCGGTGACTGGCCCGACGAGCGTTGCGGCAAACAGCCCGTTTATGTTCCAAGTCTCCGCCGTCGATGCCTGCGGCAATCCGGTCACGTCGTACACAGGCACTGTTCATTTTACCTTCACCGATCCGGGCGCGTCGCCGCTCGCGGATTATACGTTTCAAGCCTCCGACAACGGCACGCGCATGTTCATGGAAACGCTCGTGAAAATTGGCGACGTGACCGTCACGGCAACCGACGCCGCGAATTCACTGAGCGGCAGTTTCGTCGTCAACGTCACCTCCGGCCCCGTTCTCACCGCACGCCCCACCGGCACGCCCAACCCGGGCGTGGCGGGCGTGGCCGTTGATTTCAACGTGACGGCCACGACGACGCTTCCGCCGCTGACGTACTCATGGGATTTCGGGGACGGCAGTTCCGGCCCGGGCCAGGCGCCTGCGCACACTTATGCCAGCGGCGGCACTTTTACCGCGACCGTCACCATCACCGACGCCAACGGCGGAATGGCGATTGCTTCGGTTCGCGAAGTGGTCACGGCCTCGCCGGTGCTTGTTTCCGGCCCGACGGCCACGCCCAATCCGGCGGGCGTGGGACAAACCATTGCGTTTAGCGCCTCGGCCACTGAAGCCGGCGGCGACACGCTCAGTTACGCCTGGGATTTCGGCGATGGCAGCAGCGCTACCGGCAGCACGCCCACGCATGTCTACGCAAGCGCGCAGACTTTTACCGCGACGGTCACCGTCAGCGATACGCGCGGTGGAAAAGTGAGCGGCTCGGTCGATGTCACGGTCAAAGCGCCGGTCATTGGCATTGGCAACGACAGCGACGGCGACGGCTTCTCGGACAGCTTTGAACTTGCATTTGGCTCGAACCCCAACGATCCCAATTCCACGCCGCTCAACGGCCAGCCGATAGGCACCGTCATGCCGCTGACTATTAACCGCCTGACAACGCGGCTGAATTTCATGAAGCAGGGCCACGATGTCATTGCGCTCGGCGGCAAGCTGCTCATTGCGCCGGGATTTCAAATTGCAGGCGCGAAAATCGCCATCGATGTGTCCGGCGTTTCGCGGCTGTTTCAAGTCAATTCGTCCGGCGTCTCGAAAGGCAGTTTCGTAATGAACGCGAAAACAGGCGCGTTTTCGATGCGCCTGCTGCACGGCGATTTTTCGCAGACGCTGGGCCAGTCCGGCCTCGGCAATCAGGACGTGCGCGACAAAAAAGTTGTGTTAACCGTGAGTGTGCTTTTCAACGGCGGCGTGTTCCAGGCGCACCAGCCGCAGACATACACGGCGCATTTGAATCGGGTGGGGAATTCGAAATAAGGACCGCCGGCTTCCCATAAATGATAAATGCACGGGTGCATTTACAAAAATGTAACGATTATTTCCGGCCAATTCGGTTAACCGTGGCAATAACTCCACGGTTAATACTTATAACTAACGACGAGTGACTCATCAAGACAGGACTATAGCCACGTGACTTTCACCTCAAAACTGTTGTGCGGATTAGCCGTGCTGCTGTGCGCTGCGGCGGCGCGCGGCGAAACCGTGGGAAAGCCAATCAACGGCGGGCGCGGCATCACGGAGACGATCGATCAGATCATGGCGCGCGAGGCGCTTGCGCCAAAGAACAAACCGCCGCATGTCGCGCGGCTCGGTCGGCGTCCGCTGAGCACTCCGCTGGTGCAAGGCAACGCCGCTTCCGAGACGCTTGGGCCGTCGGTGGGAACGCGCGAAGCCGTTGGCGTCGCGCCGCGCTCGCCGCAAGTCGCCGGCACGAATTTTCTCGCGGTGACTTACAGCACGGCCAACGCGCTGCCTCCCGACACCGAAGGCGCCATCGGCCCCACGCAGATTTTCGTCTGTCTCAACGGCCGCTTCCGCCTCTTCGACCGCGCGGGCAATATCATCAACACGCTCAACGCCGATTCGGATGTCTTCTTCGGTTCGGTGCTGGCCAGCGGCACGACCACAACCGATCCGCGCGTGCGCTACGACCGCGCCTCGCAACGCTGGTTTGTGCAGATGATCGACGAACTCAACGCCAGCAACACAGTCTATTACGCGGTCAGTTCGGGTTCGACGCTGACCAGCACCAGCAGCTTTACTTTTTTTAAATTCACGTTCGACAGCGCGCAACCGAACAGCAAAGACACCGGCGGTTTTCTCGACTACGACACGCTCGGCATCGACGCGAACGCGCTCTATACCGGCGGCTCGATTTTTCCCAAGAACAATGGCACCGTCGTGGGCAACAGTGTCTTCATCGTCAACAAAGCCAGCTTGATTTCGGGAACGCTTGTGTACACGCCGTTCCGTCAAATCGCGAGCACCGGCGCCAACGTCAACTACACGTTTCAAGGCGTGATCAACGACGACGCGGGCGCGACCGAAGGCTATTTCATCGGCGCGGACGTAAGCACGATGAGCCAACTGCTGCTCTTTCGCGTCTCCAATCCGGGTGGAACTCCGACGCTTTCAAGCGCCATTCCCATCTCCGTGCCCGCGTTCGACAACAGCCTCGGCACCAACAGCGGCGGCGGCATGCCGGGCAACGGCGGCGTGACGGCGAAAGGCAGCGACAGTCCCATCGACGACAACGATCTGCGTTTGTTTCAAGCCACGATTCACAACGGCAGTTTGTACACGGCGCACAACATCGAAGTCGATGCGTCAGGCAATCCGGTCTCCGGCGGCGGCCGCGACGGCGCGCGCTGGTATGAAATTACCGGCCTGACAGGCACGCCGTCCCTGCGCCAGAGCGGCGTGCTCTTCGATCCGTCCGGCAATAATCCACGAAGCTATTTCTTCCCAACCTGCGTGTGCAGCGGCCAGGGACACATGGCGCTGGGTAGTTCGATGGCCGGCGCCAACGATTACATCGGCGTGGCCGCCGCGGGGCGTCTGGCCAGCGATGCGCTTGGCACATTGCAAGCCGCAACGATCGTCACTCCCGGCGCGGCGTCGTATAATGCTGAAAGTTTTGTCTCATCGCAGCGCTGGGGCGATTATTCGTCAACGTTCGTCGATCCCAATGACAACATGAGCATCTGGACGTTCCAGGAATACACAAACTCGCAGGACATCTGGGGCGTGCGCGTGGTTCAACTCAAAGCGCCGCCGCCCGCAACTCCCAGCAGCGTCTCGCAGGCCGCGCTGCCCTCAACCGGTTCGAACATCTCCGTTACCGTGACCGGCACGAGCGTGAACGGGTCGGCTTTCTACGATCCCGGCGCGGGATTTCCCAATCACATTTCAGCCTCGGTCAGCGGCTCGGGCGTGACCGTCAACAGCGCCACGTATGTCGATCCGACGCATGTCACGCTGAATTTGAGCACCAACAACGCCCCCGGCGGCGGGCGTACAATTACCATCACCAATCCGGACGGACAGTCGGTCACGAGCGCCACGAATCTGCTGTGCATCTCGACGGGCAGCGGCACCATCGGACTGAGCGTGAGCGGCCCGACCGCGGCCGATACCGGCGTTCCGTTTTTCATCAATGTCGCCGCGGTTGACGTCTGCGGCGCGCCACAATCGAATTACACCGGCACGGTATCGTTCACGAGCGACGATCCGAACGCGACGCTGCCCGGCAATTATACTTTTGTCGCCAGCGACAACGGCGCGCGCATGTTCATGGTCACGCTGGTGAAACTCGGTTCGGTGAAAATTACGGCGACGGATGCAGTGAACAGTCTCTCTGGATCGCTGACGGTGACTGTGACCACGCTGCCGGCGTTTTCTTTCGCTCCATCCGGCACGCCAAGCCCCGGCGTTGTCGGAATGCCCGTTACATTTTCCGCGGTGGCCACGTCCGCATTTCCGACATCGTTCGGCTACGCGTGGAATTTCGGCGATTCGATGACCGGTTCCGGCCAGCAGCCGCAGCACACGTACACCAATCCGGGCACGTTCACGGTTCAGTGCACGGCGCAGGACGACCGCGGCGGCACGGTCACGGCCAGCATCAGTTTCACGGTCACGCCGCTGCCGGTGATCAGTTCCGGGCCCGTCGCCGCGCCGAATCCCGCCGGTGTCGGCCAGACGATTACTTTCACCGCGTCGGCTTCCGAAGTGGGCGGTGATGCGCTTTCATACTCGTGGGATTTCGGCGACGGCACCGGCGGCTCCGGCGCGAGCACGACTCACTCGTATTCGCCGGCGGGCGTGTACACCGCCGTCGTCACCGTTTCAGACACGCGCGGCGGACAGATCACCGGCACCGTGCAGGTCAGCGTAAAAGCGCCGATCGTCGGCATCGGAAATGACAGCGACGGCGACGGCTATTCGGACACATTCGAGATACAAGCCGGTTCGGATCCAAACAATGCCGCATCCGTGCCCGGCGGCGTCAGTCTCGCCAATGGCACGCAGACATTGAACGTGACCAAGCTGACCACGCGCTTGAATTTCGCGCACGCCGGCAAGGACACCATCACCGCTGCCGGCACGCTGCCCATTTCCGCCGGCTTCAGCGTCGCCGGCGCGTACGTGGCCAGCGACATCGGCGGAGTGCCGTTTATCGCGACGCTGGATTCAAAAGGCCACGGCGGAAAGGCGTTCAAACTCACGGTCAAAAGCATTCGCGGCGTCGTGTCCGCGCAATCGGCAAAATTCACGCTCACGCTCCCCGCCGGAAATTACGCCGCCACGCTGGCCAATTCCGGGCTGACCAACACCAGCGTCAAAGCCAAATCGGTGACGGTGGTGTGGTCGATTATCTTTAATGGCGCGGTGTACCAGGCTCAGCGCGGCGGCGTGTACACGGCCACGCAGAATAAAATGGGCAGTTCGAAGTAAAATTGACCTCGTGGTGCAGGCGTCCCGCCTGCACTTTTATCGGGACGCGCGTTACGGCAGCAATTCCTTCGCTGGAATTCTGGCGATTTCGCGGCCGTCGATAATGAGTGGAACGCTCTCGTTCGATTCGTAATAGCTGCGCTTTGTGTACCGCGGCTCGGGCGCATTCATGTCCGGTTCGGAATAAACTTCGATTCGATTTTTCACCAGATAAACGACCCAATAAATGGGCACGCCGCCGCGCGCGTAGACGCGACCTTTGTCGCGGAGATCAAACCGAAGGGTCGAATGTGCAATCTCGATTACGAGCGCAACATTGCGCGACCCCTGGGGTGGCGCGCCACAAAATCGCGCCGTCCGCCTTTTACAATAACAAGATCGGGTTCGGGCTCGCTGTCGATCGTCGTGAGCGCGCACTGGATTCGGACCCGGTGCGTTTTTGGCACAACCTCAAGCAAGGACCTCTTGAATAATTAGCAACGTTCCGTCGTGCGGCGGATTACGCGATATTTTTTTAATCAACCTCCCCTCGATCAGCTCGATATTGTCTTCCTCGCCCAGTTCTCCGCTGTCGATCATGCGATGATATTCGTCCACAGTAATCAAGCCGGAGCGCTCGGCTCGATCTGGAGCGGCGGTTTGTGGCGCGGCGTGAATCACGGCTGGTCTCCAACAAATAAGTGCTACTTCTTCTCTTCCTTCGGCAGCAAGCTCCCACCGCCCACGACTGTGTCGAATTCCTGCTTGAGCATTGCGCGCAATTTTTCCATGTCCTTCGGCACGTCCATGTGGATGCGCTGGATCACGCCGTCCTTGTCGATGATCACGGTCATCGGAATCGACGCGATTTTGTACGCCTCGGCAATTTCCGTTTTCTCATCGAGCAGGATTGGCATCGTTAGCGTGGGCGTGGCGTTCTTGAACTGCCCGACTTTTTCCTGGTCTTCGCCGAGGTTAACCGCGTACGCGATCAAACCTTTGTCTTTGTAGCTGGCCGTTACTTCCGAAATCACCGGCATCGCCATGCGGCACGGGCCGCACCAGGTCGCCCAGAAATCCAGCACAACCACGTTCTTGCCTTTGAACGAAGCCAGATCGACCATGCCGCCGTCGAGCGCCTTCAGTTTCACGGGCGGAGCGGCTTTGCCGACCAGCGTCATCGGGTTCGGCATCTCCTTCACAATCGCCGGCACCTTCGTGGTGTCCTGCGGCGGCGTGAAAACGAAGCGCTCGCTCGGAATCGGCGCGTTGATTTTCCAGTCGTCAAACGTCGTGACGATGGTCTTCTTGACTTTCACCGGCCCGTCCTTGTCCGACATCATCTGCTCGCCTTCGATCGAGACTTTGCGCACGAGCGGCTGTTTGCCCTCCTGAATCCACATGTCCCAGTCGATATCGGCCTGCGTGAAATGCAGGTGATGCGCTTTGACGTCGCCGAGCGGTTCGACGCCAGTGATCGAGAGCGTCTGCACGCCGTCCATGAGAATGTCGAGCGCGTCTTTCATGGTGACTTGATCGAGGAATAAGAGGTTGCTCAAGTCTTCGCGCACCAGCCGCATTTCGCCGATGTTGAATATTTCCGCCAGATCCTTAGGCGCTTCTTTGACCGCATATTTTTTCAGCGGCGGCGCAAACGCGCAGAGCGTTTTTCCATCTGAAACCACCGCGCAGCGCAGGTTGCCGTCTTTGACGATCAGCGCCAATTTATTCGGCCGTTCGACGTAGATGTCGTACTTTGCAGTCGTTTCCTTCTTCTTATTGGGCCCGCCGTCGAGCGCGACTGTGTTCGTCAGCGTCGTGGAATAGGTCTGGGCGCCGTTCAAGTATTCGAGCGCCGAGCGCAGAATCGCGATGGCTTTGGAATCCAATTTGGCCGATGCGTCGTCAGGCTTAGGTTCGGCGCCGAACGCTACGCTCATTGCGAACAAACAGGAAAACAAGGGGATGCGTTTCATGATGAATTCTCCGAATTGCCGCCGTCTGCGTGGACGATCGACAATTAATTTATACCACTTTTGGGATTAATCGCACTTGGAATCTTTAGGGTGAGTGCGATTGACAAAATCATGGAACCAGTGTTTGATTGTGGTAAAGTGAGTATGTATTTGAGAAGGACATGGAAATGACCGCTGTTGCGCCTGAAATCCAAATGCCTGCGACGCTCGACGACCTGCTTCGCGTGGAGGGCAGAGCGGAGCTGATTGACGGGAGAATCGTGCCCATGATGCCGGTTGGCGACTTGCCGGGCGAAGTTGCGTTCAACATCGCGCGCTCACTTCACGTGTTTGTGAAAGCTCACAAATTGGGCGTCGTGCACGCGGATGCCGTCGGGTACGCTGTTCCAAAATTGAAATCCGGCCGGCAATCCTTCTCGCCCGACGTTTCGTTTTATGGCGGCAAGCGCTCGTCAAACCGGATGCGCTTCATCAACGGACCGCCGACCCTTGCCGTCGAAGTCCGCAGCGAATCGGATTTTGGAATCGCAGCGGAAATCGCGCTGGCGGCTAAGCGCGCGGATTATTTTGAAGCCGGCACGCAAGTGGTGTGGGATGTCGATCCGACGGCCAAAATAGTCGTTCGCTACCAAGCGTCCGCGCCGGAGTACGGCGTTACATTTCGAATGGACGAAGTCGCGGATGCCGAACCCGCCCTGCGCGGCTTGCACATGGAGACGGCGCTGGTTTTTGAAGAGCAGTGGTGAGCGGGCGAAGCAACTTCTATTTTACGCCCCATCCTTTCGCGCTGCTTTCTTCACCCCATTCCCCAACACCGCCGACAATGCCTCCAGCACGTCCGCCGGGTTGACGGGTTTGCGCAAGCAGAATTGAAAGCCCGATGCCATCAGTTTTTCGAAATCGCCTTCGCGCGCGTAGGCGGTCAGCGCAATCGCGGGGGTCGTGCCGCCGGCGGCTTCCGGCTGCGCGCGCACTTTGGCGATCAGCGCCTCGCCTGTTTCGCCGGGCAGTGAAATGTCGCTGAGAATCGCCTGCGGGCGTTCGCGCGCGAAAAGTTCAAACGCATGTTCCGCGCTTTCGGCTTCAGACACGCGCGAGCCGGCTCGGCGCAGCGCTGACACCAGCATCAGCCGGGTGTCGGCGTCGTCTTCAACGACCAGCACGTGCGCGTCTTCAAGGTTCGTGAACATCTTCGCCAGCACTGCGCTGGAACTGCCGGTGCGCAGCGGGTTGGTGAAGAGCAGCGTGTCGCCTTCGCGAAGCAGCGGCAGTTCGACCGTCACCGTCGTGCCCGTTCCGGGGCCTTCGCTTTCGGCGCGCACAAATCCGCCGTGCATTTCCACGAGATGCCGCACGATCGCCAACCCCAGCCCCATGCCGCCGTGCCGGCGCGTGCTGCCCGATTCTTCCTGCGTAAAGCGCTGAAACAGATTGGGCAGAAACGCCGGATCGATGCCTTTCCCGTAATCGCGAACGCTTAAGCGCGCCATCGCGCCGCTGGCCTCAACGCTCACGACGATGCGGCCCAAACGGTGCGAAAATTTGACGGCGTTGAAAAGGATGTTGAACGCGACCTGCTGCATTCGCTCCACGTCGCCGCTGACGCGCGCGGGCGAAAGGTGCAGTTCGAATTCGACTTTCCGCGCCTGCGCGGTGGGGCGCACGCTGTCCACGGCGGTCTTTACGACATCGGCCAAATTGAGCGGCGCCAGCTGCACGCGCATGCGCCCGCTGATGATGCGCGACACGTCGAGCAGATCTTCGACGAGCTGCGCTTGAGCGCGCGCGTTTCGGTCGATTGATTCCAGCGCGCGGAGCGACGTTTCGGAATCGAGCACGTCGTCGAGCATCATCTTCGACCAGCCCAGAATCGCCGTCAGCGGCGTGCGCAGTTCGTGCGAGACGGTGGCGAGGAATTCGTCCTTCATGCGGCTGGCGCGTTCGGCTTCGGCGCGCGCGGATTTTTCGCGCGCCAAAATCCGTTCGCGTTCAGCTTCGAGCACTTTGCGCTCCGTGCTATCCTGCTCGGCGCCCAACATGCGCAGCGGCGCGCCCGAATCGTCGCGAAAAATCTTGCCGCGCGTGGCCAGCCAGTGCACGCTGCCGTCCGGCCAGACCACGCGGTATTCGTCGCTGTAATCGCAGAGCGTCGAGGCCAGGACGATGCCGATGCGCTGCGTGACGGGTTCCAGGTCGTCGGGATGCAGCAGCTTGCGCCATTGCTCGTGCGCGCCGCCAAAGGTGCCGGGCGACAGTCCGTGCAGCGCCTCGGATTCCGGCGACATTTTCGCGGTGCGCGCGCGCAAGTCCCATTCGTACATGCCGATGCCGGCGATGCGCTGCGCCAGCAGCAGCCGCTCGCGCGCGGCCAGCACAAGCTGCTCGTTGCGCTTGCGTTCGCCGATGTCGCGCACGATCGCGCTGAACAGGCGCCTTTGCCCGGAGCGCGATTGCGAATACGACATCTCGACGGGAATCTCGGAACCGTCCTTGCACCGCGCGCTGAATTCAACGTGGCGCCAATCCAATTTCTTCTGTCCGCCGGCCATGAATGCCGCGAAGCCGCGCGCTTGCTGTTCGCGCAGGCGTTCAGGGACGAGCACACTCAGCGGCTGCCCGATCAATTCAGCGCGCGCGTAGCCGAAGAGCGCCGCGCTGGCGGCGTTGGCGTAGACGATCTTGCCGCGCTCGTCCACGGTAACAAAGCCGTCGGTGGCATTCTCCGCGACGCTTCGGAATTGCTCGGCGCCTTCGCGCACGATCTGTTCGACCAGCCGCTGTTCGGTGATGTCGCGCGAGACGCCGACCATGCTCACGGCAACGCCCGCGTCGTTGAAAATCGGCCGTGCCAGCGATGAGCGCCACAGGATATTGCGTTCAGGATCGATGAAGCGGTATTCGCTCGCGAAATCGCGCTTCTCTTCGAGCGCCTTGTTTAGCGCGCGCTCCACGGCCGCGCGGTCGTCGGGGTGAACGGCCTTTAAATATTCGTCGCGCGTGCCTTTCGATCCGGGCGGGAGCAGCATTTTGAGTTCTTCGCAAACGATTTCGCCGGTGGCGATGTTCCATTCCCACGTGGAAAGGCGGCCGGCGTCCAGCGCCATGCGAAAGCGGTCCGCGGTGCTGCGCAACTCCGCTTCGATGCGGCGCTGCTCGGTGACGTCGCGAAAAATCAGCACCACGTTGCGCGGCACGTTCTCCTGCGCGGAAAAGGTGGACGCGCTGTCTTCGATCACGTACCGCCGGCCGTCGTGCGAGATCAGCAAAACGGGAGCCTCCAGCCGCGCGGGGACGCCTTCGCGCAACGCCCGGTGGATTGGATTCTCGAGCGGCTTGAAGGTGTCGAGGTCGGCGATTTTTAACACGTCGCCGGCGGGCATGCCCAAAGCTTCCGCGCCGAAACCGGTGAGGCGGTGCGCGCGCGGATTCATGAACACGATGCGTCCGTCCTCGCCGGCGATGATGACGCCATTCGCGCTGTGAGCGAGCGTGAAGAGCAGCAGACCGCCCTGCGCCTGAGATTCCGCTTCTGCTTTGCGCTGGGCGCTGGCGATCATCACCGCGAGCGCCGATACCGCGATGAACAACGATTCGCGAATAGCGAAGTTCCACGGCGCGCCGGCGCTGGTGTGGACGGTATGAAAAAAATAAATGTAGCTGGTCACTGTCGCGATGATCAGCGCGCAAAGGATCGCCGGCTTGGGACCGCCGCGCCAACTGGCGAGCATCACCGCCGCCATGCAGGGCAGAAAGGTCGTTTTGAAATCCAGCAAAAAATAGTCGAAGCACAGCGCCGCGGCGGTGCACACCACCGCGAACGCATACCTGTGCAAAGCCGTTCGACCGCGTTGGGTCATGCGCGTTGCAGTCCGTTTTGTGGTGCCGGCTTCCAGCCTGCAAACTGAAGCGACAGGCTGGAAGCCTTGCACCACAATGGGTCACACTTCCACAACCAAACCATCATACGCAAGATGCACGCCCGCGGGCAAGCGCGCTTCCAATTCGGCGTGGCTGACTTCGTGCGCGATATGCCCGAAATAAGTGCGCCGCGGCTTGACGCGCGCGACCACGTCGAGCGCTTCGGCCAGATTCATGTGCGTCGGATGATGCGTCTCGCGAAGCATGTCGAGCACCAGCGTGTCGGTGCCGGCCAGCGCGCCGTACGCCTGCTCGTCGATGCGCTTCACGTCGAGACAATACGAAAGCGAGGGACTGTTTTCGAAATTTGCGTTCGTGATCTTCAAACCTGTATTGACGATCACTTCGTGATCCAGATCGAACGGCAGAAACTTCAGGCAACCGATTTGAAATTCAGCGCCGACATTTATTTCGCGCGCCACGAGCGACGGCCAGCCGAAACGCAGCGAGTCGCTGAAGACATAGCCAAAGCATTTGCGCAAACTGGCCAGCGTGCGCGGCGAACCCCACACGTCGATCACCTGTTTCTGAATCACATTGAAGCGCCGCACGTCGTCGATGCCAGTGACGTGGTCGGCGTGGAAATGCGTGATGACGATTCCGTCGATGCGCCGGATGTTCGCGCGCAACATCTGCTGGCGAAAATCCGGCGTGGTGTCGATCAGCACGCTGGTATGCACGCGGCCAGCTTCATCAAATCCGCGCACGAGCGCCGACGAGCGCAGGCGCTTGTCGCGCGGGTCGGTGGAATGGCACACCGCACAGTCGCACCCAATCACCGGCACTCCCACGGAGGTTCCCGTGCCGAGAAATTCGAGGCTCATCCTCATGTGGAAAGTGTAGGACGAAGCTATGTATGTCGAAAGTCGAAAGTCGAAAAAGTCGAATGCCGAGAGAGTGGAAAGCTGCCTTATTTGACTTTCGACGTACGGCTATTTCGACTATTTCAGTCATCTTTGCCCGTATAGACGCAGCCGGAGTTGCAGGTTTCTTTGACGATGACTTTGCTGATGCCGGGCAAGGCGGGTTTCAATTTGGTCCAAATCCAGCGCGCAATATTTTCGCTGGTCGGGTTTTCGAGCCCTTCGATTTCATTTAGGAAATGGTGATCGAGCATTTCGAAATAAGGCTCGAACGCGGACTTAATGTCAAAGAAATCGGAGACCCAGCCCATCGCCGGATCGATCGGGCCTTCGAGATACACGGCGACATTGAACGAGTGGCCATGAATGCGGCGGCACTTGTGTCCTTCCGGCACGTTGGGCAGCCGGTGAGCGGCTTCGAAAGTGAACTCTTTGAAGATTTCCATTTCCGGTTCCTTTGCGACGCATAGCGTACCGCGATTTCATAGGAAAAACAATGCCCGGAAGAATGAGATTGACCAACGCCTTCACCTCACCCCGCGGCGGGGTACCGCCGTCGGCCCTCTCCCCAAAGAGAGGGAACACGTATCCGACTTGTATTCACGCGCCGCTCCCCTTATACGTGTGCGTACAAAAGCGTTTTGAGGTTTCATGAACATCACCGACGCCATTCCGCACAGGCCGCCGTTTCTGCTGGTTGACGACATTGTGGCCGTGGACGGACACACGATTCGCACGCGCCGCAAAACCGATCCGGCGGATCCGGTGTTCAGCGGTCATTTTCCCGGCAACCCGATTTTGCCGGGCGTGCTGGCCTGCGAGTCGATTTTTCAAAGCGGCGCGATCCTCATCGCGCACATTCTCGAAGGCGCGATGGAGAATTGCGTCACGGTGCTCACGCGCATCGCCAACGCCAAATTCAAACAGATCGTGCGCCCCGGCGACACCATCGACATGGAAGTGCATTTCAAGGAAAAACTGGGGAACGCGTGTTACATGGACGGCGCGGCCAAAGTGGACGGCAAGACCGTCGTCAGCATCGAATTTGCCTGCGCGCTGGTCGCGCTCGACACGATGGGGAAATGAATTTCGGCGCGCTCACTTCATTCAGCCATGAGCTTTTTGAATCTCGAAAATAAAAAATACGTCGTCTTCGGCGTGGCGAATCGAAAGAGCGTCGCGTACGCCATCGCCGAGACGATCGAGCGCGAAGGGGGCGACGCCATTTTTGTGGTGCGCTCGGAAGCGCGGCGCGAGCAGCTTTCGAAATTGCTGCCCGGCGCGGAGATCTTCATCTGCGACGTGGAACACGACGAGCAGATCGCGCGCGTGGCGTCCGAGATTTCCGCGAAACATCCGCTGATCCACGGGATCGTCCATTCGATCGCGTTTGCCAATTACGCCGAAGGCTTCAAGCCGTTTCACGAGACGAAACGCGCGGATTTTTTGCAGGCGGTGAGCATCTCCTGTTATTCGCTGATCGCCATCGCTAATGCATTCAGGAAGCATCTCGACAAGCACGCGTCGGTGGTCACGATTTCGATTTCAACGACGCGCATGGCGGCGGAGAATTACGGCTACATGGCGCCGGTGAAAGCGGCGCTGGATTCGGCGCTCTGTTTTCTGGCCAAATCGTTCAGCGCGTTTTCGCAGGTGCGTTTCAACGCCGTGTGCCCGGGCCTGCTGAAAACGTCGGCATCGGCGGGCATCCCCGGCTACATCGACAGTTATTTGTACGCGGAGCAAATGACGCTGCGCAAAAAAGCGCTCACCACGCAGGAAGCCGCGAACGCCGCCGTGTTTCTGCTCAGCGAGCGCAGCAGCGGGATCAACGCGCAGGGCATCGCGCTCGACGCCGGCATGTCGGTCAATTATTTTGACAAGGAAATGGTGAAACGCGCGATGCGGGTGTGACGTTCCGCCTAAAGGCGGGACCACGAACGATTACTTCTTAGCTTCCAACTCGTCCAGCACCTTCACCTGCGCCTTGAAATCGTGCTTCACATATTTTGTCTCCGACGCCGGCTTGTGGCCGCGCAGGCTGGCGTGAGCAGATTGGTACGTTTGGTCTTCCGGCACGAACAACACCGAATGCAGATTGCTTTGCATTGAGACGGGGCGGCTCATTAATTTGATCGCACCTTCTTCATCGATTTTGCCGAAGCCGTCTTTAGCGCGCTGCGAGAGGTCTTCGTAGCGCTTTCCGGCGGAGAGGAGCACGCAGCCTTGCAGCGCGGTGGGCAGCAGCGCGTGCGCTTCGCCTTGTTTGAGGAATTGGATTTTGTCCGGCCAGGCGGCGACGCCATAGGCGCTGCGGGATTTGCCGTCGGCGATGATGTAATAATATTCGCAGGTGCGCTTGGCTTTTTCGAGGATCTCGCGGGCTTGTTCGAGGTTGTCGGCGTGTTCAAGCACGCGGCGCATCAGGAAAGCCATGGGCGTGCCGTCCCAGTTGCCTTCGCCGCGCCCGCCCATTTCGCCCATCGAAATCTGCGCGTCGCTCATACCCGTGACGCAGCCAATGAATCCAGCGTAGCCGATGTTGACGGTGGCGTGGCGGCCCGGCGAGCGCGTCACGAAATCGACTTGCGCGTGCTGGAGGCCGATTTCGGTCATGTAGTCGAGCACGCGGCCGTGAAAAAGTTTTCCGCCGGCGGTCGCTTCGTTGGCGATGGCGAAACCGGAGCAGTGGAAAAGTTCGGGGAAGACGTTGCCAAGATGCGCCTCCTCTTTATCGAGGCCCGCGCCTTCCGCGCAGGCGTCCAGTTCGGCGAGGTAATCTTTATCGACGAACGGTTCGAGGCGCTTCCAGGCGTCGCGGATGTCGTTGAGGAACCATTTGCCTTTGCCAATGCTGTAGTAGAGGCCGACGACGTAGAGGGTGGAGTCCATCATTTTGCGGATTTCGGGGCGCATCAACTGGCCGTGCGCGCGGCCGATTTGGGCGGGCGTGCCGGTGAGATAAAGCACGCGCTGGCCGTGATCGATTTCGAGGCGCGCGCCGGGGATGTCGTTGACCACGCGGTTGGCGGGCGCGCGCGAACGGCGGTCGTCGATTTGGATTTCGAGCTCGCGCATGCCGCCGCGATAGATCGAGCGTTCCAATTCGGGGCGGGGAACGGCGATTTCCGTTTGTTGTCCCGCCTTCAGCCGGTCCGTGCGCTCGGCCTTTTTGGAAATCTGAAGCTTGACCACATTTTCAACGGGCGCGTCTTTCGTGCCGCCGGCCATGCGAATTTCGGCCTGCCATGGAGCGGCGGGATCGTTTTTGATTTTGAATGAAATCGGCGCGCTCTTCTTATCGACGGCGAGAGTGAATTCGCGCGCGCCGTCGATGACGCTGCCGAGCTGCACATCGGCGGCGATGCCCAACATCGCGCCGAGGCCGTCGCGGCTGCCGCTTTGAAGCAGCGCGAAGGGATCGATGGCGCCGGAGTAAATGAGCTTTTCGGCCTGCGCCAAAAGCTCGCCGGGCTTGATGGCTTCGGCGCCGGCGTCGCCTTTGCCGACGAAGGCAACGTTTTTCGGAATGACCTCGAGGCGCGTTTCGGCGGCGGTGACGCTCAAGAGGCCGTCGATGTCCTTGCCGGCTTTGACGCTCAGCCAATAATCGCGGTCGCCGGCGCGGCCGAGTTCAGCGTGGCCGGTCGAGGCGCCGAAACTGAAGTCGGCGCTGACGGTGTACGTCGTGGCTTTGCCGGAGAGCACATCCAGCAGCGGGTCGATCGCGGCGACGAATTTGGAGGCGGGGTCTTGCGCATCTTCGGCGAAGAGCACGCAGGATTGAATCAGCAGCAGCGAAAACAGAACGCGGAGCAAACGTGTGCGCGGCATGTGGGACTCCTGAGCGGTGTGCATGCTTATATCGACAAAGGGAGACGGACGCAATTTCAAATGCTTCACGAGTGGATGCGCACAAATGGCACGTCGCTTGCCGACTCCCATTCATGTTCGTTTGTTTTCGCAAGCACAAACTTTCGGAGGAATCAGACATGATCGGACGATTTATTCTGGCCATCGTGATGGCCGCGGCAGTCGCCACGCCGCTTTGGGCGGAGACGGCAGACGAGGGCGCGAATGTCACGATTCGCGGCCGGATGCACGAAGACAAGCACGGCTTCTTCGTCACGGCAAACGGCGGGCTGTACGACTTGCAGTTCGCGGACAACGCAAAGGCCGACATGCACAAATTCTATGGCGGTTTGAATGGAGATTTTGTGCAGGTGACAGGTTCGCTGTACGTGGACAACGACGACAAGGGCAAAGCGCACATGACGGTGTACGCGAACGACATCACGCGCTTCAAACCCACTGCCGTGGTGACCGAACGGCGCGTTGTCGAGCCGCCCCCGGTGATCGTGCGCGAAGAATACGTGGAACACCGCCGGAATGGCGTGGATTTGCCGGGCATACACATTCACTGGTAAAGGGGATTTGTCGCGCCGGCTTTTCGTTCGTTGGGACGAAAAGCCGGCAAGATCATTTCAGTTTGAGCCTGAAAAGCCTGTAATGCTCCCTGCATCTTCTCAATCCAGTGAATTGAACCAGTTGCCATCCTATGCGGCGGCGTGGAAATGTGCAACGGAGTGAATGGAGCGTTCGAGTGCGGCGTTGGCGATGCGCGTGCAGTTGTGAGAGAGCAGTTTGAATAAGCGGCGTGCACGGTAGTGGCGTT
>DATGGK010000247.1:0-19886 GCA_035308565.1 Planctomycetota bacterium | reverse complement strand
GCGCATCCGCGCCGCACAGTATTGGCCGTACGATTATTCGCGGGAAGTCGAATCGCCGCTGCTGTGGGTGAGCGAAGGCTTCACCACTTATTACGGCAGCGTGCTGCTCTACCGCGCGGGATTGAACACGCGCGCGGAATTCTACGATTCGTGCGCGGGCATGATCGCGCAGTGCGAAAGTTCGCCCGTGCGCGAGTACGTTTCGCCGGCGGAATCGTCGGTTTCGACGTGGTTGGGTTATGACAACCACGGCGTCTTCGAGCTGTCGTATTATTTTACCGGCCGCAATCTCGCGACACTGTTAGACCTGTCGATTCTGCATGACACCGGCGGCAAGAAAGCTCTCGACGACGTGATGCGCGCGCTGTACACGGATTGCTATTTGAACGCTAAGGGCTTTGATCGCAGCGATCTGCTGGCCGCGCTGCAAAAAGTCAGCGGGCATGATTACAACGATTTTTTCAAACGCTACGCTGAAGGTGTCGAGCGCCCGCCTTATGAAGAGATGTTTGCGTACGCGGGATTGAAGATCGAATTCACAAAGCAGCGCGACGCCGGCGGGAATTTTCACGCGAAGATTGTGGAGATTCCGGACGCCACGGACGCGCAGAAAAAAATTCGCGAGGCGTGGCTGCGCCAAACCTCGCGCATCGAAAAATAAATTAGACTCCTCTAATATTCCCGCGTCGCTGGAAGACATTTTCGCGCGCGGGGTACAATGCTGCATAACTCCGATGAAAGGATTTTCGATGAATAAAAGCGCATTGATGATTTCACTTTTTGTGCTCGCTTCAACGACGTTTGCGGCGGACGAATACAAAGTCCTCAAGAGGATTCCGCTCGGCGGCGACGGCTCGTGGGATTACCTCACGATGGACAGCGCCGCACATTGCGTGTACATCGGCCGTTCCGACCGCGTGATGGTTGTGGACGTCGATGCCGAGAAACTCGTCGGCGAAGTCGGCGGCATGAACGGCGTTCACGGCGCGGCGATCGTGTCCGAGCTCAATAAAGGCTTCGTCACCAGCGGCAAAGACAACACGGTGCGCGTCTTCGATCTGACCACGCTCAAAGAAACTTCCCAGATCAAAGCCACCAATAAACCGGATGCGATTATCTACGATCCGTTGTCGAAAAAAGTGTTTGCGTTCAACAACGGCGGCACGACCACGACGGTCATCGATCCCGCGGAAGGAAAAGCGGTCAAGGAACTCGATCTCGGCGGCGCGCCGGAATTCGCGGTCTCCGATCTGAAAGGAAAAGTCTTCGTAAATCTGGAAGACAAAAGTGAAATCGCCGTGATCGATGCTCAGAAGCTCACCGTCGAAGCGCACTGGTCGCTCGAGCCCGGCAAAAAACCGACCGGGCTTTCGATGGACCTCGAGCACCGCCGCCTCTTCGCCGGCTGCAACGCCAGTAAAACGCTCGTTGTCGTGAATGCGGATTCCGGCCACGTGCTGACCAGCGCGCCGATTGGCGCGGGTGTGGACGCAACCGCGTTCGATCCCGATTCGCAGAACGCGTTCGCCTCAAACGGCGACGGCACGCTCACCGTTGTTCACGAGGAGAATCCCGATACGTTCACTGTGATTCAAATCGTCAAGACGCAGGCCGGCTCGAAGACGATGACCTTCGATCCCAAAACGCATCGCATTTATCTTGGCGCGGCGGAAAAAAATGGGCGCACAGTCACGCCGGGCACGTTTGCGCTGATTGTGGTGGGGAAGTAACGGCGTGCAGGCGGGCCGCCTGCACCACACTTACTTCACTTCCTCGACCTTCGCGTCTTTCATGAGCTTCACTTCGGCGTTGATCGCCTGGTGATAAATCTCGGTGTGGAGGAATTTCTTGAAGGCCGTGTCGTCGGGAACTTGATCGGTCATCTTCAGAATGTGGAAGCCCATTTCGCTCTCGACGACGTCGGACACATCGCCCGGCTTTTGCAACGCGTAGAGCGCGTCGAGCACCTGCTTTGGTGGCGACGTGGGCGGAGTGGGCGTCGCGGCCAAAAAGCCCAGATCGCCGCCCTGCTCTTTGGTCCGCCGGTCGTCGGAAAGTTCCTTGGCCAGCGCGGCGAAATCCTCGCCCTTCTTCGCACGCTCCAGCGCGTACGCAGCCTGCTTCTGCGCGTCGTCTTTGGTCCGGTTCGACGTCGTGTATTTCGCTTTGTCGTAGGAAAGAAGAATCTGGCTCGCTCGGCGCAGCGGCTCTTTCAGCTTGGCTTCCTCCCAGGCTTTCTTCACCGGCTCCGGATTTTTTTCGTACTCCTTCATTAGCCAGCGCTGCATGATGAAGCGCGGCGTCATTTCCGTCGCCACTTGCTCCTCGGTTTTGCCGCGCGCTTTCAGGATTTCCTCGAAGGTCTTCGGCTCCTTTTTCTCCTTGAGCCATTTGGCCTCCTCGTCGGCCTTGTACGCCTCCATGTCCTCTTTGAGTTCATCGGCGCTGAGCGTCAGCTTATTCTTCTCAATGTGCTGCCGCACGGCCTCGTCGATGAGCGCGTATTCGCGTGCTTTTTCGGCGAGCTTGTCCAGCAGCAATTTGCGTTTCGAAAGATCGCTTACTTCCTGCACGCGATAAATCTTCGTGAACAAATCGTATTTCGCGCGAATCTTTTCCGCTGGCAGTGTTTGCCCATTGACCGAAAGCGCTTTTATTTCTGGCGTGTAATTTTTGTCGTCGCCCGCGCGCGCGAGCGCCGCGGCGAGCAGCAGGGATACGTAGAGCAGGCGTTTCATGGCTGGTCCTTCTAAATGAGTTTCGGCGGCACGACTTCAGATTAAATTACCACAAGCGCGGCGAGTCACAAGTATGGAGCGGCGGAGGGCGGAAAAGTTTGTACAATCGCGCGCGCAAAAGTGTTGAGCGTGGAGAGATGAACGACGAGTCTAAACCCGCGCGCAAGCGGCGGTTCTTTCAAGTGCATCTGAGCACGGCGATCATGCTGATGTTCGCGGCGGGAGGACTACTTTGGGCCAATTCAACGAAGTATTTTGATGAGACTGATAAAGGACACCAAGTGGGATGTCGCGGGTTTCCATTTGCAATGTGGTGGTCGGACAACAGATTAGAGCGCGATTTTGGCCCGTTATCATGGATGAACCACGATCCGGTATTTTCATTGCCAATGGCGGCGCTTGATTCATTTATCGCGGCGGTGATTCTCTTCGCAGTGTGGTTCGTGTGCGAAGCGTGGATTCACCGTCGTGCCGCGCGGGAGGAAGACTGAGGATAGCGGTATCCTTTTTCTTGATTGCACCGCGTTCGAAGCCAAATTATGATGGCGGTAACAGTCGTGGAAAGGTTCGTCCATGCGCACAATTGCTATCGATTGGTCATTCAAAAGCATCAAAAAACTGCTGCCCAAAGAACCGGGTGCGCTGCTTGCATTCCGATTGCCGGCGGAAATGCAGGAACGGGTCGACGAACTGCTCGAACTCAATCAATCCGGAAGCTTGGATGCGGAGGGAGCCGGGGAATTGGAGCGCGTGCGGCAGCTCGAATTGAAACTGCGCGGACTCAAAGCCAAAGCGCTTGACCTCATGAGTGGCGCCAAGTGAGCCGCATCGTTCCAAACTGGGTTGTGCGTACAGTTCAAAGCCGCGCCAGCGGCTTGTGCGAATATTGCAAAATCGCCGATTCGCTCATGTTCGTTTCCTTTGCCATCGATCACGTCATTGCGCGGCAACACCGCGGCACCGACTCCATCGACAATTTGGCGTGGACGTGTATGTGTTGCAATTCGCTAAAAGGCCCCAATCTTTCGTCCATCGATCCCGCGACGGGCAATCTGGCTTATCTATTTAATCCGCGAAAAAATAAGTGGAGCAGGCATTTTGTAATGCAGGACGGGCTCATTATTCCTCTATCCGCTCGCGGTGGCGCGACGTTGTCGTTACTGAATATGAATGAATATGAAACTGTCGCTCTCCGCAAGAAATACTTCGAAACGAATGAATTCGTCCCCTGAGAATCCAATCCAAAGATGAACGCCATTCGCAAACCGCTGCTCTCCTTCCGCTCCGTCACCATCCACCGCGCCGATGTCAACGCTCTTCGCGATCTTAACTGGCGCATCGGCGCTGGCGAAAACTGGGCTGTTATCGGTCCCAACGGCGCGGGCAAATCCAGCCTCGCCGCGGCGATCACGGGCAACGCCAACATCTCCGGCGAAATCGAGTATGGATTCGGCGCTGACGATGCCGATCCGTGCGAGCGCATCGCCAGCGTTTCATTCCAACTGCAGCGCCAATTCGTCGCGCAATCCGACGGCTACTATCAATCGCGCTGGTACCTTGGCGAAGAGCACGCGACGCTCACGGCGGCGCAGGCGTTGGGATTGGCGAGGCGCGACCGCGAGGGAGTGAGCCATTCCCGCTCCCTTGTGGTCGCGGCTCGTAAAAACATCGCTGCCATCCTCGAACACATGGGCCTCTCAAATGTGCTGGAGCGCCAAACGCTGCATCTCTCCACCGGCGAAATGAGGCGGCTGCTGATCGCTCGCGCGCTGTTGCTTTCGCCCGCGCTGTTGATTCTGGACGAGCCGTTCATCGGACTCGATATTCAAGGGCGCGCGGCGCTTGCTAATGCGTTCCATGCGATCATGAACGGCGGCAAGAGTGCCGCCGCTCCTTTCAACGCGCCGACTCTTTTTCTTACGGCCCGCCCGTGGGAAATTCCGCGCGGGTTTACGCATGGATTATATTTGCGCGATGGGCGCGCGATCGGCACGGCGCGACTGTGGTCGCGCGAGGCGGCGCTGTTAGAGCGGGCTGCGTTTAGGGATCGAGGCGCGGTGCGCGTGCCAGCCGTGAAAAAAAGCGGAATCGGACATGCGCAAGTCAGGGGTAGTGCGGGCCGGCTGGAAGCCGGCGCTCCGATAATTGACCTTCGCAACATCCGCGTCAAAGCGGGCGACACGCTGATTCTCAATGAACTGAATTGGACCGTCCGCGCCGGCGAGCATTGGGCCGTGCTCGGGCCCAACGGCGTTGGCAAAACCACGCTGCTGAGCTTGCTCACCGGCGACCATCCGCAATCGTACGCGCAGCACGTCTCGATTTTCGGCAAGCAGCGCCGCGAACAATCGACGTGGGACCTCAAAGCCAAAATCGGCTACGCCGCGCCGGACATTGCGCTGCACTACGACGGTTCGACGCAGACGCTCGATTTCGTCTGCACGGGATTCTGCGAAACGCTTGGGCTGTATCACCGCGTTTCGCCGCAACAAAAGCGCATTGCGTGGGATTGGCTGGAATATTTCGGCCTCGATTCGTTCGCGGCGCGCCCCTTCCGCTTGCTTTCCGACGGACACCAGCGTCTCGCGCTGCTGGCGCGCGCGCTTGTGAAGCAACCGCGACTGCTGATCCTCGACGAACCCTGCCAGGGCCTCGACAAATGCGCGCGAAAAAAAGTCTGCGACGCGCTCGACGCGCTCTGTGCGACCAAGCCGACGACGTTGATCATTGTTTCGCATTACATTGAAGAATTGCCGCGCTGCATCACGAACCGATTGGAAATGCTGCGCGGATTGCCGCCGCGCGTGAGACGGGAGAGCGGCGGGGTTGCGCTTCGCGCAACGGGCCGGCGGGACGCCGGCGGTACAATTTCGCGATGATTTCCACTTCTTCATTCGTCTCCACTATAAGGAGGCAAAAACCAGCGCCCAATCATCGACCAAAATCTTTTTCAAGATTATCTAAATACACGCTTGCACGTGTGAAGTGCACTCAACTCACGACGTAACAATATTGGTTGCTTTTTGAAATTGCGCGCATCGCCGCGAAATTAGGACGTTAACCCCGCTGAATTCCGTTCGCGTTCTGGACGAATTGTTAAACCCAGAGCGTACAGTCGGGCGGATTCAGACCCGAGAAACCATTGAATGAAGCCAGAGAAGAAGAAAAAGCGAGGGGGACGAAAGGCGATGCGCAACGCACAAGCGGCTGCCAAGGCGTCTGAAAAGGGAGCATCGAACCGGTTCGCGCCGGCGCCGGCGCTGCATGGGCGGCGAGCGGACATTCATCCGCTCGACCGCGCGATCAACGAATTGCGCGCCGAACTCGCGCGCAATCCGGACGACCCGACGGTGTTGAGCCGCCTCGGCGCGCTGTTCTATCGGCGCGGCGATTTGAGCGAAGCGGAGCGCTTCCTGCGCAAAGCGATCACGGCCAACCCACGCCGCTCGAATTACCACAACAACCTCGGCAACGTGCTCTGCGACATGGGGCGCATGAAAGACGGCATCGAAGAATACGAAGCGGCGATTGCCATCGAAAAATCCGAAGACCCCGAGAAGCCGCCGTCGCCGGAAGCCGCGACGAATTTGGAGCTCGCGAAAACCGAATACCGCCTCGTTCACGAACGCATCGAATACCTTGAACGCGCGCTCGATCTTGACGTCGGTTCGCCCGACGAACTCAACGCGCTCGGCTGCGGTTATCTGCTGCGCGGCGACCGAACCAAAGCGCTCGAATTGTTCCGCGGCGCGGCCGAAGCCGATCCGCGCAATTTGCAAGCGGGCCTCAACATCGCCTTCACCCACACGCTCGATATGAACGCGCAGAACATCAATGCCGCCGCGTCCGAAACGGCCGAATATATCGCGCGCTTCCCCGGCGTCGGACGCCTTTACATCCATTGGGCCGAACTGCTCGAAAGCTCCGGCCTGCTCGACGAAGCCGAAGAATTGTACGCGCGCGCGATCAAACACGACCCGCGCTGTATCGAAGCCTACGACCTGCTCGGCCGATTGCGCCAAAGCCAGAGCTCGCTCGATTCGCAGGACGATTCCTGGCGCGCGGTCACGCACGCACTCAAAGACTTGGAAAGCGGCGCGGCCAAAGCCAGCCGCAAGTCCCCGGGCGCGCCCAGCAACGCGCAGGCGTTCTATGACACCGGGCTGGCCGCCGTTGCGCGCTCGCGCTTCTTCCGCAAGCCGCTGCCCGAATGGAAATCCGTCGATGCGGTGCTGCGCGCCGCCGCGCAGGAAGGCAAGCTTGCCTCGAATGCGACGAATGCTGAAGTGCAGACCACCGCCGCGCGCGCGTCGCTGCTGCGCGCGCAGTTGCTCGAAGGCGACGGCAAGCGCGACGAAGCGATGGTGGTGCTCGAAAATATTCCGCTCAACGACGAGATGACCGCGAAAGTCTGGTTCGAACGCGGCGCGCTGGCGCTGCGTTCCGGCGACATCGAAAAAGCGCTGCGCTCATTCGACAAAGCGACGCTGGTCAATCCGCGCGACGCCGTCGCGTACCATTCGCTGCGCTACGCATTCGACGGTTACCGCCGCTATTGGACCGAAAAAATCCGTCTCGAAACGGCGATCAAGAATAATCCGCGCGATGCCGTCGCACATTATCACTTCGGCATGGCGCTTTATTCCGTGCTCAAAGACGGCGAAGCTCTGCAGTATTTCAAGAAAGCGCTCGAATTCGATCCGCGCATGTCCGACGCCGCGTGCGGCATGGGCCGCGCCTTGCAGCGCCAAGGGCATCACAAGGAAGCCGAAGCGGCGTTCATGAAAGCGCTCGAGATCGAACCGGAGCATCCCGACGCCAAACGCTTATTGGCTGGATTGCGCGCGCAACGCGGGAAGTAATGGTTTGTAGTCCCGCCTTTAGGCGGAATGCGTTCCGCCTAAAGGCGGGACTACGAACGTTAGAACCACTTCAACACAAAATGCGCGACCGCCAGCGCCCCGGCGACGAAAAGCAGGAACAGGAACATCAACACCAGCAAAATGATGACGATCTTCATTCCGCCGCCGGCCTTTTTCGGCGGTGTGTCGGTGGCGGCGTCCAGTGCCTTTGCGTAATCGCGCGCCGTCGCGCCGACGGGCTGCTTCGGCGCATTCGCATCGATGGGCGCTTTTCCGGAGCGCATCTTCTCCAACTGCTGCTGAATCTTCGGGCCGTCCATCACGTACGTGTTGAGCGTGTCCGGCACCGGCACCGAACCCTCTTTCTGTTCCTTGGCCGGCTGCTGCTGTTCGTTTTTGAAAAGCAGTTTGTATTTGCCGATGATGATTTCGTCGTCGTTGTTGAGGAAATGCTCGGTGATTTTCTTGCCGTTGACGTACGTGCCGTTGGATGAATTCAGGTCCTGAATCAGATAGGCCTCGCCGCGCTGCGAAAACGCGCAGTGCTCGCGCGAGATGCCGAGGTTGTCGATTTGTATGTCGCACTTCGGCTCGCGCCCGACGACGAGGCGCGACTTGTCGAGCGTGTAAGTCTTCTCTTCCTTACCGCCGAAAATCACCGTGACTGAAGCCATTGCGCTCCCCTCGATCCATTGTGATGCAGGCGTCCAGCGTGCTAGTAGAACGGAGCTCCTGCTCCGTTCAAGCGGGCGCCTTACCCTCTCGGGCAATATCTTTCCGATAATGTCGCTATTTTCTTTATCGTGTCAAGTTGGCTTGAATCTGAACGTATTCTATAGGCAAAGATACACAAGCGCATGTAAAAAAACGGGGAACAGCGCACTTAAGAACCGGCGAAGGAGAGGAGACGGGGACGCCGGCGCTCAAGTGATGTTCCCGGCAGTAAGACGCGCCAGGCTCGGCGGACACCCAATAAATCGCCATCCTTTTCACGCAAAGCCGCAAAGAGGGCGCAAACGCCGCAAAGGATTATTTTCAAAAACCTCTTTGCGTTCTTTGCGCTTACTTTGCGCCTTGGCGTGAAATCGAATTCAGTCCGCTTTTCCTTTCTCAGGCGCGACGGATCCCGCCTTCGGTTTCGCTTTGTATTCCGGCAATTTGAACGGATCGCCCAGTGGCCGCGATTTAGCATCGAATTCCGCCGTTTTAATTTTTTTCACGCTGAGTACTTTCGTATCCAGTTTCGCGCCGTCGGGCGTGGTCAGGTGCAATTCCATCGGCACGTGCGAGAAGACAGCTTTGTTCTCCTTCAAATACTGCGAGACTTTTTCGCCGACGATCTTCAGCAGGAACAACACTTCCGAATTGTCGTAGGGCATTTCGATATCCGGATGCAGCGCCGCTTCGACCGCGACGAAAGTGGGATCGTTGGCATCCACGATCTTCAGGACTTTGCATGAGACGCCCGCCACGTCCTTCTTCCCCGAATCATCGACGGTTTTGTATTGGCGTTTGTCGTCGAGCATGAAGCGGTACATGTCTTCGATTTTTTTGCGCTGCTTGCCGGGTTCAAGCGCGTTGATGTCCTGCTGAACTTCGGCCTTCTTTTTCAAAATCCGCGCGCGCCGTTCGGCAAACGTTTCGTTGACCAGAATGGCTTTCGCGGCGTGATCGAGATTGATAATGCGCTGATCTTTCAAATCGAGGACGTACGTTTCGGTGGGAGTTGGGCCGCCGTCGCCGTATTCGTCGATGCAAACGGCATCCGGTGTGACGTACAAAATCTGCTTGATGTTCTTCGCATTCACGCCGTCGCGCCCGTTCAATTCGAGCAAATCGTACTGCTGCTCGACGATCAGCATCTCGTCGGACGCGCGCAGCAAGACAAAGCAACACAGCGCCAGCATCGCGCAGACGAGAAACGAAGCCAATTTCATGAGACGCATGACGACCTTCCTTTATTGCGCATGATTATCGGTCGGAACGAGCGCATTCTACCTCAATCAGACGCTTAATACCATGTTGTAAACAGCGCGCAGCGCTTTGCCGCTGAACTCAGGACTCACCACTCAGGACTTTCGCCACTCCAGCGGCTCATCAAATTTGCCGATACATAAGAGTCGTCACACTGTCGAGAAAGACTGAACGGAATCGTGTTTCATGCACCGGACCGCGGGGCGCAACAACCTGGTTTTTCCATGCTTCCTCTGCGCGGCGCTGGCGCTGTTTCTGGTGCCGCAGGCGAGCGTGGCCACGCTGCGCACTGGAATTTATTCGGCGCTCAGTCCGCTGCTGCGCGTCATGGCGCGCTCAAGTCGTCCTGCCGATCCGCTGCCAGCGTCGATCAATTTGATGGAACAAAAAAGCGCGACTTCGTCCAACGAGAGGCCAACGACGGGCGTCGCCGCCGAATACGAGCGCCTCAACAACGAGCTTCCGCGCCTCAAGGAAATTCATCAGCGCTACATGGACATGCTGAAACTCAAAGCGCCGCTCAACGACCCGCCGGGCATTGAAGCGGGCGTGATCGCACGCAAGATTCTCTGGCAGGAACCGCTGCTGGGGCTCGACAAAGGTTCCGCCGATGGCGTGCGCATGGATGCCGGCGTGATGCATCGCGGCGCGGTGGTCGGGCGCATCGTCGCCGTCGCGCCGCACGCGTCGAGCATGGCGCTGCTGACGCATCGAGCGCTGACCATCGGCGCACGATTGGCCGATTTGCGCGTCGAAGGCATTCTGCAGGGACAAAAACCGGGCGATGCGTCGGAGCGCGTGTGCCGCCTACTGATCGTCGCGAAGGATCTGAAAGCGCTTGTCGGCGAACACGTCGTGACCAGCGGCCTCGACGGCACCTTCCCGCCTGGATTATGGCTGGGAGTCGTCACAAAGATCAACCACTCCGGCGATTTTCAGTGGGAGTTGCAGATCACGCCGGCGTGCGACGAAAACCGGATCGAAAGCGTGCATGTGCTCACCGTCGAGACGCCGGAAGTGCCGTGGCCGCAGATGCCGAAGAAGTGAGTCCTGAGTGCTGAGTCCTGAGTGCCGAGTCTATGCGTTATGCGCTATATCTTACGCTGGTGTTCGCTGCCGCGGTGGTGTTTCAGACCGCGCTCGTGCCCGCGTTCTTGCCGCCGGTGTTGCGGCCGGATGTGTGTTTGCTCATCGGCATCGCCGTGCTCTCGTTCAGCACAATTGAATTCGGGTTGAGTACGATTTTTTTAATGGGGCTGAGCGCGGACTTGCTCGGCTCCGGAAGATTTGGTTTGCTAACGCTTTGTTACTTGATATCGGCCGGCGCAATTTTGCTTGCGGCGTGGCGCGACTTGTCGCGCGGGGATTTTGGCGTGCCGTGGATCGCTTGCGTGTTCGGGACGGCGCTGGCGCATGCGCTGTATTGCCTGATTGGAAATCTAATTGGACTGGGAATTCCCTTGCCGCGCGCGACAAGCGAAGTGCTTTCGCTGGCCATCGCTGCGTGCGTGTGGGGCTTGCCGGTGATTTACGTCGTAAGCCGCGGCATGTTCCGCCTGCATGTGATGTTGCCGGATGTTCAAGCGCGTTGGACGAATGAAGAACGGATGCATGGAGCGCGAAAGCGGCATGCCTAATTAGTCCAAGGTCCAAGGTCCAACGTCGCGGCGGACCTTGGACCTTGGACTTTGGACCTTGGACCTTGATTTCATCCATGTTCAAGACTCGCATCGGCATTCTCTCGCTGCTCTTCGGCCTCTGCTTTCTGGCGGTCATCGGGCGCTTGTTTCAACTGCAAGTGCTGCGTTTCGATCAATACCGTGCGCTTTCCGCGCGCGATTCTAACGACCGGCGAATTCAAGCGGCGGCGCGCGCGGACATCGTTGATCGCGACGGGAACGTGCTCGCTGAGGACCGGCCATTCTTCGACATCGCCGTGCGCGTGGACCGCCTCAATTTGCGCGCCGTCACACTGGATGAAATCAAAAAGGATCGCGAACTCTCGCTCACTCCGGAACAGCGCAAAGCGCACGTGGATGGATTCATTCAACGATTAACGAGCGATCCGTTCGTCGTCAATCTCGCAACGACGTTGAAGGTCGACCGCGCCGACATCGCGCGCAGCGTTTTTGTCGCACTGGACAACGTCGCGCGCAAGCCGCCGTGGGCGGCGGAATCCGCTGCGCAGACCATCGCGCAGGGCGTCGATGAAGACACGTGGCTGAGTTTGCGCTCGGTTCACGAAGACGGATTCCGCAATGCGGCGCTGATCTTCGGCAAGGACTCGCAGAAAGTGAAAGACGTCGCCGAGCCGCCGTTTCCCGGATTGGTTTGTACGGTTTCGACGCGGCGAGTTTATCCGCGCGGCGCGTTTGCGTGCTTCGTGCTGGGCTGCGTGAACGACCTCAACGAGCAGGATGAGGATCAATTGCGGCAATACGGCGTGCTGCTCGAAAGTCCCGCGCTGCGCGCCGCCGCGTGGGTCAAAACGCGCGAAGCGCTAAACAAATCGCCTGCGCAGGCCGCGCAACTCGCAGATATCTTCCACGAAGATCCGCTGCAAATCGACGACATCGGGCGGCTGTACGATTTGATGAGCCGCCTCTCGCCGCAGGAGCGCGACGCCGCCGCGCGATTGGGGCTGGCCGATCAGATCAAATGGACGCAACGTCCGCCGCGCGTGAAACTCAACGAGCCGGAATTGCTCTGGCTGGGCGTGGGCTTGCCGACGTCCGCCGTGCATCTTTCGCTGCTCAACCGCACCATCGGCGAGTCGGGCGCGGAGCGCTATTACAACGATTTTCTGCGCGGCAAGCACACGCTGAAATTCAGCGACGCGAGCATTGCCAACCTGGCGCTGCCGTCGAATCTTCAGAATGACGCCGAACCGCGCGAAGGCAAGCCGCTGCGGCTCACGATTTCGAGCGCGTGGCAGGAAGCCGCTGAAAAAGCGCTGCAAGATCAGCCCAATCGCGGCGCGATCATTGTTCTCGATGCGCGCAGCGGCGAAGTGCTGGCGATGACCAGCAATCCCGGCTTCGACCCGAACGTGTTCACGCCTCCGCGCAACGGGCCGAAGCGGCAAGAGGAAATCCTCGCGCTGTTGAACAATCCCGACAAGCCGCTGCTCAACCGCGCCATCGCCGGCGAATACCCGCTCGGCTCGATCATGAAAACAATTGTCGCCGCTGCCGCACTCGAGCGCGGGCAGCTTACTCCCGACGAAACGTTCGAATGCCCCGGCTACATCAAGGAGGGCGGGCAGATTTTTCATTGCGACGGCAACCACGCGCACGGAACGGTCAACGTCTACAAAGGCCTGCGCTGCTCGTGCAATGTGATGTTTCATCAAGTCGGCGCGCGCGTCGGTGTCGAAAATCTCGGCCCGTATGCGAAACTGTTTCTCGGCAAACGTACCGGCATCGATCTGCCGTTCGAACGCGGCGGCGTTTATCCGGATCGCGCGTGGCGCATCGCGACGTTTCCGAATAATCCGCAAGCGCGCGTGTGGACGCGCGGCAACGATTTTCAACTCGCCATCGGACAAGGGCAAATGTCTTCGACGGTGTTGCAAGCCGCGGTGATCATGGCTGCGATGGCCAACGGCGGCAACGTCGTCACGCCGCGCATTTCGCTCGACGGCGAAGCCGCGCCGCCGGTGCCGCTGGGCGTCAGCGAGCGCAACCTAAACATCGTCCGGCGCGGCCTGGATGAATGCGTCAACGTCGGCACGCCCGGCGAACGCGGCACTGCGTACACGGCGTTTCATGCCAACGGCACATTGGCCGTGCACGTAGCCGGCAAGACCAGCACGGCAGAGCACAAAAAAGGCGCGCAGCCGCACGCGTGGTTCGCGGGCTATTTGCCCAATGAAAAACGACCGATCGCGTTCGCGGTGATGCTCGAAGAAGCCGGACACGGCGGCGCGGTCGCCGCGCCGATTGCGGTCAAAATGTTGAAAGAAATTTACGGGACAAAATAATGGAGCGCCGGGTTCCAGCCGGCCAGAATCGTTGCTTCACACCGGGCCGGCTGGAAGCCGGCGCTCCAACGGGAAAAACAATGACCGAAACTATCGCCAACAAACCCGCCAGCGACAAAGCGCCGCCGCGTGTCGATTTGATCCTGCTCTGCAGTGTCGGACTTGTCGCCGTGCTCAGCCTCGTCTACGTCACGAGCGCCACACAGACGATGCAGGGCGGCGGCGCCAGTTATGGATTAAAGCAGACCGCTTACGTCGCGCTCGGAATTTTGCTCTTCGCCGCGCTGCAAAAAGTTCATTACATGACCATCCTCCGTTTCGCGCCGCAGCTTTACATCGGCGCGATTGCGCTGCTGCTGGGCGTGTTTCTTACGCGGCCAATTAAAGGCGCGCATTGCTGGTACGATCTGTATTTTTTCAAGTTTGAGCCGAGCGAAATCGCCAAGCCGATCCTGATCGTCACGCTCGCGTATTATCTGATGTATCGCGAGAGTTACAAAACCATCAAAGGCCTCGTCGCGCCATTTTTGCTCGCGATGATTCCGCTCGCGCTGATTCTGAAACAGCCGTACCTCGGCGGGGCGATGTCGTTTGCGCCGGTGATCTTCGTGATGCTCTTCGCCGCCGGCGCGCGGCTGCGGCATCTGGCGCTGACGTGCTTCGCGGGCGTGTGCGGCATGGTGCTGATGTGGATTTTCGTGATGCATCCGTACCAGAAAAACCGCATCCTCGCGTGGCTTTATCCGGAGCAGTACCAATTGGGCGAAGCATGGCAGCAGTTGCTTTCGCAAACCGCCATCGGCTCCGGCGGATTCTGGGGCAAAGGCTGGGGCCTGTCGAGCCAAAACAATCTGCATCTGCTGCCGGAGAAGCACACCGATTTCATTTTCGCCGTCGTCTCCGAAGAAGGCGGATTCGTCACGGCGGCGCTGCTGTTGCTGCTGGTCTTCGTTGCGGCGCTCAGCGGCCTGGGCATCGCCGCGCGCACGCGCGAACCCGCCGGGCGCTTGATCGCCGTCGGCTGCGTGACGATTTTCTGCTCGCAAGTCCTGATCAACACCTGCGTGACGCTGGGGCTGTTGCCGACGACGGGCCTGACGCTGCCGTTCGTGTCGTACGGCGGCAGTTCGATGATCGGCTCGTTCATTCTGCTGGCGCTGCTGGTGAACATCGGCTCGAAGCGCGAAGTGGTGTTGGCGAAGGAGGATTTTGCGTGAGCAAGAAATTGAAGCTGGCGCTGACCGCGGCGCTGGCGCTCGTGTTCGTTTCGTCGGCGGCGTACGTGACGATCAAAGCGATGGCGCCGAAGAAATCGCCGCACGGTTTCCGCCCGCCGCAATGTACGTGGTGGGTGGACAACCGCTGCGCGCAGGACGGCTGGATTTTGAATTTCAAACAAGATCACGGCCGCGACGCTTGTCTTTGGCCAACGCTGCTCGTTAATGGAACCAAGATTCCCACGCCGAAACCCGGCTGCATCGCTGCCTTCGCTCCGTGGCCGGGCGGGCCGGTCGGACATGTGGCATTCGTCGAATCCGTGGACGGCGATGCGTTCACGATTTCGCACGCGAATTACGCAGTGGGAGAAATGTCGAAGATATTTGAACAAGTTCCGGTGCGGCAGGTAAAGATGATCGCCGGCAAAAATGGGCGCGCGAGATTTGACGGGAGTGTGATGGATTTTGAGATGACGTTTTTGGCGCGGGAGTAGCTCGCGTCAAATGGGCGGATTCTTGATGTGTTCGGGGAGCATGCTCAGGCGCGGCTCGTCTTCAACGTATCTGATGATCACGCCTTCAATCCGCTCGCCGGGTTGAGGAATTCGCGGCTTGCCTTTGATTGGAA
Source organism: Planctomycetota bacterium (assembly GCA_035308565.1). Taxonomy (GTDB): domain Bacteria; phylum Planctomycetota; class SZUA-567; order H5-PLA8; family H5-PLA8; genus JANXLS01. The sequence continues at coordinate 4,485 of DATGGK010000247.1, read as the reverse complement.
TGTAGCGCAGATCAACAAACGCTTGCCGGTTCAAACCGACATCCGCCCAGAATCCGAACGGCACTGAAACGGCAACTTTACCCTTTACTTTCGTGCCGAGCGGCGCAAGGGTAGTTTCATTTTCGGAAATCGCTATTGTCTTCATTTATGCAATCTCCTCTCGACGACGTATCGGTTGAACGCCTCAAGCTCTGAGTACGGAACCAGAACCTCGTTTTGCTCAAACTCGGCGAACGGGCGACACGTCTTATTCAGCCGCGCATAGTCGGCCGAATCGATTCTAAACTCGATTATACCCGCTCCATAGTAATATGCAAAGTGGGCTGCATCCTCTTTTGTTTCAGCGAAAAAAACAAAGCCGTAGTCGCAATGTCCACGCCCAAGAGGGTTATCCACGTCCTGCGCGCGAACGCCATGTTTCAAAACGGCCTGCTGCTTTTCAACCGACTGAGGCGCTTTCCATATACTCATGATCGCCATTGAAAATTTCCTCAATCTTCAAACAATCCCTTGGCCAAGCGTTCATTCGAGTGTTAATAATACTAAGCAGCGCCGCGTCTCAATTCAACGCGACCGCATTCGGAGGACCTCCCCTTGCCCGCAGACCGCATCGAAGACCGTGTCAAAACCATGATCGTGGACCGCCTCATGCTCTCCGCTCAGCCCAGCGAATTGGGCGACGACGACGATCTCGTTTCAAAATGGGACGTCGATTCCGTGCGCTTGATGGAACTGGTCATCGGGCTGGAGGAAGTCTTCGGCATCCAACTCGGTGAAGACGAGTTCAGCATCAAGAAATTCCGGACCGTGAAGAACATTTCGGAAGTCGTTCGAGCAAAGGGCGTGAGCTGATTTGGAGAGGCGGCACTCTTGCCGCCTTAAATTGGTGGCCACATCCACGGCGGCAGGAGTGCCGCCCCACCATTCATACCTCGAACGACTTGAACGTGTGCCCGTCGTCCACGTATCCCGCGGGATGTTCGCACCACGGCGGCAGGACGACCAGCCGCATTCCCGCGCCCAAGTCCTCGGTTTGATGCGTGTGCGTGTGCCCGCAGATCAGCAACTGGCATTTGTGCTCTTCGAGCCGCGCGCGCGCCGCGGCCAGATCGATCCCGAATTCCTCCGGCTTCTTTTTGTTCTTGTCGGCGAGCGTCGTCGTGCGGATGCGCTCGATCATTTTCTTCGCCATGCTCCACGGCATCAGCTTGAACAGCCAGCGCACCGGCCGGCTGCGGATGCGTTTGCGAAATTTCAAGTAGCGCTTGTCCTGCGTGCAGAGCAGATCGCCGTGCTCGACCCAGGCACGGCGATGGTCGCTCATGTGGATGTCCTGCCCGTCGCCGAGCACCGTCGCGCCGAAGCGCTTGTGGACGTACGCGCCATAGATGAAATCGCGGTTGCCGAAGAAGAGATAGATTTTAACGCCCGCTTTCCACGCGGTTTCGAGCGCTTCCAGATCGCGCGCGTAGATTTCAAAAAGCTGCGGCTTGTACTCGTACCAGAATTGAAATAAGTCGCCGACGATGAACAATTCCACCGGCCCGTGCGCCGTGGTCTCCGCGATTTTTTTTAAGAATTGGTGGAATGCCTGCGCGCGCGGCGTGTCTTCGCCGTCAAGATGCAAATCCGCAATGAAATAGCGCAGCGGCGAAATGTCCTGCAGCGGCGGCGGCGCGGAAAGGTCTTCTCGCTTCATGCCCGGCGATTGTAACGCGCCGCAAAAAAAGCGCGAAGCGGATTGAGCTTCGCGCGAAAATCCTCGAATTCATGCAGGCTGGAAGCCTGCGCCACAAGGGGCCGCTACTTCCCTCCCGCCGCGGCCTTCGCCGCTTTCGCCGCCTCGGCGTCCTCTTTCTTGTACTTGTCCGCCAATTCGCGGTCGGCTTGAACGAGCTTGCCGGAATTCTCAGCCAGCCATTGCTTCACCTTGTTCGGCGCTTCCTTGATCGGGGTCACTTCGCTGTGCGCCATGGTGTTGAAATCTTCAAGCAACTCCTCGTATTCCTTGCGCTGCTTTTGAACCGCTTCGATCTGCTTGAGGTTGTTGCCGCCAGTCTGGAACGCCATTGGTTTCGGAACGTCCGGATAGCGCATCTGCGTGAGTTGATAGCCGATGGCATTCGCAATTTCGTATTTGAATTCCACGCCAGTCAGAATTTTGGCGACCGCCAGACGGTGCTCGATATCGTTGAATTTAATCGCGCTGTAAATCAATGCGAGCTGATGCGCGATGCTGCCGTCGTGCGCGGGCACCTTGGCCAGAATGCCGATCGCCGCCAGTTGCACTTCCTTGTCCGGGTCGGTGCGCGCCACGTTCGCCACCATGTCCCACGAGCTTTTATGCTTGGCGCCGTCCAGCATCCCCACCGCCGTCTTGCGCGCGTCTTTGTCGTTCACACGGTATGCCTTGGTGAACTCTTCCTGCAGCTTCTTCTCTTCCGGTGAAATTGTGTCGGCGGCGAAGAGCGTGGTTGAAGCAAGAAAACAGAAACCGGCGAGAGCGATCAGGACGCGCATGGCAGGCCTCCAAACGGGATTTGCACTCGTGCACCAATTCTGACAAGGGACCGACGCAGCGCAAATGTTTTTTATTCAAAGAAAAACCAGGAGCCGAGACTCCTGGTTATGGTACACCATTCTGATTGCGGTTTGGATTAAAAGAAGTTCATCAACCGTAGATGCCCGGGACCGGCTTCGAACCGCGGTCGGCGACCTGGATCGGTCGGCCGTCGGCGGATTCGCGGACCTTCGTCGAATCGATCCCGCAGACTTCGCAGATCGTCGCGAACAAATCCGGCACCGAAATGCCCGTGCCTTCCGGCTCGTGGCCCGATGCGTTCGACTTGCCCACCGCCTGCCCGCCCTTGATCCCGCCGCCGGCGAGCATCACGCTGTAGCAGCGCGGATAATGATCGCGTCCGCCGTTGGCGTTAATGTCCGGCGTGCGTCCAAATTCGCCCATCCAGATCACCATCGTGCTCGAGAGCAGCCCGTCGTACGCCAGTTCTTCCACCAAGCGCGCCATCGGCGCGTCGATGTCTTCGCAGTTCTTCTTGGTCGCGTCGTCGTTCATCGTGTGCGTGTCCCAACCGCCGCGATCGATTTCCACGAAGCGCACGCCGCCCTTGGAGACCAATTGCTTGGCGACGTAGCAGGCCTTCGCAAAACCGCTCATGCCGTAGTTGTCGCCTTGGCCCTTGGTGACTTCGAAGAGCTTGGCCAGCGGGGACGTGGAGAGCTTGATCGCGCGGTCGTATGTCTTCTGATGTTCGATCGCCAACTGCGCGCCCGTCAATCCGCCGTAGTATTTGTCAAGACCCGTGAGCAAGTCGCGGCGCCGCTCCATGTTTTTCGCGCCCACGGCCGGCTTGAGATCGGGGATCGGCTGGCCGGCGCCGATGGAGAACGGAGCGTAATCCGCGCCGTAGAAACCGGGGCCGTAGCCGCCGCCATTGATCGCGACGTAGCTGGGCAGTTCACTCTGCGGGCCGTCCTTCGCTTCGGCGCAGACGATCGAGCCGAGGCTGGGGAAGGAGACGCCGGACTGTTCGCGGTAGCCGGTGTGCATGACGTGGCTGGCTTGGCCGTGGTCGCCTTCCTTGCTGTGCACGCCGCGCAGCACCGCCATGTACTTGCCGGCTGCCTTGGCGAGCTTCGGCAGCTTCTCGGAAATCTGGAGGCCATCCGCGGCTTGGATGCCGTTGACACCGCCCGACTGCTTCGTCCCAGGCTTCGGGTCGAACGTGTCAAGGTGGCTCGGTCCGCCGCCCATCCAGCACAGGATCACGCGCTGCGCCTTGCCCTTGGCGACCACGTACTCCGCCGCCGTGCCCGAAGGCTTGGTGTCCGGCGTCGGAGTCTTGTCGTTCTTGCCCTTCTTGTCGTCAGCCGCCCACGCAGCCGGAATGTAGTTGCGGCCCAGCACATAGCCAAGCGACGCGGCCATCGTGCTCTTGATCAACCCGCGGCGGGACACGGGGCCCGGACAATGAATCGGTGGTCGTTGCATCTGCAGCCTCCTGTGATTTTCGTACTTAAATTCCGTTGTCAAAGTTGCACATTGTGTTCGTTCGTAGTCCCGCCTTTAGGCGGAACAGTCAAATTCGAGGAAAAAGTTGCACGTCGTTCCCAATCTGACCTCTTTTCTCCGCGCCTTCCCTCTGCGCCTTCGCGCCTTGCGTGAGAAACTCAGGGCAAAAGTTGCACATTGCGTCGAAACTCAGAACTCAGCACTCAGCACTTCTTTAGTGGATCGTCACAAACTCCGACGAATTCAACAGCACCCACAACATCCCTTCCGGATCACTTGACATCGAACCAAACGCGCTCGATTCAACCGGCGACGGCGGACGCCCCAATGTGCTCGCGAACAGCCACGTCATATCGCCACTGTACCGCTTCACGCCCAACTTGATGTAGTTGGTCACGAACGGCGAATGCATCATCATCAGCGCCTGGCCGACCGTTCCTTCAAACTGCAGT
>DATGGK010000246.1:0-23113 GCA_035308565.1 Planctomycetota bacterium | reverse complement strand
CGATCGTGCCGCTGCCGCCGTTTGAAATGCAGCCGGACTTCAAGAATCCGGAAGACAAAGACGCGGTCATCGAAAAGCTGCAATACGACATCACCGTCGATCGCTTCCCCGCAGGCAAAGTGGAAATTGAAGTCAAGCGGCAGGAAAATTACAAATCGCAGCCCACGCCTGTTTTCGTTGTCACCATGAAGACGCACTCCAACCGCGCCTTCGGCTTCCGCTACGACGTGGACGACACCGCGCATTCGACCTTCGACGCCAAAGGCGGATTCTCGCGCTTCTTCCACATGGACCGCAAGGAAGGCGGCGCGAAAGTTGTCGAAAAAATCACTTTTAATTACTCGAAAGACACAATGGCCGCGACGTATGAACGCCCGCGCCTCGGCGACGAACAAAAGTGGGCCACCTCGACAATTCCGCTCACCGGAAAATCGCTCGACCCGCTCTGCGCGATTTTTTACCTGCGCTCGTTCGCTCAGCCCAGCGCCGAGTTGAAACTCAAAGACATCCCCATCGGCAAGACTGTTCCCGCGATCACGCTGCCGATCTGTTCCGACCGCCATGTCTGGAACACGAAGCTCTACAAAGTCGGCGAAGACCATCACGACATCGGCGATCGCAAGAACCAGGTCTGCGCCGTCTTCGAAATCGACGCGCCGTTCAAAGGTCTTTTCGAACGCGTCGGTAAAATGCGCGTGTGGGTTGATGTGAAAACGGGCCTGGCCGTAAAAATGACCGCCGAAATCCCCATCGGCGCCGCCGAAGCCGTGCTCAACACGGATGCGTCGCAAAACCTGCCCACTCCGAAAGAATAAATCGCACCAATTTCAATTGTAAAAAAAGCGCGGAGAACTTTCGTTTCTCCGCGCCGTTCATTTTTCCGCGCCCCTGCGCCTCTGCGTGAAAATAAGCGAACTACCGCTCCACTTCAAGCTTCTCGCAAATCTTCTGAGCGCCCTTCAGCTTCGGTTCGAGTTCGAACGCTTTCTTCAAGTGCATGCGCGCTTTCTTCTCGATGTTCCCTTTGAAGTAGCTCTCCGCGATCTTCTTGTGCAGGTACGCTTCGGTCTTTTTGCTCACGCCCATCGACATGACCTTCTCGTAAATCTTGACCGACTCGATGGGTTTGCAGCGCCGCGCGACTTTCTTGCAGTAGATGTCGCGGATGCGGTCCTTGACTTCCTCGAGGAAAAAGCGCATCGGCAGATTGCGTTCGGCGTTGTACACGTTCTCGTAGAAGCGCAGCGCCGCCTTCCAATTTCCCTGGCGCTCGTACTCTTCGCCCATCAGGAACTGGCAATCGAGGTAATCTTTCTGGTCGAGGAACTGCCAGACTTCGAAATTCTCGTCCTTCTTCTTCATCCGCTCGTAAATTTCGATCGCGATTTGCGGGGCGTCGTTGAGCAGGTTATAAAGAATCAGCCGCGACTGCGCGCCCGGGTCGTCGGCCCGCTTGGCGAGGTTCTCGCGGTAGGGGTCCTGGAACGCTTTCAGGAACGGGCGCAGTTTGCGGTCGTAATCGGAACGCTCCGCATCGTTCATGAGCGTGTCGTAGGCCTTCAAGATCACCCGCATCTTCGCTTCGGCCCATTTGGTCCGGGACGAATTGTGATCGGGGTGATATTTCTTGGCCAGACGCCGAAACGAGCGCTTAATTTCATCCGAATTGGCTTCGGGCTGAATTTCAAGCACCTCGTAATAATTGATCATTCCTGAGATCACTGATGACCTCCTCATAACAACACTAGTGGCTTGCGGGAAGCCTCAATCTGTTTCGCGAGGTGATTTTAGAAAAATCATAACAAAAAGTAAAGACTTTTGTTTTGCAATTTGTGATGAAGCGAGTAGTTTTTTGCAGCAAGCTCACAACATATTGTATTTAATGGTCTTATGCAATCAATCCGGAACGCGTTTTCGCGCGGTCTGTGTGTTTTTTTGACAAAGATTTTCGCGCCGCCGACCAGCGACGAACATTTGAGTCTCTACCAAATAAATATTTAAGATCGCGCGCTCACTCCAATGGGATGAGCGCGGCTCGTTAACGGATTATGGAAGCTTAAAATCAACTTCATCTCGGCTCGACTATCGCAAGAAGATCATGTTCTTCACACAGAAATAAATCATCCGCCCAATTTCTTCCTGTCGGCTTCGAATCGCGCCGTTCGTTGGTTCCAACTTCTGCGCGGCGTCGTAATCGTCCTGCGCTTGTTGGAATAACGATTTCGCATCTGAGAGTGCCTTGTTGTTCGAAACCGAGTTTCCGCCGACGCCGGGTTGGTAGGTTCGAATGATGCTCATTCCCTTTCCGAATTCATCGTTGGCCTTCGTCAGCATCGCGCCCGCCGCACCCGTGCTGGTCAGCCCGCTGTTGTTTATGCTGATCTCCACCGCGTCGTCGCGCTCGAATTTCTTCGCTTTCGAGTCGGATGACGCCACCGGCTTCATTGGCTCCTTCTTTTCCGTGATCACAATCGACGAATGGAAATCCGGCGAGACTTTGTTCATCACTTCGGAACGGAACGTGGCGATGTCTTCGTCCGCTTTCGCGTAACCGGGCAGCGTGTCCTTAAGCTTCTTCAATTCAAGCTCCGCCTGCGTGCGCCGGTTGGCCGCCATCAGCAGCGTGGCGCGCCCGATGGCGCGGCGCACCACCACGTCGCGGTATGTGTCGCCCACATTCGGGTCCGGCGCGTGTCCCGTGCCGCCATCGAACGCGCGGTTCAAATACGCCACGCATTCCTTGCCCAACCCCAGCCGCTTGGTCAGGTACACCAGATCGTAAAGGTCAGTGCTGTGCGTGAGTTTGATCGAGCCTTCCAGATTCGTGACCATCTCGTTGAAATCCGCCTGGCGCTGCTTAAGCGGCAGCGGCGTAATCTTCTTGATTTCGTTGCGCGGAATCGGAAACGTGCGCTTTCCTTCCGACGCCGGATTCGTTTCCGAAATTACCTGCACGTAAATCTTGTCGTCCTCTTCGCGCGTCTTCAAGCCGCGCCATTCGGTGCCGTCGATGGTCTCCACGATGACCGCGTTGTCGCCCTGCGCGTAATCGGCAACCGCGATGTGCCGCGTGGCGTTGGCGAATTCCGCCGCCTTTTTCTTCCAGAGCTTCACTTCGTCCGCAAGCGCCGGCGATAACTTCAGCGGCGCGGCGTCGGCAAAGCGATTTCCCGCGGCGGCAAAGTCGAACTTCTCAAGCAGTCCCCGCCCTTCCGTCAAAATCTCGCGCGCACGCTGTTCGTCTTTCACGGAGAATTGCGGTTGAACAACGACAGCTTTCGGTGGAGCAGTCTCGACCGGCGGCAGGGTTTCTATTTTCTTTGCCGCTTCTTTCGGAGGAATTACTTCAACCGACTTCGGAGTTTCCGGCGTAACCGCCGGCACAACCGGCGCCACTGGCGCGCTGCTCATTAACTTGTCGTACGCGCTTTTGATTTCGGCGCGCTCAAGATACGCCAGCCCGCACAACCCGCCGAGCACCACGGACGTGATGTAAAATTTGATCGCCGATCCGCGCTGCTGCCGCTTGATCCGTTCGATCGACGCGGGCTTCTTGCCGCTGCCGTTTGGAACATTCGATGCCATCTGCAAAATCCCTTTACCTTCGCCATGTCGGCGCGCGGTCTCAAATCCCTATAGGCCTCATAGGCCCTATATGCCCTATGGGGTCCGCGCTCCTGCTTGCCCGCGCCCAACGGCGGATGGCCCACCCCAGCGGGGTGGGTCGCGCAGCGACAGGAAGCCCCTCCTGAATCCTACGCATCTTGGTTCTGCGTGCGGTTCAAGAGAGGCTTCTTGTGCCGTCGGCACCCACCCCGCTGGGGTGGGCCACCCGTTACGCCGTACTCAACCGCTTGCCCGCCCTACCTCATCATGCTATACCCTAGACGGTCGAGTCCGCGATTTGCGGCATGATTTTATCGTCTCACGGTGAGCGCTTGAAGCTCCAATTTCTCCAATCTGCCTGGCTTGTGCTGCTCATTCCCGCCGGCGCGCTGTGGCTGTGGACAATGCTGCGCCGCGCGGTTCGGCCTGCGCGCGCGCCGCGCCGCGCGTTTATCGTTCAAGGACTCGCGGCGACGTGCTTGATTCTCGCCGCGGCCGGTTTGAGCGTGCGGCATTCCGCGCGAAAAGTCCAACTCGTCGTCGCCGCCGACGTAAGCGACAGCGTCTTCGAACTCAACGGCCCCACCGCACGCATCCGCGAATTGCTCGGCGCGCTTGATCCCGAAAATACCGAAGTTGCGGTGGTCATCTTCGGCGAGAATGCGGGTCTTGAACGCGGCATGGCCCCAGTAGGGCGCGTCTCCGGCGCGCCTTTGCATGGCGAGACTGTTCGCTTGCCCGATTTGGAACACCGCGTCGCCGTCGTCAAAACCGACGGCACCGACATCGCCGGCGCGATTCAATTCAGCCGCTCGGCATTCACGCGCTCCGATTGCGCGCGCGCGATTCTGCTGATGAGCGATTTTCGCGACACGCGCGCGCAGAACAACCAAAGCGCGCTGGCGGGCGCCGCGTTTTTAAATGGCAGCGACATTGCGCTGCTGGCGACGCCGACCGTGTTGAGCGCCAGCTCGGACGTGCAGTTGTCTGAACTGCGCGCGCCTGAAACGGCGTCCATCGAGCGGGCGGTGCCACTGGAAATCACGGTGGCGTCGCAGAAAGCGGTGAGCGTCGTGGTGAGCGTGCGGCGCGGCGTGCGCGACCAGCCCACGGCATTCGTCGGATCGCAAAACGTGCAGCTTGAAAGCGGTTCGGCTGCCTCCGCGCCGTCCGAATTGCGCAAAACCATCCGTATCCTCGATCATGTGAAAACGCCGGGCATCGTCGTCTACACAGCGGAAGTGAGCGGCGCGGACGGGCCGATTCCTGGCGACGTGAGCGGAAACAACAAGCTCAGCGCAGCCGTGCGCGTGCTCGGGCCGTCCAAATGGGCGGTGCTCGCGCGCGCGAATTCAACGCTCGCCGATCTCTCGCGCAATCCGGCCAAACCGCTGGGCGTGGACAGCGTGCTGTTTTCCGCGGACAAATTGCCTGCCGACGAATCCGCGTATCGCGATTTCGCCGGCGTGCTGGTCGATGGCCTTTCAGCGAAAGAATTAGCCGATGGCAGCGCCGCGCTGCGCGCGCTCAGCGGCGCTGTCGAAAGCGGTAAAGCGCTCATCGCGGTCGGCGGCGACGCGGCGTTTGGCGCGGGCGGCCATCCGCGCGACGGCGCGTGGGAAAGACTGCTGCCGATTGAAATGACGCCGGAAGACGACCGCGCGCGCGCAGTGCTTTTTTTGATCGACGTCTCGAAATCGATGGACGAAAAGTTCTTGCACAACGGCACGCGCATTCGCAAAATGGATTTTGCCGCTGAGCAACTGCAAGTCGTGACGCAATTGCGCCCACAAGATCGGCTGGGCCTGATCGAATTCTCCGGCGACGCGAAGCTCACCGCGCCGCTTTCCGACGACCCATCGCGCAGCAAATTTCTCGATGCCGTGCACGCGATCCAGATTGTCTCCAACACCGACATTCTGCGCGCGCTGGAGGAGGCGAAGCGCGTGCTCGACGCCGACAATGCCGACGAGAAGATTGTGATCCTTATCAGCGACGGCATTCAGACCGTGACGCGCTCGCAGCAGGAATTTCAACGCGCGGTCGAAGCGCTCTGTCCGCGCGGCGCCGAGGGGAAATCGCGCACAAAGCTGATGACCTTTGGCATCGACGTGGAACAGAATGCGGGCGGCCCGGGGGAGGAGTTGCTCAAACAGCTTGCCGCGTGGGGCAGCGGAAAGTACTCGCCGGATTTTCCGAAACTGCGCGAGATTCTCGCGAACATCATCAGCGACAACCCGAAGGACTATTTCACGCGCCGTGAGCCATTCGCCGTGCGCGTGAGCCCGCTGGTTCCGTGGCTTCAAAGCAGCGAGCCCTGGCCGGTGCTTCATTTTCGAAACCGCGTGAAAGCGCGCAGCAGCGCGGAGGCCGTGTTGCGCAGCGCGCCCGCCGATGGCGCTGAGTCCGTAAAAAACACGCGCGCCGATCCGCTGCTGGTGCTCTCCGGACCGCGTTCGTCCTCGCTCGGGCGCCGCGCGGCGCTCGCGTTGTCGCTCGACGGCGCCGAAGGCGCGACGCTGCTCGCCGCCGGCAGCGGCGGGCGCACGCTGCTGCCGAATCTGCTGAGCTGGGCGGAAGCGCGCGAGGAATCGAGCGCCAACGGCATTGCGTTGCTCGCCGAACCGCGCGGCAATGACGAATTGGAACTCGAACTGCGCGCGTTTGATCCGGCCACCGGAGAGCCGGAGAGCGCATTGTCGCCTGTCGCGACGTTGACCGCTCTGCCCGCCGCCGACACCGACGCGCGCGCTGAATCCGATCCGCAATCCATTGCGATGCGCGAATCCGCGCCCGGCATTTATCACGGAAAAATGCGCGCGCCGCCCGCGGCTGTATGCCGCTTGAACGTCGCCGACCGCGGGCGAGCGCTCGCCGAACGTTTCGTTGGCACGCCCTGCGCCGCCGAGAAACGGCGCTTCGGCGTCGATCGCGCGGCCATGGCCGAACTCGCCGCCAAAGCCGGCTCGTCCGCGCGCGTGATCGAATCGCCGCGCGATTTGGCGCAATGGGCCAGCGAGCAAAGCAGCGCGTCCGGCGTATACGCTTTGCGCGCGTGGCTGGTTGCGCTTGCGCTGGCGCTATTGTTGAGCGAATATGCGCTGCAACGACGATGATTCCGGAGCGCCGCGTGCCCGACATTTCCATTCTAATCCTCGCCTGCAACAAATCCGCCTACACGCAGCGCGGCTTGCAATCGCTTTTTCACAGCTCGCTGCGGCCGTTTCAGGTTGTGCTCGTCGATAATGGTTCAACCGACGACACGCCGAAAGTCTTCGCCGATTTCGCCGAACGCGGCGCGCGCGAGGGCATCGACGTCAAGCGCCGGCGCTTCGACACAAACATCGGCGCGATCGCCGGCCGCAACAAAGGCATGGAGGCGATGGACGGCCGCTACTGGGTTTTTCTCGATAACGATGTGAGCGTGCGATCGCGCGGCTGGTTGGAGCGGCTGCGCTCGGAATTGGAACGCAACGCGCGCGTCGGCATCGTCGGGCCGAAACTCGTTTACCCGCTTCCGCCGCACGACATCCAGTGCGCCGGCTGCGACGTGACGCCAGGCGGGCAGGTCGCGTTTCGCGGGCGCGGGCGGGCTCGGCTCGATCCGGAATTCAACGTGCTGCGCGATTGCCAGACGCTGATCAGCGCCACGTGGATGATGCGCGCCGATGTTGCGAAAAAAATCGGCCCGCTCGACGAACAATTCTCGCCGGTGCAGTTCGAAGACATCGATTACTGCTATCGCTTTCGCGAAGCCGGCTGGCTCTGCCGCTACATTCCCGATGTGGAGATGTATCATTTCGAAAATGTGACGACCAGCCGCGGCACGCTGAATTATCCGTATTTGACTGTGAAGAACGGATTGAAATTTAAGAATAAATGGAGGCACCGGTTTTCGGTCGAGAACGGATTGGCGGAGAAGGATTGGTCTTGGGCGAAGATTGAAACGGTGTCGCTGGAGGATGTCCCCAAGGAATTGGTATTGATGGATTGATGGAGGGGCGGCACTCTTGCCGCCCTCAATTCACGGCGGCAGTAGTGCCGCCGCTCCTGTTAGATCGACCGCATGAACGTATCCGAACCACCCAGCCCCGTGCCCGACGCGGTGTCATCCGGATCGTCCTTGCCGCCCAGCAGCGTGTCGGCGCGATGGCGGATGCTGCGCTGCGGGTCGTGGGCTTCGGATGCCTGATTCAGAAAAACGTTGCGCAGGTAATTGCCGAGCGTCACGTTGGTCGGGCCGTAACCTTTGTGGTACATGTAATATTCCAGCGCGCCGCCCATCTCGCCAGCGGTCTGATAGCGTTTGTCCAAATCGCGTTCGAGCGCCTTCATCAAAATCTCGCTGAGCATGTCGGGCATGTCGGGGCGGTACGTCTTCGGATGCGGGATCGGCGCTTCCTTCACATTGTCGAGCGTCTGGTAGATGTCGTCGGTTTCGAAAATGTGCTTTCCCGTAAGCAGTTCGTACATCACGATGCCGAGCGAAAAAATGTCCGAGCGGCGGTCGGTGGGCAGGTACTGCGCCTGCTCGGGCGACATGTATTCGACCTTGCCCATCAGCACTTCGCCTTCCTGCTGTTCCATCACGCGCGCGGCCTTGGCGATGCCGAAATCGGTCAGCTTCACCACGCCCTCGTAGTTGATCATGATGTTCTTGGGCGAGACGTCGCGGTGGACGATGTGAAGCGGCACGCCGTCGCGCCCGCGCTTGTTGTGCGCGTATTCCAGCCCGCGGCAGACGCGGCTGATCGCGAACGCGCTCAATTCGATGGGCGTCGGAATGCCGCGGTCGTGATGGTAATCCATGAACTGTTCGAGATTGATGCCTTCGACGAATTCCAGCGCAATGTAGTAGATGTTGCCGGTTTTGCCGAGGTGATAAACCTGGACGATGTTTTCGTGGACGAGGTCGGCGACGAGCTTGGCTTCGCCGATGAAAAGACGCACGAATTCTGCGTTGTTGGAAAAGCTCTCAAGAATGGTTTTGATCGCGACGGTTTTTTGAAAGCCCTGATCGCCGAACTGTTGCGCCTCATACACGGCGCCCATGCCCCCTTCGGCGAGGCGGCGGGTCATTTTGTACGTTTTGACTTCACTGATCGTCGATAGTTCCGCCGTATCCGCCATGTGAGCCTCGTCTTATTCGGAAAGAACACGCCAAGTGTTATACCAATCCACGTTCGGGGCGCAATGGGTTTAATTCCCAAAATTGCCGCTTACTGACGGGCGCGGCTCTGGCCAATTCCAAAAAAACCGGCTTGCGCCGGCTTATGTTTTGTAGTGCAGGCTTCCAGCCCGTAAAGTTCAGCAGGCAGGCTGGAAGCCTGCACCTCAATCAATTCCCGACAAGCACGGAACGCGGCTTTTTCCCGATGCCGACCGCGCCGGCTCTGGCGTTGTAAACAAAGCGCAATTTCGCCGCCAGCGCGGTCGTTGCGGTTGGACCGATGATGAAAATCTTTATTGGGACATCCACAAAACCATTGACCACGGTCCCATTGCCGATCTGAAAGGGCGACTGCAACGCGGCGCCGGATACTTTGAATCGTAACATGTGCTTTTTCGGATTGACCGAGAAAAGCAGGCCCTGCGCCTGGTCGAAGAAATTGCCTTTCAAATCCGTGGTGAATTGATGCAGGATCAAATTGTTCGAGCCGGATCCCAGATACACTTGAACTTGCGCGTCGGATACCGCGGCGACCGGCCCGTTCAACACGAACGTGCAATCGAACGCGTCGTCGTTGGGGTTGGCGAAATCCAGCGCGAACTGGCCCTTTTGAACCATCAAATTGCCGGGCACTTGAACCTGGATGAAATCCTGGCGCAAAATCGGCAGGTACTTCGGGTCGTTGAAGGTCGCGCTAAGCGTGCCGGCATCGATCAGCGTCTGCTGCTGCGTTTGAATGCTCTGCAGTGCAGCCTTCGGATCGCTTGCCGGCGGAGTGGGATTCAACGGCGTGCCCGGGTCCATGCGGCCGTTATCGATCAGCGACAGCGTGACTGTGTATGTGCCCTGCGCGACGTACGAATGGAAATACGTCAGCGCCGTTTTCGATGGCGGAAGGACAGGCAGCAAATCGGCGGCGCCGTCGCCCCAGTCGATGGCGGCCCAGATGATATAGCCGTCGTCGTCAAAACTTCCAGCAACGTCAACGACCAATTGGTATGGAAGCTGCCCAGTGGCCGGCGACGAAATATTCACCAGCGACCACGTGGGCGGAAAATTCACCTCGGCAGAATGCACTTGTCCCGTCGTCGATGCGGAAGGACCGGCCGAAGCGACGTTGTTGGTGACGATGGTAACATCGATGCGCAACGTCACTGTGTAGTACGTGGAGAGAACGTCTGGGTAAGTATGCGTAACTGGAATCAGCACGGCGACATCGGTGCCCGGCCCGACGGTTTGAACTGCTGAACCGTCGCCAAAGTCCCAGATCAGCGTGTATTGGTAGGTCTGTCCAGTCGGAGCGGCGGGAAGGTAACTGGGCGTTGGGTCGAACGTCACCGTTGGACCGGTACCGCCGCCCACGTCTTGCGTGAAGGCGGGAATCGGGTCCGCGCCGCGTCCGCCAACTTGGGCCACGGCGCTGGCATGCGCCAAAAGCGCGGCCACGCAAAGCGCCGCTGCCAAGCGGCTGACGTGCGGCCACTTTGATTTCGAAAATACCGGCCGAAAAGACATTCCTATTCTCCCATACCCCACCTGCCTGGACGCGTCTTAAGACCCGTCCTACTTCTAATGTTTGAATTCCGTGTCCGACACTTTGTTGATGTCAAACGTGGTCGTGCCAATGAACTGCTGCCCGCTATCCGGCGTCACAGTGAACTGCAGCGTGATCGGCTGAGTCGCCAGCGCCGGATTGATGCCAACCTGAGCGTTGGGCAAAGTGGCAAAGGTCGTGATGTTGAAATTCCCCGCCAGATTCATCCACATCAGCGACTTGATGTTCGTGCCGCCTTTGCTCTTGAAACTAAAGCGCTGCGACGGCGGCTTGCCTGTCGTTTTGAACGTGGGGGTCGTCGAGAAGTTGAGCGTTTCCGTGAAGTTGCCGATTTGTACGACGACATCGGAGGTAGCCGCGGGACGCAGGTTATCGCCGCCGGCTCGCGCGAGCAATCCGTTGATCGTGGCTTGCACCGTATCGCCAACCAATTTGAAATCGGCGCCGGTCACAATGAACCCGCCGGAGAGCAGCACTTCCTGGCCGCCCGGCTGGCCGAATCCGCCCGGCGCCCCGGGAATCGTGCCGTACTTGGCGAAGTTGCCGAACTGGTAGAAACCTTTGCCCGTCTTGTTGGCCGTGGATTTGTAGTCGTAAACGACCGTCGTTCCAGGACTGGTGAAGACGCTGCCCAGCGAAATCTTGTAATGCGCCGTCAACAGCCTATGTTCGGTCAACGAGGTCAAACCCAGCGAGAACGCATAGTCGCCGGTCACGTTCATGCTGAAATGTCCGGTGGCGTCGATTTTAAATGTGCCCGTGATGCCTGTGGCGAAATCGCCCTGAATCGCGGTTCCGCTCGCATTCAGCGTCCCCTGGAAAATGGGGTTATAGCCGTTGAGCGCGATGGTAACTTGCTGGCCGGCCAGCGACGACAAACTCATCCCTTCCAAATTCACGATGCCCTGCACCGATATCGTGTCACTGGCGGGCGCCGTGGGCACGCCCAATTGATTGGGCAGCTTGCCCGCCCAATTAATGGTGTAGCTCGATTGCGTAATGATGAGCGAATTGGCGATGGGACTGTTCGGATCGATCACGTCGATGAAGATGGTGCCGGTGCCCGTCGTCGGCAGCCCGAAACTCGTGCCGGTAAAATTGGCCTGGACACGATAGGTCCCGGGATTTGTAAACAAAACCGTGCCCGTCGCGCCGGCGATAGTGGTAAATGGCGTGAAGGTGAACGGCGCGCCCTGCGGATCCTGCTGGTCCACCACGATTGTTGCGCCGGTGGCGCTCAACCCCGGAATCGTTTGTGTGGGCACCCCATTGATATTGATCACTGGCGAAGTGGCTTTCGCGGTGATGTCGACGCTCAATGGCGCCGTGCCGCCTTGCGGTGTTGCCGTGATGATCACCGGAGGAATGTCGCAGACCTCTACCGCCAAGCCATTAATGATATCCGCCTGGTTTCCGTTGCCATCGGTCACCGTCAATTTTACGGCGTAGTTTCCGGGCGTTACAAAAGTGTGGCAGACGTTGGGGGTGAAGGCCTGCCCGCCGTCGCCGAAATCCCAGTGGTATCCGAAACTGGGCGGGATGGAAGTTCCGCCGCCGCCGTTTAGCGTGCACGGCGGAGCTGTTATGGTGATGGTCGCCTGGTAACATACCGTCAGTGGAATGCATCCAGTGCGGGGAGTCGTCGTTTTCACCGCGATGTTGCTCAGCGGCGACACGGTGAAGGTGATGGCCGTGCTGTCCGGAATCTCAGGCAGGCCTTGCGCAATAGGATCAAAACAATATTGAATACCGATGGTTCCTGTCGGATCTTCAATACCGATTGAAGCGCCTCCCCGGTCCTTTTCACCCTGGCCGGGATTCTTGATGATGAACTCGACGATGCTGTTGCACTCATACAGGATCAAATTGAAGCTGATTACGTCGCCGGCGTTTCCGCCGCCAAAGAAGTAGCCCATTTTGTACCATTCAATAATCAGGCGCCCGTTCTGGGGGCCGCCCGTGTTGTCGAAGAGATAGTAGATGGCCGACAGCGGGTCGGGAGAGAAATGGAGGTCTTCCCAATACGGATACATCGCATTGTTAGGATATCCGGGACTGGGAAGCGCCGTGCCCGCGGGAGGTTGAGCATTGACATCGAAACACGGCGCGAACGGAAGCAATGGGAAGGGATCGGGGTCGGGCATGATCCAACTTGCAAAACCGACTTCGTGAACGAACAGCGGCGTGCCAATCGGGAACACCGCCGGATTGCCGCCCTGGCCGGCGTAATATGAAAACGCGAACGGCATGGCGATCTGGCCCCAGTTCGTTTCGGGGAAGCCTAAAACCGTGCAGGCATTGCCCACGGCCAGTTTCGTGCTGCCCTGGCCGTTGGCGCCGTTGTGAAGCGGAATGAAAGTGTCGGAACCTACCGAACCGGTATAAATCGGCGGGTCGCCGTCGGCCAAACCGAAGGGCCCAAAATTCGGGTCGATCACCACCGGGTAACTGCGCTCCGGATTCATCAGCCAAGCGCCCCGCGTCACCACGGCCAGTTTGACGCCGCGTTCGTCGAACGAAATCTGGTATTCGCACGCAGTCAGGTGCGACTGATACTCCGGCAGCGCCTGTTTCTGTTCATCCAACCCGCCGCCTTCCTTGGCCACACTCGCATCGTACGCGCAGGGCGGGCGCAGATAAAACACCGTATTGTTGGACGAATTCTTGAAATGGATTCCGTGGCGCGTCGTATAGGTTCCGCCGCGGACGAATTCTGTCTGGCCGTCCCACATGCTCAAATCGTCGCTCAATTGCAAATAGCCGGTGAACGCCAGTTCCGCGGTGTGCGTCATGACGGGCGCATTCTTAAGCACAATGTCGTGCTCCATGCCGCCGTCGGCGCGCATCATCAAGCGGTCTTCGGTGTTCGCATACGTCGAAGGATAAATCACCTGCTTCAACCCATCCCGGTTCAAGACATACGCTTTGGACGGCTTGGGCAGGCCTTCCAGCGCGACCAGTTCGCCGCCATTACGAACTTCCTGGCTGTATGGTTTCCATGCCACCTGGGCGTTAAATTGCCGCGGCGCGGTGTGAACGATGCCTTCCTGATACAGAGCCGACACAAACGTGTCCATGCGCCCGTTCTCATTCAGCATCCCGCCATTGACCGGCTTAAAGTCTCGGTTGGCGGTGGACGCCACGAAGTTGCGCGGCGGCACATGAAACGTATCTTTCTTAGCAGGCGATGCAACCTGCATCGCTCCCGCTCCATCGGCGTTCGCGGAACTCGCCGCTTTCTGCTCGCCGCGCAGCGGTGGCGAAGTGAACACGACGCGGCCCAGCGCCAGCGCCAGCCCGAATGCAACGATGGATTTGATCAAAAGCTTCGTGTTCATGGTTTAAGTCCCTCAGCCTGTGACGGCGACTGCCCCCGGTTTTAATCCGCAAAAATCAACAGCCCTGCGCGCTCCGTCCTTCCATCCACTAGATGGAAAGGCGGCTCCCAAGCCGCCAAGCCGGAACGAAAGCTGTGTGACGTTGCCGAAAACCAGTTTAGACCCCTTAATTTATACTCAAAAGCTCGCGCCTTCAATGTAAAAAAGAAGAAATTAACGAAGTCTCGCACTGTCTTCCTGCAACCGTCTACCCCGGTATCGCCCGCGAAGGCGATAACAATCCAGTAGCCTGCCCCCCTCTCATTGGGACATTCTTTTGTGTCAAACGAGGCCACTTAGTTTATAGTTATGTCTGACCAGCCGCCGATTTTGTTGCTGAAATCGGCTCAAATTCCTTGCAGGCGGGACGCCTGCACCACAATTCCAGGTGCCTTGCTCGAATGTCATCCGCCCAGCCCACACAACCCGGCGCGCGTGAACGCCCAACCTACGAGAACGATCGTTACTGGAACCAGCGCCTCGAAAAGGATTTCTCGCTGGCCGGAGTCGGTCACGCGGGCGTCGGTCTGGCCTTCAACCGCTGGGCCTACCGCCTGCGCCGGCGAGTGCTGCTGCGAACATTGCGCCAATCAGGAATTCAAATTCAGGGCGCGCGCATTCTCGAATTGGGCTTCGGCACCGGCTTTTATCTCGACTTGTGGCGGCAGCTTGGCGCTGATTTCGTCGCCGGATTCGACATCACCGACATCGCCGTGAAAGCCGCGCGCGCGCGCTTCCCCGCCGAGTGGCGCTTCGACAAAGCCGACATCGCGCAGCCGCTTCCCGGTGAAATCGCACGCGGGAGCTTCGATCTCGCGACCGCGTTTGACGTGCTTTTTCATCTCGTAGACGACGCCGGCTGGAACGGCGCGCTCGACAACATCGCCTCCGCGCTGAAATCCGGTGGCCACGCGATCGTCTTCGACAAATGCCAAAGCGTCGAAAGCGCCGTCGGCCACGTGCGCCGCCGCACGCTGCAAAATTACACGCAAGCGCTCGAATCGCGCGGCTTCGAAATCCTCTCCGTCAAGCCGCTCTTTGTGCTGATGAATTCGCCGACCGATCTGTCAGGCCTGAACAAACTCGCCTTCAAAACAAGCTGGTCGCTGACGAAACTGCCCTACAAAGCCGGCAAGCTGATTGGCCTCGGCGAAGTCTTCGGTGGCGCAATGGGCGCCTCGATGTATCTTCCCGAATTGCTGCTCACGCGGATTTTCCCGCGCGGGCCGAGCACGAAGATCCTCGTCGCGCGAAAGAAATGACACGCCAATGACCCGTAGAACGGAGCTCCGCTCCGTTCAATTCTAGGCTACAAACTCACACGGAACGGAGCGGAGCTCCGTTCTACTGACGCATCCATGAAAGGAATCCAACATGTCCGCTACCTCATCTTCGAAAAAGCCACTCGCCATCGTGCTCGCCGAAAACATCTACGAAAATCTCGAGCTGCATTACCCGCGCTTGCGCCTGATCGAAGCAGGCTTCGAAGTGCTTGTCGCCGGCCCGAAAAAGGGCGAAGTGTACCAGTCGAAAGAAGGTTACCCGGTCAGAGCCGACGTCGATTTCTCCGAAGTCGATCCAAAGCAGATCAAAGTGCTGATCGTCCCCGGCGGCTACGCGCCCGACAAACTGCGCCGCTACAAAGCCTGCAACGAACTTGTCGCCGCAGCGTGGAACGCCGGCGCGGTCGTCGCCTTCGTTTGCCACGCAGGCTGGGTGCCGATCAGCGCCAAGATCGTGAAAGGCCGCCGCCTCACCAGCTTGCCGGCGATCAAAGACGACCTGATCAACGCCGGCGCCGAATGGATCGACGAACCGTGCGTGGTCGATGGCAAAATGGTGAGCGCTCAAGTGCCGAAAGATTTGCCGGCAATGATGAGCGCGGTGCTGAAATTGACCGCGTAAATAGGAGCGGCGGCACTCCTTCCGCCGTTGGCCCGTCGGTGAGCGCACGGCGGCAAGAGTGCCGCCGCTCCTTCCCCAAAATCTCGGAGATTACAAGGTGAATTGGACTTTGATCGCTGGACTTGCACTGCTCTTTCTCTGCGCCGCACACCTCGCCCATTGCGAGGACGACCCCTATCTGTGGCTCGAAGACGTCACCGGCAAAAAAGCGCTCGATTACGTCGAGGCGCAGAACGCGATCACGGTGAAAGAGCTTGAAGCGCGACCGGAGTACGCCGGCATCAAAGCGCAGGTGCTCGCGATCCTGAATGCAAAGGAGAAAATTCCGTACGCGACCAAGCAGGGCGCGTGGCTCTACAACTTTTGGCAGGACGAAAAGCACGTGCGCGGATTATGGCGGCGCACGACGTTGGAGGAATACCGCAAGACCGTGCCGGCATGGGAAACGGTGCTCGACATCGACGCGCTCGCGGCGGAGGAGAAAGAGAACTGGGTCTGGGCCGGCGCGGAATCCCTTCCGCCGAAGCACGAGCGCTTTCTGCTCTCGTTTTCGCGCGGCGGCGGCGATGCAAAAGTGGTGCGCGAATTCGACGCGATCAAAAAAGAATTCGTAAAAAACGGCTTTAACCTGCCGGAAGCGAAAAGCGCGGCGACGTGGCGCAATCTCGATGAGCTTTACGTCGGCACCAATTTCGGCGAAGGCTCGCTCACCGACAGCGGCTACCCGCGCATCATCAAATTGTGGAAGCGCGGCACGCCGCTGAGCGCGGCGGAGATGGTTTTTGAAGGGCAGAAGACGGACGTGGAAGTCGGCGCGTGGGTCGATCACACGCCGGGATTTTTCCGCGAGGGCTTTCAGCGCAACATGACGTTCTACACGTCAGAGAAGTGGCTGGTGGTGGATGGGAAGAAGGTGAAGCTGGATGTGCCCGAGGATGCGAATATGGGCACGTTCCGTCAATTCTTGACACTGACGCTGCGCAGTGATTGGAACGTTGGTACGAAGACATTCAAATCCGGCTCGCTGCTTATTTCGCTCGATAAATCTCTCAGCGGGGAACGATCGTTCGACACGCTCTTCGAGCCGTCACCACGCGTCTCGCTGCAAGGGATGACCACCACTAAAAATTACATCGCGGTGGAGGTCAGCGACAACGTCCACACTCGACTGTACGGCTTTGAACGGGTCAAAGCTGTGTGGAATAGATTTGAAATTAAAATCCCCGGACAGGGAACCGCCAATGTGCGTCCCTTCGATGCCGATGAATCCAATGACGTGTGGATCGACTACAACGACTTCCTGACGCCCGATTCATTGTATCTCATGAAGCTCGGCGCCAACCTCGGCCAGCCCATCAAATCCCGCCCAAAATATTTCGACACCACCGGCATGGAAGTCCAGCAATTCGAAGCCACGTCGAAGGACGGCACGAAAGTCCCGTATTTCGTCGTCGGCAAAACCGACGCGATCAAATCCGGCACGGCTCCCACCATCCTCTACGGCTATGGCGGATTCGAGATTCCGATGCTGCCCATGTACAGCGCCGGCATCGGCACGTCGTGGCTGGCAAAGGGGGGCGTATACGTGCTGGCAAACATCCGTGGTGGCGGCGAGTTCGGCCCGGCGTGGCATCAAGCCGCTCAAAAGTCGAAACGCCAAAACGCGTTCGACGATTTTGAGGCCGTCGCCGAGGACCTCGCCAAACGCGGCATCGCTCAAGCGCGGCACCTGGGCATCATGGGCGGCAGCAATGGCGGCTTGCTGGTGAGCACCGTCGCGATTCAGCGGCCGGAGTTGTTTCACGCGGTCGTCTGTCAAGTGCCGCTCACCGACATGCGCCGCTATCACAAACTGCTGGCCGGCGCAAGCTGGATGGCCGAATACGGCGATCCGGACAAGCCGGAGGAGTGGGAGTATCTCTCGAAATTCTCGCCCTACCAAAACGTGAAGAAAGAGGCGAAGTACCCGCGCATTCTGTTCACGACATCGACGCGCGACGACCGCGTGCACCCCGGCCACGCGCGCAAACTCTACGCGAAGATGAAAGACATGGGCCACGACGTTCTGTACTACGAAAACACCGAAGGCGGCCACGGCGGCGCGGCCAACAACGAACAGCGCGCGCGGATGCATGCGCTGGAATTTACGTTTTTGTTGAATGAGTTGAGGTAGGTTTCCAGTTGCGATGCCGACAATCCCGCGTTACTCTTCGGGAGAGGTGCCTTATGCTCCAGGTCGAAACCGAATTACAGACGCTCGAAGACCTTTACCGGGAAGACGGCAAAGCCGAACTTATCGGTGGGAGGATAGTGCGGATGATGGCCACTGGATTTTTGCCGGGACGGATCGCCTGCCGTATACTCTATTCGCTGGAAGCATTCTCGCGGCAATCCAAAACGGGCTACGCTTTGTGCGACAATGTTGGGTATGCGGTCAAACAATTGGCTTCGGGGCGTCAGTCGTTTTCACCGGATGTATCGTTCTACTCCGGCAAGCTTCAACAGAATTTGATTCGATTCATCGAGGGACCGCCGACGTTTGCCGTCGAAATCCGAAGCGAAAACGACTACACTCAATCGGGAGATTTTGAGCGCGCGGCGAAACGCGCCGATTATTTCGAAGCCGGAACTCTGGTAGTTTGGGACGTTGATACTCTGGCGAAAAGCATTCATTCGTACAAAATTACCGCTCCATATTCGCCCGTCACGTTTCACATCAGCGACACGGCTGACGCGGAACCGGCCGTTCCCGGCTGGAGCATGGCATTGGATCAGATTTTTTCTATCTGAGCCGCGCATCTCGGAAGGCGGTGTATTGCTCCCTACCTGGCTTCGCGGAGCATGCTTCATGAAGATATTCATTTCGCTCGTCTTTCTTTTTGCACTTCCCCTCTTCGCTACCGAAATCACCCCCCGCCGCGTCCCCGACGGCGGCATTCAGCCGCAAGCGGCCGTGGACGTGAAAGGCGCCGTTCATCTCATCTATTACAAAGGCGACCCCGGCAACGGGGATATCTTTTATGCCAAGTCCACCGACGGCGGCGCAACGTTCTCCGCCCCGCTGCGCGTCAACAGCGTGCCCAAAAGCGCCATTGCGACGGGCAACATCCGCGGCGCGCATCTGGCATTGGGGCGCAACAACCGCGTGCATGTCGCGTGGAATGGGTCCAGCGCCGCGACGCCGCGCGGGCCGGGCAAGGAATCGCCGATGCTTTACGCGCGGCTCAACGATGCCGGCACGGCCTTCGAAGAGCAGCGCAATTTGATCACGAAATACTACGGGCTGGACGGCGGCGGTTCGGTCGCGGCGGATTTGGCCGGGCACGTGTATGTGTTCTGGCACGCGATGGGCGCGGAACGCGGTGAGGAGAACCGGCGCGTCTATGTCACTCGGTCCGACGACGACGGCAAAACTTTCTCGCCGGAAATTCCCGCGTTCAAAGAGAATCTTGGCGCGTGCGGATGCTGCGGCATGAATTCGTTCGCCGATTCGCGCGGAAATGTCTTCGCGATTTGCCGCGCCGCCACTGACAAGACCGAACGCGGCATGGTGCTGCTCGCGTCGAAAGGCGGCGCAAGTTTCAATACGCTGAAACTCGATGCGCTAAACACCACGCAATGCCCGATGAGCTCCGAATCGTTTTACGAAGCCGGCGAAGGCGTCTTGAGCGCATGGGAAAACAACGGGCAGGTCTTTTTCAACAAGATCAACAGCTACCTGATGCCGTCCGCCGCCATTCCCGCGCCCGGCGCGGGCCGCGGGCGCAAGCATCCCGCCATAGCGGAAAACGCCGCGGGCGAAACGCTGCTGGTCTGGACCGAAGGCATGGGCTGGGACCGCGGCGGAAGTTTGAGTTGGCAGCTTTACGACAAGAGCAATAAACCCACGCTGCAAAAAGGCTCGACGGTGGGCGTGCCAAAATGGAGCATTTTGACGGCGTTCGCGCGGGCGGATGGAGGGTTTACGATTTTGTACTAATCATTTGTCATTTGGCAGTTGTCATTTGTGATTTTTCATTTAATTGCCGCGCCGCTTGCATGGCAATGACAAATGACAAATGCCAAGTGACAAATGACAAATAATCCGTTCGGTTACCCCGCAATCAGCTTCGACACCTCCGCCTTCTTTTCCTCCATCTCTTCCTTTGACTTGAGGCTCTCCAGATTCAAGCGCACGACCGGTTCGGTGTTGCTCATGCGGAGGTTGAACCACCACGAACCCATGTCGATGCTGATGCCGTCCACTTTGCTGACTTTCTTCGCGCCAGGGCCGTATTTTGCCTCGGCGGCGGCGAGGACTTTTCCAGCGTCGTGGACTTCGAAATTAATTTCGCTGGTGTGGAAATAACGCTGCAGCGGCGTGACCAATTCGCTGGCTTTCTTCGTGCCTTGGCTGAGTAAACTGAGCACAAGAAAGAACGCAGTCTCGCCTGAGTCGCTGTAGAAAAAATCGCGGAAATAATAGTGGCCGCTGAGTTCCGCGGCCATCACTGCTTTGTCTTTGCGCATGCCGGCTTTGATGTAGCTGTGGCCCACGCGCGTTTCCAGCGGCACGCCGCCCGCTACGGCAATGGCTTCGGGCAGCGCTTTCGTCGCGCGAACGTCGTAAAACACTTTCGCGCCGGGATTCTTCGCCAGCAGCACTTGCGCCATCAGCGCGCCGGCCAGATCGCCGGGAACCGCGACGCCGTTTTCATCCACGAACGCAACGCGGTCACCGTCGCCGTCGAACGCCACGCCGATGTCGCACTTTTTTTCCACGACGGCTTTCTGCAGATCGACGAGATTCTCCGCCTTCAGCGGATTGGCTTCGTGATTCGGAAAACGGCCATCCGGCTTGAAGAACAGCGGCACAACTTTCAGCGGCAGACTTTTCAAAATGTCCGGCAGAATATCGCCCATCACGCCATTGCCGGTGTCGATCGCGATTTTGAGCGGGCGGGCGAGGTTCGCGAAATTGCGGCAATGCTTGATGTAGCCGGGCCGCATATTCTTCACGCTCGTCTTTCCGCGCGATTTGCCGATGCCCGGCTTGTCCTGCTTGTACAGCGCTTCGACTTCGTTCAGACCCGTATCGTAGCTCATCGGCAGCGCGCCGCTGCGCGTGAATTTGAAGCCGTTGTATTGCGACGGATTGTGCGACGCCGTGACTTGAATCGCGCCCTCAAGCTGCTTGCCCAGCACGCCCGTCGCGTAATACGTCATCGGCGTGGGATTCATGCCCAAGTCGATGCAATCCGCCCCCGCGGCGTTGATCCCGGCGATGAGCGCGGCGGACATGTCCGGCGATTGAATCCGCGCGTCGCGCCCGACGCCCAGCGTCTTCGCTTTGAAAAATCCGACCGCCGCTTTGCCAATGCGATAGGCATCGCCGGTGGTCAATTCGTTGGGCACTGTTCCGCGAATGTCATACGACTTGAAGATCCCCGCCATGCGCTGTTTCCCCCTCCGAAGAAATGAATCGCCGAGATGCAAGTAGATGCGCGGAAACGGGAACGTCAAGGGGAATTTGAGTGCTGACATGCTGTGTTCCCCTCTCCCACGGGGAGAGGGCCGACGAGCGTACTCGCTCGCGGGGTGAGGGGGAAGTTTTTCGGATCTTGACGGCGCCGAATTTCCCTCACCCCGCGCATGAGTACATGCGTCGGCCCTCTCAAGGAGGGAGAGGGGAACGGCGGCGCGCTTCGCGCAGGATTCCGCGGCGCAACTTTGCAGTGCTTTGTGAACGCGCTCCGTTTATGTTAAAAGGAATCGAGACTCCGGAGAATGTTTCGTGCCGCGCGCCAAGAATTCAACCGTTCCCTATATTCACACTGCCCTCCCCGGCCCGCTGGCGAAGAAGGCGATCGCTTTCGATCGCCGCTTCACCTCGCCGAGCTACACGCGCTACATTCCGCTCTGCGTCAAAAGCGCGTCCATGTGCACGGTCGAAGACCTCGACGGAAATCGTTTCCTCGATTTCACCGCCGGGATTGCCGTCAACGCCTGCGGGCACTGCCATCCCGAAGTCGTCGCGGCGATTCGCGATCAGGCCGGCAAACTGCTTCACATGTGCGGCAGCGATTATTACAACCAGCCGCAAGCGGACTTGGCATCGCGGCTATGCAAACTTTGGCCCGGAAAATCGCCGACGCGCGTGTTCTTCACGAATTCCGGTGCGGAATCGATCGAAGCGGCGTTCAAGCTCGCGCGCTACCACACGGGGCGCCAGCGCGTGATCGCGTTTCTGGGCGCATTTCATGGCCGCACCTTCGGCGCGCTGTCGCTGACCGGCTCGCGCATCACGCAGCGCGCGCATTTCGCGCCGCTGGTTCCGGAAGTTGAACACGTACCGTACGGCGACGTGTCGTACATTCGCGAGCAGCTTTTCAAACGCACCGTGCCGCCGGACGAAGTCGCCGCAATTTTCGCCGAACCGCTGCAAGGCGAAGGCGGCTACATCGTGCCGCCGATGAAATTCTTTCCGGAACTTCGCAAGCTCTGCGACGAGCACGGCATCCTGCTGGTCTGCGACGAAGTGCAAAGCGGCTTCGGCCGCACGGGAAAGATGTTTTGCATAGAACATTACGGCGTCGAGCCGGATATTCTCTGCCTCGCTAAAGGCATCGCCAGCGGCCTGCCGCTGGGCGCGATGGTCGCGAAAGAATCCGTGATGAATTGGAAGCAGGGAGCTCACGGCTCGACCTTCGGCGGCAATCCGGTGAGCTGCCGCGCGGCGTTGGCGAGCATCGGTTTGATCGAGCGCGAGTACATGCAGAACGCGAAGGAGGTCGGCGAATTCATGCGTGCGCGGCTGTGGAAAATGCGCGAGGAACACCCGAATCACATCGGCGACGTGCGCGGATTGGGCCTGATGCTGGGCATGGACATCATCGCGGATAAAAAATCGCAGCGGCCGGCCAAGGCGCTGCGTGAAAAAATTATCGACGACGCCTATTACGCGGGGCTGCTCCTGCTGGGCTGCGGCGAAGCAACCATCCGCTTCTGCCCGCCACTGTGCATCACGCGCGAGGAAGCGGCGACGGGACTGGAACTTCTCGATGGTGTAATCAGAAAGAGATGCAAGAAATAACGGGCGTAGGGCGTCTATTCAAGAGACGCCAAAGTAGGAGAGGCGACACTCTTGTCGCCCTTTGGAGGGGCGACACTCCTGTCGCCCTTTTTGGCCGCGGATACACTGGGGACGATGCGCCACATTCGATTTTGCATAGCCGCATTTGTTTGCGCCACGCTTGCAGCGGCCCGCGCCGAGACGTACGGGCCGCAGGTGGACGTGACGCTGCACAACGGCGACAGCACGCGCGGCCAGTTGGTCTCCTACTCGGACGGAAGTCTTACCATCAAGCTCGACAACGGGAATCTCGTGACGCAGGATGGCTCGGCGGTGCTAACGCTGCGCTTTTTGGCCACTGAAAAACCGGCGGTGGCTCCGCCGCCGCTGCCCAGTTCGCAAGAGACCGAACTGACAATGAGCGAAGAGCAGCGCGTGACGATGTACCG
>DATGGK010000245.1:0-37566 GCA_035308565.1 Planctomycetota bacterium | reverse complement strand
TTCACGCCGTCATCGACCACGCCTGAAACTGTGAAGACTCCATTGGCCTGCGCGCCAAGCCGCGCTTGATTGGTGCCGATGATCACGGGCCCTGTCCAGCCCGCGGTTGAAGACAAGCCCGCCTGCACCGCGCCGCGGTTGGGCAGCGACGTCCCGAGCGCGGCACCGATGCCGTTGCCGTTGATCGTCACGGTTTTGCCAGGCACGGTGACGTTGTTAAGCAATTCAACTTGCGCGCCGGACGTGACCGAAACCGCGCCCGTCGCCGCGCCGAAGGCAGTGCTCGCCGCGATTTGCAGAATGCCGGCGCTCACCGTCACGCCGCCGGTAAAGGTACTCACGCCGTCGAGAACCAGAACGCCCGCGGCGGTGGTCTTCGTCCACGCCGCGCCGTTGTTGATTTCAGCGACGTTCTTCAATGTGCCGGATTGGAAATTCAAAACGTCCACGGGCGTGGCTCCGCCTATGGCGTGGCCTTTCATGTCCAGCGTGCCGCCGTTGAGCGTCAGCGTGGCGGTGGAGGAAATCGTCGGCGTCACTTGCACGGTGATGTCGTTGTTGACCGTCAGCGTTCCGCCGGTGAGGATCAGCGAAGACAAATCCGTCGCGGTCGTAATCGTCGAAGACTGATTCAAAAGCGTGATGCCGCCCGTGCCGACGGTCACCGTGCCGCCGCTGATCGTAACGTTCGTTGTAACGGTGTTGGTTCCTGCGGTGGTCGTCGAGCGCTTTCCGAGCAGGAAGCCGTTGGCGTCGAGCGTTCCGGTGTCGAATTTGAAATTGGAGGTGCGGTTGGCGTGGCGCGCCTGATCGGAGATCGCCAGCATGCTCAGCAGCAGATCGGCGCTGTGGCCGGTTGTGTCGAAGACGTCTGTCGGCGTGCCGACGCCGGTGGCTGTGCCGCCCGTGGCGATGTTCAATGCCGCGCGTCCAGCGCCCGTCGCATCGCGGACCGTCAGTGTGCCTGTAGGCGAATTGAAAGTAACCGACCCGCCCGCGCGATTGCCTGTGCCCAGATTGAAATTGGTCACGTTCAGCACATTCGAGACGCTGCCCAATTTCAGCGCGTGCACGACCGCGTAACCGTTATCGCCAACGTTGAGGTTTGTCGCGGTAATGGTGCTCGTCCCCGCAAGCAGCAGCGTGCCCAGGCCGCTGGCCTGCCCGATTCCGGCGCCGTCGTTGGCATCGCCGATGCGCACGGTGCCGACGGTCGCGGTAAACGTGGCCAGGCCGCTCATGTCCAGCGTGGGCTTGTTCGAGATTGTTCCGCTGGAGACAGCGCTGCCGCCCAATTGCAGCGTGCCCGCGGGGCTATTGATCACGAACGAGCCGCCGCCGGAAATCGTCAACACGGTGGGCTGATCGAACGCGGTCGCGGGGAATCCAACGGTAACGGAGTTATTGACGGTGAACGTGTTGCCCGTGCCGATGGTGATCGTGCCGCCTGTCGCGGAGTTGTACTGCGCGGTCAGCGCGCCGCCGACAGTCAGATTCGCGTTGCTCAAATCCAGCGAAGCCGTGTTCGTCGTGCCGGCGGACGCGCCCAGCGTCAGCGTGCCGGCGATGATGTTGTTGCCATTCAACGCCAAACTTCCACCGGGCGTCGAAACCAGCATCGCGCCGGCGGCGGTGACGGGCATAATTGCTGTGTTGCCCAAAGTGGTCGTGACGCTCAGCGACGTGCCGGTCGAACTCAAATTGACTCCGGCGCCGCCGAGGCTGTATCCGTTTCCAGTAATGGTGATGGAATTCAACGTCGTAGCCGCTGGGAAATCGTTCGTGTTTGTCAACTGTGCCGCATTCGCCGGAAAAACCAGATCGGGCGTCAGCGCCGGATTCGGCGCAATTCCGCCGCTCCAATTGGCGCCAGTCGTCCAATTGCTGTTCACAGCGCTCTGGCCGGACCATGTCTTGGGCGAGTCCCCCACTGTCACATTGACGTCTATCGACGTGGGATTGACGGTCACACTGCCGGTGATGCCGGGCGGCGTCGAGCCGAGGGTCATCGAACCGCTCACGCCATTCGGCGCGCTCAACACGCGGTACGTCCCAGACGCCGCGCCAATGTTCAAACCGCCGCTGATGTTCACCACGCCGGCGACGCTCACGGTCCCGTTTGGCACAGTGATAAAATCGTTACCGGCCTGTGGCGTGAGCGTTGGCGCGGTGTTCAACCTGAAATTCAAACCGCCGCTCGCGTTCAACGAGAGCGCCGTGCCGCTCGCGTTGAGCAACAGGTTCGCCGGCGTGTTGTCGTCGCCGGGCGCGACGAATCCGCCGCTGGTCGGCGCCGAAACTGGCGAGGCAATCGGCACCGTCCCGCGCAGCACTCCGGCTCCGGAGATCGTGTACGCGCCGCCGGTCGTGTGCGTGGCGCTAACGATCAATTCGCCGCCGTCCACAGCCGTCGTGCCTGTGTAGAGATTGGGCGTTGGCGCGTTAAGAATCAGCGCGCCGGTGCCGGTTTTGTCGAGCGACCCGCCGGTGCCGCTAAGCACGCCGCTGATGGCGCTCGGCGCGCCTGAGACGGACGCGTCCGCGGAAACGGCGAGCAAATTCGCACCCAACGAAATGGCGCCGCTCAGATTGAAAGCCGCTCCAGCTTCGGCGCGGATCAAGGTGTTCGCATTCAACGTGATCGGGCTCGAAGTAGCCAGCGTGCCGCTGGCGGCATGCAGCGCGCCGTTTGTTCCTGTGCTGCCGGTGCCGCTCACGCTCAAGGTCTCTGAACTGATGTCCGCCCCGGAGACAACTTCAAGCGTGCCGCCGCTGGCGACGACCGTGCCGGCGACACTGCTGCCCAGCGCTGAATTGCTCGCCGCCTGCAACACGCCGCCGTTGACCGTGGTCAGTCCGTCGTACAGGTTCACACCGGAAAGCGCCTGCGTGCCCGCGCCGATTTTGATCAGTGCACCGGAGCCGCTGATCACGCCGCCGAAGTTGGTGTTCGTGTTGTCGCCGCCGATGGTGAGCGTGGCGGTCTCAAGCAGAATATTTCCGCCCGTCGCGCCGCCGCCGGCGATCGATCCAGCCGCCTGATTGAGGCTGTTCAAATCCAATACGACGCCGGCGGCATTCGCCAGATTGTACGAAGCGCCCGCGGAAAGCGCGTTCGTGTTTGCCACAGTGAGCGTGCCGCCGTTGACCGTAAACGTCCCGGTGTAGCTGTTGACGCCGGCAAGTGTAAGCGTCCCTGCCGTGCTTTTGGCGAAGCCGCCGCCGTTGTTGACTTGCAGCTCGTTCTTGAGCGTGCCGGATTGGAAGTTGATCGTATCGACGCTCAGCGTTGCGCTGCCGATGCTGAACCCGCTCATGTCAAGCGTGCCGCCGTTAAGCGTGATCGTCGCGCTGGTCGGCGAAGTGCCGCCGCCTCTCAAAATATTGCCGGCGACTGTGACCGTTCCGCCAGTGATGTTCAAAACGCCATTGCATTGTGCGGCCGCGCCCGTGCCGCCTGTGGCGCTGTCGGTAGCCATCGTAATGGACGTGCCGCCGGTCGCGCCGATGTTCACCGTGCCGCCGCTGATATTAATCGCCGCATTAATGATCGGATTGGGATCGGTCGCATTCGAAGTATAGGTTCCCGCGGCACTGCCCAGATTGAGAATTCCGCTGCCGATGGTGACCGTGCCTCCGCCAATATTGAGCGTCGCGTTGGTCGTTCGCGCCAGCCCCGCCCCGTTCGTTTCATCCGCCGCGCGCGTGCCAAGCGTCAAGCTGGTCATGTCCATTTTATTGGCATCGAACGAAAAAGTCGTGGTGATGGCATTGCCGCGGCTCTGCGTGCCGATGCTTACCGCTCCAAGCAGCAGATCAGCACTATGGCCGCTGACGTCGAACACGGGATTGAGCGTGGCCACTCCGGTATTTTGGTTGCCGGTGCTCATGTTAAATGCCGCGCGCCCGGAACCGGCGGCATTGCGGATCACAACGCTGCCGGCGCCGCTGGCAAATGTAATCGACCCTGAATCGCGCGAGCCCGTCGCGATGTTTATCGTTCCAATGTTCAAGGTATTCACGCCGCTGCCCAGAAGCACTGTGTTGATGACTGTGCCATTGCTCGATGAATTGTCGCCGACGTTGAGTGCCGAGGCTGTGATGGTGCTCGTGCCGGTGCCAGTCGTGGGCAGGAGCAGCGTGGAGACGCTGTTGTTGTTCGTGGCTTGCACGCTGTTGACGCGCACAACTCCCGATCCGGTATTGAGCGAAACGATCAGCGTGTCCAGGCCAGACGCATCGAACGTACTCGTGTTCACGGTATTTCCGGCCGCGTTCACGCCGACGAGCAGCAGGCCGTTCGCGGCGGAATTGTTGATCGCCATCGTCCCGCCGCCGGTTGCAATCAGTTTCGTCGTCGCCGCCACGCTTGGCGGGCCAACGAGCACGTTTCCGCCGATGGTGAGCGTCTTTCCCGGCACGACGCTGATCGTGTTGCCGTTGGCCGCGTTGGTCTGCACCGTCAGCGCACCGTTGAAGGTCACGTTTCCGCCTATGCTCAGCGTGCTTGAATTCGTCGAACCGGCGACCAATCCGAACGTGACACTCCCGTTCACAATCTGATTCGCGTTAAGGGCTAGAGTTCCGGATTCGATGGTCACGGCGCCTGAAATCGTGTTCACGCCGCCCAGCGTCCAGGTGTCGTTCCCCAATTTCGTCAGCGTCGTGGCGCCGGTGACCGCGCCGTTCTCCGCGGCGTCGGATGTGCCCGTTAAAACCAGCGGGAAACCCGTGCCGGCAATTCCGCCGCTCAAGGCCAGCGTTGCGTTGCCAACCGCGTTGATCGTTCCGGCGCCAACGAGGTTGATTGCGCGGTTGGAACTGTCGCCATTGCCGGAATATTGCAGCGTGGCCGCGCCCAGATCGATGCTCGCGCCCGAACCCAACGGCCCGGGCGTGCCGGCGTCCGTGATCGACGCGAAATTGAGCGTGCCGTTGCTGACGACGGTTTTGCCGGTATAGCTGTTGGTGCCGAACAGGGTCAACGTTCCAG
Source organism: Planctomycetota bacterium (assembly GCA_035308565.1). Lineage (GTDB taxonomy): Bacteria > Planctomycetota > SZUA-567 > H5-PLA8 > H5-PLA8 > JANXLS01. The sequence continues at coordinate 32,573 of DATGGK010000245.1, read as the reverse complement.
AGCCACTCTGCTGCACGGAACCTGTCCCGCTGATGGCTGAATTCACGTTCACAACGTCAGAGCGTTCGAACGCGAGAATGCCATTATTTAAGACATTGCCCGCGCCCAATGTTCCCGTGGCGCTGTCGGCTCCGATGACCAGCACTCCGGCGTCGATGGTCGTGCTGCCCGTGTAAGCATTGTTCGCCGCGAGAATCAAGGTGCCGGCGCCGTCCTTAAATACCGCTCCGCTGGCATTCCCGCCAATCACGGAACTGATCGTGGCATGGAAGCCCGTGACGAGGAAGTTGCCGCAGTTGAGTGAGAAATTGCCGTCGATAGAAGCGGAAAAGGCGTCGAAGACGATTTGCGCTGCGCTGCGGTCCTGATCGAGCACCAGCGCGTGGCGCACCACGACCAGATCGCTGGCAGCGGGCACGGTGGTGAGACCGTCCCAGTTTGTGGGGTCGCCCCAACTGCCGCCGCTGTTGGTGTTCACGGAGTAGCGCACCGCGCCGGTGCTTTGAACCAGGCCCTGCGGCGTGCCGCTGGTTGCGTCGTATTTGGCCGTCTGGCCGTTGACGCTTACACCTGCAATCGGCGCGGCGACGTCCGTAGTCTGCCCACTATAAAATAAATTCCCCGTTCCGGTGCCGCCGGCGACGGCATTCATGCGGACCATGTTCAAACTCGCCGTGCCCAGCGCCGGCAGCGTCCCGCCGGATGTGAATTGAGCGTTAGAAGAGCCGTTGGCGTTCAGCACAATCGTGTTCGATGTGCCCGCCGCGAAGGCCAGCGTGCCGACGGTTTCAGTGCGGTTGTTGCCGCCCGCGGACATGCTCAACGTGCCGCCCGCCATCGTCACCGTCACTGCGTTGCCGATGCGCGAGGTTGGCTCGGTTCCAATCGTGTTGTCGATGTCGAAAATGCCGCCGCCATTGATGGTGAGTCCGGAACTCGTGTCAATCGTTCCCGTTGATCCATTCAGGCGCAGAATGCCGCCGCTGACCATGGTTGCACCGGTGTACGCTTGCGCCGATGTGATCGTGAGCACTCCGCTGCCGGTCTTGGTCAGCCCGCCGGTGCCGCTCATCTGCCCGCCAAAACTGGCGCTCACATTATCCGAATCTACCGTAAGCGTGCCGGCTCCCAACGTTACCGCACCGCCACTGATGCCGCCTCCAGCGATCAATCCCGCCACTTGGTTCAAGCTATTGAGGTCCAGCACGGCGCCAGCCGTATTGGCCAGCGCGTAGACCGAGTTTGGTGAAAATGAATTTATGGAGACGGCGCGCACGGTGCCGGCGCTGATGGTGAAGATGCCGGAATAGCCATTTGTGCCATCCACCAGCAGCACGCCCACGCCGGTCTTTGCGAAGCCCGCGCCGCCGTTGACTTGCGAGGCGTTCTTGAGCGTTCCGGCTTGCAGCGTCAACGTGTCTATGGGAATCGCGCTGCCCAGCGCGTGCCCAACCATGTCCACGCTGCCGCCGTTGAGGGAGAACGTCGCGAGCGCCGACACGCTGCTGGTCACTTTGCTCACGGTGCCATTGATCGTCACCGTTGCGCCGGTGATGTTGATCGCGCCAACGCCGTGGCCAACGCCGGTGCTTTGATACGACGCGAGCGTCACGTTGCCGGCGATTGTCACCGTCGGAGTGCCGCTGATGTTGATCGTGCCGTTGCCGTCGCCTGAGAATCCGGCTTGCGCGGTGTTGTATTGGCCAAGCGCAACACCGTTGGTGATGTTCACCGTTCCAGCGGTGATGTTAATTGTGCCGAGTGCTCCGCCCGTTCCGGTGAGGTTGCTGGCCGTACTGCTCGCTGTGTACGAACCCATTTGAATGCTGCCGATGATCACGGTGCCGCCGCTGATGTTCACGGTGCCGGTCACAGGCGAAAAGTTGGAAGTGTTGCCGCCTTTGTTTCCGGCGACGAGGCTGGCCGTTGTCAGCGTGCCCTGGTTGAACCCGAACGTTCCGGTGCGCGCGCCGGCCGTTGTACTGCCGTTGCCGTTCGCGCTCTGTCCAACTGCCAGGCTGCTGAGATTGAGCGTCGAGGTATGGCCTGTCAAATCCATCGCTGCACTTACGCTGCTGGTTGTAGCTGCGCTGGAATTGAGCACGTTCAGCGCGCAGCCGGACGTTCCGTTCGATCCGTTGATCGTTAACGTTCCCGTGGTGGACGCGAAGTTGATTACTCCGCTGCAACGCCCGGCGGAACTGGAGGTATCCGAACCGATCGAGATCGTATCGCAATTCAGCGTCGTGCTGGCCGTGCCCAGCGTAAGCGTGAAGGTGACGTTTTGCCCGGCCTTTGTACCGACTTCCAGCGTGCCGGCGGTGATCACGCTGGCGGGCGGAAGTTTCATTGTGGACGCGCCGTTGGTGGGTGTATTGCCGCCCGGATTCGCGTCTCCGATTCGCACGAGCCCGCTTGAACCAAGGTTGGCCGTGAATTGACCCAGCCCCGACAGATCGAGTGTAGCCGTGTTGTCGGTGTTATTCGTTACGCTTCCGCCGATTTGAATGGTGGCGCCAGTGCTGATTACCGCAAGATTGCCTCCGCCCGTAAACGTCGTGTTGGTTGGAGGACCGTTCGTTGCCGCGCTTTGAAACCCGATGGTCATGTTGCCTGTGACGGTAAAAGTCTTGCCAATTCCAATGGTAATGGTGTTGGCCGTCACATTGTTCTGCTGAGCCACAAAACCACCCACGGTCACGTTGGCGTTCGTCATGTCCATGTTGGTGAGCGCCGTGGTCGTTCCGGGCGAATCGCCCAGCACGATGCCGCCGGTGAAGGTCGAATCCGCGCCGAAGACCAGCGTGCCGTCGTTGAGTTGAATCCCGCCCGAGGCTGTCAGCGGCGCGTTGATCGTCATCGAACCGCCGGTAGCCGTAATGGTGAGCACCGTGCCGCTGCCGGTCAGCGAAAGCGCGGCGCCTTGAATCGTGTAGCCGGCGCCAGTCACCGTGATCGTCTTGAACGTCGAGCCGGCTGGGAAATCATTGTTGGCTGTTTGTTGCGCTACGCCAGCGGGGAAGGTCAGATCGATGTTGTTGTTGGCCGTTGGCGCGAGGCCGCCGACCCAATTTGCGCCTGTCGTCCATTTGGTATCCGCGCCAAGGCCGCTCCAGAATTTTGAGCCGTTCAAGACGTTAATGGTGATGTCCACGGTGTGTGCGGAAACCGTCACGAGGCCCGATAGTCCCGGCGGAAGAGATGCCGTCAGTGTGCCGGTGATGGTGCCATTGGGCGCGCTGATCAGGCGGTAGGTGCCGCTGGCCGCGCCGATGGGCAGCGAACCGCTGACTGAAACCGTGCCGCTCAGAGTCGCGCCGCCATTGGGAATGCTGATGAAATCGTTGCCCGCGACTGGCGTCAGACTGGGCGCGGCGTTGAGCCGGAAATTCAACTGCGCGGCGCCGGTCATGGTCAGCGCGGTGGTGGGATCGGAAAGGGTCAGCGTTCCGGGCGTCGTGGACGTTCCCGGCCCCAACGCGCCACCCGCGTTGACCGTGACGGGCGCGCTCAGCGTGGTGCCGGCTTGCAGCGTGCCTCCATTAATAGTGGTCGTGCCGGTGTACGTGGCCGGGCCGTCGAGATTCAGTTTACCGCCGCCGGCTTTGATCAGGCTGCCCGTGCCGCCATTGTTGGCGATGGTGCCGGGATAAGTGACTGTGAATCCGGGATCGACGTTGATTGTGCCGCTGCCGGTTCCGGTCGTCGGTCCGAGCGCGATGCCGCGGTTGGAATTGAGCGTAAAGGTCGCGGACGCGCCCAAGGCCCCGGCGTTGAGCACGATGCTGCCAGGCGTGGCCGAAGCGGGCGCGGCGCCGAGACCGCTATCGGCTGAAATGCTGAGCCTTCCCGCGGAGACGGTGGTCGTTCCCGTGTATGTGTTGGCGCCGGAAAAGACTTGCGTTCCCGTGCCGATCTTGGCGATGTTCAACACGCCGGTGCCGGCTTTGACGACGCCGGCAAATGTGGCGGTTTGATTGTTGTCGCCCACGGTCAACGTGGCCGCGGTCGCGCCGTTGTTGATCACGGCGGCTTGAGCCGCAGTGCCGGCGGAAACCAAGCCGTTGATGGTTTCGTTGAATCCATTGAGATCGAAGACCTGCGGCGTCGTGGTGGTCGTTCCGCCCGTAATGATCAGGTTCCCCTTTCCGGCGCCATTGGGAATGACCTCGCTGGCACCGAGTTTGAGAGTAAGACCAGAGTTTGAAATAGAACCGGCAAGGCCATTAATGGCGAGGTTTCCGCCAAAATCGTTGGCCGTATTTGAAAGTATAAAAGTAGAACCCGGCGAAGCGGCGGCCGACGCAAACTCCAGGTTGAATCCGCCGGTGATCTGACTGGCAAGTGTAAAGGTAGCGCTGGCGGTGTTAGTGCCGACGCGCGAATCTCCTGCCAAAGTGATGGTCTTGCCTGCGCCGCCCCACGTGATTCCATTGACGTTGAAGCGTATGGCGCCGAACGACGCGCTGGATGACGTTCCAATGCCGGATACGACGACGTTGTTGGCAAATGTTCCCGCGGCATTGGGAATGATCTGTGACGCGGGCATAATGGTGACGGCCCCTGTTCCAAGGGCAGAGACGTTGGTCAGATTGAGTTCACCGGAATTCACGAAAGTGCCGCCGCTGTACGTGTTCGCCACGGGCATCACGACACGGTTATTCCCAGCCTTGATCAGTTTGACGGCTCCTGTGCCGTTATCGGCGATATTGGAATTGATGGTCATGGCGATGCCGTCGCCAGTAGTGCCGGAGGAATTGGCGTACAACACAATTTCCCCGGGCGTGTTAGGCGCACCGCCGGCGGTGAGGGTTCCAACATTAGCCGTGCCGATGGTCAGTCCGGTTACAGTGGTGACATCCGTTCGCCAAATCGCGCCATTGGCGCCCAAGCGCAAGATATTGCCGCTGCCGACAGTCAAGGTGACGGCTGCCGTATTGAGCAACTGCAATGTATTGATTTCGGTGGTCCCCGCGGCAGTCAGGCTCGCCGCTGTGGTCGCGGCGCCCAAGCGAACATTGGACGTGGGATCGCTGTTGATCGTGACCGTTGCCGCGGTCAAATCGGTATACAATCCAAACGGCGCCGTTCCATAGGAACCGATTGCTCCCGCGTTGACCGCGGCCCAATTATTTCCAATCGTGGACCATCCTCCCAGGATGCCGTTCACGTTGGTGTTGCTCGTCGTCACGGAACCTGATCCAGCCGCGGGCAACGTCAAGTTCAATGCCGACGCGCCGGGGCGCGTGATCGCGCCCAAGTTCACTGTGACCGGCGTTGCAGCCGCTCCGCCAGTCACATTGATGGCCGCCGAGCCCAGCGGCAATGCCACACCGCCGAACGTCTGAGTATTCGCCGCTGCCGCACTGCCCACAATGGAAAGAGTCGGGATCACAAATGCGGCAGTGCCAACGGTCGTCGATTGGGGAGAACCTCCCAATGTCAGCGCCGTGCCGTTGGGCAGAATTTGTGACGCAGCGGCGCCGGCGGTCGTGAAACTTTCAGTCAGAATTCCCTGCGTGATCGTCGTTCCGCCCGTGTAGGTGCTCGCTCCAAACAGCAGCAGCGTGCCCTGGCCGGTTTTAATCAGCGCTCCAGTGCCTGCAGCGTTGTTGGCAATGATGCCGCCATAGGTCAGCGTGTTGGCGTTCATGTCGATCTGCCCGAACCCCGATCCTGTCGGCGGTCCGAGTGCGATACCGCGAGTGGGACTCAGCGTGAACGTTGTGCCGTCTCGAAAAGTGCCTCCGTTGATAACCAGCGCACCGGGTGTCGCCGCCGCCGGTGCCGCCCCCAAACTCAAATCCGCGGCAATCGCGAGGATGCCGCCAGTAATCGTCGAACTGCCGGTATAGGTGTTTGCCGTCCCAGTGAGACTCATCGCCCCCAGCCCGGTCTTGGTTAGCCCGCCCGTGCCTGAAATCACGCTTGAAATCGTGAATTGCCCAGCGGCCGCCACATCGCAGTTGCGAATGGCGCCCAGCACAAGTGCCGCGCTGATGGTTTGAGTGTTTCGCGACTGATCGGAGATGTCTCCAGCCAGCGTGATCGAATTTCCTGACAGCGTAAACGGATTGGCCGACGAGGGGAACGTAATCCCATTGAACGCCGTCGCGGCGTTTAGATTATTGGCGGGAGCGAGGCGCAAAATGCCATCGAAGATCAGGATGTCGTTGGCGGCGGGCACTTGCGCCGGCGACCAATTCGCGGCGGTGCCGGTGTTGTTGTCGCCGCCTTGTCCCGTCCAAGTCAGCGTCGCGGCGCGCGCATTCGACGCAAGCAGAGACATCGCTAATGTGCAGACAAAAGCCGGCACGGGTCCGTGTCGAAACATGAACGTTTTCATGATGCGATCCATTCCTGTTGTGTGGCGAAAAAGGCAAAAAGCGCGTAATTGATCAATAGTTGCCGGAGGAGGCCGGCCTATTCCACAATCGGCCGATGATTTGTGACAGATTCATTACACAGTCTTCAACTATTTTTATTTGATTTTCGTTTTTGATTCAAGGAGGGGAATTGCGGCGAGGAAGGGCTAGATCGGCCGAATAGGGCTGCTAGGGCTGATAGGCCGCGGGCTTTAGAAATTTCCCCTTGGTGGCTGGGACTGTGCGTTTACTTTTGACGGCGTCGTGGAAAAAATCGGCAACGCCGGATCGCCAAAAATCTGTTCGGTCCCCAACAGGTCGGAATAAAAACTCGACTGCGCGGCCTGTTGACTTGCCCATTGCTGCGCCTTCAGCAAGGCGCTTCCCCAGCGCTGAGACGATCCCGTGTTGGCGAGCAATTGGCTCATAAACTCCGTTGCGCTTTGCGAGTTAAGATAAGTCGAAGTACCGATGCTCGCGCTGATTCCGCCTTGCGGCTGCGAGAGCGCCTGCATGGCGAGACTCTGATAGCCCGGCAGATCCTTCGCCATCCAGTTGCCGGTGCACGTGGCTTGCAGAAAGACGACGTTGCCCGTCCACTGCTGAACCGCCGCGGAATCCAAAATCGTTTCGCCGGCCTGGCCGAGATGAGCGGCGTTGCCGTGCCCCACATAAAGCAGCACATCGGCGCTCCCGTTTGCGGCTTCCGTCATCGCGCGGGAGACATCAGGAAGCGTTTGCACCGTCTGCCCGTAGTAATTCCGTTGCCAGGCCAATTCGGGATTGGCCTGCGCGATGGAATCGGCTTCGGCGGCAAAATCGCTGGCCGCCGGATCGGGCAGGTCCGCTGTGGCTTGAACGCGGATGGACGACGTCAAGCCGGGGTAGGCGAGAGTATGGCTGATCGCTCCGCGCAGTTCGGCGGCGTCATTGACCGGCAAGCGTCCGACCGCGACTTCCGGGTAGCCGCGGCCCAAGTCGCCGAACAGCGAATCGCTCGTCGCCTGCGCCCAGAATGTCGTGGAGACGAGGAACGCTGGACAGAGCGGATCGACGTTCAAGCCGGAGTAGTTGCGGTAGTCGTAGGTGGTGCGGCCCACAAGCAACAGGAACTGCGGACGCACGGAGCGAACAGCATTTTGAATGCCCGCCGGCCCGTAGCGCCCGTAGTTGTAGTAATCGAAAATCTGCTCCTGATCGACGAACGCGGCGCGCAACCCTTCTTTCGAACGCTGCGCCAGCAGCGGTTGCACGCCGGAAGCAAACTGGTTCGGCCCAACCGCAAGATAAGGCGCTGCTTTCAGCGGCACGATCGCGCGCTTCGTAATGGACATCGGAAGATGCTCCTGGCCCGCTGGCACGACCAGGAATTGCCCTGTTCCTCCCGCGCTGCCGATGAATCGGAGCTTGAACGTGCCGCCGCCTTGAGCTTGTATTTCGTACGGAAGCAGCGCCGCGCGATCCGGAAAACGCGCGTCAACGACCCACGCATTTGCGCTGGGCAAATTGCCGACCTCGTACAGTGCCGATTGCACGCTCAAGTTGTTGATCGTAAGCGGCTGAGAAGCGTCGAGCGTCTCGTTGTAGGACAACGACATCGAATGCAGGAATGCAATCTGTTCCGCGCCATCGCTCGTCGCCGGCGTGATCAAGTCGATTTGATTTGCGCCCGGGTTCAACACCCCCGATGGAATTTGGAATGCGAGCTGAACCAGCTTGTCTCCCCCGCTCCACTGCGCCTGCCCGATTGACTGGCCATTCACGGCAACGTGCAGCGTATGGTCCGGCGTCAAGCTCCACACGTTGACAATCAGCGATCCCGCGCCGCCATTTTGGGAACCGGCACTGCCGGTCGCATTCGGCGCGCTGATCGAGAAGCTCTGATCGGTGCCATCGGTAAGGTACTGGCTCGAAAACCACGGCGGGTAATTGTACGGCCGCAGATTAAAATCGAAGTACACGTCGTGGAATTCAGCGGTCGCGGTCATCGGCGATTGTGTGTTGACCGGCAGCGCGCTCGCGAACAATCCGCTGGCTTGAGTCGCCGCGCCCGCCGCTGTCGCACCACTAATAGTGCGCAGAAAGAGCGCGTCCTTGTCCGTGTAATCGTCCTCGTAACCCTCTCCAAAAACAACCAGCCCCGCCGGCGTCTTCGCCAGCGCCGTCAGCGCGCGGCCATCGCGCTGAATCGCCACGTGATTCATATCGAATCCCGCCGGCAGCATGGCTTGCGGAATCAGCAGCACGCCGGGAGTGTTGTACACAATTTTCGCCGCCGTGAAGCTCGATCCCGCGACTGGCGTTTTCGCGGAGAACCAGCGCGCGGCGGCGGCGGAATTTATCGCGGGCGGCGTGTTTGCAAGCGAGCGATTTCCCGCTCCCTTGCGGTCGCGGCTCGTAGCATCGCGGCTCGTTTGGGCTTCGTTCGACGCAGCGTCGCGCAGGCGGGTCGCCTGCACCACAAATTCATCATCACGGCCGACCACGCGCACGGTTGGTGCGGCGAAATTCTTGCCGCCCTTCTGAGCTGAATCGACGGCTCGGAAAGCCGTCCTACGAATGCTCGCCGTCGCGGCACCGAGACTTTCCATAGCCATGTTTGCGTCGCGGCGGAAATCCACCACAACCGGCCCCGCGATGTCGCGGTAGGTTTCGTGCGAACCTCGAATGTTGACGCTTTCCAGCTTGTACTCATAAACGCCCGGCTCGGTCCAATCATAAAACTCGTACAGTTTCGCGTCGGGATTGGTGATTCGTCCGGGGATGAGCGCGGGGTTGACGCGCGTCCACCCGCTCGCTTGCGATCGCGGCTCGTCAACAGCGCGGCGATAGAGATTGAAGCCGGCGTTTTGAAATTCGGAGACGCAGTGCCAGTCGAGGCGGGCGCCGAGTCCGTCCGTTTGTGCGGCAAAAGAATCGAGGGTCACGGGCGTGACCGAGTTGCCGGTGAAGACGAGGTCCATTTGGTTATAGCCGCCACCCAGCGTGCTGTATGGTCCAATGACGGAGTGCAACTTGGGCGAGGCGCCTGAAATGCTGTAGCGAATGTCGTAATGCGTGCCCAGTGCGAATCCAGGCGGCGCGTCGATTGTGGACAACGATTCGTTGATTGAACCGTACGTGCAGGTTAGAACGGTGTAGCTTGTGGGGACGGCCGGAGTGGTGTCCGTGGCGAACGAGAATGCCGCATCAAATGTTGGAAAGGTCACGCTGTTCGTGACCACAAGATTCTGCGAAAAACCGCCTGAATTTTTGACGAGCACAGCAAGTTTGCCACCATAGGTGAAGTTAAGCGAATCCACCGTTAATTGTTCGTTTGCGGTCAAGGCGCCGACCGTTTTGGCAAGACCCGGCCAGACCACCCCGTTTACATTTGTCGAATCGTTCGCGAGGACCGCGCCTGCCGATCCAGTTCCGCGCAGCAAACAACCCGCGCCGGCGGGACTCGCCGCGGTGCTGCCTGACAAAGTGACGCTTTGCACAGTTCCGTTGGCGATCAGTGTGCCATTTCCGCTTACGCCAATGCCGGTGCTTTGCGCTGTTCCATTGACAGATAGAGTACCGCTTCCGGAAACGTTTATACTGCCGGTGCTAGTCAATGTGGCTCCTACCGGGACGATGATATTGCCGGCGTTGGTCGCGCTGGCGTACGATACAGTCAGGGTTGTGCCAGAGGGAATCGTAATCGTGCCGCCGCTTGCATCGATCTGACCTACCGTTACCGACGGACCTGACGCAATGCTTAAATTGCCAGCGGCGGCGATGGCTTCAACGTTGGGATACAGGGTTCCTGTCAAGGTAGTTGTACCACTGCTGATCTGTTCCACAATGATCGTGCCGTTTGCATCGCCAATGGCATTGGGGATTACGATCGAATCGCTTCTGTTGAAATTCAGAGTATCGCCGCCGCCATACACATAATTGGAATGCACGGGGCCGTTGCCTAATGTGCCAGTGGTCCCTCCGTTTCCAATTTGAAGTGTGCCTTCCAAATAAATTGGGCCGGTAAAGGTATTGTTTCCGCCTAGAGTGAGCGTTGAACCGGCCATATACAGGCCGCCGCTGCCGCTGATATCGTTGTCGATTTCGGTGTAGAAATTATTAAATTTAAGCGTTCCGTTGTTTACGATGGGTCCGCTGCCCAGCGCGCCCGCACCGGCGGCCCCGTATCCCAATTGCACTGCCATGCCACTGTTTATGGTTGTCGTCCCTGTGTACGTGGCAATATCCGTCAAGTTCAACGTGCCGTTTGTACCGTTCAGGATGAATCCTGTCCCCGCGACGGGCACATCGACTTGTGCCGTGGTGGTATTAATGAGCGTGAAAATTCCGCTGGTGTTTGTGAGCGGGAATTGATTACCCGTGACCAGCGATCCCGTGCCCACATAATCGAACATGACCGCCTGAGACGTGTGCGCCGCTTCCAACGTGACGGCATGGCGGATCACGACCGTGTCGCCGGGGGCTGGGACTGCGTTTCCGACCCAGGTCGCGGCGGTGCCCCAATTGCCCACCGCCGCCGTCGCAATGATATTGCCTGTGGATTGGATCAGCCCCTGCGGCGTGGCGCTGGTCGCGTCGTATTTCGCGGATTGGTAGTTCACAGTGTAGCCGGTAATCGGCGCGGCAATATTCGTGGCCTGCCCGCTGTAAAACAAGTTGGCCGTGCCTGTCGTGCCCACGTTGCGAATCAGACTGACCGTAGTTCCGGCCGAGAGCGTGGGCAGTGTGCCGCCGGAGGTCAACTGACATTTGAAAGCAGCGTTGGCGGCGAGAATGATCGTGTTCGCAGATCCGGGCGTGAACGCGAGCGTGCCGACGGTTTCGAGGCGGCTGGCGGTGGTGCCCGCCTCCATGCTGAGCGTGGCTCCGTTCAGCGTGACGGTCGCGGTGTCGGCGATGCGGCCGGGCGAGGCCGGCTCGCTGGAACCCACGCCGCTGAGGTCCAGCGTCGTGCCGGAGTTGAGGGTGATCGTCGGGCTGGACGCGATGGCGCCGGCGCTGCCGTTGAGTTGCAACGTGCCGCCATTGACGGTCGTTGTTCCGGTATACTTTTGAGCGGCGCCGAAGGTCAATGTTCCGGGTCCAGTCTTTACCACGTTTCCGGTTGTCGCGGCAGCGGCGCCCGAGAAAAACATGGATAACCCGGCGGGTGCATCGAACGTTGCGGTCTTTCCAGCCGTGATGGTAAAGCTTCGGTCCGTACTGGCGTAGCTCTCAACCCTCAACGTGCCGCCGTCCATAATCAAATTCGTCGCCAAGTTGCTCGACTCGCCAATACTGCTCAGCAATCCGCCGTTCACCAAAACATAGGCGCTTAACGTGCCCGCTGAGATTTTGGTAACGCCAGTATACGCACTGTACTGATTTAAAAGCTCCAGTGTGCCGGCCCCGATTTTGGTCACTCCGCCAGTGGTCGTCGGATTACTTATTCCACCCGTGTGGGAAAGCGTGGTGGAAGCGACGGTGACGTCAAAAGTGGCGACCGTGGCATTGGTGACTGCTACTTGGTGATCGCATGTCGTGGACGGACCGGTGTATTGAAGCGTTGCGTTGCCGATGAACAGAGTTGGGTTGCTCGTGTCCAGCGCGCTCCCAATACCACAGGGATTTCCATTGCTGGCGAGCAGATTTGTGCTCAAGACGCCGGCATTAATCGTGGTGTTTCCAAAGTATGTGTTTGCGCCGGTGAGCGTCAAAGTGCCCGTGCCGGTTTTGAGGATGCTGCCGCCACTCCCCGTGCCGCTGTCGGAGATGATTCCAGCGTATGCCGCGGGACTGGTGTTGTCGCCGCCGATCGTGAGAGTCGCCAGCCCCAACGTTATGTTTCCGCCCAGTGCGCCGCCGCCTGTGAGCGAGCCGATGGAAAGATTGAAGCCCGTAATGTCCAGCAATGCGTCGGGCGCGTTGGCCAGCGTCACCGCTGAATTCGAGCCGAACGCTGTGGTCGAGCCTGCTTTTAACGTGCCTTCATTGATTGTGGTCGCGCCGGTATAGGTGTTGGCGGCGGAAAGCGTCAACGTGCCAGGACCATTCTTGATCACGCTGCTTGTACTCGCGATGATGGCGCTGATTGTTGAACTGGCGCTCCCCGTCGGCCCGACCAGCACGGTGTATTGTCCGCTGGAATTCGTCAGGGCAAAGGCTCCCGTCAGCGACCCATTGCCCTGATCGAAAATGACGGCCTCCGTCGAGCGAGCCGCGCCCAAACTGACGGCGTGACGGATGATGACCGTGTCGCCGGCGGCGGGCACTGCGCCATTGACCCACGTCGTGGCCGTGCCCCAAGCGCCCGCGGCCGCCGAGATGTGCACGTTGCTCGCAGTCTGCGGCGCCAAGCCTTGCGGCGTGGCGCTGGTGGCATCGTATTTCGCCGCCTGGCTGTTGACCGTGTATCCGCTGATGGGCGCGGCGATGTCGGTGCTTTGGCCGCTGAAAAATAAATTCGCCGTGCCCGTGCCCGTGGCCTCGCGTAACACGAAGACGCTGGCCGTCGTCAGCGTGGGCAGCGCGCCGCCGGCAGTAAGCTGGCATTTAGACGCACTATTCGTCGCGAGCACGATCGAGTTAGACGTGCCCGGCGTGAAGACCAGCGAGCCAATTGCTTCGGTGCAGTCGAATGCGCCCAGCGCTTCCATGCTCAACGTCCCGCCGCTGAGCGTGATGACCGCGCTGTCGGACAATCGTCCGGGCGAAGGTGGATTTGCCGCGACACCCTGAATATCAAATGCCGATCCGGCATCGACGGTGATCGCCGATACCGAAGCCATGCTTCCCGTCAGCGTCAGCCGCCCGGTGGCGATCTCGGCCGTTCCTGAAAGCGTGCCGGCGCCGGCGAGCGCAAGATTTCCCCCGTAAATGACAAGACTGTTGGCCGTGGTTCCATTGGCGATCGGTCCGAGCCCAAGCGTGCCGGCGTCCACACTGATGTTGCGGTAGGTCCCGGCGGCTGTGCCCAGCGTGGTAGGACCCGTACCCAATGTCAAATTTTGAGTGCCGATGAAACCAAAATCACTATCGATGGTCACGGCATTGTTCGTGGTTGAGGTGAGGTCGATCGCCGCGGCGCTGCTGTTGTCTATCGTCGATCCTCCAGTAATGACGAGCGGTCCGGTTCCCAATGCCGAGTTCGTCGTGCTTGTGCCTTGCGCATTGATGTGCAGGATGCCGCCCGAAACGGTCACGCCGCCGGTGAAGGTGTTATTGCCGGCAAGCCGGAGTCCGCCAGAGCTGTAGCCGGTCACGATCAGGCTGTTCCCCGCGGTGCCGTTCGCAATCGGTCCACCGAGGGTGAGCGCGCCAGCCTGTGGCACCACCGTGATCGTGCGGCTGGCACCGCCGGCGCTGCCCAGCGAGACGGCGCCAGAGCCCAGATTCAAGTTGTAGCTGCCGACGTAGCTGAAATCGCCATTGATCGTAATGGCGTTTTTTGTCGTACCAGAAAAATCGATATTTGTATAATTGTGATCGTCAAGCATTCCTCCGGCGATCACAAACGGACCTGTCCCCAGCGCGGAATTCGTGGCGCTCGTACCTTGCGCGCCGAGTTCAAGCGTTCCGGCGTTCAGCGTCACGCCTCCGTTAAAGGTGTTGTTTCCGGCAAGCGTCAGCGAACCCGCGCCCGCTTTAACAAGGTTGATGTTGGTGCTGTTTGAAATCACGCCGTCAAAATAAATATATCCGGCGCTGACTGTGACCGTCCGGCTGGTTCCTCCGGCTGTGCCAAAGTTCATGGGGCCGGCAAAAGTCAGGCCATACGAATTTGGCAGATTGAGCGTGAAGTCGCTATTGATCGTGGTCGTGAACGCATTTAGTGTATTGGCATTCGTGCTGGCTGAAATCGTGCCGCCATTGATCGCGAATGTCCCCGTCGAAGCTCCCAGCGCGCCAGCCGATCCGACTGTGAGCGTGCCCGAATTGAGCGTCACGCCGCCGGTGAATGTGTTTGCGCCAGAGAGCGTAACCGTGCCGCCGGGGTTGCTAATGACGATGGCAAATGTCCCGGTTCCTCCTCCAATAGCGCCGGAAGCGTTGAAATTAATTCCACCTGCAAATGTAATGGTGTGGGTGCCCAGTGTGGCAGAGGTAATGGCGCCCGCGCCGCCGCCGATAAAAGGTCCGCTGAATGTAAACGATTGACTCGTTGTAATGGTGCCGCTATACGAGCCAGAGAGTGTGTACGTTCCTGTGGTTAAGAAACTTCCGATCGTGACGCCTCGCGTCGTGCCGGCAGAGTTCAGCGTTGGACTTGAGTTAAACGCCGTCGTGGATGCATCACCCACCACTATCGCGGACGCGGAATTGCCGAGTGCGCCGTTCGTGCTGACGGCGATCGGGTTGTCCCATTCCAGCGTGCCGCCCGAAACAGTCGTTGTTCCCGTAAAAGTATTTGGAGCATTGAGTCGCAAGGTTCCGGCCGAACCCGTCCCGGTATTCACCGTCAATCCCGCCGAACCGGCAAGCGTCGTGAAATAGATGAGCGTGTTCTGTCCCGTCGCAACATTTATTTTTCCCGTTGTGCAGGTCAAATCACCACCGCTCAATTGGTACGAACCATTGAACGTCAAGGAATTGGCCAACGCCCCGGCGGGTACCGTGATATTTGGATTGTTAATCGGCGGGAAAACCACGTCTTCCGTCGAAAGGGGAATGTGTCCCGCGCTCCAGTTAGTGGGCGTGGCCCACAAATCGGTGGTGCCTTGCCACGTGTTAGTTGTCGATGCACGCGCTTGAGCCAATGCAATCAGAAGGAGCGCAATCACGGAAAATCGGAGGCGACTTGGAAACATGGCTTTCCCCTCTTATTGTCAACGTATCCTTATTTGTGATAATCCGGACTCGCGGGACTGATCGAATGAGGCAGATTAGTGGAATTGGCCTCGCAAATCAATTCTGAAGTTGCGCGCGAAGATGACAATTTCGTGTGCCGGAAGAAGGCACCACCGAGGGGGGCAGGAAGGAATTGCGGTCTGGCGGATAACACGCCCTGAGGGACTTGAACCACTTTCAAGCGGTTTCACGGAAGCGGCGTGCGCACAAAATTTGAGTACACCGGACACACAAAAAGCACACGTGGTAAATGAGTTACAATCTCCGCTTGCACACGACGGAACACAAAACGACAAAGTTTCGCGGGGTGCGTCGGACGAAAAAACACGCGAATTGTGTGCAACCGGCGTGCACTTTTTGGAAACGCCCGCGCTTCCCGTCGATTTGCAAGGCGTCGTCACGGCGTGGCCGACGTTGCCGGAACATATCCGCGCCGCGGTGCTGGCGCTTGTCGGCACCGTGAAGCCGTGAGCGTCACCGCCGCGCCCTTGTAACGCTGGCCCGCCGCGCAATGGCGGGCTTTTTTGTTTGGGCTGGCGTCCTTTGCCCGTCACCGCGAGAAACGCGCTCACATGCGCCGCAAGCGTGGCCGGCGGTGCTGCTGGCCGCTGGCGATTCCCGGCAACGTGGCGGCGAACGCGGCGGGCGTGGCCGCTGGCGCTGGCCCGGCAATGAACGCAGCGCTGCTGGCCGGGGACGGTGACGATGCCCGGCAACGGTGAGTGAGACGGTGAACGTGACCGGCGTGGCTGGCCGGGGAACGGTGAACGCGGGCGGGCGCTGGTCGGACGAAGACGAACCGCGCCGCTGCCGGGCGTGACAAAATCAACGCGGCACGCCTACACCCCGGCTGTCAGTTTATACCTCAAAACATTGATAAACGCCTGTCGCGTGTGCCCAAATTTGGGTCACACTTCCTATGAGCGAGCGGTTTTCGTCGCAGGCCATGAAATCAAGCGTGAGGGCGTGCGCGGATGACTTCGGCGGAGACTTGCCGCACCCGCATACCCCGCCCGCCGAAATGCCCCAAAAAAAGTCGATCTGCGGCTGTCGGGCGTGCGGAAATTTCCGTAACGCTTGCTGCATTTCTCCTATGGCGGTTACTTTCTCGCATACGGCACCTTAGCGGGGGCGAGTTCGATTTCGACGCCGGGCCAGACCCCGGCCGCGGCGCGTACCCGAAAACCGTCGATCTGCCGTTGTCGGGCGTGCGTAAATTTACGGAACGCTTGCGCTCATAGGAGAGCTTCGCGGATTCTCCTATGGCAGTATGCGCAGAATTGGCGTTTGAAGCCTCCTATGAGACAACGGAATCGGTTACGGCTTTGCATTGATGAGTTTCGCGGCGGCTGGCGGTGCGTCCGCTGCTTGTGGCGCGAGAGTCCTTATCTTCATCATGCCCTTGTCGGCGGGCTGGCCGTTTTCAACGGGATTCAAGTACAGGCCGCGTTCATCGGCGGACTTGTCTTGCTCAACAATCACCGGATGCGCCTTGGCGTAGGCGTCTTGGCGCGTGCCGGTGACTTGCCACGACACTTTCAGCGACGGCTTGCCCGCGTTGGTGTATCTGAAAACGACACTCACACTTTGTCACCTGTTGCGCCGCGGGGCTTGTCTTGCGGGCGTGTTTCTTCGTTCCGATTGAAAGGGAATCGACGCCATGAAAAACAGCGCTTTCGTTTTGGCTCTTTTGATTCTTGCCAGCTTCACAAGTCGCGACGCCAATGCCGCGGCAACGCTCTTGGAAATTACACGACCCGTTGGCGGGGAAGTCTATTTGGTCGGGCAATCGCAACAAGTCCGCGTGAACAGCAAATTCAAGTCGGTCACGATCCAACTGAGTCGCGACGGCGGCGCGACGTTCACGGATTTGGGCATCATCGACAACACGGTGAAAGACAAAACGCTTCAAAACCTGTTGAAGTTCACAGTCAGCGGACCGGCGGCAAACAACTGCATCATGCGGGCAAGCGGCGTCACGACCAAGGGCGCAATCGCTGTGGAATCGGGCGGGTTTGCCATTGCCAGCGTGCTTGGCAGTACAGCCTTGGCGGACGGTTCGGTCACTACGTCGATACTTGCGGACGGTTCGGTGACGAGTGCAAAGGTCAATAGCGGCGGCGCGTCCACAGGCTTTTTGCTTACGGCCGACGGGACGGGCGGCGCGGATTGGGCGCCGCTGAGCACCGCCAGCTTTGATTCCCGTTATGTGTTGAAGGCCGGCGATACGATGACGGGAGCGTTGACGGTTCAATCCGGCCCGGGAGCGAATGTGGGTTTGACAATACAAGGCGCTGGCGTTTCACAAACCAAGAATCTACAGGAATGGTCCAACGGCGCCTCGTCCGTGGCCTCTGTGAATCCCTCTGGTGTTTTCAGCAGCGCCGGAATCAAGTTTGCGGACAGCACACAGCAAATCACGGCGGCATTCAGTGTGCCAACGGGCTATATGATCCTGGGCACTACTACTACGCCGCCGAATGGGTACTCGTACACGGGCAACTTTATCGGGACTACTTCGAAAGTAGCTTGGACCGGCAAGGCTTCCATGCCGACGGCGCGAGCATTTTTAGGCGTTGCATCGGCGAATAGTTTGATCTACGCCATTGGCGGTACGGCGGATAATACTACGGGCTTGGCAACCAATGAGTCTTACGATCCAACAACTGACACTTGGACGGCGAAGGCACCAATGCCGACTGCGCGTCTCGAACACGTAGTGTGTGCGCTAAACGGCAAAATATATGCGATTGGCGGACGCGTTAACAATACGACCGCGAGCATTTTAGCAATCAATGAAGTGTATGACCCTTCAATCAATTCGTGGGCGAGTGAAGCGCCGATGCCGACAGCACGTCAGAACTCTGCCGTCGCCGTTGTGAATGGTATCATCTACGTGATCGGTGGCGATGATAATTCGGGCAGCCTTGCGACCGTCGAGGCTTACGATCCAACTTCAAATTCATGGTCCACTAAAGCGCCCATGCCGACTGCTCGTTACAAGTTGGGCGCGGCCGTCGCGAACAACGTCATATATGCTATCGGGGGAAACAGTGGCGGCGGTTTACCCACAAACGAAGCCTACGATCCCGCGACGAATACGTGGAGCACGAAGGCGCCGCTTCCTTCAGCGCGTTATGGACTTGGAGCAGCATCGGTGAGCAATGTCATCTACGCTTTTGGCGGTTATGACGCGCTGAATGGATTGAATTCGACAAATGAGTCTTATAATCCGACAGCGGATTCTTGGACATTCGCGGCGCCCATGATTGCTGTGCGTGCCGATTTTGGGGTGGCGGTAGTTAACAATCTCATCTACGCAATCGGGGGCATGAGTGCCGGGCCATTGAGCACAAACGAGGTATACGACCCGACGGTGAATTACAATCCAACAGTGTACCTTCACATGAAGAACTAACCGGCGCGGGACAACCCACTTATTTATTTCAACGCCTTCGCCGCCGCGTCCGCGTCTTTGTACTCGTGTGTCGCCTGCTTCAAGCGCAATTGAGTGTAAACGGTCCCGTTCCGATCGACAATCGGTGCGCCGCCATTGCGCCCGCGCCGATTCAAGGTAGTGTAAACATCGCACGGGGAACGGCTGATCCCCGGATAGCCAGACACCTTCGAGCTGGTTTTTCCCCGTGCGCTTTTTTCTACTTCGAAGGATGCCCAATCGAAGGGGGCAATATGTCAACATGGGAAAGTCTTGACGCACGGGTGATCCTTCAAGCGTCGCATGATGACGCGAAAGCAACGTGGCCTTGGGTGTACAAATATCCTTCGCCGCTCGTTTTGAAGGCAGTTGCAAAGGCAGTGGGCGGCGTCGGAAATCTTATTGATTTACTCAACGACGATCCTGCATATCTTCTGGATTGCCCCGCGGAAAAACCCAGCCCGCATTTTCCGGCGGAAATTAAGAAATGGGAAATTGCCACTAGTCTCCGAAAGCACTTGGAGCAATTGGACAAAGGTTCGCTTTCTTTGCTGACTGAGGGAATAAATTTACGTATCGAGGATGAGTTAGATCCAAACAAGCTGTCCGCCGGACAAGTCATCGAACAAGTTCCCACCGTATTTGGCCGGCTTGAAGAGTACGGAGACTTACTCGACAAGGTTCCTTCGAAGGTGCGATTCGCGCCGCTGGCCTACTGCGCACTTTTTCATCCCGACGTGTTGAAATCGTTCACGGCGCCAGCGACACGCGCCGGGCGGATGACCGTGGACGTTCAATTTTCGGCAGTGGTTACCGACTTTGAAGATGATGAATGTGGCGGAGGCCGTGCTGCACAGATACTTGCACTTCTTGACTGGCTTAAGAGCGTGTGGTCCGCCATTGACGGCCACGTTGAACACGATCCACTTTGGAACTTGGTTTACCATCCGTCTTGTCAGAATCTTGACAAAGCGAATACGTGGTTTTCAGGACATTGGAAAACTCACGGCGCATCGAAGCCAAACGATTCTGCAAATCTGCCGCGATGCCCTATTGGAATCGACGAGAGTGTCCACGAAGAGTTTGTTAAAGTGGCGCGGAGTTTCGGTAACGCTTGGTTCGTGAATTCGGGATTCAGGCGCAAACTGCCGGCGACAGTTGCAAACAGTGAAAGGTATGTTAGTGCGTGGTGTACTGCGATGTTTGAAGTAAACTTTCTCTTGCGGCGAGGTAATAAACCCCGCTTTTCATATAAATTGCGTGAAATTGCGTAATCTTTCCGAATGATCTTGCGGAATCGGTCTGGTTGAATGCTTCTCGAAAGGGGAGCATTTTTTATGTCAGATTACCTGACGCCCGATGAAGTCGATGAACGATTGAAATTGCCACGCGGGAAAGCCAAGCGCCTTGCCAAGCGTGGAATTTTGCCCGCGGTCTTTCTCGAAGGCGGAAAGACGATTCGATTCGAGTCCGCAAAGTTGACCGCTTTTCTTGAAGCTTCTAAAGCAACCAAGAAGGGCGGCGCAAAGTGAGCAACGACCTTTTCACCGTGGCCGGGCTTGCGAGCGTCACCTTACCGCCGTCGATGTTTGCGAGCGCGTTCCTTGCAACCATGCTGGCAAACGGGACGGCCGCCGCGTCCGAAGTGCGCGGGCGTTTCGGAATTCCCGGCACGAAGGCCATTGGCGCTATCGTGATGAACCTTCACGAAAGCGGCATGATAACGCCGTGCGGCCACGTGCCCGCGGCTGGCGACATTTCAAAGGGCCACGACGAAAGGCGCTGGCGACTCACGGCGCGCGGCCGGCGATACGCCGAAGACTACCTTGCTTGCGAAAGTGAGGCGCGGGCATGATGAGACGAGCGCGCCGCCCGAAACCCAAACCGCTTGCCGCGCTTGTGAGCGAGTGTCTGACCGCGCCGGCGGTGTACCTGGCGCTTGAAAGCATGGCCGCGGAGCGCGGCAGCGCGGTCATTACACCCACGCGGGAAGACTTGGCACGGCTGACCGGGCTGTCTTTAGAAACCGTTTCCAAGGGCTTGACGGCGCTCGACAAAGCGCGCTGGATTCATCGGGCGCACGTGCCCAAATTCAGCAACGGCGTGCGCGTCGCAACCTTGCTCCGAATTGTGCTTAACCGTAGAGCGGAATGTTTCCGCGCTACGCAGCGCCGCGCCGTAGAGCGGAAAAATTCCGCCAAGGGTAACGCGGAGAATTTCCGCCAAGACTTTACTAAAGTAAAGAGGGCGCACGAACGCCGCCCGCTTTTGGCGGTCGGCAGCGCGCCCAAAAGCGAAGACACTTACGCCCCAAATCCCTCTGAAAATCTGTTGCCTGTCGATTCCAACGGCACGCTTGTCTTGGCGGAGACTTCGAAGCCATGAGCACGACCGCGCCGCAGATATCCGACGTTCCCCCGCACGATCCCGAAGCGGAAGCGCAAGCGCTGGGCTGTATGCTGCTGAACGCGACGGTCGCCAAGCACATTGCCAAGATGCTGACGCCCGCGGATTTCTACGTGGGCAAGAACCAAAGGACTTTCGAAGTCTTTGCGGCAATGCTCGACACGGGCGAGACGCTCGACAATTGCACCGCGCCGAAAATCGCGGCGGAGCGGCTACAGATTGAAGGCTTGCCGGATTATCTGGGCCACTGTCAAGACAGTGTGCCGACGCCCCTCAATTTCGAGCACTACTGCAACCGCATTTTGGAAAAGAGAGCCGCCCGCGAATTGGTGCGCAAGACTTACGAATTCTCACAAGCCGTCAAAGAAGGCCGCGCCCGCGAAACGCTTGGATTGTTGGAAGCGCGAAACGGCTGGGCGTGCGGGATTGACCTTGCGCAGCACGCCGCCGCGGTCGCGCTGGACGATCCCGCCGTGTTGACACGCACGGCATTTATCAAGACCGGTTACAACGCGCTCGATTACGCGCTGGGCGGGGGACTGGCCGCGGGCGAATGCACGACACTTTTTGCGCCGTCCACAATGGGCAAGTCAACCTTTGCGCTGAATATCGCGATTCACGTTGCCGCGGCCGGCACGCCGTGCGGTTTCATCTCTTTGGAAATGCGCGCTGCGGATTGCTGGCGCTTGGCGCTGGGCGTGCGTGCCAATATCCCGCGCTCGCATTTGCGCCACATGACCTTGACGACCGGGCAAGGCGAAACTCTCGCGATTGCGAAGAACGAGGGCAAGCGCTGGCCGCTGACGATTCTTGACCGGCGTGCATTTCGCGTCGTGACGATTGACAGCGTTGACGCCGTGTTGCGCGAGGGCGCCGCCCGCCTGGGCTGGAAAGCCGCGTTCATCGACTATCTGGCGAAAGTAGGGCCACACGACGAAGACGAATTGAAGCGCACGCCCAAATTGACGAAATGGATTTTTGACGCTGCACAGATCACCGGGCTGCATATCGTCGCGCTTGCGCAATCCGCCAAATCCGCTTACGGGCGCAAAGATGAAAAGACGGGCAAGCGCACCGTCCAGCTTGAAGACGTGAAGGGCGTAATTGAAGCCGTGGCCGACTTTGACAACGTTGTCGGGCTTGTCAGAGACGATTGGAATTCAGACACGCCGCAAGACCCCGCCGATTTTAGCGCCGTGACGCTCAAAGCGCGGCAAGGCCCGTGCGGAACGACCGCGCTCAAATTCTTCAAAAGCACCGGCAGAATCGAAGCCATTGAACCAATGCAGGACCGCGCCGCGCTTGCGCCGCGGGAAGCTTGAACGGTCACGACGTGACGAAAGGGAACGAAAAATGCAGGATACGACGAACGACACGAGCGAATTAAGGACCGCGCCCGCGGAGCCGCTCGAAACCGACACGACCGCTGCGGATGCGCCGGGCATTTTCGCGGAGCTTGGCGCATTGCCGGCGGGCGCGATTGTCAACGAGACGGCGCTGGCGCGCATCTTTGGACGGCACACGGAAAGCGTGAAACGCGCCATTGACCGCGGCGAGCTTCCCGCCCCGGCGCGCATGTTTGGGAGCAATTGCTGGACGGCGGGCGCAATTGTCCGGCACCTTGAAAGGCGTCTTGAAGCCGCTGCGAAAGAGCAAGAGCGGAAAGAACGCACGATCAAAGAACATTGCGCTTGATTTATTTTGTTACAAATAAGTCTTGACTTTGTTGTAACGAAATAGTAGAGTGAGGGCATGAAACCAAAAACACCCCGCATGGGCCGCCCGCCGATAGCGCGCTCGGAACACCGCAACAAGCGCGTTTTCGTCAACATGACCGGCGCTGAATTGGCGCAAGTCAAAGCCGCTGCAAAGCGGAAGGGCTTCAAAACTCTGTCCGATTTTTTCATGCACCCTTGGCGATAAGGAGTCTTGAACATGGCCGGCGTACGATCGACAGCACAAGCCAACGGAAAGTTCCAAGGCTGGTACAAAGACGCTCAGGGGCGGCGCATTTTCTTCACGGGCACGCACGACCGCAAGGAAACGCTGCGCATTGCCCGCAAACTCGAAGACGATCACCGCCAAGTCAAGCTTGGATACCGTGACCCGACGAAATCGTATCAAAAGAGCAAGTCGCGCCTCTATTCGGACGTGACCGCAGAATACATGGAATGGGGCCGCGCTCAGGGCGGCATCGGGGGCCGCGCTTGGAGTTTTCATCATGCCCGCAAGCGCGAATTCTATTTGAAGCAATGGGGCGATATGTTGAACCTTCAAACGCTGGCGGATTTGGACGGCATTTTGCCCGCGGTTGAAGACGCGCTCCGTCATGCGCGCTCAAAGAAAACGAAGAAAGACAAAGACGGCGCGCCGCTTCCCGGCAAGCCGCTGACCGGCAAGTCACAAGCCAATTATGCGGACGGGCTGAAATCGTTTTGCGAGTGGCTTGTTGAGCGCGGGCAATTGGCGGAAAACCCGTTGAAGGGGCTGGCCGCTTTTGACATGACGCCGCGCTCGAAACGGCGCGCCATGACCGCGGGCGAAATCAGCCGACTTTTTGCGGCAATGGACGCCGATCCCGACGCCCGCGTGCATCGGCGCCGGCTTGGATACGAAGTGGCGCTGGCGTCGGGCTTGCGCAAGGGGGAATTGCAAGCGCTGGTTGTCGGGGACTTGGACATTGAACGCGGCGGGCTGCTGCTGCACGCGGAGTGGACAAAGAACCGGCAAGCGGGATTCCAGCCCTTGCCGCGTGCGCTTGTTGACCGGCTGGCGCTGACCGCGAGGGGCAAGGCCGCGTCGGAACCGCTGCTGTTTGTGTCGTGTGATGCGTCAAAGTCATTTGCGCGGGATTTGCGGCGGGCGGGCATTCCGCTGGCCCTTGACGGCAAGCTGGATTTTCACGCGATGCGCGTGGCCTACGTCACGTTCCTGCTCGAATCGGGCGCGGACGTGAAGACGGTTCAAACGCTGGCGCGCCACTCGAATCCCAGCTTGACGTTGAACACTTACGGGCGGGCGCGGGCTGACCGGCTGGCGGCGGCGGCGGAATTGATTGGAAACGCGGTTTTGCCGGAAAAATGTGCAACCGGCGTGCAATTGAGGGTTGTCGGTGGGGAAGGGGAATTCATAAACGGCGGTGCTGGCAAGGGATTAGCGGCTTTGCGGGTGATACGCCCTGAGGGACTTGAACCCCCAACCTCGAGGTTCGAAGCCTCGCACTCTATCCAGTTGAGCTAAGGGCGCGGATTGAGCTGTCGCGGGTATCCTACCACGTGAAGGCAGTCTGTCAAAATAGGGCGTGAAATTCGAGGGCCGATGGAAAGGCACCCGCCCAATTTCGCGCACATTTTCGCACGAATGGTGTACTTTTATCGGACTGTTTTTGGACGGGCTCGAAGGCCCGTCCTACTTTTGAGGCTTCGATGAGACTACATAGAAATCACTCGCTGATTGTACATTTCGGCCGCTTACTGGCGTGCGCGGCTCTGGCAATTCTGTTCGGCCGGACCGTCGCTGCCGAATCGACGGCGGAATTTCCGTTCAAAACTAATGACCGCGTGGCGTGGATCGGAAGTTCATCCACGCGCATCGGGACGTGGTGCCGGACGATGGAATTCTTGCTGCGCACGCGGCATCCGGAATTGAAGCTGACGTTCACGCGCAACACGACCGGCGGCGGAACGTTTTTGACGGGCATCAAGAATCTGCCCGTGTGGCTGGGCGATTTTCATCCGACGTATGTGCTCTTCAATTACGGCGGCAACGATGCGGCGGCTGGGCAGAAAGGCATCGCGCAGTTTCATTTGAACATGCAGAAGTGTCTGGAGATTGCGCAGGAGGCCGGCGCGCGTGTGGAGTTCACCGCGCCGCAGTCCGGCGACGTGCGCTGCACCGCGCAACTGCCGTTCGACAACCGCAAGCTGTACGCGGAAGACATGGCGGCGTTGGCGCGCGCGAATCATTGGGTCGTGTACGACACGCATCATCCGCTGGAAACATTTCAGCTTGGCAGCCAGCGGGATGTGCAGGATTTCACGATGAACCGCGACCGCATCCACCTGACCGATTGCGGCTACGTCGCGTGGGGCTTTTATCTGTACGACGAGATGAACCCGCCCACGGTGGAGAGCCGCGCTGAATTGAGCGCCGACGGGAAAGTGGTCTCCGCGAAGAATTGCGCGATCACGAACGTGATCGCGGCGAACGGCGTGATCGAATTCACGCGCGCCGACCGCGTGCTGCCATTGCTGCCGCCCGATCCGATTCCGGCGGGAAATTCGCTGCTCAAGAATCTTCCGACAACGCCCGGCGCCGCGGCGGGGATGGCCATGAAGGATGCGATCAAAGATCTTTACAAAACGCCATCGACGGCGCCCAAATCAAGCGACCCCTCCGCCGCGGCACAGTCCGCGCCGGCGCTGGCGAACAAAGCGAACGAGGCTCTATCACTGTCGATTCACGAATCTACAAACGACGGCCCGCCCACAAGTGTCGGCGCAGCGGTGGCCGGCGCAGTGAATTCATCGAATGCGACGCCCGCCAAGCCGGGCACGCCGCCGTTTAAAATCCCGGCGGCGCAAGTGACGTATGCGGCGAAATTCGGCGCACTGCTGCCGTCGCGCAAGCTGGTGCCGCTCGAAAAATATTCGCGCTACATGCTGCAAATCGGCGGGCTTCCGCCAGGCCAGTACGAAGTCAGTTGCGAAGGCAAACCGGTTGGGCGCGCGTCGGAGAAGGAATTGGCGGCGGGCGTGAATTTGAACACGCTGCTGCTCGACGCGAAGAATCCTGCGCCGTGGGGGGAATGGCTCAAGGATATCTGGGTAGGGAAGCGGTTGGAGGAGATTGGGAAGACGGCGTGGAAGTTTCGAGTTGCGCCTGTCGCACGCTAATTGTCTCACGCAGAGGCGCGGAGGCGCAAAGAACGGCAACGACTACGCCGCCAAAAACGAGCACACGTACTCCGCAATGCCGCTGTCCACTGAAATCTCGAACGACGATTTTCCGGGGACTTGAAATTCAGTTCCCGTCGCGTGCGGCGTCCAGTCCGCGGCGCCTGCAAGCTTGACACGGCACGCGCCGGCGACGATCTGCATCAACTCCGGCGCGTCGGTGTTGAATTTGTAATCGCCTTGGCGGATGGTGCCGATGGTTTTTTTGGAGCCGTCGGGAAAAAGAATGGTGTGGCTGATCACGCCGCCTTCGAAATAAATGTTGGCTTTGCAGACGAGCGTGACGTGGTCGAATTGCGCGGGATTGGCCATGCGAAGAAAACCTCCGCGCGGAATAATAGCGTCGAATTGTTTTTTGTCCAAAACGATTGCGTTTTTACGCGTGAGCGTGCTGCGCAATGCAGACGCAGAAGCGCGCGATGATGTGTTCCAGCCGCATCGGATTCAGCGGTTTCATCACGAAATCGTCGAACCCCAACTGATTCGCCGCCGGCCTGCGCGGCGTATTTTCCGTGAGTGCAACGACGGCCGTATGCGCCAGCTCCGGCAGACGGCGAATGCGCCGCACGATTTCGAAACCGTCAAGACCCGGCAGTGTCAGATCGGCGAAAATTACGCGCGGGCGGATTCGGCGCGCCAGCAGCATTCCGGTGAAGCCGTCTTGCGCCACCAGCGGTTCGTGGCCCAATGCGAAACAGAGCGACGCAATCGTACGCGCCACGTTCAAATCGCTTTCGATTATCAGGATTCTTTCGTGCTTGTCGGAGTTTGTCATGGCTGCATCCTCCTTACCCATCCGATAATCTGAAACGCAAAGATTATGCCACCACGCCGCGCCGATTATTCGGAAGTAAACTCTATAATGGTCGGCAATTTTTCCCGCGAACCGAAGGTTTTGCGGTAACAGCGTGTTTGTAGTCCCGCCTTTAGGCGGAATGGCGTGGACTGGATAGCGCGTTGAAATACCGAAGCGCCATTCCGCCCAAAGGCGGGACTACGAACGAACTCGTGCAACGCAGAACCGAAATTGCGTTCGAAAAAGATTCCGAGTAAAGTCGCGCACACAATTGCCCGTGTGCAGACCTCGTTTAACAACAGGAGCGTGCCGCGAAATGTCAGAGACGAGCGGAAAATTTTTGGCACTCGGCGGCGCCGACGATCCCGCGGTCAAAGCGGTGGTCGCGCGCGCGCTGGAATTGGTTTCGGACGGCGCGCGCATTGGTCTTGGCTCAGGCCGCGCGTCGCACGCCTTCATCAAGGCCCTCGGCGCGCGTGTGCAGCAAGGCCTGCGCGTGCAGGGCGTTCCGACGTCCGTGTCATCGGAACATCTCGCGCTGGAACTGAGCATCCCGCTGATCGACCTCACCGAAGACATCGAGCTCGACCTCACCATCGACGGCGCCGACGAAGTCGCGCCCAACCTCGATCTGGTCAAAGGCTGGGGCGGAGCACTCGTGCGCGAGCGCGTGGTCGCGTCGGCGTCCAAGCGGCAGATCATTCTTGTCGGTCCCGAGAAACTGGTGCAGACGCTCGGTGAACGCGGGCGTATTCCGGTCGAAGTCATTCCGCTGGCCGTGGGCCTCGTCACGCGCAAACTCAAGAAGCTGGGCCTCGCGCCGAAAATTCGCCAGAAGGACGGGCGCGACGTTGTGACGGACAACGGAAACGTGATTCTCGACTGCGCCCCGCTCAAAGTCATCTCCGATGGCCGCGCGGCGCGCGAATTGGAAGCGCGCATCCTCGAAATGGCGGGCGTCGTGGATACGGGTTTGTTCCTCGGCACGGCAGAACGCGTCCTGATCGGCAACAAAGACGGCAGCGTGGATGAGCGCGTGGTGAAAAGCTGACGTGAACTCATTCTCACGCAGAGGCGCAAAGGACCAACGCGGCACTCGGGGCAACCAAAGGAATTGGAACAACGAATCGCACAAATTTTCGCGAATGGGTTTGAGCAACGCAAATCTTTTAGCCGCGGTAGCGGCGGCACATGAATAGCCGTGGTCGCAGCGCGTTCACGCGCAAGGCCACGGTGTGGGGCCGACAAGACGCTTCAAGCCGCGTAGCGGCGACACCGAACGGTGCGCCTTCGGTGTCGCCGATAACGCAGCTATGGATTCGTGGGTGCGAGAAACCGTGGGCTTGCGCGCAGGCGCGCTACGCCCACGGCTATTCATGTTGCGCCGCTAACGTGGCTGAAGAAACGGCGACGAGATTTCTGTATAATGGAAAGGTTTGAACTGTTAGCAGTGCAAAGGAAGGCGCAGAGAATTTTTTATGAAAACATTTGTTCATATCATCGCGCTGATTTCGCTCATGAGCGGGGTTGCTCTCGCCGGCGAACCCGACAAACCCGCTGACCCGCCCAAACCCGCCAAGCCCGTCAAGAAGCCCGGCGACAAAAAGGCCGTCGAGATGGACTACGGCCCGTACATGGCCATCACCGTCGGCGTCACCAAAGACAACATCGCCTACAAGGGCATCCTCATCCCGCTCAACAAGGAGAAGACGCTCAACGTTCTCTTCGACACCGAACTGCTGCGCGTCGCGGGCGTCTGGAGCGGCGGATTTCTGAATTGGGGCAGCCGCAATTACGCGGACAACAACAACGATTATTGCACGGCGGATGGGAAGATTGAGTTCGCGACATCGCCGCTGCCCGGCTGGTCGCACGATGGCAAGCGCAATGATCCACGCAACCCGAAGGACGGGCCGCTGCCGAAGGAGTGGGGGAAGTACAAGGGGCTGTATCTCTGGAAGAACGACGTGGGCGATGACGTTATTCTATCCTATAAGGTTGGCGATACTCAGGTGCTGGAGAATTTCTATGGAAATATCGACCGCAAAGGAAACCCGACTTTTCAGCGCACGGTCCTGATCGACCCCGCTGATCTGCCTTTAGAATTACTCGTCATGGAAAAGTCAAAGGAGGATAAATTTGAAGAGCAGCCAGATAACACGTCTCCTCACGCAATCATTAGATCCCATTTAATTGACACAGTTGCCAAGGCGGATGGAGCCCCCTTGGGCTCAAAGTGGCAACTGTGCCCTTCCGACGATGGCAAACGTGAGTTGATATATCTTAAAGTTCCGCCGCATCGAGAACGGATTCACCTTATCGTCGCGTTGACGAAATTTGGCCACGACGACGATTTGCGCATGTCGATCACTCGACATGCGAATATCGAACACATGCTTCACGGCGGCCCCGCCCGCTGGACCCAACCCGTCACCACCAAAGGCACTCTCGCCAAAGACGACGCCCCCTACGTCATCGACACGCTCACTGTCCCCGAGGAGAATCCCTACAAATCCTGGATGCGCCTCACCGGCCTCGATTTCTTCCCCGATGGCCGCGCCGCCGTCTGCACCTGGAACGGCGACGTGTGGATCGTCTCCGGCATCGACGACAAACTCGAAAACCTCCAGTGGAAACGCTTCGCCACGGGACTCAACAATCCCATGGGCGTCAAAATCATCGACGGCGTGATCCACACCATTGGCCGCGATCAGATCACCAAGCTTCACGATCTCAACAACGACGGCGAAGCCGATTTCTACGAGAACATCAACAACGATTGTTATCTCACGACCAATTTCCACGAAATGTGCTTCGATTTGCAGACCGACGCCGACGGCAATTTTTATTATACGAAAGGCTCCTCCATCTGGGCCGGCGAGCAGCGCATGACGCCGCACAACGGCACGCTGATCAAAGTCTCGAAGGACGGCTCGAAATTCGAGACGCTTTGCTCCGGTCTGCGCGCGCCCAACGGCATCGCCATCGGCCCCAGCGGCGAAATCACCATCGCCGACAACCAGGGCAACTGGGTTCCGTCCTGCCCCATCATCCTCGTCAAGAAGGACGGCTACTACGGCTGGGTCGGCCAGAACCAGAAGGCCGAGCAGTTCAAAACGCCCGACGCGCCGCTGTGCTGGATTCCCTACAACATGGATAAATCCACCAGCGGCCAGGTTTGGGTGCCGAAGGACAACGCGAAGTGGGGGCCGTTCGCCAACCGCATGTTGGCCACCTCTTACGACTGCTGGCTCTCGCTGGTCTTCTTCGACACCGTCGCCGGCACGCCGCAAGGCGGGACATTCCGCTTCCCGCTCAAATTCGCCAGCGGCATGATGCGCCCGCGCTTCAATCCCGCCGACGGGCAACTCTACATCGCCGGCCTGAAAGGCTGGTCCAGCAGCGCCGCGCGCGAAGGCGCCATCCAGCGCGTGCGTTACACTGGCAAACCGGCGGTGATGCCGCTCGAAATTCATCTCAACAAAACCGGCTTCGAGATTCAATTCACCAACAAACTCGACGCCGCCTCCGTCGCCGACAAGCAAAACAGCAGCGCCGAATGGTTCAACGTCGTGCGCACGGCCGCGTACGGCTCGCCCGAATTCTGGATCAGCGACCCCAAGAAAAAAGGCCGTGAGCCGCTCGACATCGCCGACGTGAAACTAAAAGACGATGGCCTTACCGTGGCGCTTACGATTCCGAATCTCAAGCCCGTGACGAACATCGTGCTCAAATACAAATTCAAATCCGCGAACGGCGCGGAGGTGAAGGGCGAAGTGGATTACACGATTAACCGGATGCCATAGCCCTCCCATTCCGTTACAAAAGTTGCACAACGTTCGTTTGTAGCCCCGCTTTTCAGGCGGCCCCCACTCTCAAATCTCGTTACAAAAGTTGCACATCGTTCGTTCGTAGTCCCGCCCTCAGGCTGACGTCTTCCAATCTCGTTACAAAAATTGCACATTGTTCCTTTTCTAATCCCACCTTCAGGCAGTAGCCTCAAATCTCGTTGCAAAAGCTGCACATCGTTCGTTTATAGTCCCGCCTTCAGGCGGCTCCCCTCAAATCTCTTGTAAAAGTTGCACATTGTGTCTTGTTGCAGCGTTCCGAGCCAACATTCAATGCGCATTCAAATTCTGTCTTAACATAAGCCTCATTGGTCCCATTAGCCCTATTGGTCCTATTAGCCCCATTTTTACAAAATCTTCTCAGACCCATTCATAATACGAATTAAGTTAATTTTTATTGCAACAATTTTCAAAAAAGAATCACTCATTCCCGCTCTCCTGAGCCATCCCCTTTTTTCGCATTATTCCCCGCGAAAACCTCGTCTTCCGTGTAATACTTCCTAAAACCTCTCTGTGTTCCTCTGTGCCCTCCGTGGCAAAGATTTGGAGACCATCATGCCCCGCCACCTCTTATTATTGCTCGCGACCCTCACGCTCGCCTTCCGCTCCTTCGCCGCCCAGCCCGGCGAAACCAAACCGGAAGTCAAACCCGAACCCGTCTACGGCACGCTCGAATCGACGCTCCCCACCGACGACAAACAAATCCGCATGTTCGCCCTCGACGGCGACCCAAATTCCTATTACGCCTCAAAAACCAACGCCACGGCCAACGACACATTCACGCTGGTCCTCGACAAACCCGTCGCGCTCAAAACCGTCTCCGTCGCCACGGGCCGCGTGAAGGGCACCGACCTGCTCGACAAAGGCACGCTCCAAATCTCCGAAGACAACAAGACTTTCGTGGACCTCGCCAAATTCGGCGCCGACGGCAAAGCCAGCGGCGACGCCAAGGGCAAAAAAGTCCTCGCCATCCGCCTCAAGCCCAGCGAAGACCTCAACCACCCGCTGGCCGTCCAGGAATTCACCATCGACTCCGACCCGCCCGTTGCCACCTTCAAACATCCCGTCGAAGTATTTACCTCGACCGAAGACCCCGAAATGAAGGAGTGGATCGAGAGCACCGCCCGCGTCTGCGAGCGCCAGTACCAGATGATCTGCGAGGAACTCAAGAGCGACGGCTTCAACCCGAAAACCGTTGTCACAATGGCCCTGACCAATTCCTACAAAGGCGTCGCGGCCACCGGCAATGCGAAGATCACCGGCTCGGTCGATTATTTCAAAAAGCACATGAAAGATGTCGGCGCGATGGTCCACGAAATGGTCCACGTCGGCCAAAGCTACGGTTACGGATCGCGGCGGGGCGGCAAGCCGAATCCGGTCTGGCTGGTCGAAGGCATTGCCGATTACCTCCGCTGCTACAAATATGAAGGCGGCAAACTGCGCCCGGTTCCGGCCACCGCCAAGTACGACGGCAGCTATCAGATTTCAGCGCACTTCATCCATTTTGTCGCGGAGAAATACGACAAGGATCTGGTGATGAAACTCAACGCAGCCTGCCGCGAAGGAAAATACTCGGCCGACACGTGGAAGGAACTGACGAAAAAGGATCTCGACGAATTGAGCAACGAGTGGAAGGAATCGCGCGGTATAAAGCCGGAGCCGAAGCCGGAGGCGGAGAAGAAGCCCGAATCTGACAAAAAGCCTGATGCGGAAAAGAAGCCCACGACGTAACCACGAAGCCCGGCCTGGCGTGATGAAATGAAAAGCCCTTCGACGCGCAGCCGAAGGGCCTTTTTTTAAGAGGGTGTTTAAAAAGTGGGTGCGAGCGGAAAACGAGCGATTTTTGTTCGGATCGAGGCGCGAACTTCATGCGCTATCCGAAGGAGATAACGCTTGAAGTTCGCAACGAAGAGCCGGACAAAAAGCGCCGTTTTACGC
>DATGGK010000244.1:0-1691 GCA_035308565.1 Planctomycetota bacterium | reverse complement strand
AAAATTTTTACGGCGACGCTGGCGCGGATGGGAATCGAAAGCCGCTTTGTGAATGGCTTGCGCGTGACGGACCGCGAAACCCGTGACGTGGCCGTGATGGTTTTTGGCGGACTGCTCAACAAGCGTCTGGCCGGGGCGATTTCGCTCGCGGGCCAGCCGGCGGTGGGAATTTCCGCGTCCGATGCAACTTGCTTTCTGGCTGAGCCAATGCAGATCGACGAAAACGAGCGGAGCCTGGGTTTTGTCGGTTACCTGACGGGCGTGAATCTCGATTTTCTGCGTGCGCAGTGGCGCGCAGGCATTGTGCCGGTAGCTTCGTGCCTGGGACTGGGAGCCGACGGAGAGATTTACAACATCAACGCCGACCACATGGCTGCGGCAGCCGCTGAATTTATTCGCGCTGACCGGTTGATTTTCCTGACGGACGTGGCCGGGGTGCTCGACGGCGACAAAGTATTGCGTGCGGTGCGTGGAAGCGAAATCGAAGACATGATCCGGCGCAACAAAGTCTCGGGCGGAATGATTTTGAAACTCGAAGCTGCGAAACGGGCGCTGTCGGCCGGCGTGGCGGAAGTGCGAATTGTTGGTGGCACCGCTCCTCGAGCACTCTTGAATGCAGCGCATGCGGTTCGCTGCTCGGGGACCCGCGTGCTGCCGGTGTTAAAAGCTTCAGCGGCAAAAGCTGCACAAGGAACGACGCGATAGAAATGGCTAAAAATAAAATATTGGCGAAGGGCGGATTGTCGGCGTCGCGCGCGCGTGCGGATGAAGCGCGCCACTTGATGAATACCTACAAGCGGCCGCCGATCGTATTCACACGAGGCCGCGGCTGCCGCGTGTACGACTCGACTGGGCGCGAGTATCTGGATTTTCTTGCCGGTATCGCGGTGAATGCGCTCGGGCATGCTCACCCTCGGCTGGTGCGCACGATTCGACGCGAAGCGGGGCGTGCGATTCACACTTCGAACCTGTTTCACAATCCTTTTCAAGGGCCGCTCGCGAAAAAGCTGGCGCGATGGTCGGGCCTCGATCGTGTGTTCTTCACGAACAGCGGCACGGAAGCCATTGACGGCGCCCTGAAGCTCGCGCGAGCGTATGCGAACGCAAAGACCCGCACTGGCGGCGGTGGCAATGGCGTAGCCGCGAAAAAGACACGGATTCTCGCGCTCGAGAATTCGTTTCACGGGCGCACGTTCGGCGCGGTTTCCATCACGTACCCGGCAAAATATCGCGAGCCGTTCGCTCCGCTCGTTCCCGGCGCGGAATTTGTAAAATTCAACGATGTAGCCGACCTCGAGCGCAAGTTTGATGATTCTGTTTGCGCGCTTGTCGTGGAAACGATCCAAGGCGAGGGCGGAATTTTTCCAGTCAGCCAGGAGTTTTGGCGGCGCGCACGCGAACTCGCTACTCAGCACGATGCTGCGTTGATCGCTGACGAGATTCAATGCGGCCTCGGCCGGACCGGCCGATACTTCGCGTATCAGGCGCTAGGGTCGCTTCCCGACGTGGTCGCCGTAGCGAAGCCTCTGGCAGGCGGTCTGCCGCTGGGCGCGTTTATAGCCAACGAAAAGTTTGCGGCAGCTTTTACGCCAGGAATGCACGGTACCACCTTCGGTGGTGGCCCGCTGGTTTGTGCTGCAGCGCTCGAATTCCTCACGATAGTGGAGGAAGAAAAGCTGCTGGCGAATATT
>DATGGK010000243.1:0-46565 GCA_035308565.1 Planctomycetota bacterium | reverse complement strand
AATGCGCGGCGATTGTGTAGACGCCCATGCCGCCCATCGAAATGCCGACGAGGTACACGCGGTCGGGATCGACGCGGTAATGCGCTTTCATTTCTTTGATGACATCGAGCACATCGACTTCGCCGACGGATTGGAAATCGGTATTGAGCCGCCCGAAGGGTATCGCGAGCAGCGCGTTGTTGCGCGCGCAGATTGCGGCAAGGTCCATCGCTTCCCACCAGCGGTACTTGGTCATGTTCGGATCGTAGCCGTGCAGAAAAATGATGAGCGGAAACGTGCTGGCATTTTTCGCGATAGCGCCGTCGGGCACTGAAACGATGTACGGCTGCACGCCACTGTCGATGGCGCTGATGTAGCCGCGTTCCATGTAGCCGCTTTTGCTTTCGAATGGGTCTTTGCCTTGCGCTTCTGTGTCGAGAAAGACGCGCGCGTTGTCGATCAGTGAAAGAATTTCTTTTCCGGAATCGCTGTCGGCGAACGGATCGATCGTGCCTTGTGTAATTCCGTCCACGACGACTTTGAGTTTTTCGATGGCGAGTTTTGAGTTCGGCATCGGTTGGGCGGCTTTTGCCGCTCGATCGGCCCAATTGTGTTCCAGAGCCGCGATGGTGTTTGCGCAGCCTTGCAGGCAGATCAGC
Organism: Planctomycetota bacterium; assembly: GCA_035308565.1. GTDB lineage: Bacteria > Planctomycetota > SZUA-567 > H5-PLA8 > H5-PLA8 > JANXLS01. The sequence continues at coordinate 45,927 of DATGGK010000243.1, read as the reverse complement.
GCGGACGTTTTGACGCCGAGGCTTTTTTCGCCCGCAAGAATTTCCAGTCGCGGCTCGTAAACGCCGCGCAATTCGGTCGGAGCAACGAATTCAAATGTCGTCGGTCCGCCCGCCACAAGCGGCGTTGCCGCTGCGGGTTGCACGCCATTTTCTGCGGCCCAGCGCGCGGAAAGCGCGCCCGCGCCGCGCGGAATCGAACCGTGCGTCCGAAGAACCAATGGCGCTTTGCCGCCGGGAGTGATGAAGGGCCTTTTGTCCACGTCGAGCGACAAGCACTGAAACACGGCGGCGTTGGCGTCCGCGGGCTTGCCTTTCGCTGTCGGCAGCGCGATCACGTCGCCGGGCACCGGCTTGAGGTCGCGCGCGTTGGCCGCTTTGCCATCGAAAAGCAGGCATTGAATCAGCGTCGTTTCGGCGGGCGTGATTTCGAGCGTGATTTCGTTGAGGCCGGCGGCGAGATTCAGCGGGATGCGGTACGCAGGCAGCTTCGTGACTTTGCTCAAATCCGGCGGCGGCTTTTCTGTGAGCAATTGGCCGCCGAGATACGCTTTGAATCCAGAGTAGGTGCACACATAGAGAAAGCGCGCGCCGCCGGCGGCGCTATTAATGTACGTCGCCGCAAAGAATGGGCTACGCGTCACGTGGACGTATTTGTGCAACTCGTTGTAGACAACGCCGGGAATTTCCAGCGACCACACGCCGCCCGCAAACGTGGCTTCGCCTTCGCGCGCATTCAGCGGCGGCTTCGCGCCAGCCTGGCGATTTGGATCTTGCGACGAGACAAGCCATGCGGTCAAGAGGCCTTCGGAGCTTAAGTCCGCGGCGATCGCAGGCTGTATTTCAGCGGGGAGGTCTTCGCCGCCGCGCAGTGCGCCGACGAAGAAAAGTACACTTGCGAATAATGCGGCGGCAATGCGCAAGGCATCTTCTCCCGATGAGTTTTTGCAGCGAAGGGGATGATTAAACATCTGTCATGTGTAAACCGCAATCGGTTCGTTGGGTGACGCGATAAAAACTTTCAGTTGCTCGACCAGATGGAATTGATGAAATCTTTGACGGAATGCCAATTCGTGAAGAGCATGTACAGGCCGAATCCGACGGCGGCGGCTCCGAGCACCATGTAAAATTTTTGTGTGTCGATCTTCAGATTGAGCCGCCGTTTTTCCTTGGGTTTAACCTGCGCGCCAAGGGCAAGGATGTAGTGGCACTTCTTGCATTCCCCCGAGCCTTTGCGCCACGGCGCGCCGCAGCCGGGGCAGAATTTGAGCGCGTTGGGATCGGGCGGCGCTTCGGGCTCTTCCTCCGGCGTGCCCATTTCGTAGTTTTCGGGCGGCGCCTCGATTTTCAAATCCTGCTTCGGCGCAACGAGCGTCGGCGCGACTTCCGGCACGACGAAGTTCTGCTGGCATTTAGGACAGCGCACGAGTTTTTTGACAAGCCCGTCGTTCAAATCAAGCACAGCCGTACAAGCGGGACAGTTGAGCCTCACGATTCCCTCGATTCATTTCGTTACAATAGACGCGCGTGAGCAGAGATGTTTACACGTAAGCCAGCTTGCTGGCAAGCGCGCGAACCTGCGGCATGCCATCGAGGAGCTGCCCGAGCGCGTCCCATTCGCCTTTCAACAGCGCGTCCCGCGCGCCGCCCTTCATCTGGAATCTCGCGGAGTGGCCACCGCCGGAGATCGTTTCGCTGGGCAAGTCGATAACAATTTTTGTGCTCGGCGCGCGCTGAATAATCTCCACGAAGCGACCGAGATCGCCTTCGGAGAGCATCACGCACGGAATGCCGAGCGTGGTGCAATTCCCCGCGAAAATCTCGGCGAAGCTCTCGGCGACGACGGCGCGGATGCCGAATTTTTGCAGCGCCTGCGGCGCGTGTTCGCGCGACGAGCCGCAGCCGAAGTTGCGCCCCGAAAACAGAATCGCGGCTCCTTTGTGCTTCGGATCGTCCAGCGGATGATTTTTCAATGCGCCGTTCTTGTCGAAACGGACATCGTAGAAGAGGTAATCGCCGAGGCCGTCAAACGTGACGCACTTCATGAAGCGCGCGGGGATGATGCGGTCGGTGTCGATGTCGTGGCCGGGGACGACGACGCCGGTGGATTCGATGCGGGTGATTTTTTCGAGGGGCATGAAACGGGATTCCTCTTGATTCCTAGACAGTTGGATTATGCCTTTGCTTGTGCCATCAATGCGCTAAGGATTTCTCTCGTCGATTTCGATTCAAAAATTTCCTTCAGCACGGCGATGAATTCTTGTTCGTTATTAACCTGTCTTTTCTGAGGTTGTCCCATAAGGGTTGCCGTCGTCATTTCGTTCGACTTGGCCCATATCGTGACTGGATAAAGCGACAGATCATGATCCATTCTCAATAACTGATAACTATAACTCCGAATGGCTGGCACAATCAAGTCGAGGGCGCTCGAAAACTTTTCGTCAGCAAGGCCGATAGTCGTTACCCGCCCGATGACTAAGCCCTTGGTCGCATTTGCAAGATATTGGGCCTGCTCCTTCAAAATATGAACCGGCGTATGCGCAGATGTTTGTGTCAGATCGTTGGGCCAAAGGCTGATTGCAGTGGACATTGTTTACTCTCCTAAAATGACAGTTTAAACGTGATTGGCAGATGATCCGACGCGTCCTGAGAATTCGGCCGGTCATTCTTGTCCAGAAGTGTTTCAACACCGTCGTCCGTCAGAATGTGCAAATCATCTTCTCTAAGATTGTGCATCAGTTCAGGCCGAACCAAAACCTGGTCAAAAATGTTCCAGTAATAGTTCTCATGCCTGCCGCTCATATCAAAATAGCAACTCCCTGACGGACGATTTTTGAGATCTCCAAACTTGGTCCACATTGGATTGTAGAAAAAAGGATACTCCAATCCTTGAACCGTGCGACTCTCTCTGCCGGCGACACTTCTTGTCATGACAGCGTTAAAGCCGCGTGCCGCTATGACGCCAAATTCAAATGGATTCATGTTAAAGTCACCTACGACGACCGTTCGACGATGTCCAAAACGTTCCTCAATCATTCGGATTCGCTCTGAATACCGAGTACATTCCAACGCCTGATCGTTGTCGGACATCTCAAGTTTGCTGGGAAGATGAAGAATTCCAAGCAAAATATCCTGGCTGCCATCCACTGAGACGCTCCGAATATCCAGACGATCTTCTTCATGAATTTGAACAATCGAGCACTTAGGAAAACGCGTAAAAACCGTGAATCGTCCAACCTCGGGGACATTCGAGTAACGGTAATTTTCTCCTTCGGAATTCAGTTGATAAAGGACCGCAGAATTATCCGCGGCAGATTCTGCCAGTACGACCACATCGGCCGAACACATTCGCGCGAGCCGGCCGATTCGTCCCGCGAGGTCCTTCCGATATGCATTCCAAAACAAGAACCTCATTAAAATGCCTCGCTTCGCCAAGCGCTCTCTTTCATCACATCCCAAACACTTCCCGTGCGTCCGCGACTTTGCCTTCGATCGCCGCCGCCGCCACCATTAATGGGCTCATCAGCAGTGTGCGGCCGGTGGGGGAACCCTGGCGGCCTTTGAAGTTGCGGTTGCTCGACGACGCGCACAACTGATCGTCGATCAGTTTGTCGGGGTTCATCGCGAGGCACATCGAACAGCCGGCTTCGCGCCATTCGAAACCGGCGGTTTTGAAAATTTTGTCGAGGCCCTCTGCCACGGCTTGCTGCTGGATGGGCATCGAGCCCGGCACGACCAGCGCTTTCACGCCTTTGGCGACGTGTTTGCCATTGACGTACTTTGCGACTTCGCGCAAGTCGGTCATGCGGCTGTTGGTGCACGAGCCGATGAAGGCCACGTCAATCTTTGTGCCTTTGATCGGCGCGCCGGGCTTGAGCTTCATGTAGTCGAGCGCTTCGGCGACGGTCGATTTTTCTTGCGCAGACGCGCTTTCGACGGTCGGAACGGATTCGTCCACGAAAATCGCCTGGCCCGGATTGATGCCCCACGTCACAGTCGGGCGGATGCTCGCGGCGTCGATGTTCACGACATCGTCGTAATTTGCGTCGGAGTCGCTGGCGAGCGATTTCCATTTCGCAACGGCGGCATCCCACTCCGCGCCTTTCGGGGCGTACTTGCGGCCTTTGAGATACGCGTAGGTTTTCTCGTCGGGATTCACATAGCCTGCGCGCGCTCCGCCTTCAATCGACATGTTGCAGACGGTCATGCGCTCGTCCATGTTCATCGCGTCGATCGCTGAGCCGCCGTATTCGTAGGCGTAGCCGGTGCCACCGTTGACGCCGAGTTTGCGGATGATGTGGAGAATCACGTCTTTCGCGTAGACGCCGACAGGGAGCGTGCCGTTGACGTTAATGCGACGGACTTTGAGTTTGCTCAGCGCCAGTGTTTGCGTGGCGAGCACGTCGCGGACTTGGCTGGTACCGATGCCGAAAGCGATCGCGCCGAACGCGCCGTGCGTGGAAGTGTGGCTGTCGCCGCAGGCGATGGTGAGTCCGGGCTGCGTGAGGCCCTGTTCTGGCCCGACGACGTGAACGATGCCTTGAAAACCGGATGGCACGTCGAAGTAGGTAATGCCGAATTCGGCGCAGGCGGCTTTAAGCGCGTCGATCATGCCTTGCGCGAGCGGGTCGGCAAAGGGCTGCACGCGAGTGTCGGTCGGGATGATGTGATCGACAGTGGCGAACGTGCGCTGCGGGTAGGCGACTTTGAGTTTCAAATCGCGCAACATGCCGAACGCTTGCGGGCTGGTGACTTCGTGGATCAGATGCAAGCCGATGAGCAGTTGCGATTGGCCGTTGGGCAATTGGCGGACGACGTGTGCGTCCCAGACTTTTTCGAGGAGACTTTTGCCGGTTCCTGACATGAGCGGACGATCCTTTATGGAAACGTGAGTACACTCGCGGTACGCGAAATCGCGACCACGTTATCATAATGGAAAATGGCGGGGATGCAGCAAAATTCAGCCGCCTGTAGGACGGGCTGCCAGCCCGTCCCGTGTCAACAAGGAGGCTTAAGGCATTGTACGAGCGCCGTCGCTCTGCGTGGCTTTCTTGGCGAACCACGGACCGCCTTTCATCAAATAGAATCCGACGACCACCAGCACTACAAAGGCGAGGAAGTGGAAAATGATGTCGCCGTAGTGAATTGAACCGAGTTCGTATCCGATGCCGTTGTAATACATGGACCTCACCGACTGATAAGCATCGTTGGCCACGGCCCAAATATAAGCGGGTAGCGGCAGCAGCACGAGGAACACCAGAATGTAAATTCCCGCACAACGGATGAATGCATTGATCAAATCGTTTCGGCTCATTGAGTTTCCCCTCTCCTTTGCCGGCAGGATGCCGGCGCTCCTATTTCTTCTTCGGCGGGTCCATGACCGCGCCGTTATTGAGTTCTTTCAGCGCCTTAACGATGGCGCGCTTGAGCTCGATGGGATCGATGGGACCATTGGCTTTATACAGGATTTCGCCTTTGGCGCCAATCAACACAGTGTACGGATTCGACGCGTCCCAATCGGGATCGAACACGGCGCGGAGTTTGTAGCCGTCCACGTCGCCGAACAAGTAATTCTTGTTCGAGGCATGCTTCTTCGTGAGAACGGTCGTCACGTCGGGTTTTTCGTCGGGTTTGTTGGTCGCGACGGTGATGAATTCGAAGGCGCGGTGGCGGAAGCTGAGATTGATTTTGACAAGCTCGGGCATCTCGATGATGCACGGGCCGCAGCCGGTGTCCCAGAAATCGACGAGGCGAAGTTTGCCGGAGCCTTCGTTTTTGCGCAGCGCTTTGAGGCCGTCGGCGTCGATTAAATCGACAGTGACCGGCTCCGCGGCGACTTTGTCCATCCACGCTTTCACTTCCTTTTCTTTGCCGGCCCATTTGGTTGAGCAGCCGGCGGTGGGCGTAGTTTTGACGGCGATTTCTTTGCCTTCAAGCAGCGCGTCAATGGCGTTGCGCAAGTCGTGAACTTTGACGAACTCTTCGCGGTTGTTGTCGTCCATGCGCCCGCAGAAGCGCAATTTGCGCTCGCTGTCGAACAGGAAATAGTGCGGCGTGACGCGCGGGCCGTAGAGCTTGGACGCTTCTTCGGTGGCGCCGTCGTCGAGGTACGGGAAATTGAATTTCTTGTACGCGGCGCGGATTTTCATCGACTCGAAGGTGTCGTCCAGATCCGTGTAGCCGAGTTCGTCGAGGCGCACGCCTTTGGGGCTGTTGGGATTAATCGCGACGACCGCGACGCCTTTGTCTTTGTAATCGTTGGTGAATTTGATCAGGCGATCTTCGTACGCTTGCGATTCAGGACAATGATTTGAAATGAATGCGACGAGCAGAAATTTCGCGGCGGCGAAATCTTTCAGGCTGTACGTTTTGCCATCCACGCCGGGTAGACTGAAATCGGGCGCGGGCGAACCGATGGCGAGCGTTGGAAATTCGGCGGCACACAAGCTGAAAACCAATGCGGCGGCAAACAGAGCAAATCGATGAGCAAAGCGCATGTTGTCCCCAAGAAACGAATGCGGAAATGTGCTTTATTTCAAGCGAGAACGCATAGTATAAGCAACTCTACACCGCCGGATAGAAGATTTTGGAAGGAGACCGTTGCGTGGCCATGCGCGAACGCACTCATTTTGTGCCGGACACGCCGGAGCATCATCTGCGCAGAATTCTGCGCAAGCTGATGCTGCTGCTGGTGGTATTGGTGGTTGTTCAAATCGCTGCGGCCTACATTTACACGCTGCTTGAACCGCAATACTCGTTTATCGATTCGCTTTACAGCGTAGTCATGCTGGTGACGGCCATCGGCTCGAATTTCGATCCGCACACGATCGCCGGAAAGCTGTTCAATATTTTTCTCGCACTTTTTTCAGTCGCGATGCTTGTGAGCATCATGACCCAGATCGGCCAGTTGGTTTTGCGGCGCGAATTTCTTTCAGTGTTGAGCGATTGGAGGCACAGGAAAATGAAGGACCACACCATTATTTGCGGCATCTCGCACACCTCGCACGAACTGCTCAACCGGCTGCCCGTGGACAACGTGATCGTGCTCGTCAGGACGACCGAGGACGCGCACCGCATTCAGCGCGAGCACGAAGGGATGACGGTGCATGTGTGCGATTACACATCAAGCCACGCGCTTAAAAGCGCGGGCATCGACTCGGCCAAGCTGGTGCTTGCGTCGAGCGAAAGCGACGCGGACAACGCGTTCACCTGTTTAACCGCGAAGCATCTGCGCAGGGACATTAAAGTGATCACGCGCATGACGCGCACCGAAAACCGCGAGAAGATGCAGGAAGTCGGCTCGGACGCGATCATCTCGCCGGCGGAGTTGGCGGCGGACGCGGTGATGGGGAAGATTGCGGAGTTCGAACGCGCGAAATAACGGATTTCACGCAAAGTCGCAAAGGACCGCAAAGTGCGCAAAGAGATTTTTATAATCGGCCTTTTCCTCAATTATTCTTTGCGTTCTTTGCGTCCAACTTTGCGCCTTTGCGTGAAAATGAAAGAGCAGGTTACACCATCCACCCCTCGCCGATTTTCATGATGCGTGTTTTCTGCTCAGGACAATTTCGCGCGAGAGCCTCGGTGAATTTGGCCGGGTCTTCCGTGTAACCGGGGACCATGTTGTAATGCATCGGCACCGCCAGTTTGGGTTTGTGCAGCGCGCAGAAATAGACCGCTTGCAAATAATGCAGATTGTCCACGGCGCTGATCGGCAGAAAGACCGCGTCGAACGGCTCGAGTTTTTTGACGCGCTCGTACCAGCCAGGATAGGGCTGGATGTCGCCGGTGTGATAGATGCGCACGCCGTTTCCTTCCATCACGTAACCGAGGTAGCGGTAGCCTTTTTTCCGATCGTGATCGAGCGTCATGTGCGCGGCGGGAATCGCACGGATGGTCACGCCACCGAGCGTGTACGCATCGTCGCCGCGCAGCGGCGCCATGCGCTCGACCGGCACGCCCATTTCTGACGCAAATTTGACGTTCCACATCGGCAGGACGACGCGGGCGCTGGGGGATGCTTTTACCGCGCCGGGCAGCGTCTCGGGGTCGATGTGATCGAGATGCTCGTGCGTGCAGCAAATCATGGCGGCGTTAACGAATTCGCCGGGCTTGAGCGGAGTTTCGGAGAGCGTTTGAAGTGAGTGATTCGCGTCACGATAAAAGGGGTCGGTGTAGACGATGGTCGAGCCGAATTTGAAACAGAACGTGGCCTGGCCCAGCCACCAGACTCCAACATGGCCGGCCTTCACGACCGTGGTGCGGATGTCGTAATTGAGTTCAGCGCTGCGTCGAAAGGCGGGCGTGCGGGGCATGATAGCTCCAAAGCAAACGTGGAAAAGGTGAGGTTCAACGCCTCAAAACTAAATCTTGTCAAATCAGAATGCAACTGCAAGGACGCGAAAATGAGACTTATTCAGATGACGTTTCCTACATGGGCAAGCTGCATCCTCGCGCTGGTTTCCGTCAGCGCGGAGGACGCGCCGCTTCCGGTCGAAGTCGCGCCCAATGACGCCAAGATTCATTACCAGGGGCGCTTCGATACACAGGATGCGAAGGGGCCGCGCTGTGCGTGGCCGGCGTGCGACGTGTCGGTCAAATTTAAGGGGACGGCGGTGAATGCGAAGTTGGGCGAAGCGGGCAACGATCGAATCGATGTTATCGTCGATGGCAAAGAAGCGAAAGTGCTAACGCCAAAAGGCGCGTCCGTCGTTTACGCGCTCGCGCCAGATTTGCCTGACGGCGAGCACACTGTCGAATTAATGAAGCGCACTGAAGCCAATCAAGGCGTCACGCAGTTTCAAGGATTTCAATTGAGTGCCGGCGCGCAGCTTCTGGACCAGCCTGCGCACAAGCATCGGCTTGAAGTGATCGGCGATTCCATTTCGTGCGGCTACGGAAACGAAGGGAAGAATCAGAACGAACATTACAAGGCCGAGACGGAAAATGCGTTTTTGACGTATGGCGCGATGGCCGCTCGCGCGCTGAACGCCGATTACGTGTGCGTGGCGTGGTCGGGCCGCAAAATGTGGCCGGATTATTCAATTCCTGAAGTGTACGGGCGCACGCTGCCGAACGATGCAAAGAGCGAGTGGGATTTCTCGAAGCAGATTCCCGACGTTGTCTTGATCAATCTGGGCACGAACGATTTTCGCGGAAAGAATCCGGATGAGAAGGGCTGGACGGAGGCCTACAAAAACTTCATCGCGCGCGTGCGCAAGAATTATCCGAAGGCGGCGATCTATTGCGCAAGCGGTTCGATGATGAGCGACAGTTGGCCGCCGGACCAGCACGCGCTAAGCACGCTGCACAAATATTTGAACGAAATCATCGACGAGCTGAAAAAAGCCGGCGATTCGAACATCCGCTTCATCGCCTTTGATCCGCAGGACCAGAAAAATGGGCTCGGATCGGACTGGCATCCGAGCGTGAAGACGCATGAACTCATGGCGGCTAAGCTGGTGGAAGCGATCAAGAAGGACCTTGGTTGGTAAAACAGACCATTTGTCATTTTGCATTTGGCATTTGTGATTTGTGATTTGTGATTTGGATAGCGGCGCGAAACCAATGACAAATCAAAAATGACAAATGACAAATGGTTTTTTAGAGTCCACTAAGTTCCATCCATCTCCACGGCAGCGTGCCGAACGACAGAATCCAATCGTTGAATTGCTTAAGTGTCCAGCCGCCTTGATCGACTTTCTTGTGTTTCACGCGCAGCAATTCCGTTCGGCCAAGCAGGTAGCTCATCGGGACCGTCGGTGAACTTGTGTACCAATTCACGTCGCCTTCGGCGCGGGCGCGGGTGAAGGAGACGCTGCGCATCATGTGTTTGACGGCGTCTTCGTAGGACATTTTGCCGGTCTGCAAACCGACATCGACGAGGATGCGGTTGGCGCGCCAAAGCGCGTCGTGAAGCTGGCCGAGACGCGCGGTGGGCGTGGCGACGATTTTTTGATCGACCATCATTTTTTCGCACCAGAGCGTCCAGCCTTCGTAAAAAATCGCGTGCTGAAAGAGGCGGCGCAATTTACTCGGATGGCGATTGGCGGTGCAAAATTGCAGATGATGGCCCGGATACGCTTCATGCGCGCAGGTCAGTTCGAGGCCGAAGTGCTGGCGGATTTCGGCCTGCTTTTCCTTCTCGGTACTTTTGCCGAGGCTCAGGTCGTTGACCCAGAAAATGCCGGTCTGATCGGAGTCGTACGCGCCGGGCGAACTGTACGCGGCGGTCGGGAAATGGTGCTTCATAAAATCGGGCACGGGTTTGACGAGCAGCCTTTCGCCGCGCGGGAAGCTGACGATGTCCGCGGCTTTGCAGGCGTCGGCGACGTGGCGCGTCTGCGCCTCGTAGACGTCGATGAGCGCGCCAGCGGGCTGCCATTGCGCGGCGGCGTCTTCGAGGATTTCCTTCGCGTTTTTTTTCGAATCGAACCTCTTTGCCTCGTCGTTCATCTCGGCTTGAATGCGTTTGGCGAGCGCGTGGCCGGCGGCTTCAGCTTCGGCGGCGGTGAGGTCCCATCCGAGGCGTTCGCGGATCAGCGCTTCGAAGCGTTCTTTGCCGATCGCGAACGAGCCGGGCGGACCGGCTTTGAGTTTCGCGACGTTCTTCGCGTACGCGGCGAATGCGCTCTTGGCGGTCGCGATCAGGCTGTCGATTTTCTCTGGCGCGGCTTTGCCTGTTTTCTTGAGCGGCTCGGCAAGCGCGTCGAAAAGAGATGGCGCGCCAGCGCAGGTGCGCGCAGTGAGTTTCTGCCACAATGGCACCGGTGTTTTGAGCATCGATTCAGCGCGTTCGAGGTAATCGGTAATTTTCTTCATGCGCGACAGAATCGCTTCGGCAACGGGCGTGAGATCGTCGGCGTTGCGAATGACCAAGCGGTAAACGGCGTCCATCGCGCCGGAAGCCCACGCGTCGGGATTGCGGCGATGAATGTTCAAGTCGAGTGCGCCGAGTTCGGTGCGCAGTTGCGCAAGAAATGCGCGGCGATCGAGCCAGTCGTCGCCGCCAAAATCGTGTTCTGGGAGATTTTCAACGGCCGCAATCGTTTTGCGCAAAAGCTTCTCGTGCGCAGCGTGGGTTTTCAGATCAGGCTTGTCGAGTTCGGCATTGAATTCCTTGCGGCCCTCTGCGGATCCGCGCGTCGGAAAACGCTCGAAGGTTTCTTCGACATATTTTTCGGAGAGGTTTCGAAAGGCGGCAACGGAGACGTGTGCGGGGGTCATTGCTTGTTCCTCCTTTTTCGTCCACACATCAGAATTCATCGCAGATTTACGCCGATCAACGCGTGTACCGCCGGCTTCCAGCCGGCCCGTACCATCAGAATTCATCGCAGATTTACGCCGATCAACGCGGATGGACGCAGATTGATTTCTGAAAACGATACATGAATAAACAATGCGAAGGGGAGTTTCAAGTGCGATAACTAACTGACTGTCGTTTTCAATTGCGGGAAAAACTCTTGTCAGCATTGCGAAAATAGCGCGCTTTTTTTAAGCGCATTCGCAGATTTTCATCGGATTCTTGATCGAAACAAAATCTTTTTTTCAGTACTCATTTTCGCGCATCGGGCGGCGAGCTGTCGTGCCGCTCCGCTGCTTTCAAGTGCTTGAAAAAGACCGACCCAACGGTGCCCAATGCCAAAAATGGCATTGCCGACATGCCCACGTAACTCCAAAAATACCCGTCCCTTAATCCCGTCAAGAAACCTGGATCGTCACTGTCCGGCAGCGCATTCTTGCAATTGGGACAGGCGTGCGCGAGCACTGGAAGCAAAAGCACAACCAGAAGCGCGAGAAGCAGGGCGAGTCGGACAGAGCGAAACATCGTTGAGGCTCTCCTTCCTTTTATTGACGACACGCGAGTGGCATGAAAACGACGCAAAGTATGTTCCAAATCCGCGGCAGGTCGGCGCGATAATTTTCGGTACGCTTCTTGCTCTCCGCAAGCGAACCAAGTTTTGCGCGCTTGAAAAACCGGAGGTGGAGATGTCGTCTACGAGTTCGAACGCGTACGAGACGGAGTACGCGGAATATCCCGCGACGCAGTTGGGCACGTCGCCGATCAAGTTCGGCGTGTGGCTGTTTCTCGCGTCCGAAGTGATGTTCTTCACGGGATTGCTGGGCAGTTACGTGGTCTTGCGTTTTGCCCAGCCGGCGGTGTTTCACGAAGACGCCGCGAAGCTCAATTGGATGCTCGCCGCGCTCAACACCGCGATTTTGATTTCGAGCAGTTTCACGATGGTTCTGGCCGTGAAACATGCTCACGCACAGAAGCTCGAGGACGCTGGAAAATTTCTGATCATCACTTTTTTGCTCGGCTGCGCGTTTTTGGGTCTTAAGGCGATTGAATATGGAATGAAGATCGAACACGGCATTGTGCCGAGCACGAGTTTGTTCTTCGCGTCGTATTTTACACTGACCGGCTGCCACGCGCTGCACATCATCGGCGGGCTGATTCCCATGCTGCTGCTGTTCCGCAAAGCGCGCAATGGCACGCTCACCGGCGAAGGTACCGAGCTGCTCGGACTCTATTGGCACTTTGTCGATCTGGTGTGGATCTTTTTGTTTCCGCTGCTTTACCTGCTTTGATCAAAGATTCTCACGCAGAGGCGCAAAGGCGCAGAGAAGAAACAGGTCGCAAGAAAGAGAGGAATTGTGGACATCCTAAATTCGTTCGTCGTGCTGACAATGGTCTGGGTTGTGTCAGTGGTGGGGATCGGAATCGGGATCGTGGCGCTTTGCGCCGCGTTGAGCAATGCGTTTTTTGACGCGCTGGCCGCGGACGCGAAAGCTGCGGCTGAAAAGAGAGCGCAAGAAGTTGACGACGGCCATCCGAAGCCCAATTACGTCGGTATTTTTAGCACGCTGCTGGCGCTGACAATCGTGACCATCGGCATTTCGCGCATCAATCTGGGCAGCGCCAACAACACGGCGATCGCGATGTTGGTTGCGACATTCAAGGCGTCGCTGGTCATGCTCTATTTCATGCATCTGAAATTCGAGAAGCGCATGTTGCTAACAGTCGTTGTAATTCCCGCTTTCTTTCTGGCGGCGTTGGTGATCGGACTTTCGCCTGATTTGGTGACGAACAAATACAACGCGGACAACGGTGAGCGGCCGGGATTCTGGGCGGCGGACAAGTAGCAGCGACAACGGTAAGGATTTCTGATGGAGACGGTAATGCTCAGGAAAAAGATTGCGTGTTGCGGATTGCTTATTGGAGCGCTGTTCAGCGCGGCCTGCTGCGCGGACGAGAAGAGCGGCTTGTCGTGGATGCTGCCCGACGGCATCACCAGCTACAGCCAGAAAGTGGACACGCTTTTCACGACGCTCATGTATACGACGATTTTTGTTTTCGGCATCGTGCTGAGTTCGCTGCTTTATTTTTGCGTGCGCTACCGGCGCGCGAACGGCGGCAAGGCGTTCTACACACATGGCGACAGTTGGAAGGCTACGGCGGTCACGGGCACGCTGGCGATGATGGTGTTTATCGGCATCGACATGAACACCGTGCGGTTAAGCAAAGCGGCGTCGGCGGACATCGAAGCGCATCCGGATTTGAAGGACGCATATCGTGTGCAGGTCGTGGCGAAGCAATTCGCGTGGATTTTCCGCTACCCAGGCGAAGGCGGGAAATTTGCGAAGCTGGATATGAAAAAGGCGATGGATCCCAAACTGGCGAAGGAAAACGGCGATCCGAACTGGTGTGGCGTGGACGATGACGATCCTGATGACAAGAACAACATTCAGGTCGAAGGCTTCCTCGTCGTGCCGGCGAACAAGCCGGTGGTGATCGAAATCCGCTCGAAAGATGTGATTCATAGCCTGTACATTCCGGTCACGCGCATTCGGCAGGACGCGGTGCCGGGGATGAAGACGAGCATCTGGTTTATGCCGCTGCGCGAAGGGCGCTACGAAATTGCCTGCTCTCAATTGTGCGGCGCTCAGCATTCGCAGATGGGCGCAACGATGCTGGTCTTGAAGGACGAAGCGGAGTGCAACAAGTACCTAAAGCAGTATGCGAAGCAGTAGGTGCGGTTGGTTTCAAAGTTTCAAAAGTTTCATAGTTTCAAAAGTAATGGGCTGAAAGGTGAATCGCGAAATGGAAGAGACGCACAAACAATCGTTTGTCAGCAAGTACATATTTCCGCTGGATCACAAGACGATCGGCATTCAGTACCTGTTTGCCGGGTTGTTCTTTCTGTTCACCGGCGGATTCATGGTGCTGCTGATTCGCTGGCAGTTGGCGGCTCCGAACCAGCCTCTGCCGATGGTGGGAACGTTATTTTTCGGTGGAAAAGGCTCAGTCCTGCCGGAGCAGTACAATTCGCTTTTCACGCTGCATGGAACGATCATGGTTTTCTTTGCGGTGACGCCGATGTTGATCGGCGCGTTCGGCAACTTTCTGATTCCGCTGCAAATCGGCGCGCGCGACATGGCCATGCCGCGCCTCAACATGCTTTCGTTCTGGATGCTGGTTGCCGGCGGCATCATCATGCTGGCGTCGATGATCGCGCCGGGCGGACCGGCCAGCGCGGGCTGGACATCATACCCGCCCTTGAGCGGCCCGGCGATGTCGAAGGGCCACGGGCAGACGTTTTGGATTCTGGGATTGACGCTCAATGGCACGTCCTCGCTGATGGGTGCGATCAATTACATCGCCACGATCATGACCATGCGCACAAAAGGCATGACACTTTTCCGCATGCCGCTGACGATCTGGGGCCTGCTCTTTAGCGCAGTATTGAATCTCCTTTTCATTCCCGTCGTCGCCGCGGCGCTGATCATGCTGCTGATGGATCGCGTGGCCGGAACTGCGTTTTTTGCGCCGTTTGGCGGAAGCACCCCGCTGCTGTTCCAGCACTTGTTCTGGTTCTTCGGCCATCCGGAAGTATACATCCTGATTCTGCCGATCTGGGGCATCGTCAGCGATCTGCTCTCGATTTTCTCGCGCAAGCCTGCGTTTGGCTACAAGGCCACGGTCTATTCGATGATGGCGATCACGGCGATCAGCGGCGTGGTGTGGGGCCATCACATGTACACGGCGGGGATGTCGCCGAAACTCAGCCGCATTTTCATGACGCTGACGGTGACGGTGAGCATTCCGTCGTCGATCTTTTTTCTGAACTGGCTGGCAACGCTTTGGCGCGGCTCGATCCGTTTTACCTCGCCGATGCTTGCGGCGATGGGCGTGGTGCTGGTCTTTTCGCTGGGCGGATTGACGGGCATCTTCAATGCGGCGGAGACGCTGGACGTGTATCTGCACGACACGTATTTCGTGGTGGGCCATTTTCACATGACGCTGGCGGCATCGGTGCTGCTGGGCGGGTACGGGGCGATTTATTTCTGGTTTCCAAAAATGTTCGGCAGGCAGATGAACGAACCGCTGGCCAAGGTCCACGTGATCCTCTCGTTTCTGCTGATCATGTTCGTCTTCAACACAATGATGTACCTCGGCGGGCACGGCATGCCGCGGCGCTATGCGGACCCGACGAAGTACGAGTTCCTGAAGCCGTATCAGTATCTCAACGTGGCGATCTCGCATGGAGTGCTGGCTTTGGCGCTGGTGCAGATTCTTTTCGCGTACAATTTTGTTAACTCGATCTTTAGGGGCAAAAAAGCGGAGGTGAATCCGTGGGAAGCGGCGTCGTTGGAGTGGACTGTGCCGTCGCCGCCGCCGCATGGAAATTTTGGCGAACGTCTGCCGGTGGTTGCGCGCGGGCCTCATGAATACAGTTTGCCGGACGACGCGCGCGGTTGGATTCCGCAGGCGCAGAGTTGAATCACGACGGCTCGGAAAGCCGTCCTACGACAGTTTGGCCTGGCGAGTCTGGAATTTTAAAAGCCGCTTTCAGACGCGAGCAGGCGAACGCGGAGCAAATGTGGCTCCGCGTTTTTTTTTTGAGCGCCGCGCGTATGACAAATCTGCTTGTCGCTTCCCATTTCACGTTTATCGTTGCTGCGCCATAACGCCGCCCAAGCGCATCCTCTACCTCGATCCGTTCGCCGGCATTGCCGGAGACATGTTTGCCGGCGCGCTGCTCGACTTGGGCGTGGACCTCGCGCGCCTTTCGCACGAGATTTCGAAGCTGAATCTTGCAGGCTATCACCTCGGTTCTCGTCGCGTGTTTCGCGGCGCGATGAGCGCGATCAAATTCGATGTCGAAATCGGCGGCGCGATTCAGAAAGAATTCGACGCCATCAATGAGGCGGCTTTCCAGCCGCCCTTAAGCGCCAGCCACGCGCATGACGATGAACATGGCCACGAGTATGGCGCGCACGAACATTCGCACGCATCCAATCCGGCTGATGCGAACGTTCCGCTCCATCACGTGCGCCGCACGTTTCGCGAAATCAGGGCGCTGATCGAAAACTCCGCGCTCAGTTCGCGAGTCAAGGCGGACAGCATCGCCGCATTTCAAAAACTCGCCGAAGCCGAGGGCCGCATCCACGCCATGCCGCCCGACGACGTCGCGTTCCACGAAGTCGGCGCGCTCGATAGCATCATCGATTTCGTCGCGGTTTGCGCGGGCCTCGACATGCTGGGCATCGACGAAGTCTGGTGCGGCCCGCTGGCGCTGGGCAGCGGCGGATTTGTGCGCTGCGACCACGGCCTGATGCCGGTTCCGGCTCCCGCGACGCTGGAATTGGTGAAGGGCATGCCCCTGCGCGAGACGCCCGTTGAAAAAGAGCTGACCACGCCCACCGGCGCGGCGCTTGTCGCAGCGCTTGCAAAAAAATTCTGCGCCACGCCACCGATGCGCGTCGAAAAAATCGGCTACGGCGCCGGCTCGCGCGAAAAGCAGGCCGTACCCAATGTGCTGCGCGTGCTGCTCGGCACTGAAGACATGGGCGCCATCTCCACCGCGCAGTCGCAGCACCTTTCCGCCGGAAACGCCGGCGCATCGGAAACGCACGCAGCGGAAGTCGTCGAGATGCGCGCGAACATCGACGACGCGACACCCGAAGTGCTGGGCTACATGTCCGAATTGCTGCTCGCCGCCGGCGCGCTGGACGTTTTTGCGACGCCCATTCAAATGAAGAAAAATCGTCCCGGCGTGATGGTCACTGCGCTCTGTGAACCGAAGTTGTTGGATGCGCTGACCGCAATCTTTTTCCGCGAATCGACGACGTTTGGCGTGCGTTACGAGACGCTCAAGCGCTTTACGTTACAGCGCGAAACGCTCGACGTATCGACGCACTTCGGCAAAGTGCGCGTCAAAATCGGGCGGCGAAACGGCAAAGTGCTCTCGTTGCATCCCGAATACGAGGACTGCCGCGCGTTGGCGGAGCATTCGAAAACCGCGCTGCGCGAGGTCATCGACGCGGCCCGCAACGCCGCGAGCACCGCGCTGAATCCGCCTTCGCAGTAGGCCGTGGCAAAATTCAGAGGCCATGCGCTTGTCAATTGCAATCCATCGAGTAAAAGAATGATTCCCAGCCGCCACCGGGAATCTAAAAGGAGAGGTGGCAGAGTGGTCTAATGCGCGGCCTTGCTAAGGCCGTGTACGCCTTACGGCGTACCGTGGGTTCGAATCCCACCCTCTCCGTTAGTTGAATTCTTAATTCCCCGCCAACGCAAGACTCAGTTTGCAACCTTATGTTGCACAAGGCCTTGCCGTATCATCTTCGATGCCGTTTGATGGATTTTGATGTCGCACGGAGTACGCTTAAGCCGTGCCCTGCATAGGCGTATCGGTGAGATCACCCTTCACGAAATATCACGGCCAAGGCCCGTGGCTTTCAAAGGCGCGATTGTGCTGGCGCTGTGAGGCTAGGTTGAAGCACACCGGCTGCTGGAATTGTGATGCGCGTACTCACACAGGGCTGCTTTTTGTGACAATAACCAGATACTACTATCTTGTTTATGTCCACTATAAGAGCGACACATTGCGGCATAAGGCCGGACAGTTCCGGCCGTAGATATCCTCCAAGCACTCTTCGCTCTATGGTCAGCGCGTACTGCGCCGGCGTTCTAAATGTATTTTTAATCATTCAACAACAGACGATCTACGGATACGCATATCAATAAATGATTTAATAGCCGTCATACCGCGCGATCTCCCTCGTCATTATTTCAGGAAAGAAAACGAATCGCCAGACCTCGAATGGTTCGGGGCAAGCGGTTCAAAAACCGAGGCCATCCGCTATCAAGCGCGTTGGAACTCAAGGAGGAAAAGTCATGAAAACGATCACTGCACCACGCACTGCGATGTTTACCGCCCTGGCCCTTGGACTTGCGCTCTCACTCGGCGCTGCAACGGCTTCGGAACATGGGCACTTTGGTCACGGCGGCGGCATCTTCATCGGAGTGGGAATCGGGCACGGCGGTTATGGATACGGCGGCGGTGACTGCGGCCGTGTCTGGGTCGATGGATATTACGAAATGGTCTTGCAGCGCGTCGTGGTCTGCCCGGAACACATCGAACGCCGCCAGATCGAGCCGGTCTACCAGACGAACCCCGGAACGACTGTCCCGGTCTTGGTCAAAGAAGGCCGCGTCGAAGAGATTTTAGTTCCGGCCGTCTTCGAAGATCGCTACGTGCGGGTGTGGCGCCCCGGCTTCTACCGCGACTAACGACGGTTCGTCCGCTCCGATTCATGAAGCCCGGCTGCAAATGCAGCCGGGCTTTCTTGTCGGGCCAGAGTCATAATTGCATATTGATCGCCTGGCATCCGCCCAAAGTTTGGCGGAATCATTGCGTACCGCGTCCAGCGCGGGTTATTCTGAAGAACCACAATAAGGAATATAAATGAAGCCTATGCGCATGTTGGCGGCAACGGTCGTGGCGGCGGTGGTTATCGCGGTGCAGGCGGCGGCTTCAGCCCAGGAAGATTGGACGGAGTTTCGCGGACCCACTGGCCAGGGCCTTTCGGAAGCGAAGAATCTTCCGTTCGAATGGTCTGCGACAAAGAACGTCGTGTGGAAACAACCAATTCCGGGACTGGGCTGGTCGTCTCCGGTCGTCCAAAAGGGAAAAATCTTTCTCACCACCGCAGTGGTCAATGCCGCCGGCGGTGCCGAAGCCGGAGGCGGGCCGTCGCTGCACGCTCTGTGCCTGGATGCCGTAACAGGGCATGAGTTGTGGAACGTCGAAGTGTTCAAATCCGCCGAGACTCAGGCGAAACCGATGAATGGAAAGAACAGCCACGCCAGCCCGACACCGGTGTTGGAAGGCGAACGCCTTTATGTTCATTTTGGACACAATGGCACCGCCTGCCTTGACCTGAGCGGCAAGATCGTTTGGCGCAAGAACAGCCTGAACTACGCCTCGTTTCACGGCAACGGAGGCTCGCCCATCCTGGTGGACAACCTGCTGGTCTATAATGCGGACGCAGCGTCCGATCCCTTTATTGTGGCCTTGGATAAAGCGACAGGTGAAGTCGTCTGGAAAGTAAAACGCGAGACGCAGGCCCATCAAAAGTTTTCGTTTTGCACGCCGCTGCTCATCACGGTAAACGGTCAGCGGCAAATCGTCAGTCCGGGCAGCGGATTGGTTTCAGCCCTCGACCCCAAAGATGGCCACGAGCTCTGGCGGGTGCGTTATGGCGAAGGGTATTCGGTTGTGCCGCGACCGGTGTTCGGACAGGGCCTGGTTTTCATCGGCACCGGCTTCAATACAGCCAGCATTTTGGCCATTCGTCCCGATGGCCATGGCGATGTGACGGACACGCACGTGGCCTGGCGCACCACAAAAGGCGCGCCGCTGACACCCTCGATGCTGGTGGCGGGGGAAGAACTCTATGCGGTCTCGGACACCGGACTGGCAAGTTGCTTCGAGGCCAAGACCGGCAAGGTTCTTTGGCAGGAGCAAGTCGAGGGAAAGTATTCGGCCTCGCTTTTGGCGGCCGAGGGACGCCTTTACCTGCAAAACGAGAAGGGCATCGGCACGGTCCTCAAGCTGGGCCGGACATTTGCAACCCTGGCCACCAATGTCCTCCCCGAGCGCTCGCTGGCCTCCTATGCAGTTGCGGACGGCACCTTGTTCATCCGCACTGCGGAAAATCTTTATCGGATTGCAAACCAGCCGCAAAAGTAGGAATTATCAGCAGGCGTTTGGACAGGGCCTGTTGCACGAACATCCCCGAGGTTCCCATGTCCGACTTATCTCTTCTTGCCGTCGCCCAGCACCCAAGGGTGTCGGAATCGGAGTACCCCTTCATCGAGGGTCGGCGTGTAAACCTTGGCGTCTACCGCCATTTGAACTGACATGGAATCCTCCTCTTCAAATCCGAAAAATCGTGTCATCGGTCACTTCAAAATAGGCCACCTGATAAATACCTACTCCTTCGTCTTTGCCCGGTCTTTTAACCTGTAACTTTTGCCACTGATGGCGACGATCTCGGCGCGGTGCAGGAAGCGGTCGAGGATTGCCGTCGCCGCGGGCACGTCGCAGAGCAGTTTGCCCTACTCCTCGATGGGCCGGTTTGAGGTCATGATCGTTGAGCGGACTTCGTAACGCCGCATAATGATTTCGAACAGGTATTCGCCGGAACGTTTCGGCAATTGCTTCATACCCATGTCGTCGATAATCAGCAAGTCCGGCTTGAGGTATTTCGCCAAGATTCGGTCGGTCTGGACCATCGCTTCGTCCTGCAAAAAGTCGCGAACCCCGTCGAAGATCGAACGGTATAAGACGATGAAGCCCTGCTTGATGAGTTGGTAGCCCAGCGCCTGGAGCGGACGGTAAACTGCAAAGCGGTCGTTGAAACAGTCTGCATCATCACCAGTCTTTCGCGCCGCCGAGCGCCCTCGGCAACCTTGTTGAATCTCGTCCGCTCGCATTGGTCGATCGAGAACCGCATTTACCGCGTCCGCGACGTGACGATGGGCGAGGACGCTTGCACCGTCACCAGCGGCCACGTGCCACAAGTGCTGGCCGCACTGCGCAACGCAGCCATTGCGCTCATTCGAAAAACAGGCCTGCCCAACACAGCCAGCGCCATCCGAGGATTCGCCTCTTGCCCACAGGCAGCGCTCGAACTCCTCGCCCGTTGCGCGGATGACTTTTGAAAAGCCCTGGCTGGTGGCGCAGACATTCCTGTCTGCACTGGGCAGACAAGAATGTCTGCTCCACCATAGCCCACAGTGGCACCATCTGCGCTGATCGGTTACAATTCAGAGCATGAACCCAACTCAAAAAATCACGATTCCCTTGATGGATTTGAAAGGCCAGACGGCGGCGCTGAAAGAACAGCTCCTGGCGAGATTTTCGAAGGCACTCGACGACACTGCGTTTTGTCTCGGTCCGGAAGTCGAAGCCTTCGAACGGGAATTTGCGGCGTATTGCGGCCTGCCGAATGGCCACGGCGTCGGGATGAATTCAGGAACGTCCGCGCTGCATTTGGCGCTGCTGGCGCTGGGCGTGGGCGCCGGCGACGACGTGGTCACGACGCCGTTTACGTTCGTGGCGACGTCGTGGGCGATTTCGTATTGCGGCGCGAAACCTGTTTTTGCGGATATCGTGCCGGGCACATTCACCATCGATCCGGCGAAAGTCGAGCAAGCGATCACGCCGCGGACGAAGGCGATTGTGGGCGTGCATCTGTACGGGCAGCCGATGGATTTGGAGCCGCTGCTGGATATTGCGAAAAAGAAGGGCCTGCCGCTGATCGAAGACGCGGCTCAGGCGCACGGCGCGACGTACAAAGGGCGGCGCGTGGGTTCGTTCGGCGCGATTGCGGCGTTCAGTTTTTATCCGAGCAAAAATCTGGGCGCGTGCGGCGAAGGCGGGATTGCGATTACGAGCGACTCAAGCCTTGCGCAGAAAATGCGCGCGCTGCGCGAGCATGGTTCGACGAAGCGCTATTATCACGACACAATTGGATTCAATTATCGCATGGAAGGATTGCAAGGTGCTGCGCTGCGCGTGAAGTTGCCGCACTTGGACGGCTGGAACGCGCGGCGGCAGAAGCTGGCGGCGTTTTACAACGAGCGGCTGGCGCAGAGCGCAGTGAAAACTCCGCCGGTCGGCGCGGAACGGACACATGTGTATCATCTCTACGTCGTGCGGCACGCGCGGCGCGATGAGTTGGCGGAGTATTTGAGAGCGCGCGGCATCGGCACGGGGATGCATTATCCGCTGCCGCTGCATTTGCAAAAGGCGTACGCGCATTTGGGGCTGGGGGAGGGCAGTTATGCTCATTCCGAAGCGGCAGCGCGCGAATGTTTAAGCCTCCCGCTCTATCCGGAATTGACCGGCGAGAACGCCGAAAAAGTCGCCGGCGCGGTGCTGAGTTGGAAAGCGTGAGCCTGCCCTTTTCTCCACCATTAATTTCAGCGCGCAAAAAAGAAATGAGATTGATTATTCTCGTTCTTTGCGGCAAGTTCACCTAATCCCATATGCCCATCCATTTCAAATTCCTGATGCTCGCCCGTTTTTTCTCGCGCTTTGCGGTGGAGATGCAAGCGGTGGTGCTCGGGTGGCGCGTGCTGGAACTCACGCACGACCCCTTGTACTTCGGCCTGATCGGTCTGGCCGAAGCGGTCCCCGCGCTGGGGATGGCGCTGCATGCCGGCGATTTTGTCGATCGCAGCCGGCCGCTGATCGTGATGCGCGGCGTGATGCTGGTCAGCCTGCTTTCGACGCTCAACATGTTCTTCGCGCAAGACGCGTATTTATCTCCCGCGCTGCAAGTCGCAATGCTCTTCAGTGCGTCGCTGTGTACCGGCGCGGCGCGCAGTTTCTCGCAGCCGGCTTCGTACGCGCTGGTGCCGCGCCTGGTCGAGCGGCAGAATCTATCGCGCGCGTCGGCGTGGATGACGGCGGTGTTTCAGATCGCGCGCGTGAGCGGCCCTGCGTTCGGCGGCTGGTTTTTGGCGCGCACGTCGATGGCCGGCGCCACCGAAGTCGTCGGCGCCGTGCTGTTGTTGGCGCTGATCACGCTCTATTGCATCCCTGCTGCGATCAGTCCCATCGCCGAACAGCCCGCCACGAAGTCGCGCGCTGAGGAATTTTTCTCCGGCGCGAAATATGTCGCGCGTCATACGATTTTGCTTCCCGCGCTCACGCTCGACATGGTCTCGGTGCTCTTCGCCGGCGCGACGGCGATGCTGCCGATCTACGCCGCGGATATTCTTCGTGTTGGGCCGGGCGGATTGGGAGATCTGCAAGCCGCCTCCGGATTCGGCGCGATGTTGATTAGTGTGCTGCTGGTCGGCAAAGGAATTCGCACGCACGCCGGCGCGTGGCTTTTTACCGCGGTGAGCGGGTTTGGCATTTGCACGATTGTGTTTGCGCTCAGCCACGACTTTTCGATGTCGATGGTCGCGCTGGGCTTGAGCGGCGCGTTCGACAGCATCAGCGTGGTGATCCGCTCGGCGGCGGTGCAACTTTCGTCGCCGGATTCGATGCGCGGACGAATCTCCGCGGTCAATTCGATCTTCATCGGGTCGTCAAACGAAATCGGGCGCTTCGAATCCGGCGTGGCCGCGAAGCTGATGGGCACCGTGCCGTCAGTCGTATTCGGCGGCGGCATGTGTTTGCTAACGGCGGTGGTGGTGGCGGTGCTGTCGCCGGCATTGAGGCGATTGGATCTGGGAAAGCTCGAAGAAGAGCACCGCAAGGCTGGGGAGGGAGCGTAGAAATTATAAATCCTGCGAGTTTTTCTTATTTTCGGCAATAACGGAAACCAATTCACCAGCCGATACACTCAACGTTGTCATTCGATACACGGGTGCTCTATGACCACTGGCTATTTTCAAGAGGGTTATGCGTATGACGAGTATGCAGGTGGGAGCTGTCGGTCTGCGTTGGCGCTGCATGCAGGAGTTGATCGAGCACGTCAGTGAGAATCTGGCGGTGCTTAGCGTCGATGCAAGCGGCGACGCCACACTGGTTCTGGCATCTGGCCAGGCCGCCAAAGTGCTGCTTTCGTCAACACTCAGCGATCCGGACGAACTTCTTCAGGACTTCTTTAAGGCCTGCCTGCTCACCCTTAATGACGGTGCCAGCGCTCCAATTTGGAAAGTGCCCAGCGGCGAAGTGTTCAAACTCCGCTCCGTGCCCATAGGCAAAGATGGCAACGACAACGACAACAGCAATGGCAATGGTAATGGTAATGGTAATGGTAACGCAGGTCACAAAGGCACTTCCGCCTCACTGCTGCTGATTCATTTCGAACGCCAAGCCGTCAAACTTCCGCCTGAAGCCGAGCGCGCGGAACTCGAAGCCGCCGCCCAGGTGCGCGGCATGAGCAAATGTGAAGCGCGCGTCTTTGCGCTGATGGCGCGCGGCCGAACCAACAAGGAAATCGCCGAGGACCTCGACATCTCCTATCACACCACGCGCGCGCACTTGCGAAATATCTTCAGAACGCTCGACGTCTCCAATCGCCTCGAAGCCCGCGCAGCGGTTGTGGGATAACGTCGCTCGGTTTCACGCAAAGTCGCAAAGGCGCGCAAAGAGCGCAAAGAACTTCTGATGGAATTCTTTGCGGTCTTTGCGCCAACTTTGCGCCTTTGCGTGATAAATCAAAGCACAATCGCGGGCGTCGGCGGCACCATCACCGCGCCGACTTTCAAATCCGCCGGCAGCCACACTTTGATTTTCGTTCCGCGTCCCTGCACGCTCTCGACGCCAATCATGCCGTCGTGCGCGTTGATGATGCGCTCGACAATCGCCAAACCCAATCCCGTGCCGGCGGGCTTCGTTGTGAAAAACGGCTCGAAGACTTGCTTCATGACCTCTGGCGTCATGCCCGCGCCGGAATCTTCCACTTCAATCACGACCGCCGGGCGGTTCGTGCGGTCCATCAAGCGCGTAAAATTGTAGCCGCTATCCAGCGGCGTGTGTTCCGCGCGCGTCGCGCGGATGGCCAACTGCTTGCGCGTGCAGCCGTCCATCGCTTGCAGCGCGTTGAGTCCCAGATTCAACAGAAGCTGGCGCAGTTGTTCTGGATCGACGGCAATCGGCTCTCCCGGTTCGCCGGCCAGCGAAATTTGGACGTCGCGCGATTCCGGCCGCGTCGCCAGCAGATAGCGCACGTCCGAGAGCACGCGCTTGATGTCCGTCTTCACCAAGCCCGGCGGGCGCATGCGCGCGAAATGCAGGAAGTCCGTAATAATTTGGTCGAGGCGATCCGATTCGGAAAGCACAATCTCCAGCAAAATCTTCTTATCCTCGGGCACCTCCAGCGCGCGCACAATCTCCTGCACTGCTCCGCGGATCGAGGCCAGCGGGTTGCGGATTTCGTGCGCGATGGTCGCCGAAATGTGTCCCATCGTTTCGATGCGCTGGCGCTGCTTGTTGAATTCCGCCATCTTTTTTTCAGTGGTGATGTCGTCGAGCGCGATGATCAGACCGTGCGGTTCGCCGCCGTCGAATTCGGCGATCGGATTGACGCGGATCATCAGCGGAATCGCGCGCCCGTCGCCGCGCGTGTGAATCAGTTCAACCTTCGCCGGCACATTTGTCTTTAGCACGTCCAACGCCTGGCCGTGCACCGCTTCGCCCAGCACGCCGGCGAGGTTGCGCTTAAGCGCACTTTCGCTCATATCCAACAGGCGCAGGAATTCTCGGTTGTGATAGACCAAGTGCCCGCGCCGGTCGAGCATCACAATGCCTTTGCCGATGCCTTCGAGAATGTCGTCGCGCATCAAACTCGCCGCGACCAGCCGCCGCGAAATCATTCCCGCAATCACGCCCGCGATGATGAACGCGAAAATCGGCAGCAGCAGAAAACGCAGGAAGCCGAGGCCGGTGAGAGCGCTCTGCAAGTTCTTGAGTTTTTCCGGATCGGATTTGATTTCCTCCGGCACAAAACCCACGCTGTAGGCAATCGCCACCGAACTGTACAGAGCCACCGACACGATCGCCGCGATAATCGACGCATTCCATTTCAGCACAAATCCCGCCGCGCAGATCGACATCAGGTACAGCACCACGAATTGGCTGTTGATGCCTTCGGTGCGCCAGACCAGTCCCGTAATCAGTAGGATATCGACGAAAATCTGCAGCGCCGCCAGGCGCGCCGCCACCACCGGCCTGTGCCTCACCGCGCGCACCAGCAGCAGGTAGGCGATGGTAAGCACCAGCACGACGACGATGAGAAAGCCCGGCGGGCGAAAATAAAAGGGGACTTCGGGAAGCGGGTTGTTGAGCGCCGCCTGCTCGCTAAGCAGGCGCTGCTCGCCGATCAGAAGCACAATCAGCGCGATGGTGGCGAACAGGAGGCGCAGTGCGATCAGCACCTGGTTGCTGCGCGCGATCCGCGCATTGCGCTCGATGAAGGCTTCAAACATAGTCGTTAAACGTTACACGTTGAACGTTACACGTTACCGGTCGCACGAGCGATTGACAACGTGTAATGTTTAACGTGTAACGTTTAACGGCTCTTTTCTATTTTTTCCGCAGCGCTTCTTGAATCTTGAAGATCGGCAGGAAGATCGACAACACGATGCCACCGACGATAAAACCCATCAAGCCGATCATCAGCGGTTCGATCAACGACGTGAGCTGTTCCACCGTCGCTTCGACCTGCTGGTCGTAGAATTCCGAAATCTTTTCGAGCAACTGTTCGAGCGCGCCGGATTTCTCGCCGATCGAAATCATGCGCACCACCATCGGCGGGAAGACGAACGACTGCGCCAGCGGCTTGGCCAGATTTTCGCCTTGCCGGATCGATTCACGCGCATTGTTCACGGCTTCTTCGACGACGCGGTTGCCGGCGGTCTGCGCCACGATTTCAAGCGCGCCCAGAATCGGAACACCGGAGCGGAGCAGCGTGGCGAACGTCTTCGAGAATCGCGAGAGCGCCACTTTTTGGGTCAGTTGGCCGAAGACTGGCACTTTTAGCATCATTCGATCCCACGTGTAGCCGCCGGATTTCGTGGACTTCCAGAATTTGATGAGCAGAATCCCGCCGACGATCAGGAACAGCGTCTGGCCCCAGAATGTCGTCAACGTGCTCGAAATGGCCAGCACGATGCGTGTGGGCAGCGGCAGATCGACGCGCAGCGCTTTGAAGATTTCCTGGAATTTTGGAATGATGAAGACCAGCAGGAAGATGGTGATGCCCAAAATCATGACCAGCGAGACGACCGGGTAGGTCATCGCCGATTTAATTTCGCGCCGCAGTTTTTCGGTGGCTTCGAGGTACTCGGCGAGTCGGTTGAGGATCGTGTCCAACTGGCCCGACGCTTCGCCGGCCTTGATCATGTTCACGTAAATGCGCTGGAAGACGCGCGGGTGTTTGCCCAGCGCCTGGCTCAAATCGCTGCCGCCGCGCACTTCATCGACGATCTGCGTCAGCGCCGATTTGAAGCCGGGGTCTTCGGCCTGCTCCTGCAAAATGGTGAGGCATTCCAGCACGGGGATGCCGGCGCCGATCATGGTCGAGAACTGGCGCGTGAAAATCACCAGCATTTCGCCGTTGACGCGCGGCTTGGCCGGCCCGCCGATGCTCATGTTGAAAATGCTCTTCTTCGGCGCGCCGGGGACCGAAATGGTGGGCTGCTTCTTGGCTGTCCCTGCCTCTTCCGCCACCGATACGACGGTCAGGTTGTCGCGCTTGAGGTTATTGAGCACCTCTTCCTTGCTCGTCGCGTCCATGCTTTGAGCGACGCGCTTGCCGGAAGCGTCGCGCGCAATGTATTTGAATCGGGGCATTTTCGTCGTTCTCCGTTTTGGGAGCGAGTGATCGCTCCCAGCGCCACACAACAATTCACCTGATTATCGACATGCACAACGAGTGGTTTCCTACAGCAATTACGCTTTTTGCCGTAGAACGGAGCTCCGCTCCGTTCAATGTCATGTTTCGCGCCAACGCTGAACGGAGCGGAGCTCCGTTCTACAAAGGCTTGTTACTCCGCCGTCTCCACTGCCGACTCCTTACTCGATCCGAAATTCTGCGATTTCGCGCTCGCCAACAGCAGCGCCGCATCCATATCCAGACACTCCTGATGCGTCTTCTCGTCCGGACGCGCGGTGCCGACGGCTTCGGTCAGCGACGTGGTTCCGGCCTTGACCTTCTCCATGCAGTCTTCGAACAGCGTCCTCATTCCACCGCGCCGCGCCGCGATCTTCAAATTGTCCGCCGTTCCGCCGCGGCAAATCATGCTGCGCAATTCATCGGTGTTCTTGAGCAACTCGTGCACACCGATTCGTCCCTTGTAGCCGCTGTTCTTGCATTTTGGACAGCCCTTGGGCTTCATGTGCTTGGTCACTTCGTCCGCGTCCTGCGCCCGCTTGAGCAGGTTGAGTTCTTCTTCGTTCGGGTCCGTCGGCAACTTGCACGAACAGAGCCTGCGCAGCAGGCGCTGCGCGCACACGCACACCAGGCAGCTTGAAATCATGAACGGGTCGATCTCCATGTCCACAAGTCGCGAAATGGTCGTCGCGGCATCGTTGGTGTGGAGCGTGGAGAAGAGCACGTGGCCGGTGAGCGCCGCTTCGATCGAGATGTTCGCCGTTTCACGGTCGCGGATTTCGCCGACGAGAATGATGTCGGGATCCTGGCGCAGGTAGCAGCGCAGCGCCGACGCAAAAGTCAGCCCGATGTCTTTTTTCATCTGCATCTGGTTGAGCCGCGGCAGCGTGTATTCGATCGGGTCTTCCGCGGTGCAGATGTTCACGTCCGGCGAATTGATTTCGTTGAGCGCCGCGTACAACGTCATGGACTTTCCGGAGCCGGTCGGGCCGCAGTGCAGGATCATGCCGTACGGCACCTGGATCAGATCGCGGTAGATGCCCATGTTGTACGTTGAGAATCCGAGCTGATCGAGCGGCAGGCAGGACTTGGTCTTGTCGAGAATACGCATCACGACTTTTTCGCCGTGGTTCATCGGCGCGGTCGAAACGCGCAGATCAAGATCGAATTTCGAATTGTATTTCTTGTAGATGATGCGCCCGTCCTGCGGCAGCCGGCGTTCCGAAATGTTCAGGTCGCTCATGATCTTGATGCGGCTGATCAGTGCGCGGAGCGTGTGCTTGGGCAGCGTCAATTGTTCGCGCAAAATGCCATCGATGCGGTAGCGCACGACCACGGCGGTTTCCGACGGCTCAATGTGAATGTCGCTCGATCCCTGCGTGTACGCGTCTTCAATGATGCGGTTGCCCAATTTGACGATGGGCGCGGAATTCTCGTTCTCCTCGTCTTCCGTTTTGATCTGGCCATCCGTCGAAGCCACAGCCTCATCGGACGGCACTTCCAGCATCTCCGTGACAGCGTTCAATTCCTTCTGAACGTTGACCGGCTTGCGGTATGCCTTTTCGATCGCTTTTTTAAGCCCCGTCTCCGAAGCCATCACCGGAATGATGTCGCAGCCGGTGATGATTTTGAGATCGTCCAGCAGCAGCACGTCGAAGGGATTGCAGATCGCCAGCGTCAGCAACTTGCCCATCCGCGCCAACGGCAGCACCTGATAATTGTTGGCTTGTTCCTCCGTCACCGTTTCCAAAGCGGCGGAATCGACGGTCAAATGAGCGAGGTTAATCGGATAATAATTCATTTCCGACGCGACGGTCGTGACCAGCGCGTCCTCGCTGCAGATCGACTTCTCGATGATCCACTGCGTAAACGAAACCCCGCCGACCTCGGATTCGTTCAGCCCCTGGTCGCGCTGCGATTCCGTGATCATGCCGCATTTGGCGAGCATCGTGGCTAATTTTTTGTCGGCCTTGCCCATTGCGATGAATCCTGAGTGCTGAGTCCTGAGTTGCGGCAGCGATTAGGTCTTTTCCTTTCGAACGTTTAAGAAGCTGGACATGCGCGTGGGCGGCACCTTCTTCGCGTTCGGGTCTTCCGCGCCGTCGCCTTTTGGAGTCGGAATTCCCGCGGAGGACGCTCCCACTACCGCGCGCAGATTTGGATTGGACATTGCCGGAATCCCCTGCGACGATTGACCCATCACCGACAGCAAATTCGCCGACGATAACGCCGCGGCAGACGGCAATGCCGGTGAGCCGCTTTGGCGCGAATTGCCATTGCTGCTAAACGCCGGCATCGACGCCGCCGATGGCGCCGGCACTTTCAGGAACGCGGTTAAGCGCGGCGACGGCGGCGTGGCCGTCACCGGCGCAAGTCCCGGAATCTTCGATGCGGCGGCGAGCGGCGAAAGCATTGCCGACAAATTCGCCGACGACATTGCCGCCTTCAGCGACGGGGCGATGATCGACCGGCCCGGCACCTGAGACACCGTTGACGCGCCGATCCCAGGCATGCTCGCGTCAAGCTTCTTAAGCTTCGCCGTTCCCGTAAGATTCGCCTTCGGCGCATCCAGCAACATGCTGCCCAAGCCAGTGAGCTCCACTTGAGCCTGTCCGCCGAGTTCCTTCGAATTGCGCTGAATCGCCGCGTGAATGTCTGTCCACGTGCTGACGTAATGGCAAATCTTGCATTCGCTCACGCGCTCAAGTTCTTCCATCATGTCTTGATTCATCGGGCCTGCGGCCACGATAATGATCACGCGGTCGATTTTGTCCACCGCGATGAACTGGTACTCGTTGTACATGCGCTCCGGAAACAGATTGAATACTTCCGGCGGAATGTTGAATTGCGTGGCGCTTAAGAACGGCAGATTGAAATGCTGAATGATCGCCTGCGCGATGCCTTCTTCCGTGACATAACCGAGATTGACCAGCGCTTCGCCCAAAAACAGATTGTTGCGCCGCTGCTCTTCCAAGCCGTGGCGCACCTTGTCCTCTGTGACCAAGCCCGCGGCAATCAGCAGTTCGCCGAGGCGGATCTTTGGGGTTCGAGATGCTCTAGCCAAGCGACTGTCCTCCGTTGCGCGCCAGTAGGACGGGCTTCCAAGCCTGTCCATCTTTTGCGCAACACACTGGACGGGCTCGCAGGCCCGTCCTACTCACGTTAAGCGACCTGGAACGTCTTCTTCATGTCCTCAAGGTTGTGCGTGTATTGCAATGCCGTCTCGTAACTGATTCTGCCGCCCTTGTACAACTCCAGCAGCGATTGGTTCATCGTGCGCATGCCCGTCTTCTGCCCCGTCTGAATCGTCGAATAAATTTGGTGCACTTTGTCGTCGCGGATGTTGGCGCGCACGGCGTCGTTGGGGATCATGACCTCGCAGCAGAGCACGCGGCCTTTTCCGCCGGCCATCGGCAGCAGTTGCTGGCAGAAGACGCCTTCCAGCACGAACGAAAGCTGCGTGCGAATCTGATTCTGCTGCTCGCCGGGAAACACGTCGATAATGCGGTTGATCGTCTGCACGCAGTTGGACGTATGCAGCGTGGCGAAGGTCAAATGCCCAGTCTCGGCCAGCGTCATGCCCAATTCAATCGTTTCGCGGTCGCGCATTTCGCCGATCAGCACCACGTCGGGGTCCTGGCGCAGCACATGTTTGAGCGCGTTGGCGAAGCCGTGCGTGTCCGGTCCGACTTCGCGCTGATTGACGAGGCACATTTTGTTGCGGTGCACGAATTCAATCGGATCTTCGATGGTGATGATGTGGTATTGCCCGTTGGTGTTGATGAAATCGATCATCGCCGCGAGCGTCGTCGATTTACCGGAACCGGTTGCGCCGGTGACCAGAATCAATCCTTTCGGAAGATTGCAGAGGCGCTTACAGACATCGCCGGGCACACCGAGCTTTTCGAACGATGCAATTTCGTACGGAATCACGCGAATTGCCGTGCCCACCGCGCCGCGCTGGTAAAACACATTGACGCGGAATCGTCCGATGCCCGAGATGCCGAAGCTCATGTCGAGCTCTTTTTCGGATTCGAATTTCGCGACCTGCTCCGTGTCGAGCAGCGAATAGATCAGCTTCTGGCACGACTCGGCGTCCATCACGTCGTACTCTGTCGGCATGAGCATGCCGTCCACGCGAATGCGCGGCGGCGAACCGGCCGTGACGTGCAGATCGGACGACTTGCGGTCCATCATCACGCGCAGCAATTCTTCAAGTGTGACCATGAGCCAATCCGTTTGTCGGGTGCCACCGCGGGCTTGTCCCGCAGTGATTTTCCGTCGCCGGTGTGCCACTGCGGGCTTCATCCCGCGGTGTCATTCAAGCTATATTATGACCGTTTTGGGCACACCACGACTACACGATTAACAATTTTTATCCGTCCTTCCGCGATCACCTGAATCGCTTCCGGATAAAGTTCACGCTCCGCCTGCTGCACGCGTGCACCCAAAACCTCCGGAGTGTCAGTGTCGAAGACGGGCACAGCGCGTTGCGCAATAATCGGGCCATTGTCATAGACGTTATCGACAAAGTGGACCGTGCACCCGCTGATTTTGCAGCCATGCTTCAAAACGGCCTCGTGGACGAAATGCCCATAAAAACCCTTTCCGCCAAACGCGGGGAGCAGCGCCGGATGCACATTCACCATCCGATTTTCATAGTCGGGCGGCACGCGCAACATGCACATGAAGCCCGCGTGACAGATCAAATCCACCTTATATGGAGCGATGGCTGCATAAACTGCCGCGGAGAAATCGTCGATGTTTTTGAATTCTTTGCGCGCAACGGTCATCGCCGGCACATTCCGCCGCCGCGCGCGTTCAAGCCCGAACGCATCCGCGCGGCTGGAGACGACGACGGCAATGTCCGCATCCAGCGCGCCCACCGCGGATTTTTCGAACAGATTTTCGAGCGTGGTGCCATTCCCGGAGAGGAGCACGGCGAGTTTCAGGCGGGGCATCGAAAGGACTCCCATTTAAGCGACAGGATAAACGAGGACGCACGAGTGATTATGATTTGTCATTTGTCATTTGTCATTTGTGATTTGTCATTTAAACGCAGATCAGCGAATTGAGGAATTTTTATGAGCCAATCCATTCCACCGCTTCCCGCCACATTCGACGCCGCCACCGAATTCCCCATTCTCAACGAATGGACCTTCCTCAACCACGCCGCTGTCGCGCCGATCTCTGCGCGCGCGGCCGCGGCATTGGATAAATACACTCGCGAAGCCACGCACGATGCGTATCTCACAGGCCAATGGTACAATCTCGCGGACGAAACGCGCGCGCGCGCCGCGCGCTTGATGAACTCCACGCCGGACGAAATCGCGTTCGTCAAAAACACCAGCGAGGGCCTGGCCTTTGTCGCTAACGGCTGGGATTGGAAAGCCGGCGACGAAATCATTGGGACGAACGTCGAATACCCCGCCAACGTTTATCCGTGGATGGACCTCGAACGCCGCGGTGGCCTGAAGTACATCATGGTCCCCGAAAAAGATGGCCGTATCGAAATCGACGCGCTGCTCGGCTCGGTGACCGCGAAGACGCGCATGATTGCGCTCTCGCATGTCGAATACGCCAGCGGCTTTCGCAACGATCTGCACGCCATTGGCGCCTTCTGCCGCGCACGCGGAATTCTGTTATGCGTGGACGCGATCCAATCGCTGGGCGTGCTGCCCGTGGACGTGCGCGCGATGAACATCGACTTCCTCTCCGCCGACGGCCACAAATGGCTGCTTTCGCCCGAAGGCTGCGGCGTCTTCTTCTGCCGCAAAGAACTGATCCAGGAATTGCGCCCCGAAATCGGCTGGCTCAATGTGATCAATGCGCAGGATTACGGCCATTACGATCTGACCCTGCGCGACGACGCCAAACGCTTCGAATGCGGCTCGTACAACATTCCCGGCATTCTGGCGCTCAACGCTTCGTTGAAACTGATCGAAGAAATCGGCATCGACCTGATTTCGCGCCGCGTGCTAGCGCTCACCGATGTGCTCGTCGAAGGCTTGAAACGAAAGGGCTACGCCGTTGTCAGCAGCCGCCGCGAAGGCGAATCCAGCGGCATCGTGTCCTTCACAAGTTCAACGCGTGATCACAAAGAACTCAACCGCGAACTGATGCGCAAAAAAATCGTGCTGGCCCTTCGCGAAGGCCGGCTGCGAGCCTCACCGCATTTTTATAATTCGGTGGAGCAGATCGAACGCGTGATTGAGGAATTGCCTGAAAGTTAAAAGCCTTAATACTCAACTAAGTGAAAGAACGCATTGAAGAAATTTCTGAGAACTCCAACGCTCATGACAAATGCCAATTCCAAGATCAGACCGGCGAACATCACAGCAACTGCCTCAATGAGATAGACGAGTGCAAACCCCCAGCGCTGAAAGCCGTCCGTGTACCCGAACCGCGTCACGAACAACAGCGACACGAGAAATGCGCTCCAAAAACAAAGGGCGACTGGCACTCCCTCTCGCAAGAAAACTTTTGGTTTTTCGGCTTGGTAAAACCAAAGCGTCACTCCGGCGAAAAACACAATTAACATCAAGTCTGAAAGCTGCACGTGCCAATGGCCAGTTCACCATTTTGGCGGGTATGCTTTGTACAGCGACTTCAGCCTGTACGCCGACAAAGTCATTAAAGCAATGTTCGGAAGCAACGCCGCGAGAATAACGAGAGGCGGACCGGGCGATGTGCCGCTCAATATCCGTTCAAGCCACACACCCACCGTAAAAGCAGAGACGCCGAAGCCACAGGCGAAGACAACCCACCAGACGCATTTGGTCGTGTTTGGGAATTGAGTCATTTACTTCGGCTTCCGCTGCACGGTTTACGTTATCGCAATTTAACGCACGCCTCAACCCCTCATTTTTTTGCAGTCACCTTTCCCCCTCATCCGTCTATACTACCAGTTATGAGCCGCATCGCCCTTCTCGCCGCGCTGTCCTGCGCCGCGCTGCTCGCCCGCGCGGACGTGTTTCTGCTGGCCGACGGTTCGCGCGTCGAAGGCATCTCCACCGAAAATGGCGATCAAGTCACCATCACGACCTACGACGGCAAAACCGTCAACGTTGCGAAGAAGGATATCCGCGGCACCATCAGCGAACCCAAGCGCAACGAGTACTTCGCGCGGTTGAAGAAGCTTAAAGACAATGACGCCGCCGGCCGCGTGGAATTGGCTCAGTTTTGCTTGAAGAACAATTTGAAGAAAGAAGCGCAGGCGTTGTGTGAAGCGGCGCTGAAAATCGAGCCGGCCAACGAAGCTGCGGGCAAAGCGCTCGGCTACGAATTCGCCAATGGCAAATGGCAGCCGGCCGTGGACAACAACATTCAAATCGGCGTGCGTCCGCCGCCCAAAGTCGTTGAGCCGCCGCCGCCGAAAGATCAAGTCGAAGCGCTGATCCGCGTGCTCGAAAAGACGCCAGTCGATGCCGGGAATCCTCCCCCATCGCCCGACATTCCGGCGATCGTGGCCAAAGCGCGTGAAAATCCCGGCCCGCTGATCAAACTGCTTATCCCGCCGCAATGGCCCAATGCCCAACCGCGCTCCAAAACGGAAGTCCGCACACGCGCCGCGTGGCTGGCCGGCCTCACGCAAGACCGCCGCCTGATGCAGCCGTTGGTTGACGCCAGCATCTACGATCCCGAAGAATCCGTGCGCTTCGCCGCGGCCAAAGCGCTTCCGATGCTCGAAGAACCCGTCGCGCTGCGCAAGCTCACCGACATCGCCTTCTCGTCCGACAACCAGCATTTCCCCTGGCCCGTGCGCAAAATCGCCGCTCAAGCGCTGCGCCGCTACGGCAGCCAGGAAGTCATTGAACGCATGATGAAATCGCTCTCCTTCGAACTCGCCGGCGGCAACCCGCGCGACCCGAAGAATCACCTGCGCGGAAAAGGCACGGGCTTGGCCTCCGATAATCCCGTCGGCATCTGGGACAACGACAAATACGCCTACGGTGCGCCCGACACCGATCTGTATCCGGTCATGAGCGCCGCCAAGGAAATCACTGGACAATCCTTTGACAAAAAGGACAAAGACATGAAAACTTGGTTCGACTGGTGGGCCAAGGATGGGCAGAATTTCGTCTTCAAGGATTAAAAGTAGGACGGGCTGCCAGCCCGTCCGGTTTCGCGGATAATCTTGACCTGCTTCACGCCGCCGCACGCATTTAAAGGAAGGTGCCTATGACGAATTCGAGACTGCTGCTCCTCGCGCTCTTCGCGTCGCTCGCGACACTCGGTGCGCGGGCCGAAGACATCGTCACGCTTGACGACGGCACCGTGATGAAGGGCAAGTACATCAAAGAGGAGGACGGCAACGTCATCCTCAAGCAAGCCGACGGCGAAACCAGCATCATCGCCAAATCGCGCGTGAAACGCATGGAGATCGTCAGCGGGCCGGCGATTGCCGATCCCAAACCGCCCGCGCCGCCGGCGGCGAAAGTAGCGTCGTCGTCCGACAAAAGTGACGCGCCGGCCATCGGCAACCGCGACGCCAATTCCAAAGTCCTCGATCCCGCGTGGGCCAACCCGCGCATCGCTGAAATGGAAGACCTCGGCTCGCCCGATCTGGCCAAACGCAAAGCTGCGCTGGAAAAAGCCAAAGCCAGCAAAGAAGAGTACACGCTGGTGATGATGGCGATGCTGAATCCGAAACTCAAAACATCCGAATGGACGCGCATCGGAATTTTGCGCGCGCTGCAAGAAATGAAGCCGCTGAGCGATCAGGCCGCACAGACGCTGGCGTATGCGGCCATCGCCGATCCGTATCCCGAGGCGCGGCGCGAAGCATGCCGCACCATTAAGTATTTGATCGAAGACCGCGCCGTGCGCGAACTCGTGAAATTCGGCGTCACCGACAGCAACGCCGCGTACCGCTACGCCGCCGCTGCCGCGCTCAACGAAATCGACGACAACCGCATTTACGCCGCGATGGTGGACAGCATTCCCAATCCCGAAGTCACCGCCAACTACGGCGAAGGCACCGGCCTTGACAAACCCAAATACGGTATTTCCAGCGGCAATGGATTGAAGATGCCGCTGTTTCTTCCGTCGCAGCCGGTCGCCGGTGTGGCCAGCGGCATCGGCAGTCCGATCACCGATTTCTTAAAAATGATCGCGCAAAAGGACATGGGCAATTTCCGCTACGCCTGGTCGATCTGGTACCGGGAAAAAATCGGCGAAATCGGCAAAGACGACCGCGACAATTACAACAACAAGCGCAGCATGCGCGACAAAATGAACGCGCCTTAACTACAAGTCCAAGGTCCAATGTCCAAGGTCCAAGGTCGGAACAGTCCATGCGCCACGCGAAGTTTCTTTGCCTCATGATCGCTTTCGCTCTGAGTTTGGGCGCTTCCGAAGACGCTCCGCGGATCGGCGTTGCCGGCGACGCAACCGTTGTTTCACGTGTTCCGTTGGCGGACGAGGCGAGCGTGACGGCGCGCATCGGCGTCGCCATCGACGAAAACGCGCGCATCGGCCTCTCCCCCGGCGCTGAAAAGAAAGCGCGCATCGAAAAAAACGCGACGCTCTTCAAATCCGTCGTCGCCGGTGAAAGCGACGCGGCCACGACGTGGGGGGAACTCAAAGACGATGAGCGCACGCTGGCGCTCGCCAGTTTGGCGTGGAGCAAAGACGAATCGAGCGTGCGCGAAAAAGCGATCAAAACGCTCGCGAAA
The DNA here is from genome assembly GCA_035308565.1 of Planctomycetota bacterium. Classification (GTDB taxonomy): domain Bacteria; phylum Planctomycetota; class SZUA-567; order H5-PLA8; family H5-PLA8; genus JANXLS01. The sequence goes on along the minus strand of DATGGK010000243.1, from coordinate 8,602 downwards.
ATTTCGCCCTCGTCCGACAACGATGGCGCCGGCGTGAAAGCGCTGGCCAGCGTCGCGGTCGCCGAAGGCGATGGTTCAATGCGCGCGCTGGCCCGCAAAGCGCTCACGGCGCTCGACGACAAGCGCGCGGTGCAATTGTTGTGCAAGGGCCTGACGGTGGACGATCCGCTCATTCAAAACAACGCCGCGGAAGCGATGCGCGACATCGGCGGGCCGCGCGTCTTCGAGATCATCATCGAACACTGGAAAGAAATCTGGGGCCCATCGGCGCGCGGCAACATTTTCATCGGCCAGCAGCGCAGTTACATCGCCGATTACGACATCTCCGGGAATTCCTACGATCCGGTCGTCAAAACGTTCCTGACCGGCGTGGTGCTCGACGCCAAAGTCGTCGAGGTCGAAGTCGATAGGTGGTACTACTGGATCCGCGAAGTCACCGGCGAGAAAAAACTCCCCAACGATCCAATCGCGTGGCAGCGCTGGGTGAAGAAAAACGAAGCCGACCTCGCGCGCCAGGCCGAGAAGAAAAAACTGGACGCGATCGCCGCATTCAAAGACGAGTAGATGTGTTGAACCAGGAGCGGCGGCACTCTTGCCGCCGAATGCCCTACCGCCTAACAACGGCGGCAAGAGTGCCGCCGCTCCTATCAACGAACCACTTCAACGCTGGCATATTGTGGTGCAAGTTTCCAGCCTGCAAATCTCAAGGGGCAGGCTGGAAGCCTGCACCACAATTCTTCGCGAATTCCCGCACCACCTCGCGCGTGTAAACGCGCTCCAACACCTGCCGCCGCCGTTCCAGCATCAATTTCTGCGCCGCTTCCGGCGAATAGCCCTTTGCAATCAAATAGCAAATCACCACCGTCGCGCTCCGCCCGCGCCCGGCTTTGCAGTGGACGTACACTTTCTTTCCGGCGGCGGCTTGCGCCTGGATGAAACGCACGCTCTTCTCGATGTCATCGAGCGACGGCGGCGTGAAATCGACGGTGGGGATGCGAAATTGTTCGATGCCCGCTTGCTCGTACGCGCGAAGCGGCCCGCCATATTCCTGGCAGGTGTTGACCACCGCGCCGATTCCGAGCGTCTTCAGTATCGGCACGTCGCGCTTTAGCGGCAGCGCGCCCAGCAGCACCGTGTCGTCAATCCAGTCCCACCAATGGCGATTTGGCAGAAGCCGATTGAGCAGCACGTTCCAGAAGAGCGTCGGGTAGAACAGCAGGCGAGCGAGCAACGCCATGGACGCGCCTCGAATCTGGCACACGATTAAATGCGATCGTTGGCGGCGGGCTTAACAGTGCGGATTTTTCCCATCACGCGGTCGAACTTCTTCATATCGCCGCGTTTGGCGCGCGCGGCGATGGAATCGTGCGTCAGCGCGGACTTTTTGGCGCGACCGTCCGATTTGTGCGGCTTGCTGGCGCGCGCAACGGCTGAAACAGATTTAGTGGAGCGGAGTTCTTTTTGCGCTTCCTGCCAATAACGCGGGTAATGGAGTTTGGTGTTTGAGACGGTGTGATCGAGCAAATTGGCGTCCGGCAGATTTTCCTTTTCTTTGATTTTCCAAAGTTCCTCAATGAAGAAATTCTGGAAATCCAGGACTTTGTCGTCTGGCAGCATGTAGACGCCAAGGAAAGGCCAGTCGTCATCCTCGGGGATCGACCGGTCTTCACGGACGATCACGCCGGGGTAGCGACGGCGAAGCACTTCCTGCCAGATAGCCTCGATTTTCGCCATTTCCATGGATTAAATGACCTCCACTCCCAGTCCTTCGAGAATCTCCCGCGCAAGCTTCAAAAGCGACTGCGCGCGCTCCAGCGGCACATCTTCAGTTGTATAATCTGCCGCAATTCGCAAGCGATACGCATCTTGCACTATCGAACATTCTCTGGCGTTCAGACCCGCCAACCGCGCATTCCTTCTAACAAAAGAGTGCGTCTATTTCAATTCATCTTGTTCCTGGAGCGCCGCGGCGGCGCCCGCGTCAATGTGTTGCGGCTGAACTCCCTGAAGAATCAATTCGCCCACGAGCGCCAGAAATAGCGCATAATAGATGCGGTTCGCCGCGCCATTCGGATCGGATTTGGCGATCAACAGCGCGGACAAATAAGCCGCGCGGGATTTGCGTTTGAATGCGCGGTCCAGCCGCTCTTGTTCGGACACGTAAACCTCAATTTTGGAGTAAACGGATCGTAGCGCGTTTTTCAAAACCGCAACGCCGGGTGCCAAGGAGCGGTAATCCGCTCCTTGCTGAGGCGCGTTCGAATGGTTTGGCGTTTTTGATTAGATTGAGAGTTCAGCAGCAAGGAACAGGGTACTGCTCCTTGGCACCCAGGTCACGCTCCCTTCCGCGCCGCGCGTCGGCGGACGAGCCGTTCGCAGAGAAACCATGCGGTAAAAAGGATAGCGAAAGCAACCAGCAGGTCGTCGAAAGCGCCAAAACCATCCCAATATCGCGTTTTGCCGCGCGTGTATTCAATGCTCTGATTTCCGACGAACTCCACTACATTTTCGGACGTATCGCTCACCTTTCCGTCCCGCCCCACGAAGACAGCCCCCGATACGGACGTCAACGCCCAAGGCCATCCATACCGGCGAATACGAGAGCCATGCCATTTTTCGCAGTTCGAGTTGAGAAAGTCTTTAAAACTACACGGGCGCGTTGAGTTCGCGTCAATTGCGAATCCTAGCACGAAGTCCTCATGCCAAAGACTCACATTTGCCCAAATCAATCCGCCCGCCACAAACATCAGCACGATGGCCGTGGAGAGGTGGATTTGAAAGCGCGCGCGGCGCGGAGGCGAAGTCATTTATTATCCGGATCATCTTCCCTTGGACGCTTGAACGAGATCGAATGCACGATTCGGTGATGCACTTGCAGCGTCAGCACGCACAGCGCCGTCGAATAGCACGTCCCGCCTTTGAACGTGTTGATGTCGTTCAAACGCCAGCTTCCGTCAATCGCCTGCATCGACAATATCGTCTCCATCGCGGCTTTGTTCCACGCCTCCCATTCGGCGCCGCCGAGAAAAAACATCCCGTAGGTGCAATAGTACAGCATGTACGGGTCGATCTTCGCGCGGTCCGGCGCGTCTTTCGACGAGGGCACCCAATCGCGGCCCCACGTTTTTTTGGCAACGGGCGTGAACGAGTCCAATTTCGCGGCCAGCACTTTGAGTTCCGGGCTGGACGAATCTTCGCCGAGCAGCGGGCGCATCATCAGCGCCATGCCCGCGAGGCTGGGCGTGTAAATGTTGTCGTCCGCTTCAAGACGGTACACGACGCGGTCGCCTTTGGTCGCCTTTTTGAAAAGCTGCGCGGCGCGCGCGAGCGTCTCGTCGGGCACGGCCACGCCCGCTTCGCGCGCGGCGACCAGCGCCTGAACCTGCCAGACGCTCACCGAAATGTCGTCGCTGTTCTGATGCCCGTAATAATTCCAGCCGCCGTTGGAGGTCTGCGTTTTCACGAGGTACGCGACGGCTTTTTCGACGCGCGCTTTCAATTCGGCGTCGCCGCTGAGCGCGCAGGCTTCGGCCAGCGCCAGCGTGGCCATGCCGTGGTTGTACATGAAATGTACGCGCTCGCCCTGCCCCGCGCCAAAGCGGCCGGTCTCGGGGTCCTGCGAGGCGATCAAGAACTTGATGCCGCGCCGCAAACTATCCGCGTAACTGTGTTCGCCCTGCCGCAAATCTTCCGCAAGCCAGGTGTGCCCGTCGCCGAAAAACGCGAGCAGCACCAGACCGCTGACACCGACTCGCCCCCATTGAAAATCTCCCGTCTCGCCGTCCGGCCAACTGCGGCCGGAGAGAATCTTCACTGGCCAGCCGCCGTCCTGATCCTGTTTCTTCTGCAAAAACGCAAGCGCGTTGTCGATCGCTCGCTCCGCCTGCGGGCCCGGCCCGCCGTTGGCCCGGTTGAGTGCGGTGCGGATTGGATCGCGGCGGTATCCCAGCGCGCGGACCGCCGCCGGCGGAATCGGCGGCTGCGGGCGCGGATCGACATAAGGTTTTTCCAGCGTTCCGCTGCCGCTCGTGACACTCACGTTGGCGTTGGCTTGAAAGCCGGGCAGAATGCCGCCGTCGAACAACAACGGCTTGTCGTAAAGATAAATAAAGCCCAGCAGCACCGTGAACAGAAAGATCATCACGAGGATGCCGACGCGCAATTTGCCGGTCAAACTTTCGCCGATGCGCGAGGCACGATCCTCCTGCGTGCTGGCGATGATGTCGTCCATCGACACGATAATGCGCTGCCCGCAATTGGGACAGAATTCGGCGCGGAGCTTTAGTTCGTGACCGCAATGGTTGCACTGCACTTGGCGTCCTCCGGGGGGCATGAGATAGGAGTTTGGAATTGGGTGGCCACCCCAGCGGGGTGGGTGCCGAAGGCACAAGAAGCCCCTCACACAATTCACGCATTAAGTGAAATGCGCGAGGCTCAGGAGGAGCTTCCTGTCGCTTCGCGACCCACTCCGGTGGGGTGGGCCACCCATTCCTCACTCCTCATTTCACCTGATAAATTCGTTCATCCTTCAGCTTGTTTCCCAACACATCCTTCACTTCAATCCAAATCTTCATGCTTCCATCGGGAAACTGGTCGCCGGCCGCAATGGCGACCGGTGAGCGCGTGACGACTTCGCCGGTCTTGACTTTGATGCGCGGCAAAGCGTGCGGATATTTTCCGTCGCGGATGAATACCACTTCGTAAGGTTGGTTGTTGGAACTCGTGCCGCGGGCGCCAACGGAGAGCGTGCTCCAATCGACTCCGGACGCGTCGGCCAGTTTGATGTTGATCACCGCGTCGCTTTTGATCGTGCCCGGCGCGGGCGGGTCGAGAACCCAGGTGGGCGGGTCTTTGTCGATCAGAAAACTGATCTTCGGAAAATTGAGCGGCGCGCCGGGAATGTCGCTGGCGATGTGGACCACGTTTTCGCCGTTGGTCATTTGTTCAGGCGTGGGCACGTACAGAATCTGCGAGCCGTAAATCGTCGCGGGGACGGGGTTGCCATTGAGCGTGATCTTCGCGCCTTTGAGCAGGCTGGGGCCGAGCGGCGTGTCGAGCGTCGCGCGGATCAGCGGCGCGGAACCGAAGCGCCGTTCGCGCGGGTCGGGGCCGGCGTCGGCGAGTTTCGTCTTCGCATCGAGCTGGCTCAGCAGCGCGGTCAGTTCCGGCGTTTTCAATCCGCGCGCGGCCGCGGCAAGCAATGCGGTGCGCGCGGCGGCCAGATCGCCTTTTTCGATCAGCAGCACGCCCTGCGAGAATTCCGCGCGCCCGGTGTTGTCGAGCGGAATCATCTCGGCGGTTGTGTCGAGCGCGCGCTTGAACAGAAAATCGCGCGCGCCGATCTGTTCAGGTTCGAGCAACCAAATCTGGCGGCGGACGCACGTCAACAGCCGCAGCAACGCGTCGAGTTTGTCTTCCTTGGAGGGATCGCCGCTTTCCAGAAATTTTTTCAGCGCGGTATCTTGATCGCGCAGCAAATTATTGAGGGCTTTGATATGGTCCTGATCTTCCTTGGAATAACGTTCGCCGGGATTTTTTTCAGGCGCCGCCCAGGGGCTGCCTCCCTTTTTTTCGACGTCGCCGTTGAAACCGGTGATCGTCACGCTCAGTTCTTTTGAAATGGCTTCGATGCGTTCGTCAAGCAGCGCGACGAAACTTTTGCAGCCGCGCGGGTCTTTCGGCGCGGTCTCGTACATCTGTCTGAAAATCGTGCGCGCATATTCGAAAGGGCCTTTGACGGCGAGGTAGTTGGGATCTCCTTTCAACTGCGCCCACGCCAAGCCCACGGCGTACTGCGCATCGACGCGCGCGGCGCCTTTGAACTTCTCCAATTCCGCCGCCACTTTTTCTATCGTCGCGCGGCGCTTGGCGTCGTCGAGGCCTGGCGCGGTGAGCGAGGCCAACGCGGAGTTGCGCACGGCGTCTTCGGTTTGCGTGTTCGTCGGGTCGATCGCTTTGACCGCGCCGTACGCCTGCGCGGCTTCGCCGGCTTTGTGGTTGAGCGTGAGAATCGCTCCTTGCAAGCGGTAAAGCTGTTCGAGCAATTTGGGCGGCGGGGCGGGGGAGGCGGCGAAGGCTTTGTTGACCAGCGCTTCAACATCGGGGCCGGGCGGCGAGGACTTCCAGCTTTTCAGCAGCGCGAGCGCGGCGAGCGCGTCGGGCGTTTCGCTGTACGTCAGCGCTTTCTGAAACAAGCGCTCGGCTTCGGGCATGTTCGCGGGCTGGCCGGTTTTCTCGTTGACGCCGTCGAGACAAACCATCACGCCCGCGCCGACGAGGGCCAGCGATTTGTCTTCGGGCGTGGCCTTCGCGGCGTCCTCAACGCTGGCAAACGCTTCGCGCGCTTCCTTGTAATTGCGGTTTTGGCCGAGCAGACAGCCGAGAAAGAGCCGCGGCGCGGGCTTCGACGAATCGGCGGCGATGAGTTTCTTGCAGGCTTCAATGCCGCTGTCGATGTTCTCGCCGCCCTCGACCACGCCGCTGAGCACGGTGCCGCGATGCCATGCTTCGCGCATCGCGCCGCGTTTTGAGAGTCCCACGATCGGCAGCAGCAGCGCCAAAAAAATCAGAATGGCGCCGTAGACGGCCGTGGAGATGGACATTTCGATTGAACCAATTTTCATTTAAGCACGTTCCTATTTTTCTAACGATGAGTATCACAGATTGTTTTGCAATGGCCCTATAGGCCTTATACGCCCTATAGGTCCTATAGGGCCTATTCACTTCACCGGCTTAACCGTTCCGATCACAAACGAAAACGGCAGCGGCCCAAACTGCTTCGAATCCACGCCCGAAAACGGATTATCTGCCAGCACGTACACGCAGCCGCGCGGCACGCGCGTTTCAGGGATGGTCCATTTCGCGGTTAGGAATTTCGACGGAAACGGCGTGCCGTTGACCAGCACCGCGTCCGGCGTGACTTCGACGCGGTTGCCTTCGACGCCGATCACGCGCGCGACGCGTGTTTCGGCGGAATTCTTTGGCGGATGGTACGCGACCACGTCGCCTGATTTCAACTGCGAGATGCGGTCGATGTGGGTGTTGACACCGTACCCGCCTTCTGGAAAGGTGACGGGGTCCATGCTCTTGTCGTCCTGGACGGTGGCGCGGGTGCTGTTCTTAAACAGCCAGAATCCGCCCAGCACGATTCCGGCGACGACGGCGACTTTGATCAAAATGGAGACGACTTCGTTTGCCACGAGAACTCCTCGCTTTCGGCCGATTTGGCCTTAAACCGATATCTTATAGACGTTGTTATACGTGCGCCTGCGGCGCGTCAAAATCAAAAAACAAAATTTGAATGCGATCAAAGATGTGGTATAATTTTAGGCCCTTAGCGCGGGGCTGAAATCGCGCGTGCGGTTTTTTAGGAATATCACCATGCCCTTGCCGCCCATATCCGTCCAACTGACCAACTTTCAGCAGATCGAAATCCTGCGCGATCAGATCGAGGAGTTCGAGGAAGAATTGAAAAAAACCGAAGCGCGCATTCGCGAAGCGTTGTACCAAGTGGAAAAGCAGCGCTACCTGACGGCGCTGCATCCGGTCTTTCAACACACGCCGCCGCAGCCGGACGTGCAAGCGTTGCCGGAATTGCATGAGGCGCGCGAAACCTTATCGAGCGCGGTTGAGACGATGAAGGCGGCATTGGCGCAACTGGAATCCGTCACCGGCGCGGTGCCGCGCCCCCCACGGCCGCAGGCGCCCGCGGCAACGCGGCTTTCGGGTGTCGCGCCGTCAGCTCCCGCGCCGGGCGCGAGCAGCGCCGCAGTACGCCGCAACCGGTTTGACGCCTTTTAGGAGCGGCGGCACTCTTGCCGCCGGACCGAATTCAACGGCGGCAAGAGTGCCGCCGCTCCTATCACTCAGCGTTTTCATTTGAAAGCAGCGACTATGAAAGAGAAAGATAAAGAAAAAAAGATGAAGAAAAAAGGCATTGAGAAGCCGGCCAAAGAACCGAAACGCCCCGCGAAATCCGCGAGCGACAATAGCGATGGCCCGGAAGTGTTCGACGGCGAATTGGACGGCGCCGAACCGGAACTGGAAGCCGAGGCCGGGGCGGTGGAACTTCCCCCGCGCGCTAAATCCACTCGCGCTAAGCGCGGCGCCAAAGTGGACGGCGCGGACGAAAAGAGCGCCGTGGAACCTGAAAAACCGCAGACCCGCCTGGGCCTGATTCGCGCGCGGCACGAATCCATGCGCCGCGAAATCGACCAGATCCGCGAAGATTTGGAATCGGACGAAGAGGAATGAGGGTTAGCAGCCCGTTGAAAAAGGGGCGGCGGAGTACCGCCGTCCGCAGGCGGGACGCCTGCGCCACGGGTCTTTTTCAACGGACTGTTAGGCGAATCCGCATAGGCCCTATAGGGCCTATAAGCCCAATAAGCCCTATGAAAAGCATAGATGCACTGGCAATAAGTACGACGCGCCGTACGCAAACGACAGAAGCCGCCTTGCGGGCGGCTTCTGCTTCGGACGTTGGCTAGGAGAAAGAGAACTATTCGGCGATCACCCAGGTGCTGTCCGGATTAAACGTCGTCGGAGGCACGCCGCTGGAACCCTGGTCCTTCTGGTAGATCGTGCCGGCGTTGCTGACGCAGAA
>DATGGK010000242.1:0-30288 GCA_035308565.1 Planctomycetota bacterium | reverse complement strand
TCCCCCAAGGGGAGAGGGGAGAACGGCGGCGCGTCGCCGCGCGAAAGATTGAAACAATTTCTAAAATAGCGCATAGCGCTGGGCCAGCGGCAATGATTCGGACGGCTCGCAGGTCAGCACTACGCCGTCTGCCGTGACGGTGTTTTTCTTCAGATCGATCGTGATCTTGGGGCAGGCGTCGTTGAGGCGCATCTCTTTTTTGGTCAGCGAGCGCCAGCCGCGCACGGGCGCGATTTTTTTGCGCAGATGGTAATCGACCAGCGCGGTCTGCCGCAGTGAATGCTTGGAGACGAACACGAGGCTCGTGTCCGCGGCGGCCGTGCCTTCGGCGAAAATGGAACGGCGCGACGCGACTGGCTCGACCAAGGGCAGCGCCGCGTCGGGCGCGCCAATCTGACCCCACACCGCCACGCCGCCTTTGATGACGCACTCCGGTTTCACGCCGAAAAATGCCGGCTTCCAAAGAACCACGTCCGCGAGTTTCCCGCCTTCGAGCGAACCGACTTCGTGAGCGATGCCGCAGGCCAATGCGGGATTGATGGTGTACTTCGCGATGTAGCGCCGGATACGAATGTTATCGTTGGCTCCATGATCGCCGGAAAGACTCCCGCGCTGCTGGCTCATTTTGTGCGCCGTCTGCCACGTGCGAGCGATCAAATCCGCTGGTCGTCCCGCCGCCAGTCCTCCGCTGCAGACGACGGGAATCGCGCCCATGTCGTGGAGCATGTCTTCAGCGGCGATCGACCCGCCGTTGACGGCGGCTTCGACGAACGCGATGTCGTCGTTGGCGTTGCGGTCCAGGCGCCGGCGCGCGTAGAGGGCTTCGCGGTGCTCGTCCAAGAGATTGATCGCGCCGGGCCGCGCCGAACCGAGCGAGAATGGAATGACGCGTTCTTCGCCGCAGACGCGCAGCGCGTCGATCAAAGCGCCGCCGCCAACGCCGAGTCCAAGCTGGTGGCACACTGGGCGGTTTTTAAGCGCTTTCAAAATCGCGTCCAGCCCGCCGGATTCGTTGGTCACGTCGGGCCGCAGCACGAGCGGCACGTCGAATTGCACGGACGCGGCCAGCGCGCATTCCAGCGCCGCCGTTGCCGCGCCCCAGAATTCGTGCAGGCTCAACCCCGCTGCGCCGCCAAGAATTTGTTCGACCAGGCTTTCGGGGTTCGGCGTTCCGGCGCGCGCGTAAAAACCAAAATTGAGCGGCAAAGAATCCGTCGCGCGCATCAGCGCTTCGATGTGCTGCGCACCCGCGGCGCACGCTTCCGGTTCAAAATCCGAGGCGTGCCCCGAGCCGCCGCCAAGCAGCGTCGTGATTCCCGCGGCCAGCGCCGCTTCGGCTTGTCGCGCGCTCAACAGCGACACGTTCGCATCGACGGCACCGGCGGTCGCGATCAGGCCTTCGCCTGAAATCACGCGCGTCGACGCGCCGATGAGCAGGCCAGGCGTCACGCCGTCCATGATATCGGGATTGCCGGTCTTGCCGATGCCGGCGATGCGGCCATTTTTGATGCCGATGTCGGCTTTATAGATGCCCGTCCAATCCAGAACCACGACGTTGAGGATCGCACAATCCAGCGCGTCGGCGGCGCCGGCGGAAAGGCCCATCGTGTCGCGCAGCGAATGCGCGCCGGAATACACGTTTTCGTCGCCATGCACCGTGCAATCGCGTTCGACTTCAGCGAGCAATGCGGTGTCGCCGAGGCGGAGTTTGTCCCCGGCCGTCGGGCCGTAGAAGCCAATGTAATCGCCGCGCGTAATCCGATGACTCATTGAAATCCTTCGAAGACAGAACGGAGCGGAGCTCCGTTCTACTTCATTCTCACTCCTTCACCACGTTTCCAAATTTCAATCCGCCGAGCGCCGACAACGCCGATTGTTTGTGCGCGTCGTTCAGCGGGCCGGAGGCCAGCCCTGTTCCGCCGCGAATTAATTTGTTTCCGGAAATCTCGACCAGCCGCACGGATTTGGTTTCGCCGGCTTCGAAGCGCATCATCGTGCCCGCGGGAATGTCGAGGCGCATGCCGTAGGCTTTGCCGCGGTCGAAGGTCAGCACGCGGTTGGCTTCCATGAAATGAAAATGGCTGCTCACCTGCACCGCACGGTCGCTGCGGTTGCCGACGTTGAGTTCAATTGAATGGCGTCTCGCATTGAGTTCAATGTCGCCATGGCCATGCACGATTTCGCCGACGCCGCCTTCCAGCGCGCACGGCTGCACGCCGAATTCCGCGCCTTCGAAGGCTTCGCGCGCCGGCACCGGCAGGAAACTTCCGTACAGCGCCAGCATCAAATTTCCGTTTTCTTCGCGAATGGGATTGCGCAGCACGACCGTGCGCATGCCGTCGGGAAAAGTGCCTTCCACGCGCACTTCTTCGACCATCGCGGGCACGCCGTCCATCACGTCGTTGTAGCCCAGGAGTTGGCGGCCAATTTCCATCGTCTCCGCGACGCTGCGCCCGTCTCGGATGAATTCAAGAATCTGCACCGCGATCAACGCCACCGCTTCGGGATGGTTGAGCCGCAGCCCGCGCGCGAGGCGTTTCTGAGCCAGAAAGCCGGCGTTGTGCAGCATCAATTTGTCGATTTCTTCCGGGCTTAAATGCATCCGCGACCCCTTCAAACGCGCAGGGAAATACCCGCCAAGAAGACTAATTGAGTCCGTGGCGTCCTACGGAAACGATATATTTTCTTGATCGGGGGGCACTCGATGCGAATGCGCTGTTCCGCCTAAAGGCGGGACTACGAACGAAATTGAGCCGATCCTGCATTGAATTGTGGACGTAGAAACGATAACCTAATCAGAGAGGATTACTTGTATGGATGACCCAAACACACGGCATGCGGTTTCGGCCACCGACACTACCCTGGATGATTCCTTGATTGATTACGAGCGTTCGAAGGGACTGCCGGAAGGAGTGTTCATTGGGAAGGATGGGCACACGTACGGATTTGACGAAGAAAAAGCAACGCGCGAAAATGCTCGAATAGGAAAGAAAATCAACCGGCGAAAACTGCGCGCCGTGATTAAGAAACTAAAGCCTGCCCGCGCCGAATTGGAAAAAAATAATCCGGAATTCTAATGGTCATAGGCGATATATACTGGGCGGATGTGCCGTTTGAAAATCGCCCGGGCTCGAAAATCCGCCCGGTTATTGTCATTGATGCTGAACCGACGCCGACAGTCGCCGTACTCAAAGCGACGTCGCAATTCCAACCCAATCTCAAGCTGCTTTATTCAATCGATTTCGACGCGCCAAGATACTATCGTCTGCCGCTGCGTGGAAAATCTTATTTCTACAAGGAAAGCCTGATTGAACTTGAACTATCGAGATTTGTCCGCCGCATCGGGATGTTGCACCAGCAGGATTTGGCGGGGATCGTAAAGGCGGTGGAGGCGCTGTAATGAATTCGACTGAGTTGCCGGCGGTGATTTTTTCTCTTGCGCACGGTCTACTCCGATGCGGGCCGGCTGGAAGCCGGCGCTCCGATATGCCGGGCGCTCCGTTTTTTGTGCGCATTTTTGGGGTGTGGCGCCTATATATGGTAATCACATTTTGGAAAAGGGGCATGCGATGCTGAAATTGGTGCTGGTTCTTTCCGCGGTGTTCATGGCGTTGAATTTGGTTGGCGGCGAGACGGACGATCCGGCGAAGGTGAAGCGGATTCCGCCGGTGGGGGTGCCGTTGAAGGAGGCGGACCGGACGGAGTTGGAGAAGGGGATTGGGGAGTTGGGGAAGGAGATTGAGGGGCTAAAAACGGAGTTGAAGGAGAAGGCGGCGCTACTGGCGTTGCTGCCGGATGTGCAGATTTATTTTAACGCGGTGCGGTATGCGGTGGTTTACAACGAATTTTTTAACGACAAGGCGCCTCAGAAAGAGATCGATCAGGCGAAGAATTTGTTGAAAGTGGGGATGGAGCGCGCGAAGGCTTTGCACGCGGGAAGTGCGCCGTGGGATACGGCGACGGGGCCGGTGGCGCGCGGGTATGTGTCGGAGATCGATGGGTCGGTGCAGCCGTATGTGCTGGTGGTGCCGGGCCGGCTGGAAGCCGGCGGTACAACGCCGCGGCGCTTGGACATCTGGTATCACGGGCGCGGGGAGACGTTGAGTGAGTTGAATTTTTTACAGACGACGAGGGGCGAGTTCGCGCCGAAGGATGCGTTCGTGCTGCTGCCGTATGGGCGGTATTGCAACGCGAATAAATTCGCGGGGGAAGTGGACACGTTCGAAGCGCTCGACAACATCAGGAAGCATTTCAAAATCGACGAGAACCGCATCAGCGTGCGCGGGTTTTCGATGGGCGGAGCTTCGACATGGCAGTTTGCGACGCACTTTCCAGGGCTGTGGGCGGCGGCGAATCCGGGCGCGGGATTTTCAGAGACGCCGGAGTTCACGCATGTCTTCGACCCGAAAAACACAGGGCCGAAGCCCACGGATTACGAGCAGAAATTGTGGCATCTCTACGATTCAAGCCACTTTTGCGAAAACCTTTTCAACCTGCCCACGGTTGCCTACAGCGGCGAACTCGACGGCCAGAAACAAGCGGCCGACGTGATGGCGCGCGAGATGAAAAAAGTGGGCCTCGAATTGACGCACATCATCGGGCCGGGCGCGCATCACAATTACGAAGCGAAGGCGAAAGAAGAGGTTGCGAAGCGGATCGATGAGATTGTGGCGAAGGGGCGCAATCCAGTGCCGAAGCAGATTAAGTTTGTGACGTATACGCTGCGGTACAATCAAGCGTTTTGGGTGACGATCCAGGGATTGGGCGAGCATTGGAAGAAATCGCGCGTAGAGGCCACAATTGAGGGGAATAAAATTGAGGCGGCGACGGAGAATGTGACAATATTACAATTTGATCTGGAGCAAATTCCGAATATTTCAACAATAAAAATCAACGGCAAGACGGTTTTGGCTCAAAACAACCCTGGCGCGCAAGGTTTCGGGCATTCTGCAATAATTGCGATAAACGATAAGGACGCGGCCCTGATTTTACGGTTACCCGGAGAGTCGCCCGTCAAGCGGCACGGTTTGCAGGGTCCCATTGACGATGCGTTCATGGACAGTTTCATCATGGTCACGCCGAGCAGTAAGCCGTTGAACGACAAAGTCGGCGAGTGGACCAAAAACGAGATGGCGCACGCGATCGAGCATTGGCGGCGGACGTTTCGCGGCGAGGCACGCGTGGTGAAAGACACGGACGTGACGGACGCGCAGATTAAGGAGAGCAATCTGGTGTTGTGGGGCGATCCGTCGAGCAATGCGATTCTGGCGAAGATTGCGGATAAATTGCCGTTGAAGTGGAACGAAAAAGAAGTGGCGATTGGCGCCGCGAGTTATCCCGCGGCCAATCACGTCGCGCTGATGATTTATCCGAACCCGCTGAACCCGCAGAAATATCTGGTGCTCAACAGCGGCTTCACTTTCCGCGAGAATGAGTATTTAAACAACGCGAAACAGAACGCGAAGCTGCCAGATTGGGCGATCATCGACGTGACGGACCCGCCGACGTCGAAGTGGCCGGGGAAGGTGGAGAAGGCGGAGTTTTTTGATGAGGGGTGGGGGGTGAAGAAGTAGGGAGTGGGGAGTAGGGAGGAGCGGGGGAGTGGGGAATTTTTTATAGTTCCACCGCTTCGCGGAGCACACGACTTTTGATTTTTGGGCGCAAGCTCGTCTCCGAAGCGACATCGACTTTGCGGCTAAGAAATTGTTCCAGATCGACCAATAACGCCGCGTGGTCCATCAAACTGCGATTTTTGTCGAACGACACTAGAAAATCGACGTCGCTTGATTCGTCATCGTCCCCCCGCGCGACAGAGCCAAAGACGCGAACGTGATGAGCGCCGTGGCGCTTGGCGATCTGTAGAATCTCGTTTCGCCGGCCAATTAGATAGCTTTTGATACTCACCGTTACGCTCCTTTGACAGCATCATTTTATCGTCATCAGCGTCATTTCGCCAGAGGCGGCCGGCCATTTTGCGAATTGTCGATTGATTAGAATAGCGCTAAACTGCGCGGCATGTCCAACGCTTGGTACAGCATCGAAAACGCCGCGGAGATCGATACTCCGGCGCTGCTGTTTTATGTCGAGCGCATTGAGGAGAATTTACGGCGGACTGTGCAGATCGCGGGCGGGACGGCGCGGTTGCGGCCGCATATCAAGACGCACAAGTGCGCGGAAGTTTTGCGCATGCAGATGAACGCGGGGATTGAGAAGTTCAAATGTGCGACGATTGCGGAAGCGGAATTGGCGGGCCAGTGCGGCGTGGCGGATATAATGATGGCGTATCAGCCGACGGGGCCGAAGGTCGAGCGGTTCGCGAAGCTGGTTGAAAGATATGGGTTGACGACGCGCTTTTCATGTATCGTCGATGATGAGTCGGCGATTCGGGCGCTGGACGCTGAGGCGCGGAAGCTGCTGAAGTTGATTGGGCCGTTCGATGTGTTTTTGGATGTCGATACGGGGCAGGGGCGGACGGGGGTTGTGCCGGGGACTCGGGCGGTTGAGTTGTATCGGTTGATGGCGTCGCTGCCGGGGTTGAAGGTGCGCGGGTTGCATTCGTATGATGGGCATGTGAAGGATACTGATTTTTCGGCGCGGAAGATTTCGTGCGACGCGGCGTTTGCTCGGATTGACGGGTTGCGGCGCGATCTGATCGATGCGGGGTTGAGCGTGCCGACGATTGTGATGGGCGGGTCGCCGACGTTTCCGTTTCATGCGGCGCGCGAGAATGTCGAGTGCAGCCCGGGGACGACGGTGTTCTGGGACGCGGGGATGGTGAAGAATTTCCCGGACCTCGATTTTTTGCCGGCGGCATTGGTGATGACGCGTGTGGTGAGCAAGCCAGGTGGGAATCGGTTGTGTTTGGATTTGGGGCACAAGGCTGTGGCGGCGGAGATGCCGCAGCCGCGGGTGATTTTTCCGGAGCTGACTCAGTGCAATTGCGTGATGCAGAATGAAGAGCATTTGGTGATTGAAGTGGAGAACGCGGACGGGTTTGCGGTCGGCGATGTGTTGTATGGGATTCCGTGGCATGTGTGTCCGACGGTGAATTTGTATGGGGAGGCTCGGGTGGTTAGGGAGGGGCGGGCTGGGGAGGCGTGGGAGATTGCGGGACGGGTGAGGCGGATTGAGATTTGAAACGGGTGCGAGAAGCAGGATTCATCGCAGATGGACGCGGATTAACGCGGATGGACGCAGATGAAGGGGGAGGGTTTGGGTGAGGTAACGTTTTCGCGTTATGCGGACGTTTTTTCCCTCACCCCGCGGGCGCAAACGGCCGCGCCCGTCGGCCCTCTCCCGGGGGGAGAGGGGAATGGAAGCGCGAGGGCGGTTTGAAGTTTTAGACGGCGGTTTGAATGCGGCACTGGCAGGGCCAGTGGCACGCGAACGGCGAATAAACTGACGGCGGGAGCGTGTTGTGGCTTGAACGTTCTCGACCGCAGCGGGTATTTTTTGAATGTTTGCTAACGGTTCGAATTGAAGAAGAATCATGTCCACAAAAATCAAACTCAAACAGCTTCACCCGAACCCGTTTCGCGACATGACGCATTATCCGATTCATCGTGAGAAATTGGAGATGCTCAAGGCCAGCATCCGCACAACCGGTTTTTGGGATAATCTGCTGGTGCGCAAGGCGGGGGCGAGTTTTGAAGTCGCGTATGGGCATCACCGGCTGGAGGCGTTGAAGGAACTGGTCGGCGAATCGGTGATCGATGAGGAGTATGAGTTGGAGTTGCCGGTGCGGAATCTCGATGACGCGGCGATGATTCGGATCATGGCCAGCGAGAACATCGAGGAGTATCGGGTCACGTCGGACATTATCGACGAGACGGTGCGGGTGACGCGGGAGTTTATTTCGCACGAGACGAAGACGCCGGCGAGCGAATTGTCGGCGGCGGATATCAGCCAGTTTCTCGGCGGCGGGTGGAACGAGGATAAGATTTCGGCGTCGTTGCAGCGGCTGGGATTGTTCGACCGCGGGACGCTCAAGCGCGAGCAGTTGAAGGGATTGTCGCTGACGGCGGCGAAGGGGATTCAGCGCGAAGTGGCGAAGGTCGAGAAGGCAGTGACTCGCGCGGCGCTGGAGGAATTCGAGGACGACGACGAGATCACGGAAGAGGAGCGCAAGCGCGCTCGGCATCAGGCTCAGCGCGTGGCCAAGCATGTGGCGGAGGCGCTTTCGGAGCATGTGAAGAATGGAGGCAGCGCGGGGAAATTGACGGAGCGCTCGTTCGACGCTCAGGTGGAAACGATACCGGAAGATGCGGCGGAGGACGAGAAGCGGTTGAGCACGATCGACGCGGCGGCCAAGGCGGTGAACGCGCGGGATTTTCAACGGAAGATTGAGATGCTGATGCGGTACAGAGAATATATGTCCGACGATGCGAAGCACGAGTTGGTGGGGACGCTGCGGGAGGTCATGGGGTGGTGTAAGCAGATGGTGGAGGAGTTGAGTTCGTAATCCGGCCTTTAGGCGGAATGCCGTGCTCAGTGCGGGCGGCTGTTCCGCCTAAAGGCGGGACTACGAACGTTGTGCAACTTTTGCACGCTTTTCGAGAACCGGGCCGGCTGGAAGCCGGCGCTCCGTTACTTTGGCGCACATGTGCAACTTTTGCAACGCGGTTTTTCGCAGGGCGAAAGGCGAGTATTCTCGCAGATTCTTCGGATTATCGCAGTAATCCCAAGCCCAGTCCGTCAGAAACACAGATTCGGGACACTCACCCAGTCGGAAGAGGGATCAAAACAATGTGCAACAAATTCACGTCGCGAATGGCTTGGGCCGGTGTCGCACTCAGTTTGATGCTGGGCACGGTCGCGTTTTCGACGCGGGCGGCTCAAGGATCGGACGCGCCGGCGGCGAAGGCCGCTGAGGGCACCATCGACATCGTGATCAAGGGGCAGGTCTATAAAGGGGAGATCGTCCTGCCGTGCACGGAAACCGAATTCAAATTCAAGATCGCCGGATTGGAACCGGTTGCGTTTCGTTGGGCGGATATGGATGAGTACGAAACCAAACGCGTGCAGAAGCTTTATGGCATGGAGGTGAAGGACGACCGGCTGGTCTTCGGCGAGAAGGCGGAAGGCGTGCGCTGGAAATTGAAGTCGGACAAATTCATCGAGGGCCTGCGCATTCCGGATCGCGACCGGCTGGGAATGAAGGCGCTGCGCACGGCGTCGATGCCGCTGCTGCTGATTCCGGAATCGGAGATTGTCAGCGAAGATACGATTGAATGCTATGAGAGCGATTTTTACAGCCCGATGGAAGTGTATCAGCGCAAGATGCTGGAGCAGCCGCCGGGGTCGGACGACGCCGCGGCGAACCTGGCGATGGCGAAATGGTGCGCCAACATCGGCTTATACGCTGTGGCGATCGATCATTTGGAAAAGGCGAAGATTATCGACCCGCGCACGGAAGAGCGAAACTCGGATTTCCGCTCGGAATTGGTCAAGCTTGCTGCCAATAAAGGAGGCAGCGATCTTTATCAAATGATGGTGCGCGAAGTCAATGGCCAGGATTTTCTTTCGGCGTACGATAGCTTGCAGAAGTTTGACCGGCAATTCACCAACACGGACATCAAAAGTCGCGTGGATAATTTGCGCGCGACCATCATGGATGGATTCCAAAAGGGCGTCAACAAGCAGATCGTGACGATGTCCTATCGCGTCGCGATGGATCTGGTGCAAACGAAACTGCTCACCAAATTGCGCATCGATGAAAAAGGCAACATCGTACCGTCGATTCCAGGCAAGCAAGTGACGACCAAGCAGGGGCATTATTTCAGAGGCATTTTGGTTTCAGAAGGTGGCGTTGCTGTCGCACAGACTGACGATCCGTACGAAAAGGCCGACCCGAGCGCAAAGGCACCCGGAACCTCAACTCCGGCCGCTACGGCCAAAGCGCCCGGTTCAACGCAAGGCGATGTGTCGCTGAAATCGGGCGACACAACGATCAACATCCCGGGCAAGGATATTCTCTCGATCGTGGATTGTGATTTGAGCGAATCGAAGGGAACGGCGGAGGCTTCGTTCGACGAATTGAAAGCGTATGTTACCGAGGCGGATGGGTTGAAGAAGGAGATGATCCAGAAGATTTCGAAGCTGGTGAAAATGTCCGCCGCTGACGTGCAGAAGATTTTTGACGGGCGTCTCGCGAAGACGATCGATTACAACGGCGGCGACGCGAGGATAAACAACAACTACGCCAACTTCCACGACGCCGATTACGGCATTGGAAGTTGGCTGCGACCGGGCGCGCCGAAGCCGATGAAGTACATCAAGAAGGAGAAGAACCAGCCCAGCGCTCAGCGCTACGGTGGCGGGCAGTTCGGAAACCAGCGCAATCAGCAGCAGCAACAGCAGCAGCAACAGGAAGAGGAGACGGCGGAATCCACGGACGATCCGGCGATCTGGTGGAAGTTCCAAACGACGGCGACGAAGCTGAAGGTGCTGCAAGCGTGGGCCGCGGAGAAAGTGTTCAAGACGACGTACGTCTCGACGGTCGGCTGCCAAACCTGCGGCAACAAGGGCATGTTGGGGATCAACCAGCCCGGCGGGAACGACATGATGCAGCGCTGCCCAACCTGCCGCGGGAGTGGATTGTTGTACAAGATACAGTATCATTAAAGAATATTGTGGTGCAGGCTTCCAGCCTGCCAAACAGTTTGCAGGCTGGAAGCCTGCACCACAAAAATGCGGCGCGCGTGGCGCGCCGCGCTCTTGTTGGAAGAATGGACTTCAAGCTGCTCTGAATTGAAGGGAAAAGGATCGAAGGCAATGACGAATGCGGGACGTGCGATTCTGTGCTTGACGGGAATTGTGTTGGCGCTCGAACTGACCGGGTGCGGAAGCCCGCCGCCCCCGCCGCGCAGCGCGAAGGCTGAGATCAGCGACGCTGAAAACGCCGTGGCGGTTGCGGACGCACTGTGCCAGCGCGGGGCTTACGATCAGGCGAAGACTCAGTACGAAACAGCGATGAGCGCGATTTCGAAGGGGCAGACGTTTGCGGCGGGTTCGGAAAAGGATCGTTTGGAATCGCTGCGAACGGATGTTCACAAGAAGAAACTGGAATGCGAAGACTTGGCGCGCCGAGCGGAAGTGGCCGCGGCAAACAAACCCAAGACGGCGGCCGTGCCCACCGCGAAAAGCGTGGGCGTCGATCCGGAAGTCGAAAAACGCAACGCCGAAATAGCGAAGGCAGTGGCCGACGCGAAGCGCAAGAAGGAGATCGAAGCGGACATCAGCGCGGCCGCTCCAAAAAAGAAAGCCGATGAGCCGGAGGACGCCGGCGAAGTGGCGGCGAATCGAAAAGATAAAGCGAAACCCAAAGCCGGCGACGCCGCCAGCGACGACGCGGCCAAAGCGCCGACGAAAGACAAGAACGGGATCTTCCCGGATGTCACCGACGCCAGCCCGGAATTGCAGGTAGTGAAGCTGCAGCACATCGGGAAATTCGTCGTGGCGTACGTGCAGCTCTTCAACAAAGCCACCGACGGGCGGCGATTTTCGGTGGGCAATTTTTTCAAATCGAGCGACAACCAAAACCTGCTCGACGCGCGCCAGGCGTATTCGTTTCCATACGACCGCTTCAGTTTGAAAGCGAAGGATTTGCTGGGCGATCAGCCGGTGAATCCGTACACGGCCGATTCAGCGGGGGTGGACGGGCAGGGAGTGGCGCAGTTTGTTTCCGTCGGCGAATTTCCCACGGAAGAAGCGGCAGCGCGCGTGACCAAACTGTACGTGCTGGTGCGCTACGGCGACGGAAAAACTGTCGAGGCCACGGGTCCCGAAGGCGTCGCCGCGGCAATCGACAAGGCGCTGCCGAAATTATTGAAGTAACCTTCCCAAAGTGGCGCGGACAATCCTGTCTGCCAAAGACGGAACTGTACCTGGCAGACAAGAGTGTCTGCCCCGCCGAGCAATTTGAACCTTCTCGCAAAACCGCGATAAGCGCCTCCGTGCAATCTTGATTTCAGCGCGCTTGCGGTTACGCTTTTGTCTCCAATTTTTTTTAAAATCATCGGACAAGGAGTGAGAATTCGTGAACGCAGTCAAGGCAAGAATATTGATCGCCGACCCGCTCAACGACAAGGGCGCGGGCATTCTCAAAGACGGCGGGTTGCAGACCGACACGCGGCCCGGTTTGAGCGAAGCGCAGATTTGCGAGATCATCGGGCAATACGACGGATTGATCGTGCGCTCGGCGACGAAAGTGACGCCGAAAATTATCGAAGCGGGGCGCAAATTGAAGGTGATCGGCCGCGCGGGCGTGGGCGTGGACAACATCGACTTGAAAGCCGCGACAAAGGCTGGCGTGATCGTCGAAAACACGCCGCTGGGCAACATCACCTCGGCGGCGGAGCACGCGCTGGCGCTGCTGTTTTCGTCGGTGCGCAACATTCCACGCGCGGACCGCGAGATGCGCGCGGGCAATTGGAATCGCAAGCTTACGGGCGTGGAACTCACCGAAAAAACCATCGGCATCGTCGGCATGGGGAAAGTCGGCGGGATCGTGGCGCGCGTGGCGCACGCGCTCGACATGACGATCCTCGTTTACGATCCGTACCTCACCGCGCGAAAAGCCGAGGAACTCAATGTCCGCAAATGCGAACTGGATGCGCTGCTTTCCGCCAGCGACTTTGTCAGCATTCACACACCGCTGACGCCTGAGACGAAGAACCTGATCAACAAAGACAAAATGAAGCTGATGAAAAAATCCGCGCGCATTATTAATGCCGCGCGCGGCGGAATTGTGAACGAAGCGGATTTGATCGAGGCGCTTAAGAGCGGTCAGATCGCCGGCGCTGCGCTGGACGTGTTCGAGAAAGAACCGCTGGCCGCGGACTCGGCGCTGAAAACGCTCGACAACGCGGTGCTGACGCCGCATCTTGGCGCGAGCACCGAAGAGGCGCAGGAGCGCGTGGCCGAGGACATCGCGAAGCAGTTCGTGGAATTTTTCCGCGACGGCGTGATTCGCAATGCGGTGAATCTCGGCGTGACGCTCAATCCGAAGCTCGCGAATTTCGCGAAGCTTGCCGAGCAGCTTGGCGCGATGGCGGGGCAGATGGCGAAGGAGCCGATTTCCAAACTGGAGGTCGGGACATACGGAAAACTGGCTTCGGAGGACACGCGCGAATTGGGATTGAGCGCGCTCAAGGGCCTGCTCACGCGCGGGAACGAAGTGCCGGTGACGCTGGTCAACGCGCCGTCGCTGGCGGAAGGCCGCGGCGTGGAACTCGTGCAGCAGAAAAGCGAGCAGACGCGCGATTATTCGAACTTGCTGACGGTCGCGGCGATCGGTTCGAAGACGCAGCACGCGCTGGCGGGCACGTGGTTCGAAGGCCAGGAAGGCGGCCGGATCGTGCGCATCGACGACTTCGACATCGACTTGAAACCCGCGCCGACGATGCTGCTGATGTTCTATCCCGACCGGCCGGGCATGGTCGGAAAAGTAGGGACGATCCTCGGTGAGGCGGACATCAACATCGCGAACATGGCGGTCGGCCGCCGCGAAAAGCGCGGACAGGCGGTGATCGCGCTGACGCTCGACGACGTGGTGCCGCAGAACGTGCTGGCGAAAATCAGCGCGGCGATCACGGTGGATGAGTTGTGTGCGATTGAGTTGCCGAACGAACGTTAACCGTTCCAGGTTAAATGTTACAAGTTATAAGGCGTGCGCGTGCTACCGGATGAACTTCAACACCGCGTTCGCCGTCAAATCGTTCGGATCGGTGATGTTCAGCATCTCCGAAATGTGGTTCTGTTCCGGCACGAACAGAAATTCGGCGTCCGTTCCAGCGGCTTTGATCGCCTTGTAAAAATCCTTCGCCTGCTGCGGCAGGCTCAAGTAATCGTGTTCGCAGCAGGTGATGAGCGTGCGCGGGCCGGGCGATTTGACGTAGAGGAGCGGCGAACCTTGCTTGCGGATTTCGTCGGTTGGAAAAGTTTTCGCATGGTTGTCGCCGATGGCGGCCAGATCGTACACGCCGCTGATGCAAATCAAGCCTTTGATTTTTTGTGCGGACAAATTTTGCGCGGCCAAAAACTGCGGCGCGTACGTGATCAGCGCGGCGATGTGCCCGCCCGCGGAATGGCCGCCGACGTAAACGCGCTCCGGATCGCCGCCGTATTCCGCGGCGTGATCGACGACCCACTTGAACGCGGCGGCGGCGTCTTCCGCTTGCGCGGGAAATTTCGCGGCGGGCACGAGGCGGTAGCTGGGAATGAAGGTGAGGATTCCTTTTTCGGCGAGCATGTTTCCGAGGTGCGGATACTGCGAACGGTCGCCGGTGCGCCACGAGCCGCCGTGGATGAACATCAGCACCGGCGCATTTTTCTTGTCCTTCGGCTGATAGATATCGAGCTCGTGTTTGGGTTCGTCCTCTTTTCTGCCGGCGACGTAGGTGACGTTATTTTTGACGACGACATTCGACCACTGCGGATTCATGGGCAACTTCAGCGCTTCGAGCGACGCGTATGAGCGCTCGAGCAGATACACGGGATTCGAATAAATCCACGGGCGCAATTCGCCGTCCACGCGCAGCCAGAGTTCCGTGCGGAACGCGCCGAATTCGCTCGTATCGTAGACCAATTGGTTGCCGTCGGCTTCCTTCACGACTTTTCCGCCGTGAATGATTTTGATGTGCGCGGGCACCGGCGAAAAAATCCCGAGCTTGGTCGTGCCGACATAATAAGGGAGGCTGTCGCCCATGAAAAAAGTGCCGAGCAGGTTCGCGGCGCCGAAATTGAATCCGGTGGGATCGGCGAGCCAATCGTGCGCCATGTAGGAGCGACCGTTCATCAGCGCGGCGCGCACTTCCTTTTCGTTGAATTCATGGACGAGGACGTGGGTCGAGACTTGGGTGAAGCTCAGCGCATAGCAATCTGCGATGGGCGCAGGACTCTGCGCCGGAAATACAGCAGCATTGTTCGCAACGCAGCAGCACGACCGCTGAGCGGCGGCTCGATCCCAAGCGGTGAGATCGGTGGGCGCGTCAGCGGCGCCGAGAAACTCGTCTGGATATTTGTTGAAAACGCCCACCAGGAACGCTTCGAGCATGAATTTGTTATCAAGCCCGCCGCATCCACATATTTGAAAGCCGCGGCAATCCGCCGCAATCGGCCGATCATTCAGCGGCTGAAAGCAAAGTTTGCGCGACAAAATTGCCGGACCGCTGGAGGCAATGTCGAGTTTTCCCGCGCCATCTTCGCTGCAACTCATAAACAGCGGATCGCCCGCGTCCGTTTTCGCAGGCGCCTTTCCATTGAACACAATCACGCTGACGTTCGCTTTTTTCGCCGCCTCGAGTACCTGCGGAAGCGTTGTGGCATCCGCGCGCACATTCAGCGCAACGCGGCGATCTTCAAAAATGCCGTCTTTCAAAATGTGGTCCGTCTTCCGTTCGCGAATGAAACGCTCTCGGTCTTCATGAACAGCACGGAGATGCTCTTCGCTCAAGCGCTTCTCCAGCGCCAGGGGTTGAGCAGGCTCTTCCGCAAAAATCGCGGCCCCGATCGTCATCGCAAAAATCAGTACAGCACGCATGGCATCGTCCTATCGTTTTCCAGCGGCAAGCCATTCGTCCAGCTTGCGGATTGTTTCAAGAATCAAGTTCGCGCTGCGCGGCAGGTCGGCCAGCCGCACGTATTCGCCGGCGACGTGCGCCTGCCCCGTGTAACCGGGGCCGATGTTGAGCACGTCCATGCCGGCTTGTTTGAAGAGCACGAGATCGGTGCGCGCGCGATTCCAACTGTAGCGCGCGCAGCCGAACAACTCGATGCTCGCCGCCGTCGCGCTGCGAAAAAGCGCGCCGTGCGGATCGACACAGCAGGCCGGCGCGTCGCAGCGCAGCGACGTCGTGGCAGTGACGCCATCGAGAGCCGCCGTGGCCTCCGCCAATTCGCGCTCGACATTGGCGATCGTATCGCCGGGCGCCAGCCGCCGCGATACCGTGAGTTCGCAATGCTCTGGAATAATGTTCCCCGCCGCGCCCCCTTTTATGAGCGTCACCGACGCCGATGCGCGCGCGCGAACGTCTCCGAGCACCGTCGCCGTTTTGTACGACGCGTTGAGCTTTTCGATGCGCGCGCAGATTTTCGCCGCTGCGTGAATCGCGTTGAGTCCGTTTTCCGGGCAGGCCGAATGCGCGGAGCGGCCCTGCAATTTGATTTTCGCCACTGCGTGGCCCTGACAGCCCAGCGCGATCGTCGGACAATTCTCGTCGCAACTGGCCTCTGTCGTCAGCGCCCAGCGGCCGGGTTGGAGTTTCAGAATGTCATTCACGCCGTTGCGCTTGCCTTTGGCCGGACCTTCTTCGCACACCGTAAACGACCCCGCGAGACGCAGGCGCGCAAGGCGATTTGTGTTTTCAGAAAAATGACGCGCGAGATGCAGCATCACGGCAAGGCCCGATTTCATGTCCGACGCGCCAAGGCCGATCAGACGCCGCTCGTCGCCGCTTCCGGTTTCAAGCGGCTTCCACGGATCGCTCGACCATCCTTCGACCGGCACGACTGTGTCGGTGTGTCCGCTGAGATGCAGCGTGTCGAGCGCGGGTCCAGGCTGCCGCGGTTCGATGATCGCGAGCAAATTGTCGTTCGCATCGCGCGCGCACGAGAGACCGAAGCCTTTGAGATGCGACTGAATGCAATCGGCCATCGGGGCTTCGTCGCCCGACAACGACTTAATCGCGACAAGTTCCGAGACGGTACGGCCGATATCGGAGGCGCTCTCCGGTCTAAATATCATGGGCACCAGAATGCAGGCAGCGCGCGAAATATGCAATGGCACATTGGCGCGCGCGTGTAAAAATTGGCATGGGCTCCCTGAATATGGCCGATGAATAGGGCTGACTTATGGAAAAGAAAATGAGCGATCGGTTTCCGCGTTTAAATAATTCAGACGGTTGGTGGAAGACCAGCTTCGAGTTCTTTCGCACGCTCGGAAATTCATTCACCTATTCGCCGCGCCGAAATTCCTACGTCATCTTCGGCTTTCTCTGGGGACTGCCCATACCCGTCTTTTTGCTGGCCGTGCACATCGGCGCGGCGGGCATGCCTGCAACGTTCGAATCCGTTAAGCTCATCGTCAAGACGCACCACATCTACGTTTTATTTTTGCTTCACCCGATATTGTTCGCGATCGTTTTTGGCGCGCTCGGAACCATGCACGCGTACCGCGACGCGCGCATTCAAGGGCTGATGAAGTCGCTCGAAAAGCAGAATGAAGAATTGAACGCGAGCAACGAACGGTTATCCGAGCTCGACCGCCTTAAAACCGAATTCATGGCCAACGTCACCCACGAACTCAAATCGCCGCTGGTCACGGCGATGGGTTATAACGACCGCATGCTTGGCGGACATCTCGGTCCGGTTAGCGAAAAACAAAAGCAATCGCTCGAAGTCAGCAAGCGAAACCTGACGCGGCTGCGGAATTTGATCAGCGAGATCATGGATTTCTCGCGGCTTGAAGCCGGCGTTGCCATGTTCGATCTGGTGCCGACGCGGCTTGACGCCGTGGCGGGCGCCGCCGTCGAGAACCTGGCGCTCAAAGCGGCAGAACGCAAAGTATCGCTGATCACGGAATTTCCCACCGGCGGAGCGACTGTGCTTGGCGATCCGCAGAAACTGCTGCAGGTCGTCGTGAATCTCGTGGACAATGCGATTAAATTCTCGCACGAAGGCGGCAAGATCATCGTTTCAATTGCATCGGAGGGTAAGACGCACTGGAAGTTGAAAGTTGCGGACGAAGGCTGCGGCATTCCCGCGGAGGCCATTCCCAAATTGTTCGAGCGATTTCAGCAAGTGGACGGCTCGCGCGCGCGCAATTACGAGGGCGTGGGCCTCGGCCTGGTCGTGGTTAAGAAAATCATCGAGGCGCACGGCGGGCGCGTGTGGATCGAAAGCCGCGTTGGCGTTGGGACAACTTTGCATGTAGAATTGCCGAAGTGCGAAGTCCAGGCGGCTGGATCTTCGAAGGAAAACGAAGCGGCCGGCGCGCACAGCCCCCTCGCGAAATAGGAGTACGAGCCATGCCTCGCATCCTGCTCACGGAAGATCAAGCCGACCAGCGCGCGCTCTATCACGACGTTCTGACCGACGCGGGCTATGAGGTGTGGGACGCGTGGTCGGCTAACGAAGCGCTGGAACTTTTCGACCGCTACAAGCCTGACATTGTGGTCATGGACATTCAAATGCCGGGCATGGACGGCGTCGAAGCGCTGGGCCGGATTCTCGACAAAAATCGCACGACGCCGGTCATTTTCTACAGTGCGTATCCGGCATTCAAGGCGAACTTTCTGACGTGGTCGGCGGATGCGTTTGTCGAGAAGACGGGCAATCCCGAGGAATTGGTGGAGGCCGTCAAGAAATTGTCGCGCGACAAAGGAATTGTCATTCCGATTCCAAAAGCGCCAGGGAATTAGAATCTCGGCGAGACGGCTCGGAGAGCCGTCCTACAAGAACATCGGAGCCATTAGCAAACGTGTCGCTGCAAGCCGAGCTTTATCGACCGACCGCTCCCGCCGCGGCGGAATCCGCGCGCGGAAAGAGCCTCTCCGCCGCCGCGCAGAAACTGGCCGCGCTTGTCAAGAACATTGAACTGGCGATTGTCGGCAAGCGCGAGCCGATCAAGCAGGTGCTGGTCGGCTTGCTCGCGCGCGGACATGTGTTGATCGAAGACGTGCCGGGAGTAGGAAAAACAACGCTGGCTCGCGCGCTGGCCAAATCGATTGACTGCGAATTCAAGCGCATTCAATTCACGCCCGATCTGCTGCCGTCGGACGTGGTCGGCGTGTCGATCTTCGATCAAAAGGAAAACCATTTCAAATTTCATCCGGGGCCGCTGTTTGCGAGCATCATTCTGGCCGACGAAATCAACCGCACCACGCCGCGCACGCAATCGGCGCTGCTGGAAGCGATGAACGATTTTCAGGTTTCAGTGGATGGCGTGACGCATTTGCTGCCATCGCCGTTCATGGTTCTTGCGACGCAGAACCCCATCGAATATTCCGGAACGTACACGCTGCCCGAAGCGCAGCTCGACCGTTTTCTGCTGCGCGTTTCCATCGGTTATCCCGACCGCGAAAGCGAGCGGGCGATGATCAAGTCGCAGCAACTGTCAAACCCCATCGACACGCTCGCGCCCGTGATCACGGGGCAGGAAGTTGCGCAGATTCAGGAAGCCGTGAAACTGGTGATGCTCGACGATGCGCTGATCGATTACGTGCTCGAAATTGCGGGGCGCACGCGCGAGCACAAAAGTCTCGCGCTGGGCGTTTCGCCGCGCGGGTGTTTGATGCTGCGCCGCGCGGCGCAGGCGCTGGCACTGGTCGAAGACCGCCGCTACTGTTTGCCGGACGACATCAAGCGCATGGCGCTGCCAGTGCTCGCGCACCGCATCATTGAAAAAGGCCGCGACGCCGGTTCCAGCCGCAAAGACAGCGACGCGATTCTCAACGAAATTCTCGACGAGGTGCCGGTGCCCATCTAAATGCAAAATTCAAAATTCAAAATTCAAAATGGAACGGAGAAATCGAATAGCTGGCTGCGCCGCCCATTTTTAAGCCTCATCATTTTCGTTTGGGTCGTCGCCGGCGCTCAATCGAATCTTTGGGCCGGAGACGATGCCGCGGCGACCAAACGCATTTTGTTCTTCACGAAGTCGCAGCGTAGCGAGCATTCGGTGATCAAACGCGAGGGCGACACGCCGAGCTTTGCTGAAAAAGTTCTTGGTGAAATGGCGGCGAAGAACAAATGGGAAATCGTCACGTCGAAAGACGGCACGATTTTTACTCCGGAGAATCTCGCAAAATTCGACGCACTGCTTTTTTACTCGAATGGCACGCTGACGGAACCGGGCATCGACGGATCGCCGCCGATGACTGAAGCCGGAAAGGCCGCGCTGATCGAGGCGGTGCGCAACGGCTTGCCGTTGATCGCCGTTCATACCGCGCTGACGACGTTCAACCGCAAACCGGGGAAGATCGATCCATATTTGGAGATGCTGGGCGCCGAAGGGATCAGCCATAACGCGCAGCAGAAGGCGCGCAACTCTTGCGTCGATCCAAAATTCCCGGGCTTCGAAGATTTGAAGGACGGGCTTGAGCTTTTCGAAGAATGGTATTCGATCAAGAATTTCGCGAAGGACCTGCACGTGATCCTCGTGCAGGAATCCAAAGGCATGACCGGCAATCTGTACGTGCGGCAGCCGTATCCGGCGACATGGGCGCGCATGTTCGGCAAGGGGCGGGTCTTCGTCACGTCGCTGGGGCATCGCGAAGACGTGTGGACGAATCCGGTTTTTCAGAAAATCCTGACCGGCGGCGTGTCGTGGGCGCTAGGCCGCGCGGACGCCGACATCACGCCCAACATCGAAACGGTGACGCCGTTTTATTCAGATCTGCCGCCTGAAAAATAATCGAACCATGGCCGCATTTAAACTCGCCGCGCTGCTGCTGCTGCTGCTCCTCCTCAAAGGAGTGGGTGGCGCTGAGCCGCAGGCCATTACGCTTGCCGGCGAATGGAAAGGCACGTGGACGGATTCGCGCAAGGATTACAGCAGCTCGGGAGGTGAATTCAGCGGCAGCGTCATTGAGAAAAAAGAGGGCGTGTGGAGCGGCACGTTTTATGTTGGAAAACAGAAGATGTTCAAAGTCGATCTCGCTGGCCGCCGTGAGAATGGAAAGATTGTTTTCGATACCGCGGTGAATCTCGGTTCGTTTTACGGCGTGTACAATTTTAAAGGCTGCGTCACCGAAGATTCGTTCAGCGGCGGCTACGACGGGCCGGACGAGCGCGGCACGTTTAAGATGACGCGCGCGGAAAAGGTTGTTGAGAAGAAGTGAGCGGCGATGCCTGAGTTGCCCGACATCAAGCTTTATCTTCACGCGCTGCGCCCGCGCGTCGTGGGGCGAATTCTGAAGCGCTGCCGCGTCGCGAGTCCGTTTGTGCTGCGCAGCGTCGATCCGCCGATCAGCGCGTTGAGCGGCAAACGCGTCGTCAATCTGCGGCGGCTGGGCAAGCGCATCGTTTTCGACTGCGAAAACGATTTGTTCCTCATCATACATCTGATGATTGCGGGACGATTGCAATGGCGCGAACCCGGCGCGAAAATCATCGGCAAGATTGGCCTGGCCGCGTTTGATTTTGAAAACGGAACATTGCTGCTGACGGAAGCCGCGAGCAAAAGACGCGCGGCGATTTATGTTGTGCGCGGCGAAGATGCGCTGCGCGAACTCGACCCGGGCGGATTGGAAGTGCTCGACGCCACGCTCGCGCAATTCAAAGAAACGCTGCAAAGCGAAAGGCACACACTCAAGCGCGCATTGACTTCGCCGAATTTGTTCAGCGGAATTGGCAACGCATACTCGGATGAAATCCTGCTGTACGCGAAATTGTCGCCGATGAAATTCACGACGTCACTGAGCGATGAGGAAATTGCCGCGCTGTACGATGCGTCGCGCCGCGTGCTTACAGAATGGTGCGCGCGGCTTATCGATCAAGCCGGCGATGAATTTCCTGAGCGCCTGACGGCGTTCCGGCCGGAGATGGCGGCGCACGGAAAATTCGGGAAGCCGTGCCCCGTCTGCTGCACGCCGATTCAGCGCATCGTTTACGCGGAGAACGAGGCGAATTATTGTCCCACGTGCCAGACCGGCGCGAAACTGCTTGCTGACCGCGCGCTTTCGCGACTGATGCGCGGCGACTGGCCGCGCACGCTTGAAGAATTGGAGGAACTGAAGGCGCGCGAACGCGCGATCGTCAGCGGTTCGACCCCATCGACTCCATCGCCAAAAATTTCCTCTTCCACTCCAGCCCGCAGCCGAAGCCGCCCAAGCCGCTCGAACTCACCACGCGATGGCAGGGAATGAAGAGGATGATGCGGTTGGCGCCGCAGGCCTGGCCGCACGCGCGGAAGGCCATCGGCGAACCGGCGTCGCGCGCGATTTCCGCGTACGTGGCGGTTTCGCCGAAAGGAATTTTGCGCATTGCCTGCCAGACGCGGCGGTGAAACGGGCCGGCGTCGGCGAGATCGAATTCTTCCCATGCGAAATCGGAACGGCCGCCTTTCAAGCGGTCGAGCAACATGCGCTTGAGCGCTTTCACGCGGCGGTCTTCGGACGCGCCAAGCGAGCGCGTGTCGCCGTTGAAATCGAATTTTTCGCCGGAGACTCCGGACAGCAGCGTCAGGCGCCGCAAGCCGCGCGGAGAAAATTCCGCTTCCCACCGGATTGATTGAAACGCGGCCGGCGCTTCGCTCAGAGTGAATTGCGAAACAAGGTAGTCCTGCGTGAGGATGGATGGGGGAACTGATTTAACGCGGGGAAGGCGCGCTGGAAGTGTGGCAAGTTCCATGATGTTCTCCGGAAAATGAGGCCGTGAAAAGCGCAACGAATGCAAATTCGAGTTTGCTGGCGAGAAAGGCGATTACAAGTGAAATTCAAATTCAAAACCACTCTTGTTCAACGCGATTGCGAAATGCACAGACAAATCATGTGCAACACCGGGTCCGATGTGTCGCCCCTTCAGGACTTTGGATTGTTCGGGCCGAGCAGACCCAGGGCTATCACGTTTCGCCCCGTTGGGGCTGAACTGCGGCGACGCGCGTTGCGCGTCCGTTTTGGAGAGAGTGATTCAAAAAAATAAACCGGCCGGGCGGAACGCCGGCGGTACAACTTCAGTGCGCGAGCCACGAGAAGCCGTTCGGGATCATCACGCGGCCGGTCTGGCCGCTGAAGCCGGTCACGTCCATGCCGAAACGGAAGATCGTCGCGTTCTTGACATTGATCGCCTGCGGAATCGAGGTGTCGCCTTCGACGAGGACGTTGGTGGTGAGCGTGTGCGAGAAGCGATTGCCGTCGAGCACGCATTTGTAAATGCCCGGATCTTTGTTCGTGGCTTTAAAAATCAGCCGCGTACTTCTCAGGTCGGCCGTGAGCTGCTGCGAGAAGCCGTCGCCAATGCGAATCGTCGCATCGACGGACCCGGTTTGCGGCGAAACCTTGAAATCGTGAACGGGAAGCGCGGTGGCGGCGCCCGTGTCGATGCCGAAGCGCGGCACGCCCATCCAATGCACAAACCATTTGTCGCCCGGCGCACCGGGGTCGCCTTTGATGCCATCGAACAATTTCAAGTCGGCGCCGATGACGTTGACGACTTGGAAACCGCCGGCGAGCGGATGGCCGGCCGGACCCAGAGTGTATTGCAGCGAGACGCGGTTGTTGCCGGCGAGACCTTTCAGCGGTATGGGATCGCACGCGCGGTAGTGCGTGAATTCCATCAACACGACAATGTTCTGATTCACTTTGCCGGAGAGGCCCGTTGTATTCAGCGCGGCGGAAAGATTGGCGCCGGCCAGCGAAACTTGAATAAGCGATTTTGCCGGATTGACGGTGACTTTTAAGCCGCTGCGTTTGCCTGAAAACGGAACGGTGACTTTGCCATTCGCATCGAAATTTCCGGTGAAAAGCGAACTGCCGATGCGCAGCGTAAACGTCGTGCCAGTCAGCGCGGCGGTGTTCAGCCCTTTCGGATCGTAAAAGCCGATGTACGAAAACGAATCCTGATTGGGTTTGCTGGGATCGGTGTTGATGTTGAGCTTCGTAGTCAGCGCCAGGATTTCGGAAATCGTGAACGAATTCGTTTCGACCAGCAGCGTGAAATCCTGATCCTGCTTCGAGCCGTCGCGCGAGAGGGCGACTTTGCCGCCGGCGTCCACGGCGTGGGCGGTGAATGTGACCGACACGGCAGTCGAGGTCATGATCGCAGGACGCCCGTAAATAATGCCATCCTTCGTTAGAGTAAGTCCGACGTCTTCAAGCCGCCCAACGGCTGCTCCGTTGGCGATGATGTTCGAGACGCTGAAGGTGACTGCGCCGCTGGCGGAGAGCGTTTCGAGATTCGTGAAATACGTGTTGCCCAACTGGGCGGCCGGCAGGGAATTTTGCGCGAAACGAAAGGACGTGGGCGAGGAAAAGAGATTCATGCGGAAGGTCCCGGTGCGCTGCGTGCCGAGAAAATCGTTGACGACGACGTTGAAACGCGCCGCGCCCAGAATCGAGGTGCCGAAGGTGTCGGTGATCCGTCCGTTCTGAAAAATCTTTGGCAGCGGCGGGCTTTGGTTTGTGCCGACAAAATCGAAATTCGGGCGCGCTTCAAACGTGTACGGAATATATCCGCCCGTGGCGGTGACGTAGCGCGTGAACTGCTTGTTGAGCAGCGCGTCGCCCAGATCGAAGCCCTGTGGCTCGGCAAGCTGTCCGCCGAGCGGAAAGCCGGGGTCCTGGCCGGGCTGCAGGAACGGGTTGGTAAAGCGCAGGGTCTGGTCCACGGAACGCGGCTGGACTTTGGAAGAACGCGGGACCGAATCGGTGTGCGTGGCCAGCGCGTAGGAGAAGGCGAGTGCGGCAAAAAATAATCCGAGTGCAAACGCCTTCACGGTTGCTCTCGGAGTTTGGAAGGATTTTAGATTCAAGGGTTCAAGCTTCAAGTTATCACGATCCGCTGCGCAATCATTTGTGCAGGAGACTGGGCGCGCGGATTGCCCAATCCGCGATTATTTAAAGAAAAGGCTGTCCACAAACAATTTGACCGGCCGCTGGTCGTAGACCATGAAGGTGATGCGGCTGACGTGTTCCTTGCCCTTCAATTCCTGATCGTAGGCCTTGAAATCGTTGCGGTTCGATTTGAAGACTTTGCCCTCGATTTTATACGACATGTTGATCCACTGCTTGGGCATGATGCGCGTCTGTTTGGTTTCGTGGAAATCGCCTTCGGCATTGACGAACGCAATCGACATGTTGACAGGTTTGTCGCCGTCGTTGAACGCTTTGAAAACCATGTCGGTGCAATCGGTGAGGTTGAGCGGCTGGCCGTAACGGCTGAAGGCGATCTTGTCTTTCGGGCCGCCGTCGGACTGAATCACCATCATCTTGTTGCCGTCTTTGTCCTGCGTGAATTGCGCCGTGCACGGATTGGCGTTGTCCCAGCCTTTGACTTCGGCCAGCCACTGGCCGTCCGCTTCGAGGCCATCGACATGCTTCGGCTTGACTTGGTCGTTGGCGGCGGCGGCCGGATCGTCTTTCTTCGGGTTGACTTTTTCGTCGAGCGCTTTGGCCACGGCGGCAATTTCGGTGTCTTCAGGATGCCCCTTTAAGTATTCGTTGTAATTTTCCAGCGCTTTATCGAATTGGCTGCGTTCGTTGTAGGCTTTGCCCAACTGCTTGCCGATGTCGTCGGGAATCTTTTCGGCTGCGTCGCGGTCAATGTCGTCGTCTTCGTCCTCCTCTTTAGCGGGCGTTCCGGCCTTGGCGCGGATGCCTTTCAATTTCTCGAAGAGGCTGATTGCTTCGGGATACATGTTGCGGTCCATCGCCCACAAGCCGACTTTGTATTGGCCGACGTAATCGTTTTTCTCCAAGGCGTTGAGGCGCGTTTTCATGCTGTAGTTGAGCGTCTTGATTTTTTCGCGCGGCACACGGATGCGTGCGGAATCGTCGTGCAAAAGCATGATCACGCAATCATCTTGTTCTTTGTGGATTTTGCCGTAGATCAAATCGCCGAGGACGGTTTCGACGTAATCGTCGTCTTTGGACGGCTCTTTGGGCGCGGCGTCTTTTTTCGCGGCCTTGTCGTCCTTGGCGTCCTTGAAATCGTCTTTCGCGAGCGCCTTTCCTTTCGCGTCCTTTGCGTCTTTCGCGTCTTTTGCGGCAGCGGCGTTGGGGCGTTGCGGGCGCTGCCGTCCTCCGGCGCCGGCTTGCTTGTTGGCGCCGGCTGCGGCTTTATCCGCAGCCGCGGCGGCTTTGGCGAACGGATTGGTCTTGTCCGCTGGCGCTGCCGTGTCGGTGTTATCGGCGGCGGCAAGAGAGAGCGCAAACGCACAAGCAAGCGCGGATATAATAGAAAGTCGTGACATCGGTTTTCTCCGCTTCGCCGAAATGAACTTTGCCCAATTCTCGCCTTGGATGATAATACACCTAACATACATCTGCGTCACTCGCATTTCGCGCGCGCAAAGACAGAGTGTGCATTAGTTCGCCCCTTTGGGGCTTATGGTTTTCCGTACGCCAGCATACCCAGGGCTACGCGGGTACGCTTCGCCCTCGGCTTTAAAAGTTCGCGCCGGTGGCGCTGAAGGCAAATGCAACCCAATTGACGCAAATCCGCAAAGACACCATGCCCAAAGCGCCGTCATTCCTCGAACGACTCTTTCGCCCCTTGAGCGGCGCGCCGGCGAAGCGGGACGAAGTGACGTTCGAGCCGGATTTTCTGGCACAATTGGAGCGGCTGCGCGTGGCGGCGCTCAAAGCATTGGGCGGCGGACTGCGCGAAGGGCATCGGCTCGGCGCTTATAAAGGCGGCCAGCTTGAATTTCACGGCCACCGCGACTATTCGCCGGGCGATGAGCTGCGCTATTTGGATTGGAATTCGTATGCGCGGCTGGGGCGGCCGTACATCAAAGAATTCGCGCGCGAAGAATCGGGCGTGCTGCATATTTTCGTGGATGCCACGGCATCGATGGGATTGGGCGCGCCATCGAAGTTTACGTTTGCGCGGCGCGTGGCGGCGCTGTTTGCGCACGTGGCTCTTTCGAGCAAAGATACGATTCAGATTTTGCTTTTCGGGCGCGGAAAGGTCGAACGCTTTCCGGCTCGCCGCGCAAAAATGAACACGCAGGATTGTCTCGCGTTTCTGCAAGCGGCGAGATTGGACGAAAGCGCCGATGAGCCTGCGCGGCAGCTCGCGGATGCGTTGATTTTGCGCGAAGCCGTTGCCGATTTTTTGAAGCACAGTCCGCGCCGCGGCGGTGCGCTGCTGATCGGCGATTTCTGGCAGGACGAGCACGAAATCACGGAAAGCGTCGCGCGCTTGGCTCAAGCGGGGTTCGATGTGTCGGCGATTCAGACGCTGGCGCCGGAAGAGATCGAGCCGCACGCGCAGGGGGAATTGCTGGTGCGTTCAACGGAGAGCGGCGCGGAGACGGCGCTGTGGTTTGGCGGAGCGATGAGCGCGCGGTACGCGGAGGAACTGGAGAAGCATCGCGCGGCGGTGGAAGCTATTTTTCGTCGGCGCGGCGGAAGTTATTTGTTCGCGCCGTGCGACACGCCGATCGAGAAGGTGCTGATTTCGTCGTTGCGGCAGCGGAGGTGGTTGATTTGAAATGGGTGGCCCACCCCGCTGGGGTGGGCCACCCATCTTAACCGAGTGCGGAATTTAGGGCGGCTGGAAAGCCGCCCCTCAAATATGCAGTGTATTCTTGAATAATCCTCGTGAGGAACTCATCGCCCATGTTCAACTTTTTCGCCGTGCTGCTTTGCGCGTTCGCGCTGGCATTGATGTGTTTGACCGATTGTGACGCCGCTGACCGTCCCGGAACCAACAGTGACGAATCGAAAGTGAAGCCATACACGCTGCCTGATCCGCTGATCTGCCTCGATGGCACGAAGGTGACCGACGCTCAGACGTGGCGCACGAAGCGGCGCCCGGAACTGCTGGAGTTGTTTCGGAAGAACATGTATGGCCGCAGCCCGGATCGACCGAACGGAATGAGTTGCGAGATTACGTCCACTGACGTGAAGGCGCTGAACGGGCTCGCGACGCGCAAGGAAATAGACATCGTGATTTCGGACGTGAAAGGCGCGCCGCGGATACATCTGCTGCTTTATATTCCAAATGCGGCGACGAAGCCTGTGCCGGCCATTCTTGGAGTGAATTTTGACGGCAACCACACGATCTGCGCCGATCCGGGGATTACGATTCGCGACGAATGGACGTGGGACAGCAAAGAGAAAAAGGACAAGCTTGCTAAGCCTGCGGAAACCACGCGCGGAAAAAGCACGGGCAGTTGGGCGGTGGAAATGTTGCTCAAGCGCGGCTACGCAGTGGCGACGATTGCGCGCGCGAACATCGAGCCGGATTATGCCGACGGTTGGAAGCACGGCATTCGCGGATTTTATCTCGCTCAATCGGGCAAGAGCGAATTCGCGGCTGACGATTGGGGCGCGATTGGCGCGTGGGCGTGGGGCTTGAGCCGCGCGCTGGATTGCCTCGAAGCGGATAGCGCGATCGATGCCAAGCGCGTGGTTGTGTTCGGCCATTCGCGCATGGGCAAAACGGCGCTGTGGGCCGGCGCGCAGGACGAGCGCTTTGCGCTTGTAATCTCCAACGATTCGGGCGAAGGCGGAGCGGCGCTGGCGCGGCGCTGGTTCGGCGAAACGACGGCGGCGATCAACAAGAGTTTTCCGCATTGGTTCTGCGCGAATTTCAAACAATACAGCGACAACGAAGCGAACATGCCGACGGATCAACACGAATTGCTGGCGCTGGCCGCGCCGCGGCCGCTTTACGTGGCCAGCGCCGAAGATGACAAGTGGGCCGATCCGAAAGGCGAATTTCTCTCCGCGAAAAATGCGGGGCCAGTCTATAGATTATTCGGCAAGGAAGGCGTCGGCGTCGAGGAATGGCCGTCGGTCAATCATCCCGTCGGCGACACAGTCGGCTATCATATTCGCACGGGGAAACACGACGTGACGGATTACGATTGGGAGCAATATCTCGCTTTTGCGGATCGGCATTTCGGGAAGAGCGCGAAGTAAGGAGCGGCGGCACTCTTGCCGCCGAATGATTGCAGTGTTGATTCACGGCGGCAGGAGTGCCGCCGCTCCTGAAAACGGTGTATTCCGATGAAACGTGAAATTCAATTGAGAGGAAAATGCGATGTCATCGTCGAAGTGTTTTGTGGTTTTGAGCGTGTTCGTTTGCGCATTGTTGTACGCGGAGACGCCTGAGACGCCTGCGCCCGCAACAAATCCCGCAGTCCCAATTAGTGCGACCACTCCAGTCATCGATCCCAGCACGCTCGCCCCGACTCCGCCGCCCGCGCCGCCGAAACCGCCGGACCCGAATGCGGCGACCACGCCGAAGAAACCGGAGAAGCCGCCGCTTGTTTCGCCGGAGATCAAAGGGCGCTCGGCGACGTTCCGCTTGTCCGCGCCCAAAGCGCAGGTCGTCAAATTGCGTCTCGAAGGATTGAAAGATTCGATCCCGATGGCGAAGAGCGCGGATGGCGTTTGGTCGATTGAACTCAATCCGATGGCGCCGGAGATTTACGAGTACAGTTTCAATGTGGACGGAATAAACGTGCTCGACCCGGCGAACGGATGGATCAAAGAATCCATGCGGCCGAGTTCGTGCATGTTTGAAATTGTGGGCGACGACCTCGCGCCGTGGAACGCGCAGGATGTGCCGCACGGCGGGGTGACGATTCAGACGTTCAAATCAAAAGCGCTTAAAACGTTTCGCACTTTTCGCGTCTACACGCCGGCGGAATATGCTTCGAAACCGGGCGAGTCGTATCCGGTGCTTTATCTGTTGCACGGTTCGGGCGACACGGATACGGGCTGGTGCATGGTCGGGCATGCGCATCTAATCGCCGATAATCTCATCGCCAGCGGGAAGGCCAAGCCGATGATCATCGTCATGCCCAACGGCATGTATCCGCGCGGCGTCGATCACGAGCATGATTTTGAAACAGACGTGATGGATTGCATCAAGCCGTTTGTCGAAGCCACTTATCGCGTGAAGAAAGACGCGCGCAATCAGGCCATGGCGGGTTTGTCGATGGGCGCGGCGCAGACGCTGGACGTGGGCATCAAGCACAGCGACCAGTTCGCGTGGCTGGGCGCGTTCAGCAATGGCATCGACGACAAGTATCTCAAAGCGCACGACGAGGGACTCAAAGTGGCCAACGAGCGGTTGGCACTGCTGTGGCTGGCGATTGGCGAGAACGATTTTCTGCTCACGCGCTTCAAAAAATTGACCACGGCGCTGGAAGAGCGGCAGATCAAATTCGTCTCAAAGATTTCGGACGGCGGGCACCGTTGGTATGTCTGGCGGCATTATTTGACCGAGTTCTTGCCGCTGCTGTTCAAATAGAGGGTTGGCCAGTTTGGTTGCAAGCCCATTAGTTCGCCCCGTTGGGGCTTTGGATCGCTCTGGCGGAGCAGACCCAGGGCTGCGCGAGTACGCTCCGCCCTAGGCTACCATAGTTCGCGCCGTTGGCGCTGACGGCAAATGCAACCAAGCTGATATAGGCGCTAAAGACCCTTTGGACGTCATTCGTCGATAGTAAATCGCCCATCGCCGGTTATGATTCTTGCGTCACCAAACCGGGGATTTTTACGTGGCCGAATCGTCCGACAAAGAGCCGCCCAAAAAGAAATTCAGCGATTCGTACGTGTCGCTGCTGCTGTGGGTGGCGTTCATTGTTTTGATGCGCACGCTGTTGCTGGAACC
>DATGGK010000241.1:0-70578 GCA_035308565.1 Planctomycetota bacterium | reverse complement strand
GGTCCCTATACCCTCGACGACCTGATCGCCATGACCGGCGCGCGCACGAATTCCGCGCGCAAAAAACTCGACTGGCTCGCTTGCGCCGCCGCGTCGCGCGCGCGCCGCAACGCACCGCGAGCCACGCGCCTGATCGGCATCGATCCCGGCACGCGCTTCGTCGGCTGGGGCGTCGTCGATTGCGACGCGCACACCCGCGCGCTCACGCTTGTCGAGTGCGGCTGCATTTCCCCCGGCGTTACCCTTCCGCTCAAAGAGCGCCTGCGCGGAATATTCGAAGAGCTCGAAAAAATCCTCGAGCAAACGCGCCCGCACTTCGCCGCGCTCGAAGAAACCTTCGCCGGCGTGAACATGAAATCCGCCATCGCCATGGGCTACGGCCGCGGCATTGCGCTCTTGAGCCTCGCCCGCGCCAACCTCGAAGTCCTCGAACTTTCGCCGCGCTCGATCAAACAATCCGTCACCGGCAGCGGCGCCGCGACCAAGTCGCGCGTAGCCTCAATGGTCGCCGCCCAACTCGGCCTGAAAAAACCGCCCACACCCGAAGATGTCACCGACGCGCTGGCGGCGGCGATTGCGCTCTCGCAGAGGATTTGAGGAGATAGTAGACGAACGCATCGCCCGCGCGGCGCTGCCTTCTGATTCTTGACTTCTGATTCCTGACTCCTGACCCCTGACTCCTATCTCCTACTGCTGCGCCAGCTCATGCGCAAACGCCAGCGGAAACGCCTTCGCTTTTGTCGGCCCGCTGCAATTGAACACTAATCCGTCCAGCGGCATGTTCCGAATCGCTTTGAACAACGCCGCGCCCGAAATCGGCACCGGCTTCATGTTCGGCTTGCCGTACCGCTGCAGGTACAACTCCAGCGCGTCGTCCGATGTGAACAGCGCCGCGAATTTTCGCCCGCGCCCGTCCGGCACCAGCGCGATGTACTGCTCGTCTTCCATGATGAAATAGTAGCCCGGAAATTCGCGGATCGCCTCGTGTCCCGTGTTGTCCGTCTGCGCCGCGTCCAGCGCCGCTTCAGTCCGCACGATCTGCGACCACGCCCGCAGCCGCGGAATCTGCTCCAGCGTGTAGTGAATCTCCCTCTCGCTGTACGGATTAATGTTGACCACCGTCACTTCAGGACCGATCGACGCGAAAGCGTTGTGCCCCGCCACATTGTCGATGTAATACTCGCCCATGATCGAAATGCCGATCTGGTTGCGGCATTGCAGGTATGCGTCTTTGTCGGAGAAAAGAAAAAAATGAGTGGACCCGTGGCCGAGGTCGAACGAATTATAAACTGGCACCAGCCCTTCCAGCCGAGCGGGAATCCGCCAGTTGTGATACAGCGCCAGGCTGCGCAGCAATTGCGTGCCCGTCAGTCTCTGCTTGAGAAACTGCCCAATCGCGTCGCGCGGATTCAGTTCGTCCGCCATCGATAATCCCCAGTCCTGAGTCCTGAGTGCTGAGTCCTGAGAAAATTCATGACTCGCGCCTCACGGACTGCGGACTCAGCGCCAAAAATATCTCCAACTAAAAACAAAGTCCTGAGCGCTGAGAATATAACATGTCCGAATATTCTCAGCACTCAGGACTCAGCACTCAGGATTTTTCCTACTCCTTCACCGTGTCCTTCGGCGCATATTCGTGCTTCTGCTTCTGCAGCACCGTTACCGAAATGATCTTCACTTCCGGATTCGGCTTGTCGCCCGGGCCGGTTGGCGAAACGCCGAGCTTGTCCACGACTTCGGTGCCCTTTATCACCTTGCCGAAAACAGTATGCCGCCCATCCAACCACGGCGTGCCGCCCTTTTTCGTCACGATAAAGAACTGCGAGCCGTTCGTGTTCGGGCCAGAATTGGCCATCGACAGCGCATACTGCTCGTTCTTGTGCGGGTTGTTCGCGAACTCGTCCGGGAATTTGTAGCCCGGCCCGCCCGTGCCGTTGCCCTTCGGATCGCCGCCCTGGATCATAAAATCCTTGATGATGCGGTGAAAGACCAGCCCGTCGTAGAATTTCTTCTCGACCAGCGAAATGAAATTCGCCACCGTGTTCGGCGCGGAATCTTCGAACA
Organism: Planctomycetota bacterium; assembly: GCA_035308565.1. Taxonomy (GTDB): domain Bacteria; phylum Planctomycetota; class SZUA-567; order H5-PLA8; family H5-PLA8; genus JANXLS01. The sequence goes on along the minus strand of DATGGK010000241.1, from coordinate 68,514 downwards.
ATTCCAGTTCGATGTCGCCCGCGGTCGTCTTCATCAACACGCGCGGATTCGCCCCATCCTTGATCTCCGGCCCTTCCCCCGCGCGCACAAACGGCGCAACGGCCAACGCAATCAGGCTCATCGCCAGCACTGCAATCAACGAATGCTTCACGTCATTGTTCTCCCAAAAAAACGCGCGCGAACCCCGTGTCCACGCAAATGCAGGCGTCAGGAATCAGTAAAGGCAATCGCAATAGCTGACTCCTGACTCCTGACCCCTGACCCCTGACTCCTGACCCGTATCTCCTGCCGTTAAGCAATCTTCTTCATGATCTCGCCTTCATTAATCGTCGGCCGCTCCGGCCGGCCTTTGTGGAAGTAGATCAGCTTCGAATGATCCAGACCGAGCATGTACAGAATCGTCGCGTGAATATCATGCACATGCATGCGGTCTTTCACCGCCCACAAGCCCATCTCGTCCGTCTCGCCGATGACCTGCCCGCCCTTCACGCCGCCGCCGGCCATCCACATCGTAAAGCCCCACGGGTTGTGATCGCGCCCGTCGCCTTTTTCAGACATCGGCGTGCGCCCGAATTCGCCGCCCCAGATCACCAGCGTCGAATCGAGCAGCCCGCGCGATTTCAAATCTTTGAGCAGCCCCGCGACCGGCTTGTCCATCGCCGCGCACAAGCCCGTGTGGTTGGTTTCGATGTGGGAATGAGCGTCCCACTTGCTCCCCGCGCCGTGATAAAGCTGCACGAATCGCACGCCGCGCTCGACCATGCGCCGAGCCAGCAGGCAATTGCGCCCGAAATCCGCGGTCACTTTTTCATCCATCCCGTAAAGCTTGCGCGTCGCGTCCGATTCGCTCGCGATGTCCACGACGCCCGGCGCTTCGGCTTGCATGCGAAACGCGAGTTCGTAGCTCTTGATGCGCGCGTCCAATTCCGTCTGGTCCGCGTGATTTTCTGAAAATCCCTTGTTGAGCTGCGCGAGCAAATCCAATTTCTCGCGCTGCCGCTCTTCGCCCACGCCCTTCGGCGTCATCAAATTCGAAATCGGGTCGCCGTCCGGATGCAGCCGCGTGCCCTGATACACCGACGGCATGAACCCCGCGCCCCAATTGCGCGGCCCGTTGATCGTCGTCCCCGCGCCGTCCGGAATCACCACGAACGCCGGCAGGCTTTGATTCTCCGTCCCTAATCCGTACGTCGCCCAAGCGCCGAGCGATGGCCGCCCCGACAGCACCGACCCGGTATTCATCTGGCACACGCCGCCGGAATGGTTGATCCCGTCGCCGTGGCACCCGCGGATCACCGCGATGTCGTCCACGCATCCGGCGATGTTCGGCAGCCAATCCGAAACCCACGTCCCGCCCTGCCCATACTGCTTCCATTTTCGCTTCGACGCCAGCAGCGGCGACCCGGATTCGCCCATCGCCGTAATCGGCCGCTTGAAACTTGGCGGCAACGGCTGCCCGGCCAGCTCGTTGACCTTCGGCTTCGGATCGAACGTGTCGATGGCGCTCGGCCCGCCCTCCATAAAGAGGAAGATGACGCTTTTGGCCTTGCAAGGAAACATCGGCTTCTTCGGCGCCAGTGGGTTACCCAACTCGCCTTTTGGAATCTCGTCGGCGACGACAATGTCGCTCAACCCCAGCAGGTAGCTGGCTGCCAGCGCGCCAAACCCCGCCCCCGACTTCGCGAGAAAATCGCGCCGAGTCCGTGGAATTTCAATGTGCGGCATTGGTGTTAACCCCTGTACCGCCGGCGTCCCCGCCGGCCCGAACTTTTATCGACGCTTTCCAATACACCGCCAAACACCATTTCGCAATCGCGGGCAAAATTGCACATAGTTAAGTAACACGGGCTGTCAGCCGCCACAAGCAGCAATTCGCAAAGATAAAATCGCATGAACGGCAGGAGCAACAGCGAAGAACTCAATTGCACCCAGCCCAACCCAAGAATCCGCACCGCGCTTCATTTTTTGGCGCGAAAATACTTTCGCAAATCCATAATTAGCCCGATCACACCGATGGCCCCAAATAAGAATACTGGAATAATCAAGCATCCTTGTACGGCCATGATTGACGCTAATCCAATAATGAGCACGTTGGTTGTGGCTCGTCGCAATAACAGACTCTCTTCTTCTGTCGGTTTCGCTGAGCGCGCATCTCCGGCTCGTTCCGACGGCTTCCTTCTGTGATCGACGACCCAAAACGCAATGAAAGGCATTGTCGTCCCAACAAATAACGCTAACAAAAAAACCTCGGGCCCCTGCGAGTTAACGAGATTCACGATCATCGTCATCGTCGTGCCCAGCGCGAGCACCACCACCAGCAGTTCGGATAGATAGAATCGCACATACGGTACAAACAGCCAAGCAAACACACTCAGCGATATTCCGCACATCGCGACTGCCCGCGCCGCCCGAGGCGCGTTAAATCTCCCGCCCAGTATATTGACGGCGGCAACCGTTCCGATCCCGATTGCCAGAAACGCAACCCATTTCACAAGATTACGCAAAGGAATTCTCGCTTCCCTCATTCACATTCCACATCCACAATTCCACATTCCACATTCCACATTCCACATTCCACATTCGCGTTCAACATTCTGCGTTCACTTGACATCCCGCCACCGCATCATATCATCCCCATCTCGTTTCGCCCCGCGCGAAACCCCACCAGCCGAGGTGGCGGAATTGGCAGACGCGCTAGCTTCAGGAGCTAGTGCCCGCAAGGGCATAGGGGTTCAACTCCCCTCCTCGGCATCTTCAACACATTCGCGCGATGAGGTTCCGCACATGAACATACTCATCAGCGGCTCAACCGGTTTGGTCGGCTCCGCCCTCTGCAGCGCACTCGCGGCGGACGGCCATTCGCTCACCACGCTCACACGCCCCAACTCAAAAAGCGCCGCCAAATCTATCGAGTGGAATCCGCTCAGCGGCAAACTCGATCCCGCCGCGCTGACCGGCATCGATGCCGTCGTTCATCTCGCCGGCGAAAACATCGCCGGCCGCTGGACCGCCGCGAAGAAAAAGGCTATTCGCGAAAGCCGCGTGCTTGGAACCAAAACGCTCGCCAATGCGCTTGCCGCAATGACCGTCAAACCCAAAGTCCTCATCTGCGCCTCAGCCATCGGTTATTACGGCAACCGTGGCGACGAACTGCTCACCGAAAGCAGCTCGCCAGGCAAAGGCTTCCTCCCCGAAGTCTGCCAAGCCTGGGAATCCGCCGCGGATCCCGCGCGCGCCGCCGGCATCCGCACCGTCGCGCTGCGGTTCGGCGTAATCTTGAGCGAAAATGGCGGTGCGCTCGCCAAAATGCTCACGCCCTTCAAGCTCTGCCTCGGAGGCATCATCGGTAGCGGCAAGCAATACATGAGCTGGATCGCGCTCGACGACGTGGTCGGCGCAATTCTCTTCGCGCTGAAAACCGAATCCCTGAGCGGCCCCGCCAACACCGTCGCGCCCAATCCCGTCACCAATCGCGAATTCACCAAAACGCTCGGCAAAGTCATCAAGCGGCCCACGATTTTTCCCATGCCCGCCTTCGCCGCGCGCCTCGCCTTCGGAGAAATGGCCAACGACCTCCTGCTCGGCAGCACCCGCGTCACCCCGTCGCGCTTGACCGACGCCGGTTTTGTGTTCAAGTGGCCGCGGTTGGAAGATGCACTACGGCACCTCTTGCAATGAGTTGCGTCAGAATCCTTGAATCTGGAATTGTGAATTCAAGGTTCAACGTTCAAACTATGTTTGAGCGGCTGAAATTCATCGCGATTAACGCGGGTGAACGCAGATGAATTGAATGATTTTATTTTAATAAATCTGCGTTCATTCGCGTGAATCTGCGTCCATCAGCGATGAATTTTAATTTACGCATGCTTTGAATCTTAAATCTTGAATTTTGCATTTTGAATTTTGAATTTCGAACCATGCGCTTAGTCCTCCTAAACCTCTTCCGCAAACCCCTCCGCACCGGCCTGACCGTCTTCGGCGTCGCCGTCGCCCTGCTGCTATTTTGTTTTTTGGAGACGGTGTTGCGCGCCTTCAACGCCGGTGTGGACATGGCCGACGCCTCGCGCCTGGTCGTGCAGCACAAAGAATCGCTCTCCTTCACCATGCCGATTTCGTACCGCACCGCCATTCAGCAGATCGACGGCGTGACCGATTGCTGCGGCATGACCTGGTTCGGCGGCCCGTACGACGAACCGCTGCCCAATGGCGAAAAGAAAACGACGTATTTCGCGCAACTCGGCTTCGAACTCGAACGTTACCTGCCCATGTACCCTGAACTGAAAATCTCGCCGGAACAAACCAAAGCGCTGCTCGGCGACAAAGCCGGCTGCGCGCTCGGCGACAAAATCGCCGAACGCATCGGCAAAAAAGTCGGCGACCGCATCGTCCTCCGCAGCACCATCTGGGCCGTGCCCAACAATCTGCTCACGTTCACCGTCCGCGCGATCTACACCTCCGATTCGCCCACTTTCGACCGCACCATGATGCTCTTTCACTGGGAATACTTGAACGAAGTCCGCCAATACGGCAAAGACACCGCCGGCGTCTTCACCGTGCGCATGGCCGACGCCGGCCAATATCAACGCATCTCGTCGGCCATCGACGCGCGCTTTCAAAACAGTCCCTACGAAACGCGCTCGATGACAGAGCGCGCCTTCAACACGCAATTCGTCTCGATGATGGGCAATCTGCAACTGCTGCTCCGCTCGATCGGTTCGGCCGTCGTGCTCACCATGCTGCTGGTCTCCGCGAACACGATGATGATGAGCGCCCGAGAACGCACGCAGGAAATGGCAATCTTAAAATCGATCGGCTTCACCGACGGCCACGTCGCAATGCTTCTCGTCGGCGAGTCGATGGCCATCTGCCTGATCGGCGCCGTGGTTGGCGCGGGCGGAACCTACATCGCAGTCAATCTTTTCGGCTTCAACCCCAAGCCCGATTTCTTCCCCATCTTTCGCACGCCGCCCACCGCCATCGCCTGGGCCATCCTGATTGCCATCGCCACCGGCCTCCTCAGCGGCATCGTCCCCGCCGTCATGGGCATGCGCCTGAAAGCCACCGAAGCCCTCCGCAGCGTGTAGGATGGAGCGCCGGCTTCCAGCCGGCCCGGATCGGCTTTGCGTGCGTAAATTAAAAAAAATCCCCGCCGGCAGTTTGACGCCGTTCGGGGTGCCACTGGTAGGTACTCCTACCAGTGCGGATCGGGATTGAACTTTCAAAAACAACTGACCTCCCGCCGGCAATCTATTTCGCGAAGATTCGCGAGATTCGTTGTTCCTTCTCCTCTCCCATTTCCGCGAACCCTTTCCCAACATTCGTAAAAATAATTTTCGCAAACTTTCCACTTTTTCCCTATGAAAATTCCCTCGCGCGTCACTGCGCGCTGTAATCATCAATATGAAAAATCTCATCACTTCACTCCTATTCGTACTCGCCGCATCCTCGTTCGCCGCCGACCACCCGCGCCTCCTCTTCAGCAAAGACGACATCGCCTCGATCCAAGAGCGCGCGAAAAATCCCAAGCTCAGACCCTTCGCCAATCGCGTCATGGAAAGCGCCAACGCCGTCTTCAAAGCCCCGCCGCTGCACGTCTCGCTCACCGCGCGCGGCGCGGCGGACGCGCCCGGCGAAGTCAAAGGCCTCACCGCCGCGCGCGATCTGCAAGGCCGCGTGATCTCGCTCTGCATGGCCTTCACGCTCAGCGGCGAAAAAAAATACCGCGACGAAGCCGTCGCGCAGTTGGATCACGCGCTCACCGATTGGAAAATCTGGGTCGATACCGCCCACGCGCCGCCCTACGATTTGATGACCGGCGAAGTCAGCGCCACCTTCGGCCTCGCCTACGATTGGCTTTACAACGACCTCACGCCCGACGAACGCACGCGCCTGCGCGACGGCGCGATTCGGCGCGGCATGGCCGCGTACCTAGCGGGCGTCGAAAAGAAAATGAGCTGGCTGAAGGCGCACCACAACTGGAACACCGTCTGCAACGGCGGCGCGACGCTGCTCGCGCTCGCCCTGGAAGACGAAACGCCCGACGCCGCGAAAGTGCTCGCCGCGGCGCTGCCGTCGATGAAAATTTATTGGGATCACCTCGGCGCCGACGGCGGCTGGGAAGAAGGCACCGGCTACTGGACCTACGGCCACCGCTACGCGCTGATGGCCGCCGAAGCGCTGCGCCGCTGCGGAAATAAATTCGGCGACGACGTCTTCGCGCGCGAAGGCGTCAAACGCACCGCTTATTTTCCGCTCGTCTTCAATCCCGGCACGAAACTCAGCGCCAGTTTCGGCGACAGCCACGGCCGCGCCAGCGACGCGATTTTTTATCTGCTCGGCCGCGAATACAAAAATCCCGATTTCTTATGGGCGCAAGACCGCGCCGCGCCCCGCCAGGGCCGCGCAGGCGGCTGGCCCTTCGACGCGCTCGCGCTGCTCTGGCGCCCCGTCGATCAAAACTGGCTGCCCGAAGCCCAATCCAATTTCGCGCCGAAGATCGATCCCGTCTACGCCTTCCCCTCGATCGGCTGGGGCTTCATGGCGCCCAGCCAGCCCGATCCGCCGTACTGGCTCGGCTTCAAAAATGGCACGCTCGCCGCCAACCATTCGCACCTCGATTTGAACGCCGTCAACCTCGCCGTCAACGACACCGAACTGCTCGTCGAACTCGGCAGCCGCAACTACCCCGCGGATTATTTCTCAGCCAAACGCTGGAGCTACTACGAAATTTCGACCGCAGGCAACAACTCCGTCCTCGTCGGCGGCAAAGGCCAGCACCCGGGCCGCCCGGGCAAATTCCAAGGCCCGCTCACCGGCGAAAATTTCAGCGAGTTCATCGGCCAAGCCGACAAAGCTTACGAAGTCGAAACCCCGCGCGCCCGGCGCAACGTCGTCTTCGTGAAAAAGAAATATTGGGTGCTGCTCGACGACGTTCAAACCGCCGAGCCGCAGCCGTTCGAACTGCGCTTCCACACCTACGGCTCAATCAAAGAATCATCCGGCAAATGGACTTTCGAGCAAAACGGCGCCGCGCTCGACATCGTGCCGGTGGCGCTGGCCGAAGTGAAATGCATCGAAGAAAAGCCCAGCGGCTGGATCAAGCCGGTGAATGTGCTGAGCGTAAAATCGTCCGCGGCCGCGACGAATTTTTTAGCAGCGACAGTGCTATACCCGCGCTCAGAAAAAGAACCCGCGTGCGGCCCCGCAAAGATAGTGCGCGAGGGCGGCGAAATCCGCGTGAGTGTGAATGGCGACGAATTGATTTTTAAAGAAGCCAAAGAGGCGGATGACTGGCGGATGGTGGAAGTGAAGTAATTTGGTGGGTGCCACTGGTAGGTACCCCTACCAGTGCGGATCGGAAACTCGCGTTCGCACCCCGTCGCGTTCTCGCCGGCATTTTGGGACGTAAAATTTGGGGCATGCTCGAAATCTCGGCCGAAAATCTCGTGGACATCCCCATTTTCCACTGATATTCCCGCCTTTCAGACCGCCGCTTTCAGTTGGGAGAGGATTCTGATTTTGCGCTCGGGTTTATGCGTGGCCAGATCGTAAGCGGCCTGCAAATCCAGCCAGATTTCCGGCCCAGTTCCCAGCGCCATGCCCAGCAGCCACGCCGTCTCCGGCGAGACGCCGCGCTTGCCCAGCACAATCTCGTTCAGGCGTTGCAGCGGAATGTTTAAGTGCTTGGAAAATCCCAATTGGCTGATGCCCAAAGGCTTCAAGAACTCCTCAAGCAACATCTCGCCGGGATGCGTGGGCAGGCGCTGTGTGGGCAGACGGTAGGTGGCGGTGCGCATGGTAGTCCTCGTTAGTGGTAATCCACAATCCGCACGTTCCACGCGCCGTTGTCGCGCCACTGGAAGACGATGCGGAATTGGTCGTTGATCCGAATGCTCCAATAGCCCGCCCAGTCTCCCTGCAACGCTTCCAGCCGGTTTCCGGGCGGTGATTTCAACACGTCCAGCGAACGTGCGTGGACCAGGTAATCCAGCTTGCGAAAAGCCACCCGATGCAGGTCAATCGGCAGCGTTTTGCGAGCGGCCTTCGACGACTTGCCGTTGAAGATGTCTTCGGATCCCTCATCCCCGAACGAGCGAATCATCGCGCCCCCCTGTATCCGATGTTCTACCGCTTACACGGTAGTCATGCAACATGAATAATTTCCTCCGCTTTCCGCCCGGTCCGCCGGACCCCATCGAGGCCCTCAAATTCCGCATGGATCAAGCGGGGTTGAAGCAGAAAGATTTGACGCCCTATACCGGCAGCCGCGGCAAAGTCTCCGAAGTGCTGAATCGCAAACGCCCGCTGAGCCTGAGAATGATCCGTGGCGGGTGGCACTTGTAAGAACTTTGAACGCGGCTTACGCCAAAAAGGGTGCCACTGGTAGACAGCCGTATCGTCTACCAGTGAGGATCGGAAGCGCGCGTTTGAATTTCAAAACGTTCTCTCGCCGGCACGCAGCGGTGTTATCGTGCCGACGAAAATTCGCTCTGGATTGCAGCGCCCATTCCCGATCCGCACTGGTAGCCAAACGGCAGGCTACCAGTGGCACCCCTTAACGACGCAAGCCGCGATCAACGCTTATTAACAGTGCCACCGCCCGAACATATCGCTTGCGTTGTAATACCGTCACATTATATAAGAATCGCAACATGCGCGCCGCGCCTCTCGACCGAAAGGTTGATGCGCATCAAGGGCGCGTTTATCATTGGAGGCCCTTGAATTTGGTTACATACAATATACAAAGCCAAATAATTTCGTGCACCCTGATAGCGATAGTACGGCTCACGCGTGTATTCCTTGTCGTCGGTTTTTTGGGTGTGGCGCTGCAAGCTGCCGACGTTCGTCCTCAAAAAAGTGCTGCCGAAGACCCTCTGGTATGGACTCCGCCCACAGTCCGTCCTGCGCTTCCGGCGGTCACGCCTCCAAATGCTGAGATCGATGCGAGCATTGTCTCTGCGCTGCAACTCGCGGCAAGGCGCGCGGCGGCGGTTGTTGGCCCCGAGAGCTACGGTTCAACGATCTTGAGCGTATTCCCGAATTCCCAGGCCAGCGCGCTAGGATTGGCACCCGGCGACGTTATCGTCAAAGTTGACGGCCAGGAGACGCGTGGGTTCGACGGCGCTCAGCTCATTCGAACGGAAGGCGATCATAAAGTCACGATTAAGCACGGCAACGAAACCCGAGAAGTCTCAATGAAGGGCCCCACCGTCGGCTTCAATCTCGGGGTTAGGGCACCATATGACGATCCAACGCCGGGGGCTTTTGAACGCAATCCAAAATGGAATTCAGATATGGATACATTCACCGCGCTCTACGCGACCGACCCGGCGCTTAGTGAGGTTTCATTGGTTAGAGCTATTGGCCATGGCTTTCCCCAAAGTGCGCTGTCGGATCGTTGGTTCGCTGAGCTTGCAATAAATCAAGGGGATTACGCTCGCGCCATGAATTTTGCCTGGTATTCGTTGCAGAGCAGTCCTACTTCGGAAGCCGCACAGGTGTTCCGATGGGCAGCGCTGGGTTCGAACAAACTGAAAGCGGCTCTGGACGTCTCCTTGAAGTATCCTACATTTTTCAAGCCCTTGCGCGATCTACAAAAGCGCGTGAATGAATTGGCCGCACTTCCGGCTACCGAGCGCCTTAAACCGCGTCCGCTTGACGCATCCGCGAGCTTATTGAAGGACGATTTCCTTCTACGCGCTTCGGGGTCGCCGATGAATGCTCGGACAAACGATGCCGGTTATTTTGATAAACTGGCATCCGAACGCGAACTTTCTTGGGTGACTACAAAGCCCGGTTTCCGCCACGTAATACACCTATTGCCCGTTATTCCTGCTGCTTCAGTGCGACTCAGGTTCACGGTGAGCGAATCGACGCCCGACGCCTCCCCCGTCGCCAAGGAATTCACTGTTAATTTTGCTCCATATGACGGTGACAAACCGTCGGGTATTCCTCTTTTTCGCCTGCGAATTTCCCCTCCCCGCGTGCATTTCAACGCGGATCTATTCGATTTTTATACGCGCACTTGCCGAGTGCCGCTCTTCTCGGCTGCCGATAAAGTACACGAATTACTCATTGTGATTGCGAATGGGCAGGCCGATGCTGTGCTCGATGGACAGCGTGTTTATTCAGGTTCAATGATCGCCACCGCCCCAGCCGCGATTGGAGTTACCTCGGGCGGCCAGAAGTTGGAACTGCGCCAAGCCGAAATATTTCAACTGATGACCGAGCAGGACTACAAGGCGGCCATAAAGGCCAATGTAAACGCGGCGTTTCGAGATGGACAGACTCGTCTGATGCGTTCAGCCGCGTCCGGCTTGAAACGGGAGCTCGGCCTGTTGCTCGAAGCCGGCGCAGACCCAAACATCGAGGACAAAGCGGGACTGACCGCCATGCATCACGCAGTACGCGCGGGGAACACAGAAATACTCAAATCGCTCTTGGAGAAGGGCGGTAAAAACGATGCGGTGTTCGCGGCGGCCATTGGAGACGCCGCAACATTGGCCACACTCCAGAAGCAACGCTCCCTTTTTCCCGCTGTTGGCTGGACCCCCGCCCACGGCGCAGCCGCTGCGGGTCAACTTGAAATCCTCAAACAACTCGTCGCCGATCACGCCGACGTCAATGTCTCAATCAAGGGCTCAAATGAAACTCCCCTGATGTGGGCCGCGCGTCTTGGGAGAAAGGATGTTGTCCAATATCTGCTCGCGCAAGGCGCTGACCCCAATCGCCGCGATCATAAGAATAGAACCGGCGCTGAACACGCTTTATGGAATGGATTCGATGACATCGCCAAGATTCTTGAACCTAAACCCCTCGTGCCCGTGAAACCGCCAAAACCGCCGGATTATGAATTCTAATTTGCTTACGTCGGGTATATTAGGGAATCCGGGACGTTCACGAAACCTCTCAACTCCTCCTCAGCGCATCCACCACCTTCATCCGCGCCGCCCGAATTGCCGGCAGCATCCCCCGATAAACCCCATCGCCAGCGCCAGAATCGTGGACGCGACCAGAATTCCTGGCGTCACGTCGCATTCAAGTGCCGTCGCCGATCCCAGCAGCGACCAGAGCGGCGAATCCAGAATTCGATTGACACTCGGCCGGTTTCAACGCACGATAGCGCTTGGAGGATTATTCCGTGGCCACAACGTCCGAAGCGCGCAGCCCTCTTAAGATTGTTGCAACTGTGCAGGAGCAGGGGCGCGTCGAATTTAAAGTTCCGTTTCCAGCGGGCGCAAAGATTGCGGCGTTCATCGTGGAGGACGACGACGCGTCCGATTTAGAATTCATGGCAGCCGCGAGTTCGAGCGTGGACTTCTGGGACAATGGATTGGATGACGCGGACTGGAACAATGCTTAGCCAAGGCGACATCGCCCTCATTCCGATTCCATTTACGGATTTGTCCGCTCAAAAGAAGCGGCCTGTGATTGTAATTTCGAACAATGCCTACAATGCGGCCTCAAGCAACATCGTTGTCGCCGCAATGACCTCGAACACCTTGCTGAACAATTACACCTTTACAATACAAACCACGGATCTCGAAGAAGGCGTGTTGAATCATCCTGGGCAGGTACGGGCAGACAAGATTTATACGCTTGCGCAGTCGATAGTCGTGAAACGATTTGGTAAGGTGAAACCGATAGTCGTGTCAAAGATCAAGACATTGCTGATAGGACTGACGACACCCACCATTTGAGGGGCATTTCGGGGAAATTCGTGCAAACTTCCTTCAACTCCTCCTCAACGCATCCACCACCTTCATCCGCGCCGCCCGAATCGCCGGCAGCATCCCCCCGATAAACCCCATCGCCAGCGCCAGAATCGTGGACGCGACCAGAATTCCCGGCGTCACTTCGAATTCGAACGCTGTCTCCGAAAAGGTCATCCAATTCGTTGTGCCCGTGCGCATCCCGTTGAAATAAAACGACACCGCGCAGCCGATCGCCGATCCCAGCAGCGACAGCAGCAGCGATTCCAGGATAAACGCGACCCACACCGACTCCGGCGAAAAACCCATCGCCAGCATGCAGCCGATCTCGCGCTTGCGCTGGCTTACCGCCGCGTACATCGTGTTCATCGCGCCCACCACGCCGCCCACCGCCATGATCAGCGTCAGGATCGAACCAAGGCTGATGATCACGCCCGCCATCATCTTCGACTGCTTCTCGTAGTACATTTTCTCCGGCTGAACTTCGATTTCCTGCAAACGCGGGTCGTGCTCGATGGAATGCTTCAACGCCGCTTGCGCATCCGCGACTTTTCCCGCGGCTTTGAACAAAAACGATTGGTACACCGTGCCGCGATTGAAGACGCCCTGCATCACGTTCAAGTCCAGCCACATCTCCGATTCCAAACCGCTCCCGTCCGCGTCGAAGACGCCCACGATTTTCCAATCGCGCCGCCCCGCGTGAATGCTCTGCCCAATCGCGCCGGTCTCCAGTCGTTTCGAAAGCGAAAGCCCGATCACCGCTTCGTCGCTCCCCGGCGTGAACCAGCGCCCTTCTTTCAAATGAACTTCGCGCCGCACGCCAAACACATTCGCCGTCGTGCCGCGCACAGTGATGTTCGCCGATCCGCCGTCCGCTTTTTTGCGCACGAGAATGATCACCGTCTCGGTCAGAAAAAGCTTTTCGCCGTTCGATCCATTGGCCACGATCGGCATTTCGCGAATCACATCGCCTTCGTCCTTGGTGACCTGGCTCTGCAATTCCGCGTCCGCGCCCTTGCGCATCACAATCAAATTGTCCGCGCTCCCCGACGACGCCACCGCCCGCTCGAATCCCGCCGCCAGCGCCAGCAGCACCGTGAACACGATCACAACCAGCGCAATGCCCAGCACCGCCATGGCCGAAGAGCCTTTGCGCACGGCGATGCTGCGATAGCTGTAGATAAACGGTATCGCCAAAACGTCCTACTCCCTCTTCCCAACTCCCAACTCCCTACTCCCTACTCCCTATCCCCCCACTTGCAGCACAATCTTCCCGCACTGCTTCCCTTCCTCCATCAGCGCCAGCGCATCCTTCGCGCTTTCCAGCGGGAATTTCTGGCAGATCACCGGCTTGATTTCCGCGCTCGCCACCATCTTCAACATGCGCCGCATGTCTTCCATGCTGCCCATCGTCGAACCCAGCAGCGACAAATGATTCCAATAAAGCTGCTGCAAATTCACTTCCGCTTTCGCGCCGCCAGTGACGCCGCACGTCACCATGCGCCCGCCGCGCCGCAGCGCCGCCATGCTGATCGGCAGCGTCGGCGCGCCCGCGGTGTCGAAAGCCAAATCCACGCCGCGGTTTTGCGTGAGTTCTTTGACCTTCGCGGCGACATCCGCGTCGCGATAGAGGATTCCGCCGATCAGTGCATGGCCTCCAACGGCTTTCGCCAGCGCCAATTTCTCCGCCGACGAACTCGTCACAATCGCGCTCGCGCCATACGCCGCGATCATCTGCAGAGCCGCCAGCGCCACTCCACCGCCGATGCCGTGAATCAGCACCGTTTCGCCCGGCAGCAATTTCGCGCGTTCAAACAACATCCGGAACGCCGTGATGTGCGAGAGCGGCAGCGCCGCCGCCTCTTCCCACGTCATCTGTGCCGGCTTCGGAAAAAGATTCACCGCCGGCACCACCGCGCGCTCCGCGTACACGCCTTCGTTCTGAAATCCGATCAGCCGAAAATGGGGACACTCGCTCTGCTGCCCGCGCAAACAGAATTCGCATTTCATGCAACTCACGCCCGGATTGACGATCACTTCTGCGCCCGGCTTGAGCGCGCATTCGTCGCTGCCCGGCCCCAGCGCCTCCAATACGCCCGCCGCATCGCTGCCCAGAATATGCGGCCCGCCCAGCGTCAACCCCGGCCGCCCTTTGCGCACCCAGATGTCGAGATGATTAAGCGCCGCCGCCTTCACGCGGATCAGCGCCTGTCCCGGTCCGGGCTTCGGTTCCGGCAGATTCTCAAGCTGAACTTTTTCATTCCCGCCAAATTCACGAATGCAAATCGCCTTCATGGCCGTCCCCCTGATTCCTGGCCCCTGACTCCTGATCCCTGATCCTTCAACCAAGCCACCAACCCCGGCAGCACCTGCTCCTTCGCCAAAATCTCTTCAACACTCAGCCAACACGCCTCCGCAACTTCCGTCGCATGCGCCTTCAACTCGCCCACATCGCCCATCAACTCCACGCGAAACCAATGCAATCGGTACACGCCGTTCGGCGAAATCGATTCGTGCACTTTCGCGCGTGCCTTCACGCGCAGATTCAATTCCTCCATCACCTCGCGCTCAATCGCCTGTTCTAAACCTTCGCTGGCCTCCACCTCGCCGCCCGGAAAACACCACCACCCAGGCGCGCGTTCCAGCTCCAGTCCGCGCCGGATGACCAGGTACCGCCCGGCGGCGTCCTGAAGTATGGCGACCACGCCGTGTTTGTCGGGAGTCATGTTGCTCAAGTTTCTAAATCGCCCGGTGCCCAATCGCAAGCGCCCGAATTCCAAATTCGTCTTCAATCCGCCGCGCCTCATCCGCGCGCGCAACGAGCGCGACGATTCGCGCCGGTTCGATGCGCGAAAAATCCACGTCGCCGCTTACGCGCCATTCCATTTCGCGCGCCCAGTCGATTCCGCTCGACTCTTTGATCTGGCAAAAGCCGCGAGCCTTCACCGGCGTCGCTTGCATTTCCTCGCGTGATACGTAGCGCACTGACGCCGCGCCGAGCGTGCACAAATCCTCACTCAAAAATGACAGCGCGTAAGGCGAATACGTCCAGCGCCGCAGTCCTTTGCGCCAGCGATTTTCGGCCAGCAATGCAATTGGATCGCGCGCGGTAAAGCAAACCATCGGCTGGCTGCTCGGAATCAGTTTGCTGCACGCGCGCAACTTTTTTTCCGACAGAATCCGCCGCAGCGCCTGAAAGCCATCGCGCGGTTCAAAATTCGGGCCGGAACACAGCCACCGCAGCCGTTCCACAGGCAGTTCGCCGGGCCAGAGTCGATCCGGTTCGCGTGTGAAATGCGTCAGCCGTCCGGCAAACGAAAAATCAGGCGCGCTTTTGATTTCATTCGGCGCAGTGGACTCATCGATTTTGCGCGAAGCGTCGTCGTCCGCTTTCACCGCCGCGCGATCGATCCAATTTTCGACCGGACATCCACGCGCGCGCAACAGTTCCGCCGCCATCGACATGTTCCCCGACTCACGCACGCAAATCGTCCACGCACGATCCGCCAGCAACGCCACCAAACTATCGCGGCGCAGCAGCCGCCCGCTTTTATCAAGCGCTTCGGAATCACTTGGCCAAACAGTCAACGCGTTGCCGGGAACGAGTTGCGGATCAACGATACCGCGCGGTTGATCTTCAAGCGCAACGATCGCCGCGCCACCTTTCGCTTTGCACGTCAACAGCGCGACATCCCACGCCGTTCGATTTGTACCCGCAACCAGAGTTTCGCCGGCTGCAATCAGCGCGTTGGTTGCCGCGATCGTGTCGCGAATCCAAGGCGTCGCCGGTGTCGGATTCCGTTCGGCACGCGAGATCAACAGCGCCCGCCGCGGCCCGTCAAGCAACGCTAGATTCCCTAGCGAATCAAGCCGGCAATTGAGCGCTTCTTCAGCAGCAAAGATCACTGGGTGCGACATGGCGGCATCGTCGCGCAAATCAGCAAACTCGTCAACGCCGCGTTTTTGGGCCTATAAGTCCCATAGGTCCTAGCCGAAGCAGCACATTCATTCGTCAGTAAACCGATTTGTGATAAACTTCCCCGCAACCTGCGAGACACATTCATGCCCCTGCGTTTTTCCGACCGCCTTGACGCCGCCATCCAAGCAAAAGGCAACCCCATCTGCGTGGGCCTCGATCCGCGCTTCGAAAGCCTGCCCAAATCCATCGCCGACGCAGCCATCCGCGAACACGGCAATACGCCGCGCGCGCGCGCCGAAGCGTTTCTTTCGTTCAACAAAGCCCTGCTTGATGCGCTCGCCGATGTCGTGCCCGTCTGCAAACCGCAGATCGCATTTTACGAAGAATTGGGCGCCGACGGCATTCGCGCGTACAGCGAAACCATTCGTTACGCAAAATCAAAAGGCGTGCTCGTAATCTCCGACGCCAAGCGCGGCGACATCGGCGCCACCGCCGAAGCTTACGCGCGCGCGCACTTGAGCGGCGCCGGCGCGGCGTTCGACGCCGACGCGCTGACAGTCAATCCTTATATGGGCCGCGACACGCTCGAGCCGTATCTTAAAACCGGCGGCGGAATTTTCATTTTGGTCAAGACGTCCAATCCCGGTTCCGGAGACTTGCAGGATTTGAAACTCGCTGACGGGCGCATCGTCCGCGAACACGTCGCGCAGATGGTTCACGAACTCGGCAAAAATCATCGCGGCGCGTGCGGTTTGAGCGACGTCGGCGCAGTCGTCGGCGCGACATATCCGGATGAAGCGCGCGCGCTGCGAGCATTGATGCCCGACACGATTTTTCTGATCCCCGGCTACGGCGCGCAAGGCGGTTCGGCCGCCGATGCCGCCGCCGGGTTTCGCGCCGACGGGCGCGGCGCGATCGTCAACAATTCGCGCGGAATCATTTTCGCCTACAAACAGGATAAAGAACGCGGCGAAGCGCACTTCGCCGACGCCGCGCGCGAAGCGGCATTGAAGATGGCACGTGAGTTGCGCGATGCGTTGAATTCCAAATAGGCGCGGCGGACTCCTCTGTTGAACGCGGCAGGAGTTGCGTTTTACTGTCGCAATTTGCGCGCACGTGTTAATTTCGGGCATGACCATGCAAGACCTTAAGCGGACAATCGGCTTCCCTCCTTTAGAAGGTGACGACGCGGCGCGCGAGCGCCTGCTGATCGTGCGCTACATCAATCTGAAACTCGCCGCGCTCGGTTTCAAAGCGCCCAGCGCCAAAGCCGACACCGATCTGCTCGACATGGCTTACGATCTCGTGCAAAACTATCGCGAGAAAGTGCGCCTGCTCGCCGACCATCTTTCTCCGCCCGACCGCCGCATTCAAGATTTCCTGAACGCGCATTTCAGCGACATGAAGCTCAACGGCTCGATTAATCTGCCGCGCAACACGCTCACGCTCGATCGCCACGGCCTGGCGCGCGAAATGTCGCTGCCCGTGAACAAGAACACCATCGAGTCCGAGATCGGCAGTTCGTACCGCGTGCAGCAAGGCGTACTGCACAATCCGCGCAGCGACCGCCGCACGACCAAAGGCGTCTTCCACATCGCGGAAGGCGGCCTGCCCGTGCCCGCGGATAAAATTGCCGTGCCCAAACGCGTCTACGGCAACATGCTCCACGCCGCGCTCAACCCGCCGCGCGATTTGATGAAATTGCCCTATACAGTCGGCTCCGATCAGGAAGCCGAAGTGATGGTTTCGCTGCTGCTTCGCCCAATCGTCAGTCCTGAAGTGCCGGGCATCATGCCGCGTAAAACCATGGAAGTGCGCTTCTTCGTGCCGGGAAATCTCGTCTGCAATCTCGATTTCGTCGAATCCATTTTCGGCAACGCCGGCGATCCGTATCTTCCAGAAAACGACGCCGGCCTCGACGTCGATCATTGGACCGGCCACACCGGCTGCGTGATTCTCGCGCCGCATCTGGTCTACGTGCGCAAACGGGACGTCGGTTTGCCGCATTGGAAAGACGCGACCGAACGCCAGCGCGCTGACGGCATGTGCTGGAAAGACCCCGCGGAATGTTACAACGGCGGCAACGCCTTCAAACTCGTCTGCCGCTCGATGGACGGCGTGATGGTGACGCTCATCGCCGACAATTATTTCGGCTACTGCAAAAAAGAGGTCAAAACGCAGATCAGCATGGCCTCGAATTTCTTCGGCCTGACCGAAGAAGAGCACGCCGGCGGTGCACTCGCTTTTCCGCGCTACAATTACGGCGACACGCTCGACGCCACGCGCCCCGCGCGGCGCATGCATCTGGAAGGGCACAGCTTCGCCGAAGTTGCGCGGCTTTATTCGAGTTTCATCGAACTGAAACTCGAAGGCTACGGCGTCGATAAAAAATATCCCGCCGTTATTTATGTCCCCGAAGACGTACGCATCGACCTGAATTCACAGCGCGTCTCGTGGGACAAAGACGGACGCACGCAAAGCATCAAGCTGTTGCAGGATCATGTTTACGTGATGCCGTCGGGCTACAAAGTCCAGCTTGAAAAACATCCGTCCGCGCCCTCATGGCGTTTGTGCGGGACCGAAGCCGAACCGACGTTCTGCCACAAACCCTGCACAGTTTCGGGCGGCGGAAAATCGGAGTTGTCGAAATCGATCACCGACGCGGTACTCTACGGCCCAATTTTCGTAGCCGACGCAAAGAAAGATTTCGATCTCGTCGATTTCATTTTGAAGCGCGATTACAGCGACCGATTTCTGCCGCAGTTCAAACCCAAATACGGCCCCGACCGCGTGACGCGTCCGATCCTGAGCCCACAGCGTTCCCTGGGATCGGTGATCAAGCTGCTGACGCCGTCGCCCAACGAATACGCGATGGAGTACAACGCGTGGCTGCAGTCGGTCCCCAATCACATCTGGGCGATTGTGTTCATCATCAAGCGCTTTTACAACGCAGAGTGGGGCGACGACTGGCGCGCGCATTTCAGCGTGGACAACGTCAATGGCGTACCCGGCCACGAACTCAAATACCACAAACGCAAACTCGTCGGTAGCTATCTGCGCGTCGGACTGGAGCGCGATGGCTCGTGGCGCACCTTCAAACTGCGCCAGGATTTCTTGCCCGCTGAAAAAGTGCAGATGGAAGACGACATCACCGCGTCCGTGGTCGTGCCGGCTGAGTGGATCGGTAGGACGGGCTTCCAAGCCCGTCCCGGCGAGCCAAAGGCGGACGGGCTTGGAGAGCCGTCCTACAAACTCGCGCTGAATTGCGAATACCGTTTCTTCCAGCGCCCCGATGACGCGATTCATCGCGGCTACGACAAACAAGCTGAGCGCGACATGAGCCAGCCGGGCAATTTTATTTCGAATTTCCAGCCGCTTACGCGCGAAGACGCGATCGAGTTGATCGAAGACCCGATTCATTTCGACGAATTCACGCAAGCCATGCGCGACTTGATTCGCAAAGCCGCCAAGGCCGAGCACGGCACGTACTTCGTCTCGTCAGCGCATCCGCGTTTGGTGGACGGCAAGCCCACGCAGAATCCACGCTACCTTCAAGTGCGCCCGACGCTGGTCAATCCGCTTAGCGAATACGTCGCCGAAGTCGGCGCGCGTTTGAACCGCAAACTTCCCGCGGACGCCGCCGTGATTTTCCCGGTGAACGCGGTGCTCGCTGGCCGCCGCAACAATCCGCCCGATGCGAAAGCCAACCTGCGCCCGCTGGCTGTTTACAATCCAATTCATTATCAGGAACTGCCCGAGCTGTTCATGGATTACATCTGCAGCTTGACCGGCAAATCGCCCTCGACGACCGGCGCCGGCTCCGAAGGCGCGCTCACCAAAGGCCCCTTCAACGCGCTGCCCGCCACCGCGGATTTGAACACGGCGCTCGTCTCGTACATCCTGACCGGTTTGGAAGGCATCACGACCGCCGCAGGCTACGTCGGCCCGCAAATGTCGGTGGGCCACGACATCAGTCTGCTGATTCCCGAAATCTGGTGCCGCTTGCAGCCCCACGAGCGCGACATGGCCGCGCTGGTCCGCGACGGTTTTTTTGAACCAATGAAAGATTTCGAATACAAAGGCCGGCTCGTCCCCGCCAGCCGCCTGGGCTACCGCGTCACCGCGCGTTTCGTGCGCACTTATTTTGGGCGCGTCTTCGACAATCCCGCCGCGGTGCTCGACGAAGCGATGCTGCGCCCCGAATCGCAAGACATGGAAATCTTCGTCGATGGCGTCGAGAACATCGTCGAAGCGCAGCGCCGCGTGGCTCAGCAGTATTTCGACGATGACACCATCGAAGACGCCTGCCCGCCGATTCAAGCGCTGCTGCATATCATGGCCAATGGCCATTGGGAAGGGAAGGGGGCTTCGCATCCCGACGTGCGAAAAATGTTTACGAAAGAATACCTGCTCGCCAGCGCCTGGTATCGCAAACGTTTGGAGATCAAACAAACGCGCGACGCCGAATTCCTGAGCAACAGCATCGCCTATTTGAAAGCGTTTCTTTCAAAGCCCAGCCACGCCGAACCGATCGCGCGCCTGAAATTGAAGGAACGCCTGCACCAATGCGAAGAGACGCTTGCCGCGGTCTTATCGAAAGACTATCTGGCGAAATTGGTCGGTACTCTTGGCGCCGACCCCATCCATCACATCGAATCGTAACCCGCTCGCCGTTCTCCCCTCTCCCCTTGGGGGAGAGGGGCCGGGGGTGAGGGGATGGCGCACTCTTGATCGCGACTTTTTCTCGCAACCTCGAAGCGCCTTACTTCCCGCCAATCGCCTTCAACACGGTCTCCAGCGATTCGGGCGCGCTGTCCGATACGGCAAGTGCGAAGCGCTCCGCTGCGCCGGCGATGCGGTACATGTCCGCGGTGAATGCATAGTCGCGCCGCATCTTTTCCAGCGGCCTGCGTTCTTTGCGCTGATCGACCGAATTGATCAGCGTCAACGGCCGCGGCGCGACGCACGCGGCGACGTGCGGCAGATCGAACGACTTCAAGCACCCGGGCAGATACAAGCTGAAATGGTGATTGTGCCGGCAGCGTTCCACAAGGCACTTGTAGGTGCTCAAGCCGCGCAGCATGGCGAGGCGCGAAACGTCCTTGTTCAGCGCCGCGGCGTACAGTCCCCACAGCGCGCCGCGTCCGGTGCCGGAGAGCGCGATGCGGTTGCGGTCCACGTCCCAGCGCGATTTGAGATATTCGATGCTGCGCAGCACGCTGAACACGCCCAGCCCGAACAGATTCAAACCCGCGTTCAACGCGCGGCGCGCCCACAGCGTTTCTGGGCCGCACAGCATCGCTTCATAACCTTCGCCGTCTTCGCGCTCGGCTTGCATGCGCGTCTCGCCGATACCGGCCACGTCGATGGCCATGACGTGAAAGCCCGCCTGCGGAATCGCGCGCATCCATTCGCCCGCGCCGGTCACTCCCGCGATGCCGCGTTCGTGCAGCGCCAACAACACCGGCGCGGCCACGCGCGTGCCGCTGTCGGTCGCCGGCGGACGCATGTAAAAACTGTACGGGACATACAGCCCCTCGGCGATCAGCAGTCGGCCCTTTTCGACTTGCAGGCCCCAATCGCTAGTGCGGCTTTCGACTTCGTTGCGCACCGCCTCCGACGTTTCCGGCAGGTGCAGCAGCGGCCCAAACCGCGCGCGCAAATCCGCGCGCAGCGCGTCGGCACTGGATTCATCCGCGGGCAGCGCGACCGCCGGCGGAAGTTCGTGAGCAAGTTTGGAATGCACGCTGAACAAACTCGCTGCGTTCAGCGAATTGCCGACTTGCCCTGTTTCCGTGCACCGCAGCGTGTCGGGCGTTTCAGCCGGCGTCTCCAATTCGCGCAGCCGCTCGATGCCCAAGCCAAACGCGCCGGCAAAATGCTCGCTGATCCGCATGCGCATGAATTTCGAGAATCCGCGCACACCGCGCTCTTCCAGCGACGAGAAATTCTGCGCTTTGCCCAGCAGCGCATAAATGCTGGCGAGGTCCTTCACCGCTTCCTGATGCGTGGACAGCGCTTTTTCAGCCACGCAGCAATCCAGCAGCAGCGGCTTGGGCGCGAACGGCGTCAGCAGCGCCAGCGGCGGAAAGCTCAGCGCCATCGCGCCGGGCAGCGTGTTTTCGATCGTCTCGCCGCCGAGCGGATGAGGATCGCAATTGTCCGCGACAATCGCCGCCGCGCTCACGCGCGCATCGAGGCAGCACAGAATGCGCGCCAGCGCTTCGCTTGACCCGTCGCCGCAGACGCCCATGCGCTTCGCGTCAATCTCCGGCCGCGCCGCGAGCACTTCCAGCGCGCGCGCGCCTTCCATCGCCATCCAATACGCGAGATTATTTCCGGTTAGCAAAAATGGATGCCCGAGATGCGCGCGTTCGACCGCGACCGTGCGCCCGACCCACGAACGGCGCAGCGTCGAATCGTAAAACTCTAGCCGCTCGCCTTGCCCCGGGCTGTCAAAGAAAAGCGCCGCAATCCCGCGCCGCGCGAGCAACTGTCCCAAGCGCTGCCGCTCGGCCTGAATTTTCCCATCCGGCGCGTCGCCTGAAAAAACCACGACCGCCGGCCACGGCTCTGTGCGTCCGCGCGGAAGATACAGATTCGCCGGAACGACAACTCCGGCGAACGATTCAAACGTCAGCAGTTCGATTGCATATTCATCGCGTTCGTGAACGGCAATAGTATGAACGTTCAGCGTCGGACTCAGCGGACAATCGCCAAGCAGCGCGCGCACGGCTTGCGCAATTTCAGCTTGGCGCGCGGCGAGCGCCTTAGCCGAATCGAACGAGGCAAGTTTCTCCGCACGCCGGCGCTCGTGAGCCAGCGCCGCGTCCGTGACATAATGTTCGACCATTCCCTGAGTCAGCATTGCATTTTCCTCAGCGTGCCCGCAAGTATAAGACGCGCGACGCGCCGCGATGATTCAAAAATTGGGAATATTCGCGCACGAGGCGCCGCTCGGCAAAATTCTCGCGAGCGGGGTACACTCAAAAGCGGAGCCCTCATCATGACCAATAATGTCACACTCCTCGCAGCACTGTTTTTCGCCGCGTTTTCCGCCTGCGCCGCCGACGCGCCCAAACCCTTCACCGACATCACGCGCGAATGCGGCGTCGAAGAGGCAGTCGAAGCCCATTACAAAGCCGTCCCCAAATGGTGGCTCAGCGGCATCGATCTGGTCGATCTCGACGGCGACGGGCATCTCGATTTGTTCATCGGCGCGCACGGCCAGGCCGGCGCGATTGCGCTCAACGATGGCCTTGGCCATTTCAACTATTACGCCGACAGCGCCGCGCTGAAGCTCACCGAGATTCATCTCGCGCACGACCTCAACGAAGACGGCAAGCTCGATCTGCAAATCACGCATCAGGACGGCGGCGGTATATGGCTCTTGAACGAAACCAAGCCCGGCGATCCGCTCACACTGGCTTTCAAATCGACCGGCATCAGCGCGTCCGGCGGACAGGCGCGCGAGAATGCGCTGATCGACATTAATCGCGACGGCAAGATCGACTGGCTGCACGAAAACCCCGGCGTCGTCTTCGCGCTCGGCGACGGCAGCGGCGGTTTTAAATCCAGCAGCGGCTTCGACGGTTACAAGGAAACCTCGATGCTGCCGATCGACCTCAACGGCGACGGACAGATCGACTTCGTGCTCAAATGCTGCGGCTACCACAGCGAAAAAGAAGGCAAGTCGCGCATCATGCTCAACGACGGCCACGGCAATTTCCGCGACGCGACCACCGAATGCGGCCTCGTCGAAGACGGCCTCACGATTCAAGGCGTCGGCGATTTCAATCAGGACGGCTTTCCGGATTTGATCTGTCTTTCCGGCGGGAAAAAAGTTGAAGTCTATCTCAACGACGGCCACGCAAAATTCACGCTGCTGCCCAACGCTGTCAGCGGCATGGAAAACGCGAGCCATCCCGTCTACGCAAATTGGGGACTGGCCGTGATGACCGATTTTGACAACGACGGCATCCCCGACGTGATCATGAACGGGCGCTGTTTTCTCTATGTCCTGCGCGGCACTGGCGGCGGGCATTTCACGTACATGAACAAAGCATGGGGCATCCGCGATCTGTCCTACGCGGCGGTGGACGAAGGCATTTGCTTCGGCGACATCGACGGCGACGGCGCGCTCGACATCATCGGCAACTCCGGCAGCGAGAATCACAAGTCGATTGCGGTCTACCACAACGATCTTCCAAAGCAGCATTGGCTCAATATTCGTCCGATTGGCCTGCCCGGAAATCGCGCGGCGGCCGGCGCGAAGATTCGGCTCTTTGAACCGAGCACGAAGAAACTGCTCTGCTACGAGCAAGTCGTCATCGCTGGCCGGCAGAGCGCGCATACGTACTACGCCTACGCGACGACGGAGCGCCATTTTGGATTGGGAAAACTCGACGCGGCGGACGTGAGCGTGGAATTTTATCCGTCGGGGAAGATTGTGGAGAAGAAGGGAGTTAAGGCGGACGCGACGCTGGAGGTTCAGGAATAATAGCTGGCGTGCGCCGCAAGTCGCGCCGGTCTCGCAGGAGGCTCCACAAAAACGCGCTAGTCAGGATCACCAACAGCCAGAACTCCGGCAACCATGCGATACCCCACCAGTATTCCGGGCGGCGGCGCTTCCAAACAAAAAGTTCGTTACGAAATCTCCAATTACCCGCGACAATTTGAGCCCCGTCCGGTGAAAACGATGCCGTAGCAGTATCTTCGTTCATTTCGAAGCCAGGTAGCATCTCCAAACTGCGCTTTGCTACGTTGTCCTCTAAAACAATTTGAAGGCCTTTGAGGCGCAAGACGCGTGAGCCGTCCGGCGAGATTTGATCCCTCCACCGAAAGCCACCAATCGAAAAGCTAACCGAACGTGACCAACCGTCCTTCGGCGTCCGATGCTGTTCTACCAACTCGCCGCTTTGAATCGCGAATACATTCCTTATCGCGGTCGTATTGAAGTTGTCGCCAATCTCTTCTTCCTCGCTAATAACGCAACGCTGATCGTCGGAAAATCGCAAGCTTTCGGTGCGGCTATCCTCTCCATTCCGTGCAAACCAGAGTTTCTTGCCCGAAATTGCATCCCAAACCTCGGCGCCCCTGTCACTTTCTTGTTCCGCCGAGCGCTCCTTTCCATCGTAATTCCAATAGATTTCGAAAAGCAAATACCGACCGTCACGCGAGAAATTTTTAAAATTGTAACGCTCGCCAAATTCAGCCAGGAGCATTCCCGACTCCATGTTCCACAGTTGATGCCGCCGGTTATCTGGACGTGTGAGTATGCGTTTCCAATCCGGCGAGAAGTCGGGCGAAGAGTAACCCGCCGAATTCTCCAACACATGCAGACATTGCCACGTACGCGTATCCCAGATCCGAGTGGCCTTGTCATCAGCGATTGTGCAGAGCAGACGTCTG
This sequence comes from Planctomycetota bacterium, assembly GCA_035308565.1. Lineage (GTDB taxonomy): Bacteria > Planctomycetota > SZUA-567 > H5-PLA8 > H5-PLA8 > JANXLS01. The sequence continues at coordinate 43,473 of DATGGK010000241.1, read as the reverse complement.
TCTGGAGACCACACTGCATTTCGTACCGTTTGAGGGTGTGCCAATCTGCAGAACACCGCCGCGTCGGGCAATCTCAATATTGGGCTGCTTTTCCCGGAGCACACCATTAACCATTTGCCGTCAGGAGAAAAACTGGCCTCTCGTACACGATCAGCAAACAAAATCTTTTTTACCGGCCATGGCTCCCAACTGCGACATAATAATCCGATCCCACCCGCCAATATCGTCGCCAGCAATAGCGTGCGCAGCGAGTAGCGCGGTAGCCAGTGGCGAAATCCTGATGGCGATTTGCGCGTTTGGCCATGATTTTCGCGGATACTCATTTCGCAATCCCGATGCGCGGCTCATTCGGCGCGGCCGGTTTCAAATGCAGCACGTCGTCTTTCGCGCGCTTCGCGGCGGCGGAATCGGGCCAGCGTTGAATGACGGCTTCGTATTGCACGAGCGCGCCGCGAAGCTGAAACACATTGTCGCCCGCATTTTTTTCGGCTTCGGCGGCTTTTGCGTAAGCAGTGTCTGCATCAAACGCAATTTTCACCGCGGGATCGGTTTTTAGATCGGCGAGTTCTTTTTCGAACGCTGTTTTCACGGCGGGATCGACGTGTTTGAGCCAGCCGCGAAAATTGGCCGGTCCCAACAGCGCATACTTTTCGGACTTCTCCGCCGCGGCCGATTCAACCTCCAATAACGCCTTAAGCCACGGCGTGAAATGCGGCTTCGTTTCGTTCCAGCCCGCGACGTAAGGCAGATTCAACCACTTTTCAAACGCCGCAAGCCGCTCCGGCGAGTTCGCGATTTTCGCGGCGGCATCCAATTGCGCGAGCGCTTCGGCTTTCGCTTTCGCGCGGTCGTCGGCGCTCAATTTCGGATGCCCGAAGCGCTGAAGGTCATACATCCAATCGAGAAAGCGCTCTTCTTCTTCGACTGAACCGGGAATATGGCCGCCGCGCTTAACGAAGCGCTGCAGCGGGTTTCCCGCGCGGCGCAGATGCGCGTAATTTATTTCGATCACCGGCAGATTGGGTTCTTTGTCGCCGTGAATGTACGCGACGGCAACGTAATTCGGGATCGCGTCGCCGGTCCCGCTGTGGCCCTCCATGACGATGCCCGCGAAATTGTTCGGATGATGCGCGCAAAGCATCCACGACGCGCTGGCCGCGCCGCTCATGCCAATGGCAAAGCGCAAACACGCATGCAGCCGCAGATGCGCCTCAGCCGATTTCCACACCGCCTCCTGCGCTTTGAACACCGGCTCCCAGTTTCCGTTGCGGCTGTCGTTGATCGTGACCAGTACAAACCCGCGCCGTTCAGCCCACGCGGTGTGCGCGCGAATGTCCGGCCGCGCGCCCGGATTGGAAATGAACAGCACCGGAAATTTGCGCTCGGTTTCGCTCATGTACGCCGACGGAATGAAGAGATCGTAGGTCAGTTCTGGAGCGCCGTCGCACGGAATGCGAGATGTGACGCCCGGCTTGAGTTCGAAGGCCGCGCTCGCGAACGCTACGAAGGTGGCGATGCACGCGACAAAAAATTTTGACTTGCTGCCCATCGTTCAATGCCCAAACATCCGTATCCGCGTCTGCGTCGCCAGCTCATCGCAGCGCTCGTTCTCCCAATGCCCGGAATGCCCGCGCGTCCATTCCCACGTCACGTGATGCTTCGCCACCAGTGCGTCCAGTTCGACCCACAAATCTTTGTTCTTCACCGGTTGCTTCTGGCTGTTGATCCATCCCTTGCGTTTCCAACTCTCAATCCACTTTTGCCGAAACGCGTTCGCCAGATACTCGCTGTCCGTGACCACCGTCACGTCGCACGGCACCTTCAATTCCTCCAGCGCCTTCGTCACCGCCGTCAACTCCATGCGGTTGTTGGTCGTCTCCGCCTCGCCGCCGGTAAGCTCCTTCTCTTTGTCGCCAAATTGCAAAATCGCCGCCCAAGCCCCCGCGCCCGGATTCGGCTTGCATCCGCCGTCGCAGAAGATGGTCACTTTCGGGCGCGCTTCGGTTTTGCTCACGGTCCTCTCCAAATTCTTCTCTCGCAGAGGCGCAAAGGCGCGGAGAATTCAACTTTTCCGCGCAACAAAAAGTAACTTTGACATCACGATTTCAGCCCATACATTCAATTCCGCAACTCCATCGAGGAACAGCGTATGCCCGCAACGAAGCAAATCCAATTCATCTCCAACGAAAAAGGAAAAGCTACCGGCGTCATTATCCCGATCGCATTGTGGCGGGAACTCGAATCCGAAAAAGAAACCGCGTACCTGCTCAGAAGCCCCGCCATGAAAAAGCGCCTCCTTGAAGCCATGAAGCGAACGAGCGGAATCTCCTTGGAGGACGCGCGTGCGAAGCTTGGAATTTGACTCCGCGGGCTTCGATGACTTGGAATGGTGGGTCAACCACGACCGCAAAAAAGCGTTGAAGACCATCAGACTCATTCAAGAAGTCCGATCCAGTCCGTTTCAAGGGATGGGAAAACCCGAACCGCTTAAGCACGAACTCGCTGGCTGCTGGTCGCGCCGCATCGACGACGAGCACCGCTTGGTATATCAAGTCTCCGACACGAAAATTCGAATCCTCACCTGCCGTTACCATTATTAACCTGCGTTCCCTCTCCGCGCCTTCCACTGCGCCTTTGCGCCTCTGCGTGAGATCATTCCGGCTCAGCCCTCAACTTCCCAAACCGCCACGCCTCATCCTCCAAATTCTTCAGCGCGCATTCGTAATTGTCCCAAACCGTCTCCGGATAGCGCGTCGCCACACCCAAATCCTGCAGCAATCCGTCTTCCAGCGAATAAATCCAGCCGTTCACTTGCACGGGCTGGCGGCGCGCCCACGCGTCCTGCACCACCGTCGTCTCGCACACATGCAGCACTTGCTCGATCACGTTCAGTTCGCACAAGCGCGATGCGCGCTCGACCGGCTGGCAGCGCTCCAGAATCGCGCGATGTTTGTTCTTCACGTCCTTGATGTGCCGCAGCCAGTTGTCGCACAGTCCGATGCGTTTGTTCTGCATTGCCGCAGTCACGCCGCCGCAGCCGTAATGGCCCGTGACGACGATGTGCTCAACCTTCAACACATCGACCGCGAATTGAATCACCGACAGACAATTGAGGTCCGTGTGCACGACTAGGTTTCCGACGTTGCGGTGCACGAAGACCTCGCCCGGCTTTAACCCCACGATTTCGTTGGCCGGCACGCGGCTGTCCGCGCAGCCAATCCACAGGTAGCGCGGCTGCTGGATTTTGGCGAGCGCCGAGAAAAAATGCGGATCGCTCGCTTTGATCTGCGCCGCCCACGCGCGATTGTTCTCGAAAAGTTGTTTGATTTCAGCGCTCACAAAATCACCAGATTATCCCGATGCACCGACTCCACTCCGCTCGTCGAATCCGCCTCGAGCAGCCCCTTAATCTGAGCCGACTTCTTACCGCGAATTTTGTGCGTGTCGATGCTCGAAAAATTCGACAGCCCGCGCGCGAACTCCGCATTTTCGCAAACCAGCGACACCAATTCGTTCGCTTTGAACTGTCCCAGCACGTCCACGATCCCCGAGGGCAGCAAACTCTTTCCGCCCGTTTTCAACGCCGCGCGCGCGCCGGCATCGACGACGATCGCGCCTTTCGGATGCGACGTGAACGCCAGCCAATGTTTGCGCGCGCTGATGCGTTCGGCGCGCGGTTTGAAATACGTACCGACATTTTTTCCCGCAACGATGTCCAGCAGAATCTCGGGATCGTGCCCATCCGCCAGCACCAATCCAAACCCCGACGCCATTGCAATCCGCGCCGCCTGCAATTTGCTCACCATCCCGCCGGTGCCCAGAAACGATCCCGTCGGCCGCGCCATCGCCTCGATTTGCGGCGTAAGTTCCGCGACGGTCGGGATCAGTTTCGCTTTCGGATTCGCGCGCGGGTCGCAATCCATTAATCCGCCCACGTCCGTCAAAATGATCAGCAGATCCGATTCGGCAATCCCCGCGACCAGCGCCGAAAGATTATCGTTGTCGCCGAAACGGATTTCCTCGACGCTGATCGTGTCGTTTTCATTAACAATGGGCACCGCGCTGCGCTGGAACAGCGTCATCATCGTGTTGCGCGAATTCAAATAGCGCCGCCGCGAAATCAGCGTGTCGCGCGTCAGCAGCAGTTGCCCCACCGCCCGCGCCGGCTTCACGCGCTTGAACGCCTGCGCGTAAATCTTCATCAACTCAACCTGCCCCGCCGCCGCGCAAGCCTGCCGTTCCGACAACGACGTTGGTTTCTCCTTATAGCCAAGCACCCCGCAGCCAGCGCCAATCGCGCCCGACGTGACAATCGCCGTCTCGCGCCCCTGCTTCCAAAGCTCATTGACCCCTTGGCACAGCCGCGCAATGAAGCGCTGGTTGACGCGCGTGGTCTCGCCGGTCAGCAGCGCCGTACCGACTTTGACGATGATGCGGCGCGCGCGCGTGATCGCGGCGCGACTGGATTCGCCTGCAATTTCGGAACTCATTGCAGCACATGTTATGGAATGAGCGCGCGAATTCCAGTTGGACTTCTGCAGGCGGGCCGCCTGCACCACAATGCATTACGCGTAACTCAGCACTTCTTTCGCGAATTCCTTCGCGAACGCCGCCGGCCGCCCCGGGCCGCAGCAATTGAAGACCACGCCGTCGCAATTGGAATCGACGATCCATTTGCACAGGTTCCCGCCGCTGTAGATGGTGACATCCACCGGCACGCCCTCGTGCTGGTCGAGCACATAAGCGTTGAGCGCGTCGCTGAACGTGAAGACCGCCAGCAAATTGCGGCCCTTGCTGTCGGGCGCGGGCAGCGGCGCGTAAGTGCCTTCGGAAGTCTGTTTGATCGGCACGTAATAGCTGTCGTAATTTTTAATCGTCTGCCAGCCTTGGTCGTCGTGCAGGACACTATAAAGGGTGCGTTCCACTTCGATGGCCTGGCCCCATTTGACGAGTTCGGGAAGCAAATGCTTTGGAAACGCGATCGAATCTTCCGAACACGGATTGATGCTGATGCTGTCCACCGAACCGGCCAGCATCGCGAGGATCCGGCTGCCGGGAATCTGCAAATATTCGAGCGGAACGTTTTTGTCGCCGAACTGGTCCTGCGCGAGTTTATACGCTTCTTCGTCGGTGAACATGACCGCGTATTGCTGCGGCGGGTTGCCCACATTGACGAACGAATTCGGCACCATCCACGCGTCGTATTCGGCGATCATGCGCAGCAACGCGGGGCCGGAGATTTCGTCTTTGATTTTCCTTGCGAGAGCTTCGCGTATATCGCGCGCCGACCTGGACATGAGCAAGATTCCTTCGACATTCCGAGAGCAGCTTCATCGTCACATACACGCCAAACTGGTGTCCAAACCGGCAACACGCTGCTTATTTTAACTCGCCTCGCGACGGATATCCTTACAAATTCAGAAGAGATTTCGGCGATCCCGCTGCACAATTGCGGTTCTTCTCCTTGAAGGCAATGCGTTTAGGCGAGTCCTTCTATTGAATTCCGACAACGATTCTTCCGATATAGATGACAGTCAACCTTGCAATTTGGCCGGGAGCCGTTACCATAAGCCCGCTCATGATCAATCTCGCGCGAAACACCTGTCGTCTGACATTGGCGCTTGCGCTGGCCGTTCTTCTGGGGCGTGCCGTCGCCGGCGACGCGCCGAAGCCCGCGCCAAAAACCGCTCCCGACAATAATCCGCTGAAGATGAGCATGGACGACGTGGATTGGTCCGCGACCAAGCAGTCGTTCCTCGACGTGAAATCCGCGGTCGTGCTGTCGGGCAGCGCGTGGATTCGTTTCGCCGGCGGGATTAAATGCGAAGCCGACAACATCGTCTTTTATCGCGAAACCAACGAAATGTACGCCGAAGGCCATTGCATCCTCAAGATCGGCGAATCGACGATGGAGGCCACGGCGGCCTACATGGATGTGGACAGCGGCACCGGTTACATGGTGGATTCGGCGATGCGGATTGTTGCCCCGCAAAATGCATCAGGATCCGGATCGAGCACGAAGAGGGGCAACCGCAATAAAATTGGACTTCCGGAAGACCCGGGGCTGCACAGAGACGATCTGTCCGCGGTCAACAAGCATCCCGCCGCCACCGCGCCGGGCGAGGAGTTGGTATTCAGGGCGCGCGATCCCTATGGCGTGTACGAAGTGGACAGCGACCCGCAGGCGCGCACCAGCATGATGATGCATGCGGAGAAATTCATCCGCCACAGCCCGCTGCACCTGACCGGCGAAAACACGTTCATCAGCAATGACGAAATGGTGCACCCGATCTATGGCGTGAAGGCCGAGTCGCTGGATTTTTACATGATGGAAGTGCCCGATCCGACGACTCCGGGCAAAACCGTGCTGCAGCCCGAAAAAGTAATCGCAAAGGGCGCGCAGATTCAAATCTTCGGATTCAATCTTTTCAAATTCCCCACCATTACGTATGACCTGTCCAAGAAGCGCGAGTACTTCTCGTTCAACCAGGGCAGTTCAGGACGTTGGGGCAATTATGGATTGCTGCGCATCGGCTACGGCATGGGGCAGAGCACCGACGGCAAAGAAGTCATGACCAGGAATTTCGAGCTGACACACGTGTACATCGACGTGGACGAGCGCTGGAAGCGCGGCCCGGCGCTGGGCTTGGAATTGGCATGGCAGACACAAGGCTATCAAGTGCCGGGCTGCGGTACGGATAGGCTCTATTACGAATACGGGTCCGGCCACATTCGCACCTATGGCGAGGATGAATTTCAGATCAGCGACGAGGATGCCGTGGCCCGCGCGCGGCACGATCTGGAACGGCGCATTCAGCCGAAAATCGACGGTTTTCCGCGCATTCAGTTTGACGCGAACCTGCTTTTCTTGAAACGCCGCTTGTTGGACAACGCCGGCCCGCCGTCCTTCGCCATCGATCCGCACGAAAACGAAGTGCGCGGGTTGGTTGAACTCAACGAACACATTCCCATCAAGCGCGTGCTCGGCTTTGAGAACGTCTATTTTGACGCTGTGTACGAGCGCCAATCGGACCGCGATTTCAATCTCGAGTTTTTCCCGCGGAATTACAATCAGGATAACCAGTCCGAAGCGCTGCTCTCGATGCGCAAAGCAAGCGAGGATTGGTCCTTCGAATTGCTCTACCGCACCGACCCGGAGAAGTTCGACAGTTCGCCGCCGCGCAGCCCCGTCGACTACGGCACGTTTACCGGCTACGAGCCGGCAATGACCTACACTCAGATTCCGACCAACATCGGCTACGGCATCTTGGTGTCGGGCGAAATGCAGGGCACGCACATCAAGCGCTATTTCGAGAAGGCCATTTACGATCAGCCCGATTTCGACACGGACCGCCTCGCGGGATGGCTCAAATTCCAGCGGCCTGTCGATCTGTGCATAGCGACGGTCACTCCTTATATTGGCACGCAGCAGGCGCTCTACGACAATTCGCGCTTCAATGAGAACCCCGCTTCCACGCGCATCGACGGCAAATCCACGGCGCAGGGCGCGGCCGAGTATGGCTTCGATATCGACTCGCGCTTCTACGGCACGTTCTGCGATTTGAAAAATGAAGAACTAGGCATTGATGGTTTCCGCCACGTCGTCGAACCGAAAATAAGCTACGCGGGTGTGAGCAACACGTACAAAGACCCGGCCATGATTTTGGATTTCGATCAGTACGACGATTTGATCCGCAACAATGTCATCACGTTCTCGCTGGATCAGACCGCGCAGACTCATCGCGCCGGAAAAGTCGAAGGCGACCCGGAGCGGACCATCAGTGTAGCCGGGTTCGACACGGCTCTTGACGTTTATCCCGCCAAAACCGACCGCGAGCGCGTCTTGAGCGGCGACACGTTTGGACTGCTGCGGATGCAGGGCTTCCTGCGCGTGCTCGACGTCGTCCGCTTCGACGGCGGCGTCGGCATCGACCCGCAAAAATACCGCGACGAAACGTCGAACTACGGCATCACCATCGACCCGCACGACCGCTGGCGCCTGCACTTTGACGAACGCTTTAATTACACCAACACCGACCGCGCGATTACCGGTTCGGACCAATATCGCGTCCAGGTGCAATACGAACTCAGCGATCGCTGGGCCTTCGGCTACGAGCAGGTTTTCGAGAAGAAGAAATCGCTGTCCCTGATCAGAGGCCGCCAGTTGGAGCGTTGGGAAATCACGCGGCACTACGGTCCTTTCGACGCCTCGCTCATTTATTCCGTGGACAAAAACCTCAACGACCACGGCTTCTTTGCCGCCGTGCGCCCGACGATCGTTTCGCGCAATTTGATTCTCCCTGAAAACGATAATCTGGTGAATCCGTCGCAGGTCAACGGTGATTTTGAAGAGCCGGAATCGCGCAACTTCGATCCATTCCAAATCCTGCGCAAGCAGCGGCTGAAGAACAAATCACAGGGCGGGGACGTTCCCGCGCCGCCGGAACCCACGTCGCAAACCGATCAGAAAAACGGCGAAACCGTCGATGTGGCCAAAGCCCCTGCGCCCGCGCCGAAGCCGCCGAAGAAAGTGCCGGTCGATGCCGACGACTGGACCACCCCCGCCAGCATGCCGACCAGCGTTCGCGAACGGTAATCCGTGGTGCAGGCGTCCCGCCTGCACGTTCATCTTGCGAAGCAAGACGCCGACGTTCAACGCCAACGGCGTTGCATACCAAAGCCCAGGGTTGCGTCGTACTCGACGCTACCCTGGGAAACATGCACAGAGTTGTCTTTCAACGCCAAAGGCGTTGCGTCCGAATGGTCGAACGATGCTCCGCAGTCCTGTCCGCAATCAGACGCAACTCCGTTGGAGTTGAACTGCCACCTTGCCTCTGACGCCGCGATCTCGAACTGGTTTTCCTTGCTGCCAATTTCGTGTTCGCTACGATTGAATCCATGAGCACGTTCCTGCTCGACGGCCAGTTCGTCGAAACTCCCGCTCTCCTGACCATCACTTCGCCGTGGCCCGGCGTCCAATGCGAACCCGCGCCCGCCGTGAGTCCGGAACAAGCGCGCGTCGCCGCGCGTGCAGCGGCGCGAGTCTTTCCTGAATTGCGCGCGATGACGCGCTTCAAACGCTCGGAAGCGCTGCGCAAGATTTCGGACGAGATTTCGAAGAACGCTGCGCGCATTGCACTGGAAATCTGTCACGAAGCGGGGAAGCCGATGGCGCTGTCGCACGGTGAAGTGCAGCGCGCGGTCAAAACTTTCTTGTGGGCCGCCGAAGAAGCGCTGCGCACGCCTGGCGACATCGTTTATCCCGACCGCGAAACGCAGGGCGCGGGGATGAGCGGGCGCGTCGAGTATTTTCCGATCGGCCCGATTCTGGGCATCACACCATTTAATTTTCCAATCAATCTCGTCGCGCATAAAGTCGCGCCCGCGCTCGCTGCCGGATGTCCGATCGTGATCAAGCCGCCGCAGCAGGCGCCGCGCGCCGCGTTGATGCTTGCCGAGATCGTTTTCAAAAGCGGCTTGCCGCCCGCGTCGCTGCACGTGCTTCCAGGCGGCCCTGAATTGGGCAAAGCGCTGTGCGCGTGCCCCGAATTCGCCGCAGTCTCATTCACCGGTTCCGCACGCGCGGGTTGGGCGATCAAGCAGGGCGCGCTGCAACGCCAGAAAGTGCTGCTCGAGTTGGGCGGCAACGCCGCCGCCATCGTCGATCAAAGCGCCGATCTCGACGCAGCCGTCGCGGCCATCGCCAACGCCGGCTACGTCTACGCCGGCCAGGTCTGCATCAAAACGCAGCGCGTCTTTGTCCACCGCGCCGTCGCCGACGAATTCGAACGCAAGCTTGCCGAAAGAATTCTGCGCGGCGTCGGCGTGAGCGACAAACCGTCCGACGAAAACGCGCTCGTCGGGCCGCTGATCGACAAAGCCTCCGCCGACCGTGTCCAAGCGTGGGTCGATGCCGCGATCGCCGCCGGCGCGAACGTGCTGGTTCGCGGTGAACGGCGCGGCGAGAAGCAGATCACGCCGTGGCTGCTTGAAGCCGTGCCGCCGGACCAATCCGTCGCCTGCGAAGAAGTCTTTGGGCCGGTCGTGACGTTCGATGTCGTCAAAGATTTTGAAGAAGGCATCGCGCGCGCGAACGCCACGAAGTACGGCTTGCAGGCGAGCGTCTTCACGCAATCGCTGCGAAATGCCGAACTCGCGTACCGCCAGCTTGAATGCGGCGCCGTGCTCGTAAATGTGCCCACGACCTTTCGGCTCGATTCGAGTGTGTACGGCGGCGTGAAGGATTCCGGATTCGGCCGCGAAGGATTGGCCATCGTAATTCGCGAATTCAGCGAGGCGAAATTGATGGTGGTGAAGCCATGAGCCACTCCGCGTTTGAACTCCACGTCACCGCCGATGCCGGCGATCCGCGCGCGGAATCCGTGCTGGGCTGGCTGCGCGCGTTCAATCTGGAGAACAGTCCGCTGCGCGAAATGAATGCATCGGTGCCGCTGCGTGTTTTTGCCAGCGACGAATCGGGACTGATTGGCGGCCTGCTTGGCGAAACGCATGTCAAGTGGCTGAAGATTTCCATTCTCGCGGTGAATCCGGAGCATCGAAAGAACGGCGTTGGAAAGGCGCTGATGGCGGAGGCCGAACGCGACGCGATTGCGCGCGGCTGCACGCACGTCTTCGTCGATACGATGTCGTACCAGGCGCCGCAGTTCTACATTCGCCTCGGCTACAAAATCGCCGCCGAGATTGCCGATTGGGATTCGATGGGGCACGCGAAGTTTTTTCTGACGAAGGATCTTGGCGGCCCGGCGTGAGTTTGATCGCGTCGAGTTTGTAATCAGCGCCGTTCCGGCTAAAATCGGCGCATCATGCGCAGTCTTCGCCAACGCCTCGAGCGCATCGCTCGCTTTTTTCATTTGGAAACGTGGTTCCGCCTGCTGATGCTGTGCGTGCTCGTCGGCGTCGTCTCCGGGCTGGGCGCGGTCGCGTTCGAAGCGGCGCTCAATTGGCTTCATGCGAAATTGCTGGCGGGCTGGCTGTTCAGCGGCACCGGGCAATGGTGGGCCTTGCTGCTGGTGCCGGCGCTCGGCGGAGCGGTCTCCGGCGCGCTGTGCCTTTGGCTGGCGCCTGAAGCCAGCGGCCACGGCACGGACGCCGTCATCCGCGCGTTTCACCGCGACAAAGGCGCGATTCGCGCGCGCACGCCGATTGTGAAGGGTGTCTGCTCGGTGCTCACCATCGGCAGCGGCGGCTCCGCGGGAAAAGAAGGCCCGATCGCGCAGATCGGCGCGGGCTTCGGTTCGACGCTCGGCACGCTGCTCAAACTTTCCGTGCGCGACCGCCGCATATTGATGCTCGCGGGCGTGGCCGGCGGCATCGGCGCGATCTTCAAAGCGCCGCTGGGCGGCGCGCTCTTCGCCGCGGAAGTGCTTTATCGCGAACCGGATTTTGAACACGATGCCGTGATGCCGGGCGTGATCAGCTCCGTCACGGCCTACTCGGTCTTCACGTCTTTTTTTGGCTACGATCGGATTTTGAATCTTGGCCACGATAAAGCGCCGCTCGCGTTTCCAACTGCGGGCGGAAATGCGTGGAGCGAATTGCTGCATTACGCCGTCTTGAGTTTGCTCTGCGCGCTGGTCGCGTTTCTTTTCGTCAAAACGCTGTTCACTCTGGAAAAGCGCGTGTTTCATCCGCTGCCCGTTCCGCGTGTGTTGAAGCCTGCGCTGGGCGGCCTGGCGCTGGGCGCGCTGGCGCTTTTGCTGGCGGGGAGCATTTCCGGCGTGCAAAGCTCAACGCCGCAGACGCTCGGCGGCTCGCAGCCGCAGCACATCATGGCCGGCGGGTATACGTATTTGCAGACGGTTGTGGATAGCGCGCTCAACGTCAGTCCCGTCGATTCGTGGACGACGTGGAAACTCGCCGGATTTCTGTGCGTAATCATTCTCGCAAAAATTCTCGCGACGAGCCTCACCATCGGTTCCGGCGGTTCGGGCGGCGTGCTTTTTCCGACGCTTTTTCTCGGTGGCGTGACCGGCGCGGCCTACGCGAAATTTTTGCGCGCGCTCGACGACGGCGGCTGGATTCCGCGCTGGCTGGCGCTCTCGCCCAACGCGCGCGGCGGAATGATTCTCGTCGGCATGGGCGGCGCGTTTGCCGCGGCCACAAAAACGCCCATCGCCAGCCTGGTCATGGTCAGCGAGATCACCGGTTCGTACGGGCTGGTCGTGCCGCTGATGCTGACCTGCGCGTCCGCGTATATCGTCAGCCGCTCATTCACGCTCAATCAGGAACAAGTCCGCGGCATCGCCGATTCGCCCGCGCACCGCGGCGATTTCCTGATCGACGTGCTCGAAGGCATTGCCGTCGAGGAAGCCATAACCGGAACGCAAAAACCGGAGACGATTCCGGTGAACATGACGCTGGACACGATCATGGAACGGATCAAAGGCAGCACAAAATCGGTGTTCGCGACGGTCGATGAACGCGGTTATTTGGTGGGCGTTTTTTCGCTGGGCGATTTGCGCCAGGTCATGAGCGAGCCTGGCGTCGCGCCGCTGGTGGTCGCCGGCGATTTGGGCATTTCAAATCCGCCCTGCGTTGGGATGAAAACGACGCTCGACGAAGCGCTGCGCCTTCTCACGCAACAAAATGTCGATGAGATTCCGGTCGTTGAATCCGCCGAGCCGGGAATGGAGTCGTCGCACTCGCGCATCTCGAAAGCGGTGCTGCCGCCGCGCGGGCCGGTGGGCACGGCGCGCGTCGTGGCGATGCTCAGCCGCCGCGATTTGATTTCGGCGTATCACAAACGCCTGAACGCGATCCGCGCGCTGGACGCCAGCGAAAGCCACGGTTCGAATGTCTTCGATCATCCCGCCGAGCAGCAGAAGCGCGATCCGTACGCGAGCTGGCGCGGGAAGCGCATCATGCCGCCGCCGACCAACGCGGGACAGCCGGGGATGGATCTGCTGGAAGAGCCGCCTGAAGAGAAAAAACGATGACGCGTCAAATAGTAGGACGGGCTGCCAGCCCGTCCAAAAACCGCGAGATTCGGCGGGCTGGCAGCCCGCCCTAGCTGTTGCGTTGCGGTGTATCTATATAGAGAAAACCAGCGCGTTCACGCGCTGCATTGCTCTTGAATGAAATGCCCACGAGGTTGACATGACGTTTTGCAAAAGACCGGCGCGTTGCGCTTGGTCGCTGCCGTTTGTTTTTCTATTGAGCTTGCTTCGTTGCGCCGTTGCGCTGGATTTTAACGATTCGCTTCGCTCCGGCAAATTACCCGACGCCCTCAGCTTCGTCATTTCGCACAATTCCAAAGGCAGCATCGCGTCGACCCCAGACGGCATTCTGCTGGTCGGCGAGACCAACCGATACGCGCACCTCAATTTCAATCTGCCCGCGAACGGAAGCGACGACGAACCGCTGTTGGTGAGCGTGCGCATTCGCGCGTCGCAGGGCAACGACGGCGCGGGCTTTCCGGGCCTCTATCTTTATTGGGACGCGAAGAACTACGCCTATTTTCGCGCGACGCATGACAACTACCTCTATTATGGATGGGCGCACGACGGCAATGAAGTCGCATTTACGGAATCCAACGTGATGCGCGACGCTCACATGGGCGAGCAGAAATTCTGGGGCAAGGAAGTGTTCGTGCGTGTGCTGCTCGTGTCGCGCAATCTGGCCTTTTACGTGAGTCCCGACGGAGCGAACTGGCGGCGCATCGCGCAAATTGACGCCCGCCCCGGCGCGCCGGGCGCGGCGCCGAAGATCATGCTCGGGCGCGGATTCACGGGCGACAATCCGGATTTGTGCAACGACGCGTACAAAGATGCGCGCTCGACGAACAAATCGTATTTTTCCGATCTGAGCATTGTTGCCAGGCCGCCCGCGATCAAGCCGGACGGTCCTGATCTTGCCAAAAAAGAAACGTGGGACCAGACGCTGGCTGCGCTGGAGCCGGCGCAGATTCCGCGCACGTGGAATTACCTGTCACCGGCGACCGACAGCGCGTTTTGGAATTCGAAGGAATGGGTGCAGAACGACAATTGGGCCGCGATCAAAGATGCGGCAGGCCGCAACGCGAAATTCGGCACGTGGACCAAACCGGAGGACGAAGAAGATCCGCTGCTCGATCTGCGCGAAAGCGTGCCGACGGCGAAGAATTCGACAATGCTGCTCAAGACCGAGATCGATTGGCCTGTGTCGGGCGAAGCGATGCTCTGGTTCGATTCGGTTGAGCCGAGCAAAATATTAGTCAACAACCTTCCGATCTACGCCAGCGACGGAAACGAGTGGTGGCGCGAGCGGCATCCGGTGAAGGATCGCAGCGGCTTGCCGGTGCGATTCAACAAAGGCAAAAACACGCTCAAAGTCGCGCTGCGGATGGTGCGCGGCGATCAGGCATTTTATTGCCGCGTGGAGCGCAACGATCCGGCATACCGCATTGGCTTGCTCCAAAAAATGCTGGAGTATTTTCCGGTACCATCGGCGGATTGGCGGCCGGCGCATGCGCTGCTTGATCTTGCGCGGCGGCGCGAAGAGTCGTTCGATTTTCGCGGCGCGCTGGCAGGATACAGCGCGGCGCTGAGCGCGCTCAAAAATGATCAAGAGAGCCGCTTGCGCGCGTTCGAGGGAAAATTGCGCGTGTACGCGTTTCTGCGCGATTTCGACAGCGCGATGAAAACAGCGGAAGAATATCTCGCCGCATATCCGCACGAAGACAGCGCGGCCAGCGCGATGCGCGCGGTGCTGCGTTTTGAAACGCTGGCTGGCCACGCCGCGGCTGCGCGCGAGCGCTTAAAAAAGTGGAGTGCTCAGGGCGGCCCATTGAGCGCCGTGGAGATGACGCAAGTGATCGCGGGCGCGCTGGCCGAATCGGGCGCGCGCGGCGAATTTCTGGCGACGCTCGACGAAATAGCCGCGATGCAGGAATTAAAATCCGACGACCGCGCCATCGCAGCGCTTGAAAGCGGAATTTGGCGCTGGGAGTATGAACGGCAGGCTTCGCGCGGAAATCCATCCGCGAATCCCGCGGAACAAACACGCGCGGTGAATTCGATTTTGGGCGCCATTGAGATGCTGCCGGGCGCGAAAAATACGGCCGTGAAACTAGTCGTACAGGACGCGAAGTCCGATTTGCAGAGCAAGAATTACGAGCGCGCGTTTGGCACGGCGTGGGGCGCGGCGTCGATGGCGCTGCTCGCGTCGGATGCGGATGCGTCGTACTACTTCGTGCTCAATCAGGCGCATCCAATTTCGCTGCCGCTCTTTGATAAAAACAAGAACGAGATCAAAGATCAAAATCAATTCCGCGAGGAAGCGTGGAATAGATTGCGCGAAAAATGCGGCGATCCGGTGTGGGCCGGGAAGTGGCGCATCGTCGCCTTCAAGCGCGGCGGCAATGCCGCGGACGGCGATGTGAAAGGACCTGAAACCAATTCGGAATCGAACGCGCGCTATGGCGACAAAGGCTGGACGGAGATCGAGCCGGAAGCCGACAAGACCGAGCGCGGCGAATTTGGTTTCGACGTGCGGCGCTTTGCCGGCGACGCTCAAGTAGCGTATCTTGCGCGCGAGTTTGATGTGTCTGTTTCCGGCGACACGCAAATTCATCTTTCGAACGCGGGCACGTGGGCCGCGTGGGTTGACGGCAAACCGATCGGCCACGACTTGAGCGCAGATGTGTACAAGATCGAAGCCGATCGCCTTCCGATTCATTTCGAAAAAGGACGGCATCGCTTGATGGTGCGCGTGGAAATGCCGGCCGAAGGCGCGGTGCCGCTGCGCGCGCGGATTGGAACGGAGCCGCAGTTGGCGATGCTGCTGTATTGCACGGCGCTGGCGGCGCGGCAATTTCCAGTGAGCATGGCCGACCGCATGGGGGAGCTCAATGGCCTGCGCGACGCGATGGCGCGGCGCACCGGCCCGGAAGCGCTGATTGCGTTTTCCAACGCGGTCAGCCACCTCTATGACGATCAACGCTGGTTTGCGTTCGACCAGTTGATTTGGGCGTCGCAGATTTTGCATGAGATGAATCAGGACGCGCAGTCGATTCGCGCGCTGCGGAGCGCGTTGCAGCGGCTTGAAGACGGCGCCGATTATCAAGGTCGCGCGCAAAAGGCGCTGGAGCTTTCGCGCGTGCTGGCGCGCGCATTGGTGCGCGAAGGGGATATTACTGCCGCGGACGTTGTTCTGCGCGACGCGAGCAACCGGCATCCGCTGCCGCTCGGCGAAGCGGCGCAATGCGTGGCGTGGCGCGGCGTGCTGCGCTGGGAATTTGGACTGAGCCAGGCGGCGCTGCCGTTTTTCGAACGCTGCGCGCGCGAAGGAAGATTGCCGGACGAAGCGCGGCAGTTGGTGTCCCCGGGTCTGGAATGGGCGCGCAGTTACCGGCCGGAGCGCGTCGGTTTCGAAGGCTCGCGCGACGTTCAAGCGCTGCTGGACGCGGTAAAGCGGCAGCTCGATGGCGCGCCTGACGACGTGGAAAAAGCGATGCGTGGATTGAGCGAGATTCTGCGCAACTCCTCGAATTCGCTGGTGAAAGTGCACGAAACGCCGTTCGCGATGCGCTTCGTCGGCGCGCGCGAATACATTCGCGCGATGCTGGACGCGATGCCGCCGGCGCAGCGCGATGTGTATCAGAAGGTGGTGGGCGAAGCGGCGGCGAAGCGTTTGAAAGCCGTGGCCGAGAACGATCCGGCGGAGCTTGAAAAGGCGGCGCTTGAATTTCCGCACACGAACGAATCGCGCGCGGCGCTGGGGCGCGCGGGCGATTTGTATTTCGACCGCGGACACTACGGGCAGGCGGCGTCGCTATATCAAACGCTGCTGCGCGAACCGCTGACGCCGGAGCAAAGCGCGCTGGCGCTCGCGAAGCTTGCGCTCGCCCAGGCGCAGCATGGACAGAAGGCGGAAGGCGAGGCCGCGCTCAAGCGTTTGGCCGCGGAATTTGCTTCCGTAAGCGTGAAGCTCAAAGGCGAACCCACTACCGGCTCAGCGCTCGCGGAACGCCTGAAGAAACATGTTGCGGAAGTCAGCACGACCGAGCACGGCGAAGGCGATCAACTGCGTTTCATGGGCGGACTGACGCGCACGGGCGCGCTGCGCGGCCCGGCGCCGGAACCGGGCGGCGTGGTCTGGGCGCAGCCGGTGATTGCGTCGGGGGCGCTGGAGCGTGCGCGGAGCACGTTCGGCATCGACGGCCCGCCGCATCTTCAATCGCATCCGGTGACCGACGGCACGCGCGTGTTCATTGGCGCGATGGAGTCGTTGCGCGCAATCGAACTCAATTCGGGCAACATCCTTTGGACGCAAACGTGGGCCGGCGGCAGCGCAAGCGCGAACGGCACGTTCACCGGATTTCCGTCGAGCTGTCCGCTGATCATTGGCGGAAAAGTGATCGTGCGCGCGCAGTCGGTCTATTCATCGTTGAAATGTTTCGACGCCGCGAGCGGTTCGCCGCGCTGGTCGAGCGACGCGCAAACGGAATTGCGCAAGCTGGTTTGGATTTCGGATCCCGCGGCGGCCTATGGCATGGTCTACGCCGAATACATCGAGCCGGGCGATTTCGACGTGCACGGCGTTGCGGCATTGGACGTCGAGACGGGACGATTGCGCTGGCGCTGTCCGCTGGCGAGCGGTCTGACGGGCATCAAAGTGGGTGACGCCGCGTATTATCAGGCGTCGAACCATCTCGGGCCGGCGGCGATTGACGCGGGTGAAATCTACATCGAAACCGGGCTCGCCTCGGTCGCCGCGATCAATGCGTTCAACGGCGAAGCGCGCTGGGTTTCGAGTTACCCGCGCATGCAACTGGGCGACTTGAGGCGCGGGCGGACGAACGTGTTCGATTTGTCCGCGCGCATGAGGGACATTTTTTCAAGCGGGCCGACGCCGCCGATGGTGCTGGGCCAGTTGGTCATCGCCGCGCCACGCGACGGAAACGGCGTGATGGCCTTTGACCGGCGCGACGGCCATTTGATCTGGCAGCGCGACATGGTTGGGTGCCGCTTTGTGGCTGGAATCGCGGGCGGAAATATTCTGGCGTGCGACGACGGTGTGACAGCATTGAATGCGGAGACGGGGGTGACCGCGTGGCGCTTGCCTTTAGAAGGGCAGATTCTGCAAGGAACGCCGACGCTGTCGGGCGCCGTGCTCTATCTTCCGACGCGCGGCGCGTGGCTGCGCGTCGATGCGTTGAAAGGAATGGTCATTGGTTCGACGCCGTGGGATTCGCGCATCGGACCAGCCGCGAACGCGCTGATTACGAGCAGCCGCATCGTCGCTGTGAATGAACGAACGGTAATCGGATTTGCGACGAGCAGCGGCGAGGCGGAGAGCACCAGCGCCAGCGCACTGCCATACTACGACGCGCGGCGATTGGAAGCGGAAGGGCATCTCGAAGAGGCAGCGCAGCGTTACGCGGATGCGCTGAAAAACAAGAGCGCAGGCTCAGCGCTGCTGGCGTTGACGGCGCGAGTTCGCTTGCTGAAACTATTGGGGCGGCGCGACGAAGCGCTGGCCGAATTGACTCGCTTCGAACACGACGCGCCACCGGATTTGTCGGCGATGGGTGGATTGTGGAAGACGAAGCGCGACGCGGTCGTGCGTTCGCTGCGCAGAAATCTGGGAGAGACGATCACCAATCCCGACGCGGGAAAAAGCGATCCGCCGGACGCGCTCAACGGCGTGCTGGTGTATTCGTATTTTCTGCCCGGGGAAAATCCGCAACTGAGCCGCTTCAGCGACGACCCGCCCAACCGCGTTTACACGCGGCTCAATGGCGATATTCAGGCGCTCACCGTCGGTTCGACGCCCGAAGTTTTGTGGAGCTCGTATGTCGGCACGCAAGTCAAACGCCTGGCCGCCGGCGACTCACTGCTGGCGGCGGTCGGCGAACGTGACATCGCGGTGCTGGACCGCGACACCGGCGAAACGCTCTCGCACGTGACGCTTGCGAGCAACGACGTGGAACTCAAAGACCGCCGCGGCGCGAAGCGGCGCGTCGAGCCGCAAGGCGAGGCGTTCGTCACCGCGTGCGCGGGCGGCGAGCGCGTGTACGCGGCCAGCGACGCGCGCGTGGGCGCCTGGAATGCGTGGAGCGGCAAACCGATTTGGGAGCGCGCGACGATCGACGAACGGACGATTGCGAACGGATTTTCAGTGAGCGGCGGCGCGCTGGTGCGCGTGTACAGCCGGCGCGACGAGGTGTTCGTGACGACGTACGATTGCGCAACGGGGGCGGAGTTGAAACTGCTGCCGCTTGACCATCAGCAGCGCGCAGTATTCACGCAGGATTTTCATTATTTGCTTGGGCGCATGAACGGGCGGCTCACCTGCGTGGATTTGACAAAGCTCGCCGTATTGTGGCGAAAAGATTTTCCCGATTTGGATACTGTTTACGCGACGGTCGATTTTACGCCCGACGGAATCATTCGCTATGCCGGCCCGAGCCGCCGTGACGGGAACCGCCACATCGTTCGGTACATCGACACGGCGACCGGCAACGATGCCGCGCCGGAATTCACCGATGCGCAAGGCGTGGAATCCGACCGCGGGCAATATGCGATCACGGAGCGCGGCTACAAAATTTCGCGCTTGAAAGCCGGCGCCAACGGCGGCGTCGAAACGGTGTGGACGCTGAAACCGCAGCAGGAGAACGGTGCGGATTTCTCGTTTGCGCGCGCGTTCATTGCCGGCCCGCTGTTTCATTGCGTGTTTGTGCGCGCGTTCGACAACGGAAATCGCGAGCAATTCTTTGTGCGCACGCTGTCGTGGGATTCGGGGCAGCGCGTGATGGAGCAGGTGCTGCCGGGCACGCCGCTGAGCGGAATCAACGCATCCACTGGGCAGCGATTTTTGGCGTCTACGTTCATTCAGGCTGGCGGGTCGCTGGCATACACAACGAAGGAGGGAATCTTTTTCGTGCGCCCGCGCGGCGCGACGGTGGCGCAGGCGGCGGAGAGTTTTCAAGCGGAGTTGAACGACCCGGCAGCGGTGCCGGAGCGGATCAAAGATGTGCGGCGCGGATTGGCGGGAATCGAGCAGCCCGAAGCGATGACGTTCATCACGCCGGCGAATGCGCGCATCGACGGCGATTTGTCCGAATGGAGCACGACCGAGCCGATTGTGTTGTCGCACCGCTCCGACTACGTGCCGCTGAGCGAGGGCGCCGTCTGGGACGGAGCTGGAAAGTTGTCGGCGAAAATTTACACGGGCTGGAGCCGCGAGGGCGTGACGGTCGCGGTGGACGTGACCGACGGCTCGCCGTGTTCGCCGCGCCCCGGCGCTGAGACCACAACGGGCGACCGCGTGCGCATTGTCATGGACGCGCGCGACGGCGAAAATTCCGCGATAGATCCGAACGAATGTTTTGTGGGCACGCTGGCGCTGGTCAACGGCGCGTCGTTTTTCACGCAGGAAAGCGGCGCGGTCTCGGACAACGGCGTTCGCGCGGAAGGCAAGGCGGCGCCGTCGGTATCTGGGCGCGGGCGGCAGTATGAAGTGTTTGTGCCTTGGGCAGTGTTGCGGCGCGACTCGATCGAGCGCGCCAGCGACCGGCGCGAAGTGCGGCTGGGCGTGGCGGTCTACGATGGCGACGAGAGCGGCACGCGCGGCGCTCTGCAATGGGGCGCGGGCGTGACGATGCCCAGCGCGGTGCCGATGTGGCTGGGGCGCTTGACGCTGCTGGATGTGTCCGCAGAAAAAGTCGAGCGTTACCGGCAAGTGATCGCGCTCGCGCCGGGCAGCGCGGAGGCGCTCAAATTCATGCGCTTGATATTGTTGAGCAAGCGCGGGCCGGAGGCTGAGAACGAACGGATTCAGGAGTTGGAGAAATTTATTTCGGAACATCCGCAATCGGCGAACACCGCCAAGGCGCTCTCGTTATTGCGCGAAACATTGCGGCGCATTGGCGAAAAAAATGGGGCCGGGCGCGTCGAGAAATTTGCGAAAAAAGCAAATGTGCCGGAATCGATTCACCACGCGCTGGACGACGGCTTTCACGTGTGGGTTTATCCGGACCCGCACAAGCCGCCGCAGATGATCATGTTCCAATTTTCAAATCTCGATTACACCAGCGGCACGCAGCGTGCGTATTGGGGCTTGCCGACAGTAGGGTGGGGGAGGGAAGGGACGTTGTCGCTTAAAAAACTTGGCGAAATTCCCAAGCCCGGTGAGTGGACGGAATTGCGCGTGTCGGCGCTTGATTTCGATTTGGAAACGCTGGAAATCAAAACGTTCGCGCTGACGGCGAGCGGCGGCCAAGTGTACTTCGACCGCGCCGCATGCACGGCCGGCGGCAAGGAAACGGTTTTGTTCGACGACAGTCTGCCGGCGAATTGGACGACGCAATTCAGCGAAATCAAATTCGTAGGTCAGCCGCATCACGACGGCGCAAAAAGTTTGACCTTTGTCGCGCCATTTCAAACGGACGTTTACAACACGCATTTTTATTTGAAGAACAATCAGCCGATCATCGATTTTCAAGGCGTGCGGATGGCCGACGAAGCCGTCAAGAATCCGGCGAAGTATCAGGAGACATGCCGCAAGGCCGCGCAGATCATTCACGACACGCCGGAGGGGCTGGCGTTTTTGCGGCGCGCGATGGAGATGACGGAAGGCGACGAGAAGACGCGCTGCGCGAAGGCCGTTGCGGAGCTGCGCGATTTTATGAAGCGCAACATGGGTTCGCCGAATGCGTACGATGCGCTGCATCTGGCGCGCAGTTATTTCGAGCGCTGCGAAGCGCAGGATCCGATGGCGAAATGCGCCGAGTTCATCGCGGACGTGAAGCCGCCGCTGAACGCGGTGCGCGCATTTTACGGCGACTTCGCGCCGGGTTGGATGGAGTGGCGCGTGCTCGGGCCGTTTTCAGCGGTGGGCGAACGGCGCGGGATGGAGACGTCGATGGAGCCGGAACGCGCGGTCGATCTGGCTTTCAAGTCGCAGAACATGGGGCGCGAGATCGCGTGGAAAAAAATATCCGGCAAAAATAAGAACAACGATCCGGTGATCGATTTGCGCGCGCAGATGGGCGCGGAACGCGAATCGTACCGCGGGCCGTATTTCGGCTATGCGTACACGAAATTCAACTGTCCGACGGCGCGCAAAGCGCTGCTGGCATTCGGGGCGGATGACGTGATTTCGATCTGGGTCAACGGCAAGCGCGTCGTCAACGAACTGTACACGTCCGCGCGAAAAGACAAAGAAACCGCGGAAGTGCAATTGCGCAGCGGCGAAAACGAAATTCTGATCAAAGTGGGCGTACAGCGCGACAGGCTGCTGCTGGTCTTCCGGCTCGCGGATTTGGACGGGCGGCCGTTTGATGACGTCCGGAACGAATAGGCGCGCCGGAGACGCGCTCTACGAAAAAAGTTTTTTGCCGATATTTCGAATGCACGAGTGCGCACGCTAGGGACTGACGAGCCGGAATCTCGTTATTTTTGTTTTTCAAAAATTGCCCGGATAATTCAGTGAAGTCTTGAAAGGCCGCTCCGTCCATGCTTGCCGACGAGCGCAGTGGCGTCGTCGTTTCACGAAAACAGCTTGGAAAGGATGGTTGGTCATGCGGAAGTTACTCGCGTCGTGTGTTGTGTTGATCTTAGGCTCCTGCGCAGCGTTTGCGTCCGACTTTAGCGGCGCTGCGGCCATGGCTGGCGTGCCTGCGGCGCATGAAGAGACGGTCAAGCAATCGGTTTTTTTGTTCTGCCCGCACAAAGAAGGGGCCGGCGCGTGGTCGCTGTACGCCGTCGCTGACAAGAACGATCCGTCCAAAATCCTGGCGCTGGGATTGGAGGAACTTTCCGGCAAAAACTCGAAGGAGAACACGTACAAGGGCGTGCTGAACGCCCAGAAAGATCCATCCACGCCGCGCAGTGAACTGTCGCATTTGGACGCGCGCGAGTTTTCCGGCGGGCGTTTGCAGGGGAAAGATTTGCTGTCGATCAAAGTCGAACCGGTGTCTGATTATTTCAAGCTGACCATCGACGCGCGCGTGAGTAGCGATGGACATTTTGTCGTTGGCGGACCCGAGCAGGGCCGGCGCGACGTGATTCTCAAGTACAGTAGCGTGTACAAAACCTGGCAGGCCAAAGCGCTCAAACTGGAGGACGTCGCGGGCCAAAACGCCGTCGGCAAATACGCGATGACGCTGACGGGGATCGTGTTCACCGTCGGCACGACGATGGTCTCGCGCATTTGCGCCGTGGACGAA
Source organism: Planctomycetota bacterium (assembly GCA_035308565.1). GTDB lineage: Bacteria > Planctomycetota > SZUA-567 > H5-PLA8 > H5-PLA8 > JANXLS01. The sequence continues at coordinate 20,303 of DATGGK010000241.1, read as the reverse complement.
TTTGGGAAAGCGGTGATGTTGATGGACCGGTAACGCGGATTCAAGATTCAAAATTCAAGATTCAAGGATTCAAGGTCAGAGTGTGCTTTGAGCGCTGATCTTGAATCCGCTTTTTTTTCTCGCTTCGTTGGCGCCTCACTTTTTCTTTGCGGGTTCCTCCCACTTCGCTCCAGCCGCCTCCAAAATCGGCTTCGCCATTTCTTTTCCATTCACGCCCAGAATATATTTCTCCGCCTCCGCTTCTCCGCCATCGCGCAAAATCCGCTGGTTCTTTTCCGGATTGGCGCTGAGTTTCAACGCTCCGTCCAACCCCGGCACATCCACCCCCGGTACTTCAAGTTCCACGCGCCCGTTCTCAAGCTTCACCTTCGCCTTCTTGACCATCGCTGCAAAAGTGATCCGTACCGAATCGAACTTCCGAAAATCGTCGATGCCTTCCCCAATGACAATGCAAAACGCAATCGTCGCGCGTTCTGTCGGCGCGTGTTCGGAATGCACCCATGTCAGCCGCGACGCGCCGTGTGCGGCGCCGTCGTTCGACAACTCCAGCCGTGCGTGGCCATCGGTGGCTCCCGTCGCTAGCAGGCATTTGATCGCCACGACCACATCACCGGCGCGCAGAAAAATTGGCGCGTCGTAATCCAACGCTTTCTGCGCCTCCAACTTCACCGGCTCAACGCTCATCAGCTCGAAGACCTGCAGCGATGACGGAAACACCAGATGCGAGAGCATCACCGGCAAATCCCATTCGAAATTCCCCTCCTTCTTGTGAGTCGAATTGTCTGACGCCAGAAACAACACTTCCGGCCCGTGCTGCACCGACGCGATGAACGGCGTGAGGTGATGCGATTTCAAATGCCCTCCGCCCGTCGCGGTTTTATTTGTGCCGTACGGATCGCTGCGCCCGTCCATCACGAAATTGAACATGACTTCTTTCGGCCCGCTGGAAAAATTAATCGTGAGCGCTTTGTCTTCCGGCCCCGCGCTCGCGCCCGCCGAACCCAGACAAAAATGTGCGCCCATGTAGCTGGTTGAAAATTCGTGCGGCTTCTCGCCCCAATGCTGCACGATCGTGCGCGGAATCATTTTCTCGAACTGCGCGCGGATTTCAGCCGGCGGCATCCATGCACAATATTGATGGAACACATCCGTGTCTTTGCCGGCGGGCGCCAGCCATCCCGCGTCGCGCAAATGAACGTCGAGCGCGCCGTGGCCGGTGAGGTAATCGTAGTCGCGGCTGTGCGCTCCGCCCAAGCGTTCGCACGGCGCGTAAAAATTCGCCGCGATGTCCGTCCACAACAAGCGCAGCGCGGCCTCGGCGTTCTTCTTCGCCTGCGCATCTTGAGCGTATTTGGCGATCAAGCCGAGGCAATCCAGATCGACGCCATAATAGGTGGTGGTGTTGTATTCCTTCACGCCGTGTTTGAGCGTGTACGCCATCCACTGATTGAAATCGTCGTAACCCTGCTTTGCGAATTCAGGCCGCCCTGTATTTTCGCCGATCGCGATTTCATTCCAGATGTGCATCAAGAAGATATTCGTGTAACCGACTTTCACGCCGCGCCGCTTCACGCCTTCGACGCCGAATTTGATCAGCTCGTCGAGCTTCTCGCGCCCCGCCGCGCTGAGATTGTCCTTGTAAAACATGCGGATCAAAATCGCCTGCTGCATGCAGAATTCGACCGCGTTGAGGTCGTCCGGGCCTTTGTCGCGCCAATACCATTTGAGATTTCCGTACGTTTTGCTCTGCGCATCGCGGTCCTGCATTTTGATCGCGAGATCGAAGACCTCGTCGATGCGCTCCGGATGCCACTGCGCCGCCGCCGCATTCAACGCAAACGAAAACAATTCGCGCGCGCCCAGCGTCGGCGCAAGCTGCTGAATGGCCTTGTAGCGCTTTTCAAGCTGCGCAGTATCCGCGGCCTCAGCGGCAAGCGCCTGCGCGCCAAACAAAAGCAGCGCAAAACAAACGCAAAAAATAGTCTTCATCCGAGCGCTCCAATAATACAAACAGTGCCAAAGCCCTGCGCGCCGAGGCAAACCTTGGACTTTTGACCTTGGACTTTTGACCTTGGACCTTGGACTTTGGACCTGGGACGTGATGTCATTGCATCGGCAGCGTCAGCTCCACTTTTTTCTCGCCGCGCAGCACAGTGGCTTTCACTGTTTCGCCTTTCGCGTGCTTGAAGAGCGTCCGCCCGATGTACTCGCCTTCCGACATGCGCTGCGTCATTCCGTCGATGGCGACCAGCACGTCGTCTTTCTGGAATCCCGCGCGCTTCGCCGCGCCATGCACGCCGTTGTCGCCGATGAATTTCACCGTCAGCGCCAACCCATCGTGATCGAGTTTGCGCTTGTCGCGCTCGGCGTCCGCAAGGTCGTTCATCACCATCCCGCCGCTTGCCATTGCGCGCAACTGCCACCAGCCCACGCGCGCCGTGATGTCGCTCTTTAATCGCCAGCCCTCGGCAAGCGCCACCGTCAGTTCCTTCTGCGCGTCGCCGCGCCGCACGCTCACTTTCACTTCGCCGGTCGCCGGCGAGCGGTGCAGCACCCACGCAAAATCCGCGACCGAAAACAACGGCTGGCCGTTCATCGTGACAATCTCGTCGCCTTTCATTTATCCCGCTGCGGCCGCGGCCGTACCGGCGCTTACCGCGCTGATTTTTGTCGGTTGCGCCGGATCGAGTTTCAATCCAATCGTCTCCGGCGGCGGCATCGGATAAATCAGCTCCGGCGGAATCGTTTTGCCCTGATCGCGGTAATATGCGCGGAACGCGTCGCCGATCATGTGGCAGTGCACGCAGCTTTGCACGACCTTGCCGCTCCAATCCAATTCGCGCGAATACTTCCCCGCCAGATACGGAATCTCCACCGGCGTTTTGAACGGCACCGGCGCGGCCTGCTTGCCGGCCAGCGACGCTTTGTTCGCCGGATAATTTTTGTGAATCGCCAGCGCGCCTTCCAGCGCCGCTTTGTAGCCGGCGGTGCTGTCGTCGAGCGCGTCCTTTTGATGCTGCCACGAACCAAAGCGACCATAGACCGTGCCGTCCGCGTTGAAAAAAAGCGTGGTCAGCGAGAGATCGTAATCGAATTGGAACATCGACAAATCCAGCGCATTAGCGTTGATCACGCGCACGCACACAAACTGATCGAGCAGCGGCGCAAGTTCCTTCGAATTCAAAATACTCGCGTCGATCCCCATGCACGCTTTGCACGGCACGCAGCGCAACACCACCAGCAGCGGCTTGCCGGTCTGCTTCGCTTCTTCAAAACCGTGCTCGACGTCGTTGTATTTCCAGCGCAAATCTTTGAGCATGTTCTCGCGGTCGCCGCGCACCGCGCCTTCGCGGTCCTTCACGGCTTCCGCTGAAATTCGCGCATGAAATGCGATCAACGTGAGCGACGCGACGAATAATGCGGCCTTCTGAATAAGCGCTTTGCGCATGATGAAATTCTCCAATGATAATAAAGCCTACACCGCCGCAAAGTCCGCTGCTTCTTCAGCCGCTTGTCGACGACCTTCCTTGAATTGGAGCGGTTGGCTTTTTTTCCGTTTGCGCGCCCGCTCCCAATCGTGTATTAAACGCCGTTTGTCACATCTTCCATTATTGCTTTCCCGCGCCATTTGGAGAATTCTGAGAATTTCCGCACGGTCCTCTTCCACTTACACGCCAATTAGGAGGGATACTCGTGAAACGCCTCAAGTCTGTTATCCACCGCGGTTTATTTGTTCTTTTCCTGCTCACGTTCTCAATTACAACTCGTGCGGTCGAATTTCCCAGCGGCAACTATGTGGCGACGTTTATGCTCGCGCCGATCAATGTCGCCGGCACGTTTCCTTGCGTCGTCAGCCTTGCGGCCAAAACAGGCATGACCACGCTCCCCGGCACCATTCAACTTGCCTTCACTTCGAACAGCAAAAGCCTGCTCAGCGGCACGCTTGCCATTGGCTTCGACACCTACACGCTCACGGGGAAACAAACCGCCAGCAGCAAATCCTTTCAGCTTAGCCTCGCCGGCACGAGCGGCGCGTCCACGGTGAAATTTTCCGTTAAACTCAACAGCAAACTCGCCGGCAAACTCCTCACCGGCAGCATCAGCGGCAAAGGCGGCACGCTGAACGGAAAAGGAACGATCGCCATTGATTACTCCGCCGCCGTCCCGTTGGAAGCGACTCTGACGGCTGCCCTGACCAACAACAACGGCGCGATCACCGGCACAGGCACGGCGACAGTCAACACCGTGGCCAACGCGCTTACCGCCAGCGGCAAGGAAACCAGCGGCAAGAGCGGCCCGTCCGTGAGCCTCGCGCTCAGCGGCTCGCTGCTGAAATTCAGCGGCAGCGGCATCGTGGCGATCCCCGACGATGACGGTCCGTCCGGCGTTGAGGCCGTGTACAAAGCCAAAGGTTTCGGCGCCAGCGCCTCGGGCAAACTTACGCTCGGCGCAAAAACCACCGGCACCACCACCGGCAATTCTCTGGGCAGCATCGTGCTCGCCGACTCGTCCGCAACCCATTTCACCGCCTCCACCGGCGTCGTGCTCTTCAATGTCATCGGCACTTCGCTGCTGCCCGGCCAAAGCACCGTCACCGCCACCGCCGGCGGCACCGCCATTCCCGCCAGCCAGATTCAATTCACCGAAAACCAAATCGCCATCAGCACCACGCTGTTTAGCGACATGACCGTGTTCAACGTTTCCGCGACCGATCTGTTCGGCCTGACCGTCGCCGGAACTGGAACCGTCTGGTCCGGCTCCTTCGTGCTGACCGTGAACGTGGTGGACCAGCAAGGACAGGCGGTGAAAGGCGCGCTGGTTACCGCGACCTTGGGCGACGATCATAGCATTATGGGTCAGGGCACCAGCGATGCGGCCGGAAACGTCGTCTTCGAGAATTTGCCGGACCGCACCATCCTCCTCATGGCCTCGGTGCCGGGCACGGACAAGGTCGGCACCAACGCCAACAACGGCGGGGCAGGCACCATCACCGTCGTCATCCTCGACTTCAATACAGCCAGCACCGTCGTCAACAACGACATCAGCCTTGGCACTTCCGGCTGGGACACTGGCACGTCGCCGGTCACCGTCATCCCGCACACCGAAAGCGGCGGAGGCACGCCGCCGCCGTCCGTGCGCGCCGTCGATCAAGATCTGCAACTGACCACCTCCGGCGAAGGCCCTCAGTTTTTGTCCCGCACGTTCGTGACACAAAAGGACACCAAGTCCGTTTCCTGCCGCTATCGCTTTATCACCAGCGAAATCCCCGGCGGTTACTTCGGCACCCAATACAACGACTATTTCGCCGTGCTGATCCGCAGCAGTTCCGGCGGCGGACTCGCCTTTGAAATCAACACCATGAACGCGCTGGGCCTCGCCGCGTTCGACGCCAGCGGCGCCACGGCCTGGCGCAAAGTCAAGCTGCCCGTCGCCGTCGCCGGCGATACCGTGCAGGTGGACGTGATCGTGGCCAACGTCGCAGACGGCTATTTGGATTCGCAAGTCGTCGTGGACAAAATCATTGAAGAGCGCGTCGAATTGAAAGTCGCAAAGCCGCTGGTCAAGCTGCTGGACACCAACACCTTCACGGTCAACGTTACTTCCTCCGGGACGGTTGCCAACTACGTCATCGAAATCCGCCGCGCCAGCGAAGCCACGTGGTACACGCTCGCCAGTGCTCAAATGCTCGACAACTACACAGAAAGTGTCGCCGGAAAATTCAAGGTGCGCGGCAAAGCCGACATCGACGGCACGACTGAAATGTCCCCGGAGGTCGATCTGGAAGTGCAGTTCCCCTCGTATGCGGACATTGTTGGAGATGCGGGTGTGAAAGCTCACTGCGACGCTGCCTGGGCTGACACCAAGGCGGCGGCCACGGCAACCAAGCGTCACGAGGAAGCATTCTATATTCTGCTTAACACCACCGGTCCCACAACCGGCTATACTTTTACCGCCACCAAGTTGGGCCCTGACATTGGACCTCTCCAAACTGGCTCCGTGGTTCCCGACGCCAAACCCGACGATGTTCCCGCCACTCCGACGCCCATCGCAAGCGCAACGTATACGGTCGCTCTGTTTCACACGCACACTCCAACATTTTACCGCCCCGTCGGGCGTGCTGTCGGGCCTTCCGGTGCGGACCAGAACGCCATCACCGGGTACTACAAACTGGTGGGCGTGGTCTACGACTACGTTGGCGATGCATCGGGAAATGCGCCGTCACATTGGCCGCTCAACAGTCCCGCTCAACTGTGGCCTACGGGGCTAAACCGAAGAGCTACCCCCCCATGAGCATGCGAGGCGTTTTTGCCGCGGCTGGCCTTGCATTGATTTTGCTGGCCGCATGTTGGTTTGTGCTTGCTCGAGCAAAGCCCGCAACTAAACCGGCGGCTTCGCCTGAGCGAACCGCGCCGGCTATAGAAAGCTCGCCAACTCCGAATTCCGCGCCCACGAGCAAGCGGGCGGATGGATCCGAACCGCCGAATCAAACCCGCCCGGTAACGAATGGCACTGGCACATCCGAGCCTCCACGGGAGCGCAGCGCAATGATCGAAGCCCAACAAGCAATCGCTCTGGCTCGCAAAGCATGTGAGGGCAAAGTCGAACTGCCCGCCGACGCACCCGTCAAAGTGCTTGTGGAAGGCGGCAATTACATAGTCATCTTCCTCCAGCGTCACCCGCCGGGCGAGTTAGGCGCCGATTATCACGCCCGTGTGACCATCGACGCCGCGTCCGGCAAGGTCATTCAGATCCTCGCCGGCTCCTGAATTGGACCGGATCGCCCGCGCTTGTCCTCCAATCGTCGGTACTGCGCCATCACCCACCGCTCCGCCATCTCCCTCACTTCCGCCCCCGCCGCGCGCCGCTGTTCGCGGTCTCCTTCAAAGACCCGTCCCGGATTCTTTGCGTCGAACCGCGCCGCGCACCGCATCGCCTCGATTTCTTCCGCCGAAAAGTCCACGCCGAAAAATTGCGCCAGCCCGCCCCACACGACATCCGGAAGCTGCTCGTAATTCACGAGCAGCGAACGCCCATCTCCACAAAAGCGCAGCGCCGCCGCGCAGCAATTCCTCAGCGCGCGCGCCCAGAATTCCGCCGGCGCCATCTGCCGCAACTCTGCCGCATCGCCCTCGGCCAATCCCGACTCCGCCAGCCCCGGCGCAAGCCGCCCGCGCGAATGTTCCACGTGCGCCGCCAAAACCTCCACCGGATCGCGGTACAAAAACACCCACGGCACATCCGGAAACGCCTCGCGAATCAGCGCCAATTCGTGAATCGCGCGGCTGCTGAATTTCAAAAAATAATGCCGCTCGCGCGCCGTCCGTTTTTGCCCCAGCGCGCCAATCGCGCCGCGCAGCAGCCCCACAATTTCCGCACGTTCCGCGCCCGCACGCGAACGCTCCAGCAGCGCGTTCACGACGTTCGGCTCTGAAATCACAACGGTCGATTCCAGCGCTGCCAGTATCTGCGCCACCAGCGTCGATCCGCACCGCGACAGATGATAAACAAATCCGCTCGGCGCAAGCCTCTCGCCAACCTGTTCCAGCGCTTCCGCGCCCGACTCGCGATAGCGCTTCGACACGTCCTCCTGCGCGCGCAATGCCGCCACGGTCTGATCGAAGAACGGCTCCACGCAGCGCCGCTCGCCAAGCCAAGTCCAGTCCACGCGCGCTCCGCCTGCCTCAAAGCGCACGCCGAACGGCACCCATCCCGCGAAATCGCGGCTATCGCTCGACGGCGTTGTCACGTCGCGTCTCTCTCCGTGCGCGCCGCGGTTTTGCGCCTCCATGTAATCCACACTTCGCACGCCACAGCGATCAGCAGCAGAATCCCCGCCGCGACACCCGCGTTCGCCGCCAGCGCCCTCGCGCTCCAACTCCCGCTGAAATCCGACGGCGCGAGCTTGTCGGCGACGTCATCCAACGCCATAGCCTTTTCCGATGGATCGTAAACCCCCTTGTACACGCGCGGATACGTCCGGCCCGTGTAGATCAGGAACGGCCACGGCCAGCCGCGTTCGATCCGCGCGTTCTGAAACAGACAATACCACTGCGCGTTGATTTCTTTCCAATCGCTGACCACGATGCGCCGATCCGCCTGCATGTTCCCCCACACCACGACGCCCGCCGCGATCATCAGCACCAGCGCCGTGGAGAGGTGAAACTGCAACCGAAAGCGCCTCATCTTTACGCCGTTCTCCCCCAATAAAAAACTCCGGCCAACCGAGTCCCAAAGAACCCGATCCCGCCGGAGCATTTTCGTTTCTGACCCCTGACCCCTGCCCCTACGGCTGCTTCTTCTCCCCCTTATGCTCTTCCGCGTACCCCGCCTGAGCCGCCGCGATGCCCTTCTTCACTTCGTCGTTTTCGCCGATCATCTTCGCGACCTTCTGGTACGTGTCGAACGCCGCTTCCCAATCCTTCTTCATCAGCGCGTCCGTCGCCTTCTTCATCAAGCCCTCGGCCTCGATGTTCACCTTCGCGTCGTTCAACCCCTCGCGGATCGGCCGCAGCGTCCCCAGCTTCTCCGCCGCAGTGTTGTACGCGTCGATCGACTCCTGCCATTTCTTGGCCTTGTACAACTCGTTGGCCTTCTTCAGCTCGGGGCTTTCCAACTCCAGCGCCACGCGGCAGTCCGCGATGCTCTTCTTCAGCGACTCCGTCTCGCCGGTCACGTTGATCACCAGCCGGTACGCCTCCTCGGCCTCCGCCCACTGCTTGAGCCGCTTCAATTCGTTGGCGGTGTTCATCGCGTCGTCCTTGTACAGCGCCTTCTGAGCCTTGCTCAGCAGCACCGTCGCCGTGGACTTGTTCACGTGCGCGCGCTCGCCCAGCGCCTTGAGCGCGTCGGTCAATTTCTTCACCGCCACGTCCCACTTCTTGTCCGCCGCCGCCGAAGACCCCGCCTCGTAATCCTCTTCAAACGCCTTCTTCGCCGCCGCGTCGTCCAAAGGCGCCTCAGCCGGCTTGGGCTTGTCCTTGTCCTTGTCGCCCTCCGCCGCGAAGCCAGCCCCGCCCACAAACATCAAGCTCGCCACCATAATCGCCGCACTGTACCTAGACATGTGTCTTCTCCAAAAGTAGAACGGAGCTCCCGCTCCGTTCAAGTATGACGCAGGCATCCCGCCTGCATTGTTTCGCCCATCAAATTGAAAATTTCAACGAACCATACTTTACTCTTTTTTGAGATGTTTTTCAATAGGCAGAATTGCAAATGCCAAGGCCTTTCACTTTGCCATTTTCTTCCCGCTGCGGGCGTCGCCCCAAACGCGCGCATTGCCTTTGGCCCATGGGTCCCATAGCCCCTATAAGTCCTATCAATCGCGCGCCCACCGTGCTCGCGCGAGAATCGCCTTTCGATCGGACGTTATCAATTTACTTTTCAGCGCCAACGGCGCGAACTTCGAAAGCCCAAGGCGCAGCGTAACCCGCGAAGCCCCTGGGTATACGATTGAGAAATTCACCGAAAGCCCCAAAGCGGCGAACTAATGAACCCTCCGAGCCGTTCGATTCCAGAGCCGCGCACGCCAGTAGGTGGCAAAATCCCGTTGCAAAAGTTGCACATCCTGTGGGCGCTCAAAGTAGGACGGCTCTCCGAGCCCGTCTCAGAGTCGCGCACGCCAGTAAAGCGGCAATCTCCCGTTGCAAAAGTTGCACATCCTGTTGGAGATGAGGCTTTTTCCGCGTTTGGCTCCGGTCTCCCGTCTCCAGTCTCCTCTGCAAAAATTGCACAACGCGTGCCCGTTCGTAGTCCCGCCTTCAGGCGGAAAACCTCTCGCATTCATTTTCGTTGCAAAAGTTGCACCACGTGTTGCGAGCCGCGACCGCAAGGGAGCGGCAATAGCAGAAGTCCAATACTCTATATTAATTGCACCAAGAGCGTTCATGGTGGGGCAGGCATTCTTGTCTGCCTGCTAACCGACCCATAAACCCTACCCCCGTACGTGCCCCAAAGGGGCAAACTACGATAGCCCAAGCCAAAGCGCAGCGCAGGCCTGGGTTTAGTTCCCCCGATTGCCCCAAAGCCCTGAAAGGGCGAAACAAAACCCGCGCCTCATACTCTAAATTAATTGCACCAAGCGCGTAATTGGCGGGGCAGACATTCCTGTCTGCCTGCTAACTGACCTCTGACCTCTGGCTTTCCATCCGCCCTTGCTCCCGCACGTTAAATTAATTGCACCACGCGCGCATTTAGACCATCAACTTTCGACTCGCCGTTAATTAATTGCACCAAGTGTTAATGCGGCGGCTTTTCAGACACCCTTACGGGAAAACGCTGTATTAATTGCACCATGCGCGCACTTCAGCAGTAGATTTTTGAGCACGGCTGCAAAAGTTGCACGACGAGCATCGACGACTATTTCCCAACCCATCCGGTGTTAGTGCCAGAACCGGATTCTTTGATGTAGAGCGTCGTCAAAGCACCGCCAGACGTATTCAAATACATATCGCCCGGATTTCCCGTCACCGAATTATTTGGGTCGCCCGCGCCACTATAGACAGTCGCGCTGCCGACTTTGACAGTCGCAGCACTGACTTGGTTAGTCACATTCACATTCCCCTTGAAATATCCAGCGTACTGGTTCGCAGCCGTACTCGGATTAAATCCCGTGACCCCCGAACTGAAGCCGGCGGGTAAAGTGAACGAAAACGTCGCAATGTTTATCAAGCTGGGATCGTTGACAAGCCCCACCACGCCGGTATTGCTTTGCGTTGAACCGCTCGCCGCAGCAAACGCGCCAATCGCTGGCGACGCGTTCGTAGTAGTTGCGCCGAACCTGCCGCCAATGAACTGATTTGAAGATGCGCTGGTTCCGCTATCAAATTCCGCATCCGCCGAAACTCCCGTTATAATTGCATTTGCCGCCAGCGATCCACCCTTTAATGCACCGTTAAAATATCCGCCCGTCGCACTCGACAACACTGACCCGCCGGCGCTAATCACCGAATTGCCGCCCACTCCGCGCATCGATGTGACGCTATTCTTCGCCTCAAGCCTTCCGCGAAGCGAAATTGCCAGCGTTGCACCGCCTTTGGTTTCTCCAAATACATTGACGCCCTGATTTATCTCGCCGCCAGGATTTGGCGTATCCGTTTCTCCCACATTCGCCACATCGACCTGCACCGCATTCCCCTGATTGCTATGCGTCGTATTTCCCAATGCAATGCTGCCATCGGAATTGCGCAGCACAAGGCTCGTCCCCGCCTGCGCGCCTTGAATCGTCAAATCGCTCCCCGTTTGCGCCGTTATCGAATTCGTCTTGATCCCCGCCGTCCCCAAATTCACTGCGGCAATGATGTTATTGCCCGTGGAAGAAGCAGGGTTAATCGTCGGGTTGGGGTAAGTCCCCGCCAAGTCTCCGCCCGCCGTCCCCGTCGCGGTGACCGACGAGGGGTTTGACGTAATCCAACTAAGTATTCCCGCGCCGTTCGTAACCAGGAATTGATTCGGCGCGCCAGTATCGGGCGGTAGCGTGAACGTAATCGGCGCCGCCCCAACCGTCGAGGGCTGCACCGTAGTCGAGAAGGCATTACCGCTGTTGTTCAGCACTAGCGCGCCGGTCGTTGCGCCGCTCGTCCCAATGCTGACGCTGCTTCCGGTCGCCGTCACCGCCCCCGCGCTGAAGTTCCCCGACGCATCACGCTTCACAATCGTGCTGGCCGTGTCAGCGCTCGTCGCCGCGTTCGCCGCCAACTCCGCCGAATGAACGAGTGCCGCCGTCGAGCCGCCAACTGTGACAACCGTCGTCGCGTTCCCGACCGACGTCACATCCCCCGTCAAATTCGCATTCGTCGTCACCGTCGCGGCAGTCCCGCTAATGCTGATCGGCGCAGTACCCGCGCTGATATTCGCCGCCGTCAAATTCGTCAAGGCTGCGCCACTCAGCGCAGGCAGCGCGGTTCCCGTCAAAGTGTTTGCATTCGCGGTAACCACAATGTCCGAAGTGCCGTCAAATGCCACAGTGTTGATCGTGTGCGCCGTCGCCAGTTTCGTCGCCGTCGAAGCATTCCCCCCAATGCTCAGCCCCGCCGCGGTCCCCGTCAGGTTAGTGCCCGCACCGCTGAAACTCCCCGCCGTCAGCGTCCCCGTTGCCGTCACATCCCCGCCAAAATATCCGGCCAGATGCGTTCCCGATGTATTGTAATCCATCCCCACCACTGCAACGCTCTTGCCTGTCAGTGCTGGGTCTTTCCATGCGTCATGAATGAACCCACCCACTTGTCCAACAGATCCAAACCGTGTTGTTGCAGTCTGTCCAATAAAATACCCACCAACGCTTATTGGTGCTGTTAAGCCCGTTCCAAATGGATTCGTGCCGCCAATCACGCCAATCAAATTCAGACTTCCAGCACCGACGTTATCGGCCCAGCCTGCCGCACCTTCGATTTTTCCCGTTCCTGCCACATAAGCTTGTGCCAACGAAAAGCTTCCCACGGCCGCCGTATTGCTTGACGCTGCATGTGTCGAACCATGATTAAACGAACCGATCGCTTGCGTCCCAACTGTTGACGTATTCGTCTCCGCATACACGCCAACCGGTGCCCCGCCGGCGACGCCGTTGCTCCCTTGCGTCGTCGAAAACCATCCGGCGCTCGGCTGGCTGTTGGCATTTCCTGCGCCCGTGATGTTGTTCTCCACCCTTACAACGGCAGACGTGTAGTTCGCAGGCGCACCGGGGTTGCTGCTGTTTCCAATGAAGTGCCCCGCAAATTGTGTGTCCCCGTCCACACTGTTCGTTGCCGTCAGCACATCGTTCAGCGTCAACCCGCCCGACGCCGTAAACGCCGAAGCGCCAGTCCCAATGTTCGTAATCGCCTTCGTCCCCATGTCCAAATTGCTCGCCGCCTTGGCATTGAACGTGATCGAATTACCGCCTCCAGTTCCCAAAATCGTATTCCCATTCACCGTCAAATCGCTGACCGTCAAGCCGCCCGTGGTGCTAATGCTCGAAGCCGTCAACGCGCCCGCCGCAGTCACCTTAAACACCGGCGTTCCGCCATTGTTAAGCAGATCGTATTTAACCGTCGTGCCAGCAGTGTCGTCTGCCGTCGTGTTCGTGACAGTTACCTTCAACCCATTATTCGTCCCAGGCGAGGTAATGCCCACGTTGCCGCCCGTGCTCGTAATCGCCCCGCTCGATGTCACCGCCCCCGCGTTCCAAATCCCACTGGTAATCGTCCCAAGCGTCACGATGCTCGCCTGTCCGGCGTATGACGTTGAAATGCTCAGCGTCGGATTGCTGCCGACGCCATCGCCATTCGCCACATCAATCTGGCTGCCTGTCCCCGTGATCGTGCGCGTTGTAAACGCCCCGCCTGTCGCCGTTTTGGCAACAAGGCCCGTGGACGCATCCGCCAACGCGGGTGTTGAAAGGCCAGTCAGATTGGCGTTCAACGGCTGTTTGCCCGAAAGGTCCGTCGTCAACCCGCTGACCATCGTTTCCGAAAGCGCATTGTTCGCAATCGCCGTCGTATTCCCCGTCGAAGTCACCGGCCCCGTCAAATTTGCATTCGTCGTCACCGTCGCCGCGTTGCCAGTAATGCTCCCCGAAATCGGGTTCGTCACCGTTAAATTCGCCAAAGTTCCAACCGATGTCAGCGAAGATGCCAACACATTGCTCGCCAAAGTCCCGCCGGTAAGCGTCCCCGCCGCCGCCGTAACCGTGATGTTTCCCGTGCCGTCAAACGACACGCCGTTGATCGTCCGCGCCGTCTGAAGTTTCGTCGCCGTCGCCGCATTCCCGTTGATGCTCCCCAGAATCGTGTTGCTGAACGTCTTGTTTCCGCCAATCGTCTGGTCGCCCGCGGTCATCGCAAAATCCGCCGGCGCGCCGGCGTCCGGAATCCCGTACGATTGCGAAACCGCTTGCGGCTTAAGGTAAACCTGCGTGACTGTATCCGCCAAACCGTTCTGAACCGTAAACTGCAATCGCCCGTTACTCGCGACATTTGGGTAAATATCCAATTGCCCCGGATGGCCCGCCGTTCCAATGTTTACCACACCGCCATTAAACGAGTTTGTCGCGCCGGTGAAGACGTTAGCCGCGCCAAGCAGCGCCACATTGCTCGACAAAGCACCGTCAGAAACATGGCTTACAACGGTCGCCCCTTGAGTCCCTGTCACATCCCCCGCCAAGCTCCCCGTGAAGCTCGCCGCGCTGCCCGTGACGCTCCCCGAAATCGGGTTGGTTACGCTCAGATTCGTCAACGTCCCAACGGATGTCAGCGAAGAAGTCACCACATTCGATGCCAAAATAGTGCCGGTCAACGTCCCCGCCGCCGCCGTCGTCCCCGCCGGCAATGGCCCCGTGAGTTGCCCCGCCGGAATCCCCGTCAACCCCGTCGCCGGCCCGCTGAACTGCGTCGTGGCCGTGATGATCGTCCCCGCCACTCCGCCGCCGCCGTCGCGCGTAACAAAGGTATTGCCGGTGGCGGCGCTGTCCGTCCCCACCACCGTCTGCGCCCCCATGGCGCTGGCGGAAATCAGGAGTATGGCGAGTGCAGCCAGAATGCGTGTGGTATTCATGAGCGTTACGTCCTCTAATCCAGCCCGGTAAAATTCGTTCCTTCTTGTCGCGCTATCAGAAGCGTGTAAATCCTAACCCCTGACCCCTGACCTACGGCCGCGGATTGTTCATCGCTTCTTCGCGCCCGTCCATGTACATCTTGTCGCCATCCTTCAACGTCTTTTTCCGGCCGCCCGCAAACACAACCTTCCCGTCCACCGACAGCGTCGTCCCGTTCGGAAACGTCATATCCTTCTCCAGCGCCGTTTCCTTCCCGTCCTTCGAGTGCATCATCTTCCCATCCCGCATCAACAAAAACTCAGGCTTAGGCTGCGGCGCCGTCTCGCCAGGCTTCGGAGTCTCCTCCGCCCGAATACTCGGAACCACAAGCGCCAAAAACAGCGCGATGAAAAATAAACCTGCAATCCTGGACATCATTCGCTCCTGAAACGCTTGAACCGAAATTCGCTGCATAAAAATGGCGCACGACCACATCGATCGCGCGCCGGAAAACAATTAGTGTTTGAAAACCGTTATCCGCAAGCTTTGCTGCAATGCTGTGTTTAATTGCGGGTTTGTGCCTGAGTTATTCACCACGGTAACAGTGACTTCAGTTGCACTGCTGACGTAACCGGTATAAATGAGCCCAAGCGTGGGAGTGAGCGTAGCGGGAACGACAACAACAGTGTCGCCGGCGCTCAGAGCGCTTGCACCGGTGATAGTAATCGGGCTGGAATTCTCTGCGAAAGGCATGGCAAGTGAAGCCGCATAGGCCGGTGTCGAAATTTGCGTGTAGATATTCTTCACCGCTGCCGGCGTACCGCCGTTGAAGTCCAGGCTTCCCGTGATCGTCGACGCACCATTGATCGCGTTCGTGCTGCCTGCGAACGTCGAACCAATCGTGTTCGCCACCGCCACCGTGTTGGCTGCTCCCGTGCCGAAACTATTGGTCGTCGCCGCCGAGCTCGTGCCAATCGTCGAATTACCGGTCGAAGTCAACGTCGTAAACGACCCCGCCCCGCCCGTGAAACTCCCGACCGTCAACGCGCCGGTGACATTTACGTTGCCTCCGAAGTACCCCGCCAAGTTAGTGGCGGACGGCGTACCATAAGCGATACCCACGACCGCGACGTTCGTCCCATTGGGAAACGCCGCATCTTTCCAACCGGCATTTTCAGCGCCGCCCACTTGGGACACAGAACCCAAATTGACATCGCCCGAACCACCAGCCTGCGGGAAGAAATACCCGCCGACCGAATGGAAATAACTGCCGCCGAAATTTACGCCAACAACATTAAGCCCGTTTGTCTTATTGCTCGAGGTGTAGGCTGCTCCACGCACGCCGACGATGAAGTCCGTCGGTTGGGCATCGCCCCCTTTAACGTAATCAGCTAATCCAACTACGCCGGTTGCCTGCGGCTCGTTCGTAACCGCCCCCAAACCTGTTCCAGACGTTGACGATTCATTAAGCGATCCCGTGACGCGGACGTTATTTCCGCTTGCCGATGAACCGTTGTAGGCGCCACGGAGTGTCGTGCGGCCTGCAGTCGCGTTTCCCACGCCGTCGCCGCCGCTGATCGTAGTCGATGCTGCGAACATCTCGTTGCCGGCAGGTATGGCATTGCCAGGCTGGCTAAGGACTGTAAGTGAGGAGTTGTATGGCGTCGTAAGCGTGCCGGTGACTGTCGTCGGCGCATTTACCGCTACCGTAGTCGCCTGGTTCCCAATCGTTACCGCGCCGGTGCTTGAGTCAGCGCTAATTTTAACTGTGTTCGCCCCCGCGCCAGTGTTCAACGCCACGCTTCCGCCCGTCTGCGTCAACGCCCCGGTCACCGTCGTCGGCGCGTTCAAGGCCACGGAATTGGTCGCATTGCCAATAGTCACCGCTCCGGTCGAGCCGCCCGAACCGATGTTCACCGCGTTGGCCGTCACGCCGTCTGCGTTCAAGTTGATCGTGCCACCCGTGATAGTTTCACCGAGAGTGCCCGTGATCAACCCATGAGCCGTCAATACGCCCGCACCGGTTACGCTCCAGCCGGATGAAGTGATATCGACCGTCGCCCCCGCGTTCCCGATGGTTGTGGCGGCGTTGCCCGACACGTTGATCGTCGTCGCGCCCAGCACGCTCAACCCCGTCAGCGTCGCCGCGCCAGCGTTGTTGATTCGCGTGACACTGTTCAGTTGAACGTCGCCTGCAATAACATTTGCATTGCCCGTCGTCACCGAAAGTCCCGTGCCTGCGGTTACGGTAGTTGTTGCGCTAACGCTTGTAATTGAGGAAATTGAACCCGCGCCCGTCGTGGTAATATTCCCCGACGTGGTTACGAGCCCCGTCGCTGTCAAGGACGCCGCTGAGATGCCGCTCGTCAACGCAGTAATATCGCCTGCGGTAACGGTCAATCCCCCCGCCGTGATCGTCTCGCCAGTGCTGGCCGTCAATAGCCCGCTGCTGGTCAGCGTCCCAGCCACCGACGTGTTGCCCGTATCGCCGGCGACGGTGAACTTGCCGGTGTTAATGTTGAATGATTGTCCGCTTTGGAGGGTGAATAACAGGTTTTTGCCCGTTGCCCCAATAATGGTCAAATCTGACCCCGCCGCCGCAGTGATATCAACGACACCGGCGATATGGGGGAGAGTGCTGGGCGACGTGCCGGTCACATTAAAGCTGGCCGCGCTGATCGACGCGGTTGCGTCGCGCGTGACAAATGTATTGTCATCCGCTGGATGCACGCCGGTCGAACTTGTCCCCGCAATCGTCTGCGACGCCCACGCCCCCCCCGTCCCCGTCAAAACCAATACAGCCAGCAAACTCCAAATCCGATTGCTCATGATACCGATCCCCCAATGTCCGCCATAAGGCGGCAAATTGTCGCGAGCTTCATTCGGCCTCGAACATTTCGAGACCAATCCCCTATAAAGCTCCGCCGTGGATGCCTGAATCTTTCTTCCTTGAACCTTGAACCTTGAAACCTTGAACTTTAAACCTTGCCGTTAACCTTGAATTTTAAACCTTGAACTTTGAACCGCCGTTTAGTGCTTCACCACCGTCACCCGCCACGTCTGCGGATTGTCCGCGTTCGGATTGGCGGGACTCGTCCCGCTGAAATTCACAATCCGAATCCGCACCGTGTTCGGAGCCACCACGTACCCCTTCCACAAAAATCCATCCCCCGCGCCCGTGCCCGCGCCGGTGTTCGTGGTCCACGTGCTCGGCGGCGTCGCCAGCACGTCGTCGCCCACCGCCGCGCCCGTCACCGTGATGTCGTTCCCGGTGGTATCCGTCGCAAACGGCATCTGCACCGCGCTGCTGGCGAAAATCACCGGCGTCAGCAGCGAAATCACATTCGTCACCTGCCCGCCCGGGAACACCAGATTCAGCGTGTTCGCCGCATTGCCCACCGTGACCCCGCCGCTGGCCGTGTCCGTCCCGATCTTCACCGCGCCGCTGGATGTCCCCGTCGCGATGTTCACCGCATGAGAATCGTTTGCATTGAGATTGATCGCCGCGCCCGAGATCGTCGCGCCGCCCGTGCCCGTGATCAGCCCGCTGGCGCCAATGGTCGTCGCGCCCGCAATCGGCCCCGCGTTCGCAATTCCGCTGACACTGCTGCTGTTGTCGATCCCGTGCGTCGTGGTCAGCCCCGTCACCGCCAGCGTACCCGTCACCGTCGTCGCGCCCGTGACCCCAATCGCAACGCCTTTGAGATCCAGCGTTGGAGTCGCCGCGTTTCCGATCTTGACGTAGCCGGTCGATCCGCCGCTGCTGATATCGACCGTGGTCGCCGCCGTCGCCACATCCGAGTTCAAGCTGACATTGCCGGTCTTCTGAGTCAGCGCGCCAATGACCGTCGTGCCGCCATTGATTTGAGTCGTCCCCGTGATCGTCGTCGGAGCATTGAGCTTCACATTGTTGCTCGCCGACCCGATCGTCACGTCCTTCGTTGACCCGCCGCTGCCGATGTTGACCGCGAAGTCGGACGTGCCCACCAGCCCCGCGTCCAGGTTGATCGCCCCGCCCGTGATCGTCGTCGCGCCCGTGATTGTCGCTCCGCCCGCATCCACCGCCAGACCGCCCAAAAGAATCTCCGCGCCGTTGGTGTTCACTGTCAGTTTGTCGGTGCTGGTCAGCGTGCCGGTCACAGTCGTGTTGCCCGTGACGCCCACCGTCGAACCGGTCAAAGTCAGTGTTCCGCTTGCATTGCCGATGCTGGTCGTCGCGGTGCCGGTTGTGTTGATCGTCGTCGTCCCCGTGATCCCGGTTGCCCCGGTAATCGTCGCGCCGCCCGCACTGACCGTCAGTGCGTCGTGCAAGGTCAAGCCGCCCGTCGCCGTAAAGGTCGAATTGGTCGTGCCGATGTTCTTGATGATGTGCGTCTGCATGTCCAGATCGCCGTTGGCAATCAAACTTCCCGCTGTGATCGACCCCTCCACGCTCAGATTGGCTTTCCCCACCACGTCCGTGTTGCTGATCGTGAACGTCTGGTCCGAAGCGTTGTTGAAGGTCAGGCTTCCCTGATTCAACACCGCCGTCGCCACCGCCGAACCCGTGCTGCTGAGCGTCACATTCTTGTTGATCGTCGTCGGCGCATCCAACGCAATCGAATTGCTCGCGTTGCCGATTGTCACCGCGCCGGTCGTGTTCCCGCTGGAAATGTTCACCGCAAACGCCGTCGGCGCAACCGGGCTGTCCGCGTTCACGTTCACTGTGCCGCCGGTGTTGGTCAGCGCGCCCGTGATCGTCGTCGCGCCGGTGATCCCGGTCGTCCCCGCGATCGTGGCTCCGCCCGCATCGACCGCCAGGCCGCCCGCAACAATCTCCGCGCCGTTGGTGTTCACCTTCAGTTTGTCGGTGCTGGTCAGCGTGCCCGTCACTGTCGTTGCGCCTGTGATGCCGACAGCCACGCCCGTCAAATTCAAGTTTGGAGTGGCCGCATTTCCAATGGACACCGCGCCGGTGGACGTGCCGCTCGCAATGTTCACCGCGAAATTCGACGCCGCGGTTGTTCCCGCGTTCAAATTCACCGCAGCGCCGGTGATCGTCTCTCCGCCCGACCCCGTAATCAGCCCGCTCACCGTCAGCGCACTGTTGATGTGCTGCGCCGCGCTGAACTGGTTGTCGATGTTGTTCAACGCCAGATTCGCGTTCGCCGTCGTGTCCGGCAGCGTGTACACCCAGTTGCCCGACAGGGGCGCCGCCTGCACCGTCGCCGTGTTTCCCGGCGGGGCGTCCACGAGGACCAAGCTTCCCTTAATCGCCTGCGCCACGTTGCCCAATGTCAGCGTCGCCGCGTTGTCCAGTGTCAGCACGCTGTCGCCGGTGCTCTTCTTGAAGTCGATAATGTTGTGAGCCGCCGCGCCCGTGACTGTCAGCGCCGTCGCAGCCGCCGTGTTCGTGATCGTCGTCGGCGCATTCACGCCCAGCGTATTCAAGCTGTTGCCAATCGTCACCGCACCCATCGATGTCCCGCTGCCAACATTCACCGCGAAATTCGAAGCCGCCGTGGCGCCCGCATTCAAATTCACCACCGCGCCAGTCACATCCAATCCGTTCGTCCCCGCCACATTTCCAGCAAACTGCACCGCGTTCCCCGAGCCCGTCTGTGTCAGCGTGCCGTTGAGCGTCGTGCTGCCGGTGACGCTGGTCGTGCCCGTGATCGCCGCGCCGTTCGCACTGACCGTCAGCGCGTCGTGCAAGGTCAAGCCGCCCGTCGCCGTAAAGGTCGAATTGGTCGTGCCGATGTTCTTGATGATGTGCGTCTGCATGTCCAGATCGCCGTTGGCAATCAAACTTCCCGCT
>DATGGK010000240.1:0-17744 GCA_035308565.1 Planctomycetota bacterium | reverse complement strand
CCCCTTCGTCGCCGCGTAAATCACCACAACCTGGTCGATCACGTCCATCGGCTGGTACTGTGGCTGCTTCAACAATTCCACAAGACGATAACCGCGGTCCACCTGGCGTTGCGTGACAGGATCGAGTTCCGTGCCCAACTGCGCGAACGCTTCCAGTTCGCGGAAGTTCGCCAAATCCAAACGCAGCGTGCCCGCGACTTTCTTCATCGCTTTGATCTGCGCGTTGCCGCCCACGCGGCTGACCGAAATGCCCACATCCACCGCGGGGCGCACGCCGGCGTTGAACAAATCCGGCTGCAAATAAATCTGCCCGTCGGTGATCGAAATCACGTTCGTGGGAATGTACGCGGAGACTTCGCCTTCCTGCGTTTCGATGATCGGCAGCGCCGTCAAACTTCCGCCAGTGGGGTAGACGCGCGCGATCTTGTAATCGCCGGGTGGGATGGTCTTGGCTGCTTCGAGGAACCGGACGTTATCCTTGAGTTTGTTGGTATCTTTTTCAGGCTTCTTTGCTTCCTCCGCTGCGGTCAATTCAGCCTTTGCCGTCTCGAGCGCGTTGGCGTCTTTCTTCAGTTTGCCAATCGCCGCCAGAATTCCGGAAGCATTGTCCATGCCTTGTTCCGCGCGGTAAGTCTTGCCGTTCACAGCATCTTTTTCACTCATGTTGCCCGTCGCCGACGCCGGCACAATCACATGCACTTCGGCCAGTTTCGCCGACCGTTCCAGCAAGCGGCTGTGCAGATAAAACACGTCGCCGGGATACGCTTCGCGGCCGGGCGGGCGGCGCAGCAGCAGCGACAATTCGCGGTACGCGGCGGCTTGCTTGGTCAAATCGTCATAGACGCAGAGCGTGTCTTTGCCTTCCTTGTACATGAAGTATTCGGCCATCGCCGCGCCCGCGTACGGCGCGATGTATTGGAGCGGCGCGGGGTCGGACGCGCCGGCGCTCACCACGATCGTGTAATCCATCGCGCCGCTTTCCTGCAAGCGCTTCACCACCGCGGCGACCGTCGATTCCTTTTGGCCGACGGCGATGTACACACAGATGACGCCGGTCCCTTTTTGATTGATGATCGTATCGACGGCAATTGCGGTCTTGCCCGTCTTGCGGTCGCCGATGATCAATTCGCGCTGGCCGCGGCCAATCGGAATCATCGCGTCGATGGCTTTGATGCCCGTTTGCAATGGCACTTTCACCGGCTGGCGCAGCGCGATGCCCGGCGCGTTGTATTCGACCGGCCAGGATTTGTCCGTGTTCACCGGGCCTTTGCCATCCAGCGGCCGGCCGACGGGATCGATCACACGCCCAATCAGCGCTTCGCCGCACGGCACCTGCAGCACGCGCCCGGTGCGCTTTACTTGGTCGCCTTCTTTGAGGTCGTCGAAGCGGCCCATAATGGCGCAGCCGACGTTGTCCTCTTCGAGGTTCAACGCAAGGCCGTACACGCCGGTCGGGAATTGAATCATTTCCCCTGACATGCAGTTGGTCAGGCCGTGGATGCGCGCGATGCCGTCGCCGACCTCCACGATTGTGCCCACTTCCTCCACTGCCAGCGCCGCGTCATAATTCGCGATCTGCGCGCGCAGAGTCCCAATCATTTCGTCCACATCGATGCGCATGTATTGACTCCGTTGCGTTCCCTTGATTTCTAACGTCAAACTGCATTCGAAAAAAGGTGTCAGGAGGCAGGAGTCAGGAGTCAGTAATGCGCGCTGACCCCTGATTCCTGACCCCTGACTCCTGACTCCTGACTATTTAATCTGCTCCCTCAACCCCGACGCCAGCGGCTCGTCCAATTCCTCCGACGCCGCGCGGTCCGACCAGCTCAATACGTGCGCCGGCGACAGTTCCATGCGGTGCACGGCTTCGTTGAGCTTGTGGCGCAGCGAACCGTCCCACAGCGTGTCTTCGTGCTGCAGCACCATCCCGCCGATCAACTGCGGCACGACTTCTTCCTTAAGCTGAATCTTTTTCTTGAGCTTTGCTTCCATCAATTTGCTTACCGAGGCGCGTTCAGAATCGTCGAGCTTGCGCGCGGTGCGGACTTCGACGGTTGCGATCCCCGCAATCTTCGTCGCGTACTCGTTGTACGCATCCACGATCTGATCGAGCATCGCCGCGCGGCTGCGTTCGGCGATGACCAGCAGAAAATTGCGCGTGATTGGCGAGAAACTCTTGAACGCGGCCTGAATCACTTTGCGCTTGTCGTCGAATGAAATCGTCGGCGTCTCGAGAAAAATGCCGATGCGGCGATCTTTCCGCAGCATCTCTTTGAGCGCCAGCAGTTCCGCGGCGGCCTGAAGCTGCGCGTTCGCGTCGCGCGCCGCTTCGTAGAGCGCCTGCGCGTAGATCGCGGCCAACGGTTTGTTTGAGCCTTTGTTTGCCATCGTTCCCTTTTCAAGTAGGACGGGCTTCCCAGCCCGTCAATACGCCGATGCTCCAAACCGGACGGGCTGGCAGCCCGTCCTACTTTGCGTTAATTCTTGCTCGCCCCAATCTCACTCAACGCCTGCGCAATAAACGCGCGATGATCGTCCGGCTTGATCTCGCGGTGAATCACTTTCGACGCGATGTCCGCCGTCAGCGCCACAACTTGCGTCCGCAACTCCGCCACGGCCGCGTCTTTCGCCAGAGAAATTTCGCGTTTCGCGCGCTCTTTCTCGGCATCGATTTCCGCTTTGGCTTTGGCTTTCTCATCCGCGGTAATTGCATCGACGTCGCGCTTGCCGTCGGCAATGATCTTGGCCGCATCGTCGCGCGCCGACGTGAGTTTCTTTTCGTACTCAGCCAGCGTGGCCTGCGCGTCCTTGAACTTCTTATCCGCCTCGTCGATGGTGTGCTGAATCTTGTGCTCGCGCTCTTCCAGCGCCTGCATGATGGGGCCCCAGGCGTATTTCCAGATCAGCGCCAGCAGCACAAAAAAGATGATGATCGACCACGCGAGCACCTGGTATTCCGGCGTGAGCCACGACGGAAAGCCTTCGGCAACGATCGGATGCTGAATCAATTCGAACACGCCACACCTCCCGCAAATTCCAGAGCCGCGCACGTCAGTAAGGCGCACAACTCGCTCTCACTGCGCGATGCTGCCCGCTCCAATTGCGGACAGCATCGCACTTACAGCCGGGTTTTACGCCTTCACCACGAACATCGCGATGATGAACACAATCAACGCGAAGAACGTGAAGCCTTCGATGAGCGCCGCGAGCACAATCGCCGCGCCGCGGATGTTTCCGGCCGCTTCGGGCTGGCGCGCAATCGATTCCACGGCGGATGCCGCAAGCTTTCCGATGCCGTACGCCGCGCCGGCCACCAGCAGACCAATTCCGATACCCATACCGATAAATGGCATTGTCGTTTCCTCCTCAATGGCGGGAATTGCGTTCCCGACGTTCCACTTCGCTGTCACCGGCGCGATCTGGCCAACGCGGCAGCATTTGTTTCGCCGCCGACTGACGTGGCGAGGCGCCATTCCCGACGGGGGAGGCGCCGGCCGTTTTCCCAGAGCCGCGCACGTCAGTAAGCGGATAACGTCATCAGCCGCTTACTGACGTGCGCGGCTCTGGTTAATGCTCCGGATGCACCGCCGCTCCAATGAAAATCACCGCAAGCAGCGTGAACACGTAGGCTTGAATGAAGCACACCAGAATCTCAAGAATTGAAATGCCCAGCGCCAGCGGAATACCGAAGATCAGCATGATCGCGGCAATTCCCGTTGGCATCAGGCCCCCGATGGCGCCCAGCGACAGCACGTTGCTGACGATCAGATGTCCGGCAATCATGTTGGCGAACAAGCGCACCGACAGCACGAACGACTTAATCAGCGGACTTACCAATTCAAGGATGAACATCCCCGGCCACATCCACCACGGCGTGCCGGGCGGGACCAGATGCTTAATGTAATTAACGGGCCCCTGGTTGATCATCCCGAGCACCCAGATGAGCAGATATACGGAACCGGCGAGGCCCAGCGTGATACCGACGTTGCCGGTGGCTCCGCCAAATTCCGGAATCATTCCGAGTAGATTGGCGATCAGGATGAAGAAGAAGTAGGTGATGAAAAGAGGCGTGTAGTGGCCGAGGTGATGGCCGCCGACCGGAACGACGATTTCGTCGCGGATGTAGACGACCACCGCTTCAAAGGCGTTGGCCAATTTGCCTTTCGGCGCGGTGCCGCCGGCAATTCCGGCCTTGATCCGGTTTGCTACGACCATCGCCAGCGCCAGGAACAGCGCGGCAATCACCGTGATGTCGAGCATGTGCTTCGTGAATTCAAGTTTGAACGGACCTACTTTTTTCGGCTCGTAAACCACGCCGGTGCCTATTTCCCTCGGATGACCGTGCTCGCCCAGCGGCAGGTAGACCACGCCGCCGGTCGTCTTATCGACGCCGACGAGCACTTTGTCGAGGATGTGATGCATCGGGTCGCTCGATGCGGCATGTTCGCCGCCTTCGTGCTCAGCGCCTTCGTGTTCTGGCCGATGCTCTTCTGGTTTTTCCGCTTCCTCAGGCATGCTTTTTTTCCGTATCCGCAGTTACCAGTCGTCTGCCCAGCCACGCGCTTTCAACGAACATGCCCGGCAGATAAGCGCCCATCATCGCCAGCAGCGTCACATGCTCCTGTCCGCTGAAATAGCTGCACAATCCGAACGCAAATCCGCCCAAACTTAAGAGCCGCACAAAAAAGCTCAGCCCCCACCACTTCCAAAATGCCTTGTCTCGTCCGGCCGCCGCGGGCAACACCGCGATCTTCCACACAAACGGAACGGCCAGCAGGTTAATCGCAATCCCCGCCGCGCCGCCCCAATAAAGAGGCGCACGCCATCCGCTGCCTTTGGCCGCACACAACACCTCGGTGACCGCAATCAGCAAAATCACCAAGACAACAACCGTCAGAACCGCCCATTGCCAAGTTGCGTTTGTATGCGGCGTTTTACCTGTAGCAATCACTTCATCGCATCTTTAACAAACCGGTACAAGCCGGTCACCAGTCCCAATGTCCCGCCGCCGGCCATCAACCACGGGAACGTTCCCAATCTGCTGTCCAGCCACCATCCCAGAGCCAGAAAAAACAGCACCGCGCCCGCCAACTGCAATCCGGACCCCAACAGTCCGAAATCGTTTTGGTCCTGCTTCTTCCCATCCTTCCCCAGAGGTCGCGGCGAATCGTCTGCCATGCGTCCCTCCTTTCAAATCACTTCTTCGCCAGCACGTTTTTTATGCCCAAAAAAACTCCCGCCGCCAAGCCACCGACCGCACCCACCACCAACCCCCGCAAACTGAACTCCGTCCCCACCGGCGCATTCTTGGCGGATTGTGAAACCCACCACCCTCCAAGGCTCAAGCCAACTAACTCGCAGGCAATCAACCACGTCAAAAAATTCTTCAAGCAACCCGGCTTTTCCTGCTCGGCCTCTCCTTTTTTCCCAGGCGTTGCCGGCTGCGCCTTCGCGTCGTCGCTCATGCCGCCAGTGTCCCCGTTCGCATCAAAACGAATTGCGCTCCGTTTCGAATCAAAACACGCGAGAGCATCCAAGGAGAAAGCGCAATCCGTTTGCCGAAAAAACAACAAAAAACCGCACACAATCCACGCGCTAAAAAGCGCCGGACGTGTGCCATTCAAGCGTTCCTTGGAAACTCACGCAAATGAATAGTCGGAAAGGCGGCGGAGTCAAGGGAATTTGGACCGATAATGCGGAAAAAAAGGGGGCGTGCGGAGGGTGCAACGTCATCGCTTCGACGGCGCAAACGCCTGTTCGCAAAACACGCCAAGCGCCGCGAGCAGGATCAAAGCCAGAATGATGTCGTGGCATGCGTGCGATTTCGATGAGTGGCCGCCGTGGATTTCAAGAAGATCGCTGTTTTCGCCCAGCTTAATTTTAAATCGAAGTAACTCTATTTCGGCCCTCATTTGCTCCAATTCACCTTGAGTCACCGTGCCGCCGGCCTTCCTTGTGTTCGCCAAGAGGGAATCATAGAACGCATCGTCGTACCGCGCCGCTGTGTACCGGAAGTAACACGCCTCCGGCCACCCCCACGCCGGCGCGAGCGCGCCCGTGGGCAATCCTGCGCTCGTTTGAACTTCGCGCGTATTCAAATACATAATGCCGCCGGCCGCCAGCATCACCGCGAGCGCCGTGCTTAAGTGAAACTGAAACCAGCGCCGCTTGCGCTTGCGCGGAGCGGCCGTTTCGCTGGGCATGAGAGCATCTCCGCAGGACGGGCCTCCGAGCCCGTCCAACATTGCGGTTCGAATTCGGGACGGGCTCGGAGGCCCGCCCTACTGTGCAAACGTCATCGCTTCGCGGATTATTGCGCATTTTCGCGTTGAATCACAAATGACAAATTACAAATGACAACTAAGCTGTCTTAAATGCCTTTCGTCTCGCCTTTCGAATCGCTGATCCGCCTCCCAGCACTCTCTACTTTCGTCCGCGATCATCCGGACGCCGGCCCGCGCGTGCACGCGGCGATTCACGGCCTCATCGGTGCGTCGCGGCCGTTAGCGGCGGCGGCGATTGGACTGGCGCAGAGTTGTGGTGCAGGCGGCCCGCCTGCATTTCCCACGCGCGTCGCGCTGATTGCCGTCGAAGGCCCCGAAGCGGCGCTGGATGCGGTGGCGGATTTGCGTGCGTTTATTGCGGCGGAAGAAGCCGTGCAGACTGCGCTCAAACCCGCGCCGCGCAAACTCACTGAGGAGCAGCGTTACCTCAAGAACATCGACAGCGAAGAAAAATGGGCGGATCATGGACGCGCGGCGGAAGAGTCGATTCCGGATCATTTGAAGAAGGGGCTGCGGCTGGAGACGGCGCTGTTTCCGGCGTGGGATGTGCTGCCTACGGAATCGGATCGTCCGGAGGGATTGACGCTCGCCGGACGCCGCAAAGCCACTGAGCGCTTGCGCGAAATCAAAGCTGGGCGCAACGTACCGCCGCAATGTCTGGTGATTCTCGCGCCGATTGCGGCGCTACAACAGCCGTGCGAATCACCCGCCGAAACCGGCCACACGATTGTGCTGCGCACGGGGGCGGAGCACGATCCGATTAAGCTGGGGCGGTTGCTGGCGGAGTCGGGCTACGACCGCGTGGGCCAAGTAGAAGTGCGCGGCGAGTACGCGCTGCGCGGCGGGATTCTGGATATTTTTCCGTACACGGCGGACACGCCGTACCGCGTCGATTTTTTTGGCGAGACGATTGAAAGCATCAAGCCGTTCGATCCGATTTCGCAGCGCTCGGACGAAGCGGTCGAGTCGATCGAATTCGCCGACGCCTCGCCGAACGTGTTGAGAAAATTATTCTCTCCAGGCGCGAGCAGCGGTCCGTTTTCGCTGCTCGATCATCTTCCCGACGGCGCGTTGATTGTGTTTGACGAGCCGGCGAAACTGCGCCAGCGCGCGGAGCTTTATCAGGCGTCGCTGGTGTCGGGGCGCTCGATTTCGTTTGAGCTGAATGAGTTGCTCGCAGCGTGTGGGAAACGCTTCGACACGATGCAGCTCCTCGCCGGTTGGGAGGAGGGAGGAGGGAAGGGGGAGGAGAGTGCTTCCCTCCCTCCTCCCTCCTTCCTCCTCCCTTTCGCCGAATTCGTCCGCGAATTTCACGTCGATTGCAAAACTTTGCAGCGCCTCGAAGGCGACATCCCTGAACACGCCGATGCGTGGAAAAAAATCGCCGCAGAGCGCGAGCGGCTCATCGTCTTCTGCGAAACCGGCGGGCACAAGCATCGTTTGCAGACTCTTTTCGAAGAAAACAAAATTGCGATTCACTCAGGACTCAGCACCCAGGACTCAGCACTTCAGTTGGTGCTTGGGAAAGTCTCGCAGGGTTTCGATCTGCGCGCGGCGTCGTTTGCGTGCATCAGCGACCGCGAAGTGTTGGGCACGACTAAACAGCATGCGCCGACGCCCGCGTATCAGCGCAAGCATCCCGCGGGCACGGTGGCGGTGCAGCATCTGGTTGATTTGCAATTGGGCGATTATGTCGTGCATCACGCGCACGGCATCGCGCGGTATCTGGGCATCGCGCGACTCGAAAAAAGCGGGCGCACTGAAGATTACCTGACGCTGCTGTTCGCCAACGACGTCAAGCTGTACGTTCCCGCGGCGCACATCGGCTGGGTGAGCAAATACATCGGCGGGCACTCGAATCTTGAGCTTTCGACGCTGGGCAGCAAAGTCTGGCAGCGCAAAAAGGACCGCGCGGAAAAAGCGATTCGCGACATCGCCGAAGATCTGCTGCGCGTTCAAGCCGCGCGCAAAAGTTTGCCTGGGATTGTTTATCCGCCCGATGGCGAATGGCAGGACGATTTCGAAAAGGCGTTTCCATTCGAGGAAACGCCGGATCAGGACTCGGCGATTGTCTCCGTGAAGAAGGACATGGAAGGCACCTGCCCGATGGATCGGCTGATCTGTGGCGACGTGGGCTTCGGCAAAACGGAAGTGGCGTTGCGCGCGGCGTTCAAAGCGGCGAGCGTTGGCAAGCAAGTCGCGGTGCTGGTGCCGACGACGCTGCTGGCGGAGCAGCATGGGCGCACCTTTAAGGAGCGCTTCGCGGGGTTTCCGTTTCATGTCGAAACGCTTTCGCGCTTTCGCACGCCGAGGCAGCAGAAACAGATTCTCGAACGGCTCGCATTGGGGCGCATCGATGTGGTCGTGGGCACGCACCGGCTGATTCAGCGCGACGTGAAATTCAAAGATCTGGGCCTAGCCATTATCGACGAAGAGCAGCGCTTCGGCGTGGAACACAAGGAATTCTTCAAGCGGCTGCGGCGGTCGGTGGACGTGCTGACGCTGACGGCCACTCCCATTCCGCGCACGCTGCACATGGCTATGCTGGGCTTGCGCGATATTTCCAATTTGCAGACGCCGCCGCGCAACCGGCTCTCGATCACGACGAAAGTGGCGCGCGTGAGCGACGATCTGCTGCGGCGCGCGATGCTGCGCGAACTCTCGCGCGGCGGGCAGATTTTCATCGTTCATCCGCGCGTGCTGGACATCGCCGAATTTCGCGAACGGCTGGCGCAACTTGTCCCTGAAGCGCGGTTCGGCATCGGGCACGGGCAGATGCATCCGGACGAACTCGAAGAAGTGATGAACGCGTTTTTGCACGGGCGCGTCGATGCGCTGGTCAGCACCACCATCGTCGAATCGGGCCTCGATATTCCGACCGCCAACACAATCATCATCCACGAAGCCGACCGCTTCGGCCTCGCGGAATTGCATCAGCTTCGCGGACGCGTCGGGCGCGGCGCGGTGCAGGCGTATTGCTATCTGCTGCTGCCCGAAAACAGCGCGCTGACGCCCGAAGGGTTGCGGCGTCTGCGCGCGCTGGAAGAATTCGACGACCTCGGCGCGGGCTTTCAGCTCGCGCTCAAGGACCTCGAAATCCGCGGCGCCGGGAATGTTCTCGGCAGCCAGCAGAGCGGCGAAATCGCTGAAATCGGTTACGAGCTTTATTGCAAACTGCTCGACTCGACCGTGCGCGGCTTGAAGGGCGAGAAAGTCGCCGAGCCGATCGAAGTGACGCTGCAGTTGCGCGGCGCCGCGTACATTCCGGAGGAATACGTCGTGGACGAACGCGCGATCCTCGAATTGTACCGCCGCCTCGACGACGTTCGCACCGATGTGGACATCGACGCGCTCAAGACCGAACTGCTCGACCGCTTCGGCCCGCCGCCGGAATCGGTCGAACGCATGTTCGAAGAAACGAAATTGCGCCGCTTAGCGCAAGCCGCCTTCGTGCCATACGTCGGGATCGAAAACGACGAAGGCCGCCTGGTCTTCAAGCTCCACGACTGGGACTTAAAAGCCGCCGACCGCGCGCTGCGCGGATTGCCCGAAACGCGGGACGTGCGCGTGCTCGACACGCAGACGTTTACCTTCGGTTTGTCATTGAAAGCGAAGCACGACGAAAAAGCGCTGCGGCAGTTTGTGCGGAATCTGCTGGAACCGTTGAAGTGGTGGCGCGAGGGGAAGCATCCGAGTCAGGCGAGGGAGACACGGGGACGCGGGGACACGGAGACGCGGGGATAAAATGAAACTACGTTTCTTTGTGCTGCGCGCGTCGCCGTATCCACCACTCACAAATTGCCCAAACAATCGATACAGCGGCCAGAAATACAAATGCGTCGAATGCCAGCAGCGCGTAATTCCATCCGCCCTCCGAAAATTCGAAATTGAATGGACCCACCTTTATGTAGGCGTTATGCACGTGATATATGACGTCCCCATCCGGGAGATAGCGGGCAGCATGGCCGCTGACTTCCGCGAGTCTCATATAGAATGGAAATGGAAATCCATAGCCACGGATCGGTCCTGGAGTCATCCAACGAAAGTTCGCAGCGAGCATTCCTCCCGCCGCGAACATCATCACAATGGCCGTTGAGAGATGAATCTGAAAGCGCGCGCGGCGAGGTGAAGATGACATTGCTCACGTTCCAATTCGCGTCGCGCGGCGACACGAGACAAAATCGGATCTAACCGACCCGACGGCTGAGCATTTTGCCTTTTTTGTATTTCGAGTCAAAGAAAATAAAAGAACAGAACTTGAAGACGACTTCAGCGCGGTAAATAATGGCTGGCTCGAGGGTCTTGCCATGAGCCAAAGTCAATCTGCACAATCCGTGGCGATCAATGAGGACAGTCCGGACTACATCAAAAAAGTCTTCGCCGAATCCGCCGCCGAATGGAAACGCGAACGCGGGAACAGTTCGTCCGCTGCGCGCATGGCGTTGCATCCCGCTTACAAAAGAATAATTCGCCTCGGACGTCCCGTGCTGCCGCTGATTCTCGCTGAACTCGAACGCGAGCCGGATCATTGGTTCGTGGCGCTCATGGAGATAACCGGAGACAACCCCGTTCCGCCGGAAGCGCGAGGCAATCTCAAACTCATGGCTAAGGCGTGGCTCGAATGGGGACGCGCACGAGGGATATGAGATGTCCTTGGCCAACGAGCACGACTATCCAAATCTAACAGCGGAAAATTACCGGATCACCAGTCCAAGAGATCCGAAGTACAATTGCGTGGCTTGGGCGGCCGGTAGTAGCGACACGTGGTGGGAATGTACGAAAGGATATTATTGGCCGGTAGACTATCCTACGTCCCCATCGGTTAATGCGCTCAAAGACGCTTACGCTGCATTGGGTTTTGTGGAGTGCGATAATTCAAATTTGGAGCCCGGATTCGAAAAGCTCGCTATCTATGCGTTGAACGAAGAATACATGCACGCGGCTCGCCAGCTTCCAAATGGTTGGTGGACAAGTAAACTCGGTCCCGACGAAGACATTGAACACCAAACACTGGAAGCCTTGTTGAATCGGGATTACGCCCGCATTGCGTGTATCATGAGAAGACCAATTCCAGCTCTCACGTCAACTTCACGCTAATCACCTGATGCGGCCCGTACGGCACTTCAATCTTATCCTTCACCGCCACCAGCGGCGGCGCGCCTTCCAGATCCTCTTCCAGAATGTTGCACGCGCTGGCTTTTTCGAAGGGAAGACCGCACACAATCTTCGCGATGCCGCGCGCGCCGTGGGCTTCGTAGAGGCGCAGGATGAGCGCTTCGCCGTCTTCGGCGAGTTTCACGGTGTCGAGGATCAGGTTCTTGTCGGGCGATTCGAAATAGGCTTTGGGCGCCAAGGCGCCGTCGAGCCACACCGGCGGGTGATTGAAGCGCAGCGCGTCGGCGACGACGCCGGCGTCGCGCCAGTTTCCGGCGTGGGGCAGCAGCGCGTAGGTAAAGAGGTGGCGGCCGATGTCGGCGTTGGGGTCGGGCTGTTTGGGCGCGCGCAGCAGGCTCAGGCGCATCGTGTTGCCGTAGGTGCTGTAGCCATATTTGCAGTCGCTGAGCAGCGCCACGCCGAAACCGTGTTCGCTCAAGTCGGCCCATTTGTGGCCGGGCACTTCGTAGCGCGCCAAATCCTGCGGCGTGTTGTAATGCGTGGGGCGTTCGACGTGGCCGAATTGCATTTCGTAGGTCGCGTTCATCGCGCGCACGGCGACGGGGAACGCGACTTTAAGCATGGCGTTGGATTCCTGCCAGTCCGCGTCGCAATGGAATTCGAGCCAGCGCGAGCCGGCTTCGAGGCGCACGGTCTGGCGCAGGCTGCTGGCTTTGCCGATTTTGTGAATGAAGACGGCTTCGACGCGCAGGCGCGTTTCGCCGGCGACTTGCCGCACGGCTTGTTCGGCGTCGAGGTCGTTCGAATCCGAAACGAACGTTCCCGCCTCGCAGTTGCGTTCGGTTTCGAGATGAAATGGATCGACGTCCCAGGCGTCCCATTTGGTGGGGCGGTCGTCGAAAAGTTGAAAGACATTCCCGGGCGCGGCGAGCGCTTCGCGGCCTGAGGCACGTTCGATCAAGCTCGTCACGCGGCCATCGCGCGCGATGGTTGCGCGCAGGTAATTGTTGGTGAAGACGTAATTGCTGGCGGAATCTTTCGAGAGCGAGACGGCGTCGTCGGGCTTGACCGTTTCGCCAGCACTGCACGGCGGCGCGTCGATGAAGAGCAACTGGCCGCCAGGCATTTCGCAGACGCCGTGCCACGCGACGCCGAGCGTATTGAAGGGCGTCTGCGGCGCGCCTTCACCCATTCCGGGCGCGGCGCCGCTGAGCGCGCGCAGCCCTTCGGCGAGCAGCTTTTCGCCTTCGTCGCGCAGCGTCTCGTGATCGCGCGCGGAATCTTCGTAGACCAGACCGATCGACGAGCCGGGCAGGATGTCGTGAAATTGGTTGAGCAGCAGCGTCTTCCACAAGCGTTCCAACGCGGCGCGCGGGTAGATCATGCGCTGCAAGCGGTGCGCGATGGCGCAGGCGAGTTCGGCGTCATGGAGCAGGAATTCGTTGCAGCGGTTGTTGAGTTTCGCCAGCGCCTGCGTGGTGTAGGTGCCGCGGTGGTATTCGAAATACAATTCGCCGATCATGACGGGGCGGTCGAGGCAATCGCGGTCGAGCAGCGTGAAAAATTCGTCGCTGCTGCGGATGGTGGTGCGCGGCAGGCCTTCCAAATCCTGCGCGCGCGACAGAATTTCGAGCATGTGTTTGGTCGGCCCGCCGCCGCCGTCGCCGTAGCCGAAGAGCATCAGGCTCATGCGCGAGCGGTCGTGGTCCTTGTAATTGCGCGCGTTGTCGCGCAATTGTTCGACGGAGGCCATCGCGTTGTACGTGTCCGCCGGCGGAAAATGAGCCAGCACTTCGCTGCCGTCGATGCCCTGCCACGTGAAGGTGTGGTGTGGCGGCTTGGTGAAACGGTTCCACGACAATTTCTGCGTGAGAAAATACTGGATGCCGCTGAGCTTCATTAATTGAGGCAACTGCCCGTTATAGCCGAAGACGTCGGGGTTCCAGAATTCGTTGCAGGTGATCCCGAATTCCTGGCGGAAGAATCTCTGCCCGTACAAAAACTGGCGCGCCAGCGATTCGCCGGACGGGATGTTGCAATCCGGTTCGATCCACGTGCCGCCGACGGGCACCCACTGGCCGCGTTTGACGCGCTCGACGATGCGCGCGTAAAGTTGGGGGTTGCGCAGCTTGATGATTTCGTACTGGTACGCTTGCGAACAGGCGAATTTGTAATCGGGATACGCATCCATGTACGTGCACTGCGAGCTGAACGTGCGTTCGCATTTGCGGTACGTCTCCGCCAGCGGCCAGAGCCACGCGGTGTCGATGTGCGCGTGGCCGATCGCGGAAAGCTCGTGAACGCTCGTCGCGTTTTTGTTCGTGTACAGCAGCTTCAAACTGCGCGAGGCCAGATCCCACGTGTCGCGATTCTCCGGATCGTAATCGTTGGCGAAACGGTTGAGTTCGGCGAGCAGCAGCCCGCCCCAGGTTTTGTCGAGGTCCTTAAGCTGCTCGGCTTCCAATTCCTGCAAGACGTGAAAATCGTAGTAAAGATTCCATGCTTCCGGGTCGAATACGGCCATGTCGCATTGGTCGAAGACAAAGGGGCTGACGTTTTTGAAATGGTATGCGTCACCTTTGCCGAACATGCGGTTGCAAGCCATCTCGACGTAAAATTCGAGCGTTTCGCCGGCGCGCGCCGATTCGATCAGCACGGCGTCAGAACGCGCGCTCTTGTCCCATTCCATCGGCGCGAAGTTGAAGCCTTGGATGCTGCGCCCGTCGATCCACAACGTCGCTTCGCTGTGCGAAACCCAGAGCAGGTCGATGCGCTTCCCGGCCCATTCGGGCGGAACGGTGATGCGCGCTTTGAACCAATACGTCGCCCACAGCGGTCCGAATTGTTCGCCGACTTTGACCGGGCGGTATTTCATCTTGGCCGCTTCGTCGAATGAAATGCGGTCCACGACGGTGCTGACGCCGACCATTTCGATGGGGCGCGTATCGGTGTAGATTTTGGCGCGCATGCGTTCGGCGAGTTGCTTGAGGCGCGCGCGCGTGTAATCGGGGTGGCGGAGCACGAGGGTACCTCCAGAGTGTCGGTGTACGGGGCGTATTCTGGATTGTGCGGGGGGAATTGTCGATGGAAAAACTGTGTGGCGCGTACCCTCGTCCCTCCGGGAGAGGTCCGACGCATGTACTCATGCGCGGGGTGAGGGGAATTCGGGACTCTAATTTAATCCGCACGCTTCCCCTCACCCCGCGAGCGAGTACGCTCGTCGGCCCTCTCCCCAAGGGAAAGGGGAACGGCGGCGCGCCGGAGACGCGCCCTACTTGTCTTCGCTTTGGCCGTGAAATTGGGATTCTTTGGCGCTGAAGAGGACGTTGAAGGTGGTCAAGCTTCCGTAGCAGCGCGTGATGTAGCCTTCGAATTCGAATTTCTCCTCCGGACTCAGGACGGGATGCGCGTTGATTTTCTGCTCCAGCACGCGCAGTTTGTCGCGCACGCCGATGAGCTTCTTGAAGAACATTTCGATGGGCACGTCTTTGGGCTGCGTTTCGGTTTTTCCGGGGATGAGTTTGAGCGTGCCGCCGGTCCAGCGTTTGGCCAATTCGAGATCGACGTCCAACCAGCCGTAATCGCCGAGCACTTCGCGCACGGCTTGTTTGAGCTGATCGAACTGCGGATCGCCGGCGGGTTCGGTGGCGGTCATGGCTTCGAAGCTGAACGCGACGCGTTTGGCTTCACCGCCTTTGAAGAGCACCACGTACGTGTCGGCTTCGTAAGCGACGATGCGGCCGGCGCCGAACATGGGGTGAGCGACAACGGTGTGGAGGCCGAGTTTTGGTTTTGGTGAATCGGGCATGGGAGTTCCTTTCGCGGAGTCAATGCCGCCTTATAGACGGTTCGCGGCGGCAGCCGAGTACTGCTCCTATGCAGCGGCGCGGCGTTGTTGGTTAGTGGACAGGAACGGTGGCTGAGGGCTTGGATTGAGCAGGCGGTTTCGACGGTTTTTTGAGTGCGTTCTTCCTAGACGATTTCTGAGTTTTCGGGAGGGTGAGATAGCCGCCGGCGACTGGGATGTCCGAAGTGTCCAAGTTGCGGATCAAATCGGTAGTCACGGCGGGACTTCCGGATTCGGGCAATACGATTTTAACGTAGTGCCGGTTCGGTTCGGCGATGGTTGCCGTTCGCGTGTCTATTCGGCCTTGTACCAAATCCTTGAAACGCGATTCGCTGATGGGCGTGTAGAGCCACTCTTCGCGATCATCTTCAGCCGACAACAGCGACGCGAGAAAGAGCTCCGCGCGTTCGTTGCGGCACACGGCTAGTTGCGGGCCCTCGTAGTCGATGAGCATTTCGACGAGGGAGAGGGTTCCGAGTTCTTTTGTTTTTGGCAATGCAAACATCAAATGGTCCTTCATACCGCCAACTCTACCACACTTTAATCTTCTTTGATAATCGCGAATCCCACGTGAGCGGGGATTCCCGTCGCGACCCACCACGTGTAATGGTTTGGGCCGCCCGTTTTTGCGATTTTTCCACGGTCATTTGTCAAACTCGCGGAAGCGACCGCGGTGAAGCCCCGTTTTTGAAACAGCTGCTGCTTGACCGCGGCCAACGCCGCTTGCCTGGATTTTAACACAGAAAGCCCGTGTGCCTGACAGTTTTGTGCCCATTTTTTCGGATTTTTTCGCGCCAAAGGAACGAAGTTCTCTGGATCGGTAAGATCAGGCGGCTTGAC
Source organism: Planctomycetota bacterium (assembly GCA_035308565.1). Classification (GTDB taxonomy): domain Bacteria; phylum Planctomycetota; class SZUA-567; order H5-PLA8; family H5-PLA8; genus JANXLS01. The sequence continues at coordinate 1,658 of DATGGK010000240.1, read as the reverse complement.
CAAATGGTACACGACGCCGTCGGCAAGTGTGGCATCGTCGGGCGGACATGACTTTGGATAGTCTTTCGGAAACTCCATTGGCAATTACTGTAATGGCGAAATCCGAAATGCAAAATCGAAAAAGATTTTGATTTAATGTTGCCCGGCCATGCCGACGGCGCTGCCGCTGTTGGATTGGACCAGGAAATTGTGTTCTATGTTTTTGATGTAGTCCTGGATTTTTGGGTAGTCGGGCTTGGCCGCCAGAATCGTTTTGAATTCAGTGACGGCGAGCTGGTAATATTTGGGGTCGCGGACTTCTACTCCGGCGTTCCAGTAGGACAGGGCCAAGGCGTTGCGGAAGTCTAGGTTTTTGGGGTTGCTTCTCACGAGTTGTTCCCACTTGGCGGCGGCGTTGACGTTGCGGCCCAGCCAGGTGTAGTACTTGGCGGCGCTGGCGAGCGAGTCGGCTTGGAGCGCGGGGTCGAGTTTGGCGGCGTAGTCGTTGGCGCGGAAGGCTTCTTCGACGAATTTGGGATTTAAGATCCGGTGCGCGGATTGGTCGATGCCGCGGCGGGCGAGGCTGAAGCTTAAGCCGAGGTATGCTTTTCCGTTTTGCGGTTCGAGGGCGATGGCGTCCTGAAAGCTGCGCTGGGCGAGCTGGAGTTTTTTGTCGTCGTTGCCGGGCGTTTCTTTGAGCGTGGCGAAACCTTGTTCGATCAGCGGCGCGGCGCTGCGGCCGGCGAAGATGGCGTGCGCGACGATGCCGATGATGCCGATGGCGATGAGCGCGGCGACGCTGGGGACGATTTTCGCGCGATTTTTTGCGGCGGCGGCCAACATGCGCTGCATCTTCGATTCGGTGGTGAGTTCCAACTTACCGCCTTCGAGGAAGGTGCCCAAATCGACGGCGAGCGCGCGGCCGTTGACGTAGCGGCGGGCTGGATTTTTCTCCAGGCATTTGTTGACGATGGCTTCGACATCGCGCGGAACTTTGCGATTGGCGTTGGTGAGTTTGCGCGGCTGTTCCTTGGTGATGCGCAGCATTAATTTGAGCGCGTTGTCGGCTTTGAAGGGCGGTTCGCCGGCGAGCATTTCGTAGAGGACGGCGCCGAGCGCCCAGACATCGGAGCGCGGTTCCACGTTTTTGCCTTCGCCGCGCGCTTGTTCGGGCGACATGTAAGCGGGCGTGCCGCAGACGAGGCCCGAGGCGGTCATGCGAGTGACTTCGTCGAGCGATTTGACCAAGCCGAAGTCGGCGACTTTGGGCGTGCCGAAGGAATCGAGCAGGATGTTGCCGGGTTTGATGTCGCGGTGAACGTAGCCAGCTTCGTGCAGCGCGCCGACAGTGTCGGCGACGGATTTCATCAGGACGAGGCAATCGTTGACGGTGAGTGTGCGCTCACTGATGACCTTGTCGAGCGATTTGCCTTCGACCAGTTCCATGGCCATGTACGGGCGGCCGTCGTGCGTGCCGACTTCGTGGACGTGGACCATGCCGGGGAGCGAGAGGGCTTTGGCGGTTTCGCATTCGTGGCGGAAGCGGTCGCGTTCGGTTTCGCCGACATCGTCGCCGTCGATGAGGACTTTGAGGGCGAAGGGTTTTCCGGAGTCGCGTTCGCGTGCGCGGAAGACGGCGCCGACGCCGCCGCGGGCGATTTCGCCTTCGATGTCGTATT
>DATGGK010000239.1:0-2813 GCA_035308565.1 Planctomycetota bacterium | reverse complement strand
GTGCGCATGATTGGGACGCCTTCTTGATAGTCTGGAACGACGCGGGAGCGGCTGCATTCTCTTGCGCCCCGCCTCTGTGCGTCAAGCAAAACTTTGAATTGAAAAGCCCCGAGCAGGCCGATATCATGCCGCCCGTTCCACCCCGGCTCGATGCCAAAATCTGCGCCCGAAAACACACCCGCGCCCCTCGCTGAATCCACCGCTCGCCTCCGTCAGATCGGCTTTCTGCCGCTCCTCGCGCTTTTTTACGGCTACACCGCCGGCGGTCCCTTCGGTTACGAAGAAATTTTTCACAGCTCCGGCCCCGGCATGGCGCTGGTCTTTCTCACCTTCGTCCCGCTCTTCTGGAGCATTCCGATTTCGCTCGCCGCCGCTGAACTCAATAGTCTTCTCCCGGTGCAAGGCGGCTTCTATCGCTGGAGCCGCGCCGCGTTCGGCGATTTCTGGGGCTTCCAATGCGGTTGGTGGAATTGGACCGGCACTTTCCTGCTCAACAGCCTCTATGGTGTGCTGCTGATGGATTACCTCGGTTCGTACTTTCCATGGATCACCGGTAACGTGAAGTGGCTCGGCGCGTGCCTCGCGCTGTGCGTGTTGTCTTACCTCAATGCGCGCGGCATCCAAGTGGCCGGCTGGCTTTCCGTCGCGCTACTCGTGGCCGTGCTGATTCCTGTCGCGTGGCTCTGCATCGTCGCGCTCTTCAAGCTGCACTACAATCCCGTGCTTCCCTTCACCCCGCCCGGCCAGCCGTTCGGCAGCGTCTTCGGAAAAGGCCTCGCGCTCGCGATGTGGAATTACGCCGGTTACGAACAGCTCTCCAGCATGACCGGCGAGATGAAAGATTCGCAGCGCACTTTCGTGCGCCTGCTCGCCTGGATGACGCCGCTCAACGTCCTCACTTACATTCTCCCCACCACGCTCGCTCTCGCCGCGCTCGGCAATTGGCAGGAATGGAAGACGGACTACATCGTCACCGCGTCGCGTCTCATCGGCGGCCCGTGGCTAGGCGCCGCAATGCTCATCGCCGCAATGATCGGCACCGCGTCACTCTCGAACAGCACGATTCTCTACACCACGCGCATTCCCGCCACGATGGCCGAAGACGGCTACCTTCCCGCGTGGCTCGGCAAAATTCATCCGCGCTATCGCACGCCCGCGCGCGCCATTGCCGTCTCCGCGCTGGTCTACTGCATCCTCGCGAAATATCAAGTGGAAGATCTGGTGAACATCTACATCTGGACGCGCATCGCGACCACGATTCTCACGCTGTTCGCAGCGTGGCGCATGCGCGCGAAATTGCCGGGCGCGCCGCGCAGCTTCCGCATCCCCGGCGGCTCTCTCGGCCTCGCTTACGTTCTGATTTTTCCGGTGATTTTGTGCGCGCTGAAAATCGCGCAGAGTGAAGACTACGTCTGGCGCTGGGCGCCGTGGCTGCTGGCGTCCGGCCCAGTCGCGTATTTAATTTTGCGCGGCGTCTTCAAGATGAAGCCCGTGCCGGAATCGAGCTATTCGGCAACGGCGCCGTAACGCGATTCGCGTGCCTTATGTAGCGCCACCCTTCAGGGTGGCAGGGTTTCCTCGCGTCATCAAAATCAAACCCCTGCTGGTCTCCCCGATGAAAACATCGGGACGCAAAAGCGCGCAAGACCAGCGCTACAAAAGCAAATTCAAAAAACGCCGGCGAGACGCCAGCGGTACGAAAGAGGGAGCCGCGTTATTTTGTGGCGCCTTCTTTTTCGGCGATGGTTTTTGCTTGCAGGAACAGCAGCAGGTAATCCTGGCCGCCGGATTTTGAATCCGTGCCGGACATATTGAAGCCGCCGAATGGATGGGCGCCGACCATGGCGCCGGTGCATTTGCGGTTCATGTACAAGTTGCCGACGTGAAATTCTTCTGCGGCGCGTTCGATTTTTTCGGGGTTCTGCGAGTAGACCGCGCCCGTCAGGCCAAATTCTGTGTCGTTGGCCATCGATAGCGCGTCGTCAAAATCTTTTGCCTTCGACACGGCTAGCACCGGGCCGAAAATCTCTTCCTGGAAAATTCGCGCTTTGCGATCGACGTCAGCGATAACCGTTGGCTCGATGAAATAGCCGTCGCCTTCGGCGCGCTTCCCTCCCGCGACGAGGCGACCTTCTTTTTTGCCGGCGTCGATGTAGCCCAGAATTGATTTCATCGATGCTTCGTTGATTACCGGGCCCATGTAATTCTGCGGATCCTCGATCGGGCCCACTTTAATTTTGCGCACTCGCTCGACCAGCTTCTCGAGGAACTTGTCGTAGATTTTTTCCGAGACAATCGCGCGCGAGCATGCCGAGCATTTCTGTCCCTGGTATCCGAAGGCTGATACCGCAACTCCTTCTACCGCCGCGTCGAGATCGGCTTCGTCGTCGACGACGATCGCGTCCTTGCCGCCCATCTCGAGCACCGTGCGCTTGATCCACACCTGCCCCGGCTGCTTGCGCGCAGCTTGTTCGCTGATGCGCAGGCCCGCTTCCTTCGAGCCGGTGAAGGCGATGAAGCGCGTCTTCGGATGATTGACGAGCGCTTCGCCCGCGGTTCCGCCCGGGCCGGTGAAAAAGCTGACCACGTCGCGCGGCACGCCCGATTCGTACAAAATGTCGATGAAGATCGCCGCGATAGTCGGCGAGTCGCTCGAAGGCTTCACCACCGCCGTGTTTCCGGTGACGATGGCCGCGAGCGTCATGCCGCCCATGATGGCCGCCGCGAAATTCCATGGCGGAATAATCACGCCCACGCCGAGCGGGATGTACTTCATGTAATTCTTTTCGCCGCGCATCGGCGTCAATTTTTGC
>DATGGK010000238.1:0-16874 GCA_035308565.1 Planctomycetota bacterium | reverse complement strand
AGGCTCCGGCTTCCGTCCATTTCAACCGTACCAGGTCCCCTCAAGGACCTGTCTGGGCGATCTGGCGTGGGCGAGTTCTCGGTCTGGGGTTGCCTTTCGAGATTGCTCGTTTGTGTCGCTCTGCGCTTCGTCCCCGGCGCGCCGGATGGCGGCGTGCCGGGGATGTCTTGAGTCGATTCCCCACGGGCGATTCTGGCTGCCGGCAGCGCCGAACATTGCTTGCAAGCGAATAGAATCCCGCGCCCGTGGCCGCGATAATCGAGAGCACGCCGGCTACCATGATCAGCGTGACGCCGCGGCGCTGTGACGGGTGGATGGCGGAGATTGCCGGCCGGCGGTTGCGCATTCTCGCACCGAGTCTGAAACCTTTACCCTGGTCCGCTGTTGCCGCGCGGACTTGGCCGGCGCCGCGGCCCGCTCGCCAATGAAAAAAGTTTCAGGCGTGGCGCGGAATAATTGGATTCAAACGCCAATTCCTCCGCCGCCATACCCTCGCCCGCGGTCTGCGCCCGCCGAACCCATCCTCTCGCGCGTAGCGCGTCGATGAATCCGCACACGTCCTCTTCGATCTGCGCCAATCGCTCCCGCGTCGCGCGCGCCAATTGCCGCGCGATCTGTTCCACGCTTTCAGCTTCGCAGCGCATCCAGATTTGCGCCGCGGACTCATTGAGCAGCCACGCCGAATCGTCCCGCGAATCGATCAAGAGCGTTTGTCCGTCCAGCTCTTCCCAGACCACGTGCTTCGTTTTCAAACATCGCATGTTCATGATGGCGTCAGCCCTCGCTCTTTAACCAATTGCTAGAATTGTCCCGATTGAATCGGCTTGCCCGCCGCCGCGGGCCGGCTGGAAGCCGGCGGTCCGAACACGCGCATCGCTGGATCGCCGAAGATCTGTTCGGTCTTGCCGAGGTCCGAGTAGAACCCCGTGGCGTCGCCGTTCTGGTACGCCCATTGCTGCGCTTTCATCAGCGCGCTGCCCCAGCGCGTGTTGGAACCGTTCGCGGCCGACATCAGTTGCTGCATGAAATCTACCGCGTAATCGGCATCCATGTACGTCGATGAACCGATGCTCGCCGAAATTCCTCCCTGCGGTTGCACCAGCGCCTGAATGGCAATGCTGCGATAGCCCTGCTCGTTCTTCGCCATCCAGTTTGCCGTGCAGGTCGCTTGCAGGAAAACGACGTTGCCCGTCCACGCCTGGACCGAGTCCGTATCGAGAATGCGCGGCACCTCCGCGCCCAATCGCACGGCGTTCCCGTGGCCGAGGTACAGAAGCAAATCGGCGCCGCCGTTCGCCGCCGCAGTCATCGCATCGGTCACTTCCGGCGCGCTCTGATACGTCACTCCCAAATAATTCGGCTGCCACGCAAATTCAGGATTGGCCGCTCCCAGCTGCGCCGCTTGCGCGGGGAAATCGCCGGCTTCCGCATCGGCCCTGTCGGCGACCGCATGCACGCGCATGTTCGAACTCGCGATTCCGTTGTAGCCGAGAATGCGCGACACTGCACCGCCGAGTTCCGCCGTGTCGTTGACAGGCAGTCTTCCCACCGCAACCTGCGGAATCCCAAGCCCCAAATCGCCGTACATCGAATCCGACGTCGCCTGCGACCAGAACGTCGTTGAAACCAGAAACGTCGGGCACAGCGGATCGACATTCAAACCCGAATAATTGCGGTAATCGTAGGTAGTTCTTCCTACGAGCAACACGAATTGCGGTCGCGTCGCGCGCACCGCGTTCTGAATTCCCGCCGGGCCGTAGCGCCCGTAGTTGTAGTAATCGAACAACTGCTCTTGATCGGCAAATTGCGCTTTCAAACCCTCTTTCGTGTGCAGCGCCAACAGATTTTGCACGCCGGCATCAAACTGCATCGGCCCGACCGCGAGGTATGGAGTTCCTTTGAGCGCCTTCACCATGCGCTTGACGACCGACAGCGGCTGATTTTCCTGTCCCGCCGGAACAACGAGGTATTCGCCCGTTCCACCTGCGGCCGCGTCGAAGCGCAGCGTGTACGTCCCGTCCGCTTGCGCGAGCGATTCGTACGCGACCAGCGCCGCGCGGTCCGGGTAGCGCGCGTCCACAACCCAGGCGTCGGCGCTCGGCACGGCGCTGACTTCGTAGCGCTGCGTCAACGGCGTCAGATTATGAATGCTCAACGGAGCCGCGCCATTGAGGCTTCGCGTGTAGCTGGCTGTCAGCGCATGCAGGAAACATATCTGGCTGTCCACGCCAGGAAGGTCCGGCGTCACCAAATCGATTTGGTTCGTCCCCGCCACCCACGCGCCGGAACCCGCCTGGAACGACAATTCCAACATTTTGTTCCCGCCGCTCCAAGTGGTTTGCCCCGCGGGCTGGCCGTTGATGAACACTTGCAGCGCATGATCGGCCGGTACGCCGTCGGTTTCCGTCAAGCTCCACAACTGCACGGTCAACGATCCCGGCCCGGAACTGGCGTCGGGCGTTTCCAGCGTGAAACTCTGCGTCGAACCGTTGGTCAAATACTGGCTCGAGAACCACGGCGCGAACGTGTATGGCCGCAGATTGAAATCGAAATACACGTCGTGATAGTCCGCCGTCGCGGTCGCGGGACTGGTGACGTTCACTGCGGTATTTCCCGCAAACAATCCCGTCGCATGAAGTGCCTGCCCGCTGTTGGTCGCCGCGTTCGTGGCGCGCAGGAACAGCGCGTCTTTGTCCGTGTAGTCGTCGGCGTAACCGGCGCCATAGACAATCAGGCTGTCGCTCGTCATCGCCAGCGGCGTTAAGGCGCGCCCTTCGCGCTGAATCGCCACGTGATTGATGTTGAATCCCGCCGGTAATGACGCCTGCGAAATCCGCAGCACACCCGCGTCGCGGTACTGCACGCGCGCCGCCGTAAAGTTCGCCCCCGTTTTCGCCGGCAGCGCCGAGAACCAGCGCGCGCCCGCCGCCGCGTTCAGTGAAACGGGGCCCGCCTGCGAGTCGTGCAGGCGAGTGGCCTGCACCACGGCTCGCGTTGCACTCAAATCGCGCGCCGTGCCGGCCAGCGCCAATGTGCCGTCTTCCTTGTACGTCAAACTGGCCGCAGCGCGCTTTCCCGCTCCCTCGTGGTCGCGGCTCGTACTTGCTTCCTCGCGGCGCGTGTTTGCGTTTGGCTGTGCGGACTGCAATTCCTGGTTCGCTTCATTGGCGGTTGTTCGTGCGAACGCCGCGCTGAGTTGTTGCCCTCGCTCAGCGTGCGCCGCCTCCGCCACGCTGTTTACCGCCGCATCCAATGCGTCGCCGCTCAGTGCCTCGCCAGCATCTTCGTACGGAACTTCCGCAATGCGCCCGTAGTTCTCCACGTCGCCCCGCACGCCCACGCTCTCCAATTTGTACTCACACGGCTCAAACGCCGACCAATCGTAAATCCGGTACGTCTTGAAATCCGCATTCGTGATTCGTCCAGCGATTAGCGTGGCGTTCACGCGTTTCCATGCATCCGTTAATTTTGAATCTTGAATTTTGAATTTTGAATTACGTCTATAGACGTTGAACCCCACGTTCTGAAATTCCGAAACCGCGTTCCACGACACCAGCACTCCCGCGCCCTCGCGCTTAGCGGCAAAGCCGTCCAATTTAACTGGCGTCACCGCGCCGCCTTTGTACGTCAGCACCACCGTGTCCGCAGGCGTAATCGTGTTGCTGGAATCTTTCAGCGTGCCGCCCGCGAGGCCGCCGTCGGTCACTTCAATCCCGCCGGGCCCGCCGTTGAAATAATGCACTTGAAACGTCGGACTCGAGCCAAGAATCGACGCGCCTTTCAAGGTCGTAAACGAATTGGTGATGCTTGTGGTCGGATTTGAAAGAATCGTGTACTGCGTTCCCGCTGAGCCGTACGTGTTCGGCCCGGTCGCGGCCTGCACAGCCACCGATAGCGTCGAATTGCTCAGCGTTACGCCGCCGCTGGGAACGAAAAGTTGCGTCACAAATCCGCCGCCGCTCCCCGGCGCCAGCAAAATCCCCAGCTTCCCGTTGGTTAAATCGACGGTCCCGCCACCCACGCCTGTTACGACCATGAGCTGGTTGGCATTCATCGCCGGATTGGCATCCGTATACAACGCTGTTCCCGGATAGATCATTCCCGCCACCGTCGCTCCGCCCACCGATCCCGTTCCGCGCAGCACCGCGTTCGCGCTCACTGTCACGCCGCCGACGATTGTGCCGGAATTGTTTACGGCAAGCGTGCCGGCGCTGACCGTGGTCAATCCTGTGTATGTATTTGCGCCGGTAAGCGTGAATGTGCCTGTACCTGCTTTGGTCAAGCCGCCGCTGCCCGAGGCAATGCCGTCGAATGTCGTAGAAGAATTATCTCCGCCCAAAGACAATACCGACGCGCCAAGCACGAGGGATGTGCCGGTGACACCGGTGAACGATGCAACGGTCTGCGAATTACCCGCGATGTTCAATGTCGCGCCGCTTGTGTTAAGACTCACAACGGACTGCGGCGGCAGGGTGCCGGACGTGGTTGGAACGCCTCCGGCCTGGCCGGCGTTATAGAGCACCTTCACGTCGCTCACCGCAAGAGCGGAATTGAAGACGTTCACTTCGTCAATGGCGCCGTTGAAGTACGTGTTCGCTGTATACGCCCCCGTGCCTTCCTGCTGCGCGCCCATGCTGATGAACGTGGCGGCCGTGTTAAGCACCGGCGTTCCGGCGAACGTTCCACTCCCGATGTTAACGCCGCCATTCTGGTAGACGGTGTAGCCCGCCGGCGTTACCACGTAGGTAACCATCGTCCAGGTGTTCGCGGGCACGCTCACCACGCTGCTGTCGGCTCCTGTGGTGAGCCACGCGCCGCCCGTGCCGATGTCCGCGTGGAATTTCCCGCTGGCAGGGCTGTACTGCAAATCAAAAGTGAAATTGCCGCCGTTTCGCGTTGCGAACAGCGTCGGATTCGCAACTTGCGTCAACGTGGCCTGATTAAACCATAGCGAAACCGTGTAATTGCCGCTGATCTGCAAGTTCGCTGAGTTCGGCACTGTGACGTATTGCGAAGTGCCATTGAACTTGACTGCCGAACCGAAGACGCCGGTTCCAAAAGCTGGAGTGCCGACCAACGCTCCAGCGTTGCCATTGCCGCTGGAATCGCTGGCATCGTTGTTGTCGAAGTTGTAGTGAGCAGCCGCGGAAGATGACGCGGCACTCATGGCCAGCGTTCCGCCGGAGACGGTTGTCGGCCCCGTATATGTTTGAGCCGCGGCAAAGGACTGCGTCCCGGCACCGCTCTTCGTGAAACTCACGACACCCGCGCCTGAAGCGCCATTCCGAACGATTCCAGCGAACGCCGACCCGCCGCCGTTGGCTCCGAGCGTCAACGCCGCCGTGGTGGCGGCGACGTTGTTCGTCACAATGCCCGCACCGGACAGCGAGTCGAACGCTTCGCTTAAGCCGTTCAAATCCAGGGTTCCATTCAAGTTGACGATCACGCTGCCCGAGTCAGCGATCTGATCGCCGCCGCTGCCTGAAACCTTGACCGTGCCGCCGTTGATGATCAGCGTGCCATTTGTACCCACCGCGTGCACGGTGGCTGAACTCGTTTTGTTTAAGACTACCGTTCCGGAACTGACGATGAGGGTCAGGTTGGCGTTGTCGGTGACGCCGCTGAGCGTTAGCGTGTTGTTTCCGATTTTGGTGATGGTGCCCGAGACAGCGCCGCTGAGCGTGATGTCGCCCACGCCGCCGATCGTGAACGCGCCGGTGGATGTGATGTCACCCGGGTACGTTGCCGCGCTGGAAGCGCTGTTGGTGAGCGAGCCCGCGCCCAGGCCGATCCCGCCAAAGGACGCCGGAATCGGATTCGCCGGAGTGACGCCGTGCAAATCGAAAACGCCGGTGCCGCTCACGGCCACATTAGGCGTGGTTCCCAACGCATTGGGATCGGAAATTTGCAAAGTGCCGCCGCTGACGACCGTCGAGCCGGTATAGGTGTTGGACGCGCTGCCCAGAATGAGCAATCCGGTGTTAACCATCAGATTGCCAGTCCCCGAGACGCCGCCCTGCAATGAGAGCGTTCCGCCGCCCAGCTTCACGATGTTGTTTTGCAGCACGATCGGCGCGCTGATGAGGTGCGATCCGGCCGCCGACGCCAGCACCGAAACACCGCCCGTGTCCGCCTGGAACGTCGCTGAATTTCCTGCCGTGGCGCTGAAGGTCCACGCGTTGGCGCCATCGAGTTCGACGTGCCCGATCGTCAGCGGAATGTCCAACGTGAAGGTGGTCGGTGCGTTTTGAGGCGGGAACAGCGCGTTGGAGCCGGCGCCATTGGGCGGGCTGATCGAGAACGTTGCCGTCGAAGCTGTGCTTCCACCCGTGTAGCTGTTGTTGAAGACTTGCTCCGTGCTGAAGGCGTACAGATGGAGCGGGTTGGCTGCATTGACCGCCGTAAACACCAGTGTTTCGCTGGTCGTTCCCGCGACGAATGTGTAGCGCAGCAAGTTGCCATAACCTTGCGAGGGCGCGCCCAAATCCACATCATAGGATGTCGATGCGCCGTCGGAGGTCGTGACGTTCTGCACGCGCAGGCCTGCTGTATCAAAGGACCGCGCGTAAAGCGTGAGAATGTAGGTTTGGCCGTTCACCAAACTGCTCAAATTCAAGTTCACCGGCGTGCCGCCGTAGGTGAAATCCGCGAGGGCAGTTCCGAGATTTCCCAACACGTTGTTGGTGGGTCCGGGCGTGCCAAAGCTAGGTTGTCCGGTGACGGAATAAGTCGGCCCCGAAGTCGCGGCAGTCGGACTGGCGTCAAACGGAATTCCGTTGATGCTGAGGGCGGCTCCGCCCGAATTGACGGCGTTCAGGAACGTCTTGCCGGGGGTCAAGCCAACGGTTGTATCGAAATTTCCCGCGCCGAGGTACGCCGTCGAGAAGACGCCGCCCGCCGTGCTCGCGCCGGAGATGACCAAGTCGATCTCATTGGCGCCTTGCACAAAAGTGTAGGTTCCGCCCGTCGCCGCCGGCGTGGAACTCAGCACGAACTTTCCTGGCGTAAACGTATTCACCAGCGAGCCAAAGCTGACAATTTTGTAGGTCCCGTTTCCGTATCCCAGCGCAAATGCCGCGTTGACCGTGACCGTACCGGAGGCCGGCAGCGTCAGCGTGTTCGTCACGGCGACGAGATCGGATGCGCCGCTGCCTCCCACATCCAAATCCAAAACAGAGTTCGCGTTCAACACCAGATTTCCGGCGCTCAGCTTGCCGAAGCCGCCGACGTTGCCGGCGGTATTCTGTCCCGGTGCAACATGCCCGCTGGCGTTGACGGTCACGGTGCCGTTTGCAGCGCCGGTTCCAGTCAATACCGCGTTTGCGGACACGATGACGGCACTGCCCGCCGCCAGGCTTCCCGTGCCCATCAAATTCAGCTGGCCGCCATTGACCGCCGTCGTGCCGGTGAAAGTGTTCACGCCGCTGAGCGTGGCCGTTCCGGTGCCTGCTTTCACCAAAGACACTGCACCCGCAGAATTGCGGATGACACCGCTGAACGCGCTGTTGTCATTATTGCCGCCAATCGTGAGCGTCGGTGTGCCTCCCGCGAGCGTATCGACGGTGCCGGCGCCGTTCAAACTGTTCAACGCCGCCGAATTCGTGTTGAGATCCAGCGTCGCTCCGACGGCGATGTTCACCGGGTTCGCTCCGGCGGCCGCCGCATTGGGAATGGCCGCGGCGTTAGCCAGTTTCAGCGTGCCGCTGGATACCGTCGTCGCGCCGCCATATTGATTCGCGGCAGAAAGCGTCAGAACGCCGTTGGCGGCTGAACTGTTGAGCGTTAGCCCGCCCCCATTGCTGGCGTCCAGCACGCTGGCGAAGAGCGCCGAATTGCCATTGACGTCCACGGATATCGCAGCCGTGCTGGATTTGATGCGCCCGGAAAAATCCTGAGGCGACGCGGTTCCGGCTGCGTATTGGAGCGTTCCACCGCCGAATGTGATGTTCCCGGTTGTGCCTAACGCCCCGGTGACGACGTTGAGCAATCCTGCGCTCAGCGTGGTGCCGCCGGTATAGGTGTTTGCCGAGCCCAAAAAGATGGTGGTGCCTCCGGCATTCGCGTTCAAGACTCTGCCGGCGGAGTTTTCAGAAATGGCGCCGCTAAACGTGAGGCTTCCGATGCCCAATGCCGTGAGCGCCAGATTGGAATTCAGCACGACCGGCACATTAATGGAATTGATGCCAGCCACGTTGACTGAGGCCGGGGCGGAATTCAAGGTGTTATCCAGCGTCAAATGAAAGCTGTTGGTGCTTCCGATGGTCGTGTTGACGCCACCCAAAAACGTCAGGCCGGCAGCGCTGCGGTTCGCCGTGCCGAGATCGACCGTCCCGGTGACGCCCGGCGTCCCAAAGATGTCCGTATCGAAAGTATTTGGGATGTTGCCGGACTGCCAGTTCGTGCCGACGCCCCAGTCGCTGCTGGTTGTGCCCGTCCAGGTGGACACGGTTGTGGCTTGCGTCCCCAGCACCGACAATTCCGTGTACCCGACATAGCCGTTCTGCTGCGCGGGAAAGACGAACTGAATCGCCGCGACATTCACGCTGCCAAGGCCCAGGTTATTGAGCTGGACCCACGTGGAATTAACAGTGCCGACATTGTACGCGATCGACCCCAGCCGGTTAAACACGGTCGGTGCGGCGACGGTGGCATAGTTGACCGTAACTCGCGGCTGCGCTCTGCCGTTATCGCCCCAGCCTGTGAACACATCGACTTCGGAGATGTTATAGCCGCCAGGCGCAGGGAGCGTGTAGGTCAAGATTGCGCCATTGGGAATTGTGACTTCTGTCGGGCTTCCGCTGCCCGCCGCGGGCACAGTGCCGTAAGAGCCGTCCGTCAGCAGCGAGAGCGTACCCGAGCCGCCGCCTTGCGCCGTAACGGCTGTTCCCGTGTTGACGGGCGTCACTCCGGAAAGCAGATTTTGTGAGGTCGCAGGCACATTCGCCTGATAGCCGTTCGATCCCGTGGTAAACGACGCCGAATGGTCAACTTCGGAGCCGCCCACCGCCAACTCCGTGTACCCGACGTAACCGTTCTCCTGTGTAGCGGCAAACGAAAACTGAATCGTCCCGACTGCCACACCGTTCAGGCCCAAATCGCAAATGTGTATCCATGCGCTATTGACGCCCGTGGGATTGTAAGCGACCGTGCTGATGGTGACAAACGTCGTGGGCGCTGCCACGGTGGCATAACTGACCGTGAATCGTGGCTGCATTCTCCCGTTGTCGCCCCATCCCGAAAAAACATCGATCGACCCAATGTAGTAACCGCCCGCGGCAGGCAGTGTGTAGGTAACGACTGCAGCAGTGGGAATGGTGACTTCGGTTGTATTTCCACCGCCTGAAGCAGGGACTGTTCCGTAAGAGCCGTCCGTCAGCAACGCCAAATTATTGGAACCACCGCCTTGCCCCAAGGCGGACGCCGCGACGCCGGTCAGCACGGGAGTCACGCCAGCGAGAAGATTTTGCGAGGTGCTGGGCACCTGGGCCTGATAACCATTTGTACCCGCGGTAAACGTTGCCGAAGAGCCATCCGCCACCGCCGCAGCGCTGGCGTGCCGCATGGCCAGCAGCGCCACGCATGCCAGCACTGCGCTGGCGACGCGTATGGCGGAATTCTTGTTTCGAGCGACCTTTTCCTGATTTTGCATGGCGCAGTACCTTTAGTTAGTTAGAAATCAACACACGCGCAGGCGTTCCTGCCTGCAATGCCACTTCCCGTTCGTTTGGCTTCCTTCAATTCTTCGCCGCCCGTCCGTTAAATTCCACGCGCAACATCACCGGATTTCGAATTGACGCGTTTGGCTTGTTGTAAACGACAAAATCCAGCGTGTTGATGCCGGGTTTGAATAGTCCTCTGAGCACAATCTCGCCGACGCCGCGGCCGTCACCTGGATCGACCGGCACATTTTCCCCCGTCGTATTGCCGTTGATCAATACGTCCACGAGACCGTCGTCTACGAGCACATGCGCGTGAATCACGGCCGTCGCGGGATCCAAGCCGTTCATGTCGAAATGCGTTTGAAACGTGTAATAGCCCACCGGATCGGCCGTCGCCATGCGGCTGGTCGTTGAAATCCACTGCGACTTTTTCGGATCGTTGACGTGCGTCGCTTCGTCGTAACGTTTCACCACCGCCTGCTGCGGTTGATAGGCTGGATCGAAACTCTTTTTTGTAATCCGCCAATTCGGCTCGTCGTCGCCTTCGTTCAACCCAATGCCCGTGTTGGCCAGCTTAATCGGATAGCGCGCTTGGGTCAGATCGCGCACGAAATCTTCCGGTACGCTGTCAGCCACATCGACGCTTCGCGATTCAGCCAGCACGTCCGCGGCATCGCCGGCCGATAGTGTCAGCGTCGCCGGCCCGGAATCGAACGCGCGCAACGCATGCGCTTCGATCGTGCCTAGAAAAACTTCGCAATGCGTCGAACCGTCCGCGCGAGCCTCGACGCCAAATTCAGTCCCCAAATCCACAATTCGAGCCGACGATGTCTGCACGGAAAATCCGCGTGCCCGCGCCGGAACTCGCGCCGACAAACGGCCCATATTCAGCAGCAAGAGATTCGAGTTGAGCAACTGAAACTGCGCCGGACCTTCGACGATCATCGACACGCCGTTGCGCAGACGCACCTGGATTAGACCGGAACGCAGCACCAGAGGCGCTGAATTCAGCGCCTCGCCATCCCGAATTCCACCGCTCGATTCGCCCCAAACAGGATCGACTCCCGCCTCCAAAATGTCGCGCTCCTGCGCCGCAACTGGAGCCGTCGTGATCGGCGCACCCGGGAAGAAATAATGAACGCCGCCCAACAGCAAAACCAGCAGCACCGCCGCCGCAATCGAATACGCAACGTAATTCCGCCAGCGCTTTTGCGCCGACACGCGTGTTCTGGCCGGCACAATTCTTCTTGGCGGCAATTCTCCTGCACGCAGCGAACATTCTGGAACAATCGCCGCGTTCTCCACAGCCACCGCACTTGCGCTGTCAATTGCCGCTGATTCTGGAATCGCATTGGCGGGCGCTGCATCCGCGCGATCAATTTGATGTTCCCAGCTTAGCACGCCGTCCATGTGAATAAACAGGCGGTATCGCCGCCGCGCCGCAGGGTAGGTAGCCAGCAATTCGTTCAGACGACGGACTTCTCCAAGCTCGAGCGCCTCGTCGTCCAATTTGAGAAGGAGCGCATCCAATTCGGCTATCCATGACTCGCGCATTATGCGGCACCTCCAGTGCGAGGCACTTTGCGCTCCACGCAATTGAGCAGAGCGATGCGAATCCGCCCCAGCGACTTGCTGATTGAATTCTCCGGCCGGTTGAATTCCTGCGCCAAGCTCTTGCCGGTGGCGCCGATTTCATAGCGCCGCAAAACCAGCGCTCGATCCCCCGCGGCTAATTTACCAAGGCATTCTTGCAGCGCCGAGCGAAGCGACTCGGACAAATCGTACGTGTGCGATTCTTCAATCGCCTCCTCCGATAGCGCAGACAACACCTGCTCGTCAAAAAGCACCGCGGGCGGCGCCGCGCAACGGCGCAGGTTTTGTACTTTGAGATAAGCAATCCGAGCGGCCCACGCAAAAAAACTTGTGCCCGGCTTGAATTGCGAAAATTTTTGAAAAAGAACGATCGTCGTCTCCTGCAGCAAATCTTCCGCGTCCTGGCGGTTGGGCAGCAGTGTCATGATATAGTGTAGCAAACGGCGATGATGCGCGGTCAGCAGCGAAATGAATTCTTCATTCGGGGTTAATTCTCTTGATTCGCAAGCATCGATCGACTCCGCATCGAATGGAGCGCCGTCTTCCGTCCGGCCCGCTTCAACTGGAACGCTGTCATCCGGCCGGCTGGAAGCCGGCGTTCCGAATGCACGGCCCTTGAAAGCCGGCGATGAATTGCTGTCAAAATTTGTGATCATAATCGCGTTACGTTGCTATCTCCTAATGTCGCAAAGTTGAAAAATGTGTGTCGAAATCCGGAAAGTTTAGTGCAAAGCTTATTCAGAATTCCGGAGAAGATCAATCCAAGACTCATTGGTTTTGGGATTTGATTACGTTGTGAAGATTCTTGCTGTTAGAAACTCCATCCAGATTCAATATGAGTTCTTAAGAGTCCTTTCTCCTCTTCATGGGTAAAAAAAAATCCAGTTCGGCGATATTGTGAAGGATCGTGAGCGATATGTCCCGAGTACGATTCAAATCCGAACGCGCTTCAAAAATAATGCGTGTTCTATTCAAAAACTCGGATTAATCGACGTACCGCTAGCGTCATGGTTTACCAAAGCCATGTCGCGCGACAAACCGATCCGGCGGTGTATCGTCGCCATTTTATCGGCCATGCTGCCCGGCTGCGGCGCATCAATGAAATCGACAGCCGCCTCAGCGAGCTGGTTCGCATTCTTTCCGATGCCGAACGCGATTATGCGTGGATCGAGCAGACGCTAAAGTCAATCAACACAAGCTTGCCTCAAGCGGCACGTCTGCCGGAATTAATGGAGTCGGCGGTGCGCGCGCCCTTTGCACAGGAACAGATTGACTCCTGCCGCCGCCAGTTGGCTGGAATTGACCGGAATGAGATCGCCGCGCTTGAGACCGAGCACGCCGGCGTCGCGGAAAGCATCAAGGATCGTGAGGCGGCCTTGATGGCTTTTTCAACGGCGGTAGGGCAATTGACGGAGCGCATCAAACAACTTGGCATCGATTTTTCCGGAGCCCAACAATCATTACGCAGCGCAGCTGAAGCGTTCAACGAGTTGCTCGCATCTGTTGACAGCGAATTTCAAAAGAGCGGCCTAGTGGTTCAACCGCGCTAAATTGAAACGGGATAAGTGTCGATTCTTTTCTGTCGTTGGCGCCGATGAGTTCAACAACAGCCTCGGTGACCTCAACGCGGCGTTTGCGCTTGGCGATTTTCCCGAGGTCCTTTGGAGGGGGGCCGTCAAAACCACGGTGCTTGCCGACACGCAGCAGTTCGGCGACGGCCATGTGGTCGGCCTCGTCGGCAAGATCGCCGGCGCGACTCCAGAAGCGATGCACGGTCGAAAGAATCAAAGCCCGCCGAAAATCGTATGAGACATTGCTCAAATCTAATTTGCTGCCGTCGGCCGAGACCAAGAGCGGCTCGTTGGCTTTTGGGTTCCCACGCGCCGCGAAATAACGCTCTAATTCTTCTTCGAACTCAGGAGGGATCGTCGCCATGCCATTGCGCTTTTTGCCATTACCCGGCGACAGCACGATCCGTCCGCGTTGAACAGCGCCTACGCAGGCATCGAATTCGCCCCACGAATCCCTGAAATGCAATTCCGTGTCGGCACACGCACGCGTTGTCCGTCAAGTTCGCGTTTGACTTCCAGCGTCCTGCCTTTCGTGTCAACGTCCGCCACGACACCGAACGACCGAGCCATGTCGCTGAAAAAATCGTTTTGAAACGAGGGCTTGGGCGCGGCAACTGTTCCTTCGCCAGCGCACAAAATACTCGCGGCCGCCCACAAAAGCACACCCGAAGTCCAACGCTCTCATGGCTTATGCTCCCTTCCGCCCCGCGCGCCACAGTATCCACGCTTCGCACACAAACGACACCGGACAAAACCCCTCGCGCTGCGGAAGCGATGGCATGATTCAAGCCTGCTTCCGCGCGGCGCGGCGGATCAGCCATTCGCACGCGTACCAGACAGCAAAATCGCGCATAAGCTCCTTTAACCCGACTGAGTCTATTCTCAAGCAATGTAGCTAACGCCTGGCGGCCCCACATTTTCAAAATTAACTGGCTTTTGATCATTGCGTTGCATAATCAAATCTTTGAGACCCTTCATTTATGAAACGCGCATTGATTATCTGTCTGGGCCTGGCGCAATGCCTGTTGGCGAATTCGGTCTGGCCTGGCGAGACGACGATTCCGATGCCGGCCAACCGCGCGGCGGATTTTGAGCACGATATTCGGCCGATCTTTGAGAAGAATTGTTTCAGTTGCCACGGGCCGAAAAAGCAAAAGAGCGGCTTGCGGCTGGATCGCAAGGCGGCGGCTTTGCGCGGCGGCGACGAGAAAGATATCCTGCCGGGAAAGAGCGGCGACAGCCCGTTGATTCGGCGCGTCGCGGGCGTGAAGGCGGACGAGCTGATGCCGCCGGACGGCGACCGCTTGAGTGCCGAACAAATTGGGCTTCTGCGCGCGTGGATCGATCAAGGCGCAACGTGGCCGGATGCATTGGCGGGCGAGGACGCGCGGCTGGATTGGTGGTCGCTGAAGCCGGTGCGGAAGCCGCCGGTTCCGCCCGTAACCGAGGAAGACCGCGCGTTTTATCGCACACCCATCGATGCGTTCATTTTGAAAACGCTGCGTGAGAAGCATCTCACGCCCGCGCCGGAAGCTGACCGCCGCACGCTGATTCGCCGCGTTTATTTCGATTTGATCGGACTGCCGCCGACGCCCGAAGACGTCGCCGCGCTCGAACTCGACCGGGCGCCGGATGCTTATGAAACGCTGGTGGACCGCCTGCTGGCCAGCCCGCACTACGGCGAGCGCTGGGCGCGGCACTGGATGGACGCGGTGCATTTCGCGGAGACGCATGGGCACGATCAGGACCGCGTGCGCCCAAACGCGTGGCGTTATCGCGATTACTTGATCGGGGCATTCAACGCGGACAAACCTTATGCGCGGTTCGTTCAGGAACAGCTTGCCGCGGATGCGTTGTTTCCTGATGAGCCAGATTTGACGCCCGCGCTGGGCTTCATCGCCGCGGGGCCGTGGGACGAAAGTTCGCTGCGCGATATTCGCGAGGATTCGCTTTGCCGCAAGATCGGGTATTACCTGGATCGCGACGACATGGTGACGCAAACACTGTCCACGTTCGCCAGCAGCACGGTGCATTGCGCGCGCTGCCACGATCATAAATTCGATCCGATCCCGCAGCAGGACTATTACGCGCTGCAAGCGGTCTTCGCCGGAGTGGGCCGGGCGGACCGCGCCTACGACAGCGATCCCCGCGTGCGGACTGTGCGCGAGGAACTCACGAAGCGGCTGCGCGCGCTGGATAATCTGGATGAAAAGAAAGCTGAAGCGTTGTTGAGTGCCGACGAGCGCGCTGAATTTTCCAAGTGGCGCGAAGAGCAACGCGCGCAAGCGGCAAACACCAAGGCGCCGCAATGGAGCGCGCTGGAAATCGCCAGCGCATCGTCACAGGAAGGCGCAAAACTCGACGCGCAAGCAGACGGCTCGCTGTTGGCATCAGGCAAGCTGCCAGATGCGGACACGTATACCGTCGCTGTCCGCACTGAATTGAAACACATTACGGCGGTGCGGTTGGAATTGCTGCCCGATGCAAGCCTGCCGTTCAAGGGACCGGGACGGCAGACTGAGAATGGAAATCTGCATCTCAGCGAATTCAAAATGGAAGCTGCGCCGCGCGGGAAACCGCTCGACAAAAAGAACGTCGCTATTGCGCGCGCGGCGGCGGATTTCAATCAGGCAGGCTGGACCGTCGAACACGCCATCGACGGCAAGCCCGAGACAGCGTGGGGCATTCATCCCGAAGAGGGCAGGCCGCATTGGGCCGTGTTTGAGTTCAAGGAAGCGATCAGTTTTGAAGGCGGCGCGGAACTGACCTGCGTGCTCGAGCAGAAGCATGGCCGCAAGCATGTGATTGGTCGATTTCGGCTGAGTGTGACGGATGCGCCGCATCCCGCGGAGAATGTAAAGACGCAGCAGACTCCCGCGACGGCTGGGTATTATTTGAAGGAGCACTTGACGCGCGAGTTAGCCGCGTTGCCCGCTCAGAAATTTGTATACGCGGGCGCGAAGGACTTTGCTGCGGACGGTTCGCACAAGCCGTTGAGCGCGCCGCGCGATGTGTACGAACTTCGGCGCGGAGAGATTTTGAAACCGGGCGAGCTCGCACAACCCGGCGCCTTATCATGCGTGCAAACATTGAAGGCGCGTTTCGAGCTGCCCGATCCGAAAGACGAAGGCGCGCGCCGTGCGGCGCTGGCGCGCTGGCTCAGCGATCCGAAAAATCCGCTGGCGTGGCGCTCCGCCGTCAATCGTATCTGGCATTGGCATTTTGGGCGCGGCATCGTCGATACGCCCAACGATTTCGGGCACATGGGCGGCGCGCCGTCGCATCCGGAATTGCTTGACTGGCTGGCCTCTGAATTTCTCGAAAGCGGCGGTTCGATCAAGGGTCTGCACCGCGCGATTGTGACCAGCGCCGCGTATCGCCGCCAGTCGTCGTTCGATGCGAAGAACGCCGCTATCGACGCAGACAATGTATATTTGTGGCGCATGAATCGAACGCGGCTCGACGCGGAATGCGTGCACGACGCCGTCCTGCAAATTTCCGGGCGATTGGATCTGACAATGAGCGGGGCGTCGGTGCAGAACTTCAAAATGACGCCCGGTCCGCACGTGACGCCGGTGGTCGATTACTCCAAATACGATTGGAACGCGCCCGGCGCGGGCCGGCGCGCGGTGTACCGCTTCATCTACCGCACGCTGCCCGATCCGTTCATGGACGCGCTCGATTGCGCCGACGCCTCGCAGCTCACCGCCGCGCGCAGTGTCTCCGTGACGCCGTTGCAAGCACTGGCGCTGCTCAACGATTCCTTCATGCTGCGCGAAAGCGAACAACTCGCGAAGCGCATCGAAAAAACGGATGCAGCGTTGCGCGGGCGCATTTCAGCGGTCTTTAAACTTGTGCTGCTGCGCGAACCGTCCGCGCGCGAAATGGATATTTCAGAAACGTACGCGGCGAAGCAGGGATTGGAAAACTTCTGCCGGATGATGCTGAATTGCAGTGAATTTTTGTTTGTGGATTGAACTGACGACTCAACGGATGGAACGAAGGGCAAATGGAAAAGCTAAAGAACCTCAATCGCCGCGCGCCCGCTTCG
>DATGGK010000237.1:0-13457 GCA_035308565.1 Planctomycetota bacterium | reverse complement strand
CTTCGATGGCGATGCGCATGCGTTCGAGCGCGGAGAACGCCGCGTGGCCTTCGTTCATGTGCACGACTTCCGGTTCGCGGCCAAGCGCTCGCAGCGCGCGCACGCCGCCGACACCAAGCAGGATTTCCTGCTTGATGCGGTGTTCGTGATCGCCGCCGTAAAGCTGGTCGGTGATGGTGCGGTCGTCGGAGCTGTTGGCATCCACGCGCGTGTCGAGCAGATAAAGCGGAATGCGGCCGACTTGCACTTTCCAGATTTGCGCCCAGACTTTGCGCCCCGGAAAATCGACGGCGATCATCAGCGGCTTGCTGCTGTTGGGCTCGGTTTCCAGCGTGCAAGGCAGATTGTAAAAATCGTTGGGCGACAAAAATTCCTGCTGAAACCCGTCCGGGTTGAGGTATTGGCGGAAGTAGCCGTTGTAATAAAAAAGCCCGACGCCCACGAGCGGAAGGCCGAGGCCCGACGCGGCTTTTAGATGGTCGCCGGCAAGCAAGCCCAGGCCGCCGGAATAAATCGGCAGGCATTCGTGCAGCCCGAATTCCGCGCTGAAATAGGCGATGAATTCCTTGCGTTTGAGGATGTGGGTTTGCCCGTGCCACGCGGTTGTGCTCATGTAATCGTCGAGGTCTTTTTTGACGCGGTCGAGCATGGCGAGAAATCCATTGTCTTCGCTGAGCTGTTTCAAGCGCGCGGGGCTGATGCGGCCCAGCATCAGCACGGGGTTGTGTCCGCTGGACTCCCACGTGTCGCGGCCCACATCGATAAAAATCTGGCGCGCCTCTTTGGTCCACGTCCACCAAAGGTTAAACGCGATGTCGCGCAGCGCGCTGAGGCGTTCGGGCAGGGCAGGCACGACGGTGTAGGTGCGGACGTTTCTCATGGAGCCGTGGTCCTCATTTCGGAAACAATGCATTTGGGATATGCTGAAGTCAGCACACTCTAACACGCACGATGCCAATGAAGCAGTTCGAATGTTTTTACTTTGCTCTGCGGAAAGGTCAACGAAAATAGGTGAGAGCGCGATTTGAAAGCGGATTTTTAAGCAAGGGTTGGAGCAATCTTCACAATTGGTTAAAACTAAGCAACAATCGCAATGGCATGAGCGTTGCGCAAATGCAGACGATTGCAATTCGCGGAACTTCGAGTCTAATGGTTTCGTTCCAACATCTGGGAGAAAAACGTGGCGAACGACAACCCCGCGCCCGCTGAAGCCGTCAACACGTTGATGCACGCGAGCGAATACTTGAAGAGCATCGCCGCCGCTCAGGCGTTCACGCGCGATGCGCGCGGCTTGCGCATGCTTGCGCCCGAGGAGATCAAAACGCTCAAGGAACAGCACAACGCCGCGGAAGATTGGTCGCGCGTGTGGGTCGGGCAGGGTTTTAATCCGCATAAAGTGGTGGGCTGCTATTTTTCGGGCGATGTGGAATTGGGCACATTCAAAGAGCGCATCGAAATCGAGCCGGGGGTGACGATCGGTTCGGGCGTGTACAACTGCGATTTGAAGAACGTGGCCGTCGGCGACAACGCATACGTGTCGAACAACACGCTGATCGCGAACTATTACATCGGTCCGAACGCGATTGTCGAAGGCTGCGGAAGCGTGATCTGCACGGGCAAAACCGCTTTCGGAAACGGGCAGCGCGTCTCATTGGGCAACGAAGCCGGCGGGCGCGAGACGGCACTTTTCGCCGAGATCAATGTCGATCTGGCTGCGCGCATAGCCTCGTTTCGGCGCGACCGCGACATCATCATGGATTACGAAGCCGCGGTCGAACAATATGCGCGCGCGGCGACGTCGCGCATCGGCGTGATCGAGGCGCGCGCGGTGGTCAAGAATACGCCGAAGATTTTCAACACGTACATCGGTTCCGGCGCGGTGATCGATTCGGCGATTTCGATTGAGAACACGACCGTCTTGAGCAACGTCGCCGAGGCCGCGCGCATCGCGTCGGGCGCGTGCGTGCGCGATTCTATTGTGCAATGGGGTTCGATTATCGAGACGCACGCGATCGTGCAGCATTCGGCGCTGTGCGAATACAGCGGCGTGGACAGCCACGGCAAAGTCACGCGCTCGCTGATCGGGCCGAACACGACTGTCAGTTGCGGCGAATGCATCAGCTCGCTGCTCGGGCCGTTCATCGGATTTCATCACCAGAGTTTGCTCATCTCCGTGTTCTGGCCGGCGGGGAAGGGCAATCTCGGCTACGGCGCGAACGTCGGATCGAATCACACCAGCAAAGCGCCGGACCAGGAAATGTGGATCGGCGAGGGGCTGTTTTTTGGGCTGGGCGTGAACATCAAATTCCCCGCCGATTTCACGCGCGCGCCCTACAGCATCATCGCGACGGGGATCTCCGCGCTGCCGCAGCGCTGCACGCTGCCCTTCAGTTTGATCAACGTCCGCGCCGAACATTTCACCGGAGTGTCGCCGGCGTACAACGAAATTCTGCCCGGCTGGGTCTTGAGCGACAACATTTACGCGATTCTGCGCAATGAACGCAAATATGCCATCCGCAACAAGGCCACGCGCAGCGTACTCGGGTACGAAGTCTTCCGCCCGGAGATTGTCGATTTGATGGTCGCCGCACGCATCGCGCTGCAGAGTGTCGAAGCCAAAGAACCGTGCGACCGCGCGACGGTCGTGGACGTCGGGCACACGCAATTGGGCGCGGTCTACACTGACCGCGACATAAAGGGCCTCGGCAAGAATTTCATGAAGGAAACCGCGCGCCTCGAAGGGATCAAAGCCTACACCTTCTACATCCGGCTTTACGCGCTGAGGGGTTTGCGGATGGCGCTGCGCTTCTGTTTCAAGACCAATCGCGATCACACGCGCGTTTTGCAGGAAAATTTCATCGACGATCCGCGTTACGAGCACGAACGCAACTTGCTGCTCGCCGAATTTCCCGGCAAAAGTATCGCCGAAATGCTGCGCGAATTGGCGTCTCAGTCCGAAACGATGTTCTTGGAAATTCTGGTCTCGAAGGAGAAAGACGATTTCCGCGGCGCGCGCATCATTCCGGATTACATGCTCGCGCATGTGCCTGCGGCGCAGGATGCCTTCGTGGTCACGGCGCAGAGGGAATCGGAGGAATTGAAGGCTGAGATTGTGCAGATGCTCAAACGGCTATGACGAACCGCGGCCGCAAGGCAGCGGCAATTTTGCGCAATACCACGAATGGAGCCAATGGGTCCTATAGGGCCTATGTCCTATGGGAAGAATGATTCGATATTCGTTGCTGACTGTAGCCTTTGCCACGCTGGCCATCAGTGCCACCGAATGGGAGATGGTCTGGCACGACGAATTCGACAAAGACGGCCCGCCCGATCCGGCGAATTGGGACTTCGAGTACGGTTTCGTGCGCAACGAAGAGCTGCAGTGGTATCAGCCTGAAAACGCCGTCTGCAAAAACGGCATGCTGGTCATCGAAGCGCGCCGCGAACACAAAGCCAATCCGAATTACAAGGCGGGAGCCGGCGGAGGCTGGAAGAACCGCGAAGTCATCGAGTACACGTCGGCGAGTTTGATCACGCGGCGCAAGCACGAGTTCACTTACGGCAAATTCGAGATGCGCGCGAAGATCGACACGCGCAAAGGCAGTTGGCCGGCCTTCTGGACCGTCGGCGCGCGAGGAGCCTGGCCGCGCGGCGGCGAGATCGACATCATGGAATATTACTCCGGCAAACTGCTCGCGAACGTGTGCCATCAACTGGCCGGCAAACAAAGCTGGACCAGCAACACGCGCCAATTGAAGGAGCTCGGCGGCGACGCGTGGTCGAAGGAATTCCACACGTGGACGATGGAATGGGACGAGAAGAAAATCGACTTGCTGGTCGATGGGAAACTGCTCACGCATTTCGACGTAGCCAGCGACGACGAAGCGAACAAGCCCAACGCCTTCCGACAGCCGCAGTACATTATTTTGAATCAAGCCATCGGCAAAAACGGCGGCGATCCGTCGGGGACGGAATTTCCGGTGCGGTACGAGATTGATTGGGTGCGGGTGTATCAGGCGAAGAAGTGAAGCGCTGCGTCGAATTTGCGGTACATATGGGTGGACCGCCCAACCCTGCAAAGACAATTCGATTTTAGATTGTTTTTCGTATCGCGCTTTCAGGCCGCGCGGCCATCCGCAAACTCCTCAAATCCCGCCACCCGCTCCAAATCAACAGCGCTACCAACACCACCGCAATCCAGAATTCCAGCAGACAAGCCACCCCATACCACTCCAGCGGCCGCCGCTGCCGCCAAAGCGTAAACGCCGTCGTGGTCGTGCCGTCTTTTGTCTCGGAATTGTGCGTGAGAAAAAACGAATGCTGATTCGCGAAGCAGACATAGTCGTGCGTCGCCGGTTGAGCAGTCTCGCGCCAACGCCAATTCGGAAATTGCAGCGCAAGCTGTCCCGTCGTCGCACTCACCACGACCGTGGATTTCGGCTGCTCGCGGTTGTACGCAATCCAATGCCCCGACGCCGCCAGATGTCCGTTCGTTGGCGAAAGCGTTTCCGCATCGTCACGCCAAAGCCAAACATTGCGATCCGCATCCCACGCGCCAAACGGCTGGCGGAACGCAAGGCATCCTTCTCTGTCGGTGAACCCGAGCGTGTCGCCCGATACATCGATGCCCCGCGGTTTCCCTGGGCCAATACAACCAATTGTGTAGTCGCTGATCCAAGTATCTGAATTCTGCCTGCGCATTGTCAGGATATGCTTTCGGTCGGACGCCAGCGGCGGATAGAACTGCCCTCCACCGTAATTGCGTTTACTCTCAGCGCGACCGTCGAATATTGCGATCGGCGCGCGTGTAGCAATCTCATAGACTGTGGTAATGGGCGTGCCGGTCGAAATATTGTTAGTGGAAACGGCCACACACTTCTCGTCGCAGCAGAAGTCCATTTCGTAAAAACCGTCCATGCTGGCGAATGGCAATATCCCCTTTGAGCTTACCGAGTAGCACGCAAAGCTGCGATGATTGCCGACAGACGCCGCGCCAGTCGTTCCAAGCACCCAGTTGCCATCGGCGGCAATCTGGCTGGGGAAAAAATCGCCGCCCTTGAATTCCGCAAGAACTTCCATCGAAGGCAACGCAACCAAATTGTAGCCAAGCTGAACTTCGTCATAATTTTGAACAAGCAGAATCTCGTTTCCGGAAATTCTGGAAATCGAACACCTCAAACCAAACCGATCATGCAACGAGATGATCTTCGCGCTTTGAAGTTCGACAATGTCCGTGCGGCGGTCGCTTTGCAGAGGAATCGAGTCAAACGGCCCGCGGCGCGGAGGTTTGCGCTCGACGATTAAATACCGCTCTGAAGGAGAAAAGTATTCGGTAATAGTCTCTCCATCCGGAATCCGCTCGGGGAATGTGTAAACGAGTTTCCCCGAATCCGTCGCGCGAACGGTAAACTCATACTGAACGCGCCCGTTGGTTAAATCAGTCACATAGGATCTATGAAAGGAATAACGGTCGTTTGGCGAGAAGAAGTCGGGAGCGCCGCCGCCGCTTTCGCGCACCGTGTACGCCGGATACACCGCCCCCCAATTCCAACACAGCGTCGCCCCCGCCCCCAGTGTCAGCACAAACGAGGTTAGCGTCAGAAGCGAAAACCGCAAGCGCGTGCGGTGCTTCGCGGATTGGACGGAAGCACGAGCGTCCATTTGAGTCATAGTCTGCACGAGCGCACTACCGTGACCGCTCACGGCCCGCGCACTCCAATGTCTTTCCTTCGTGAAAATTCGTGCGATTCGTTGTTCTACTTCAACTTCTGTATCATCTCAAATATCTCCAGCGACTTCGTCTTAATCTCCTCCTCCGTCTTCTCGTGCCGTTCGACCTGTTGGTACAACCGCGCCAGTTCCGCGCGCAATTCCGCTTCCTTGTCCTGCCGCGAAATCACCGTCAGCTTCACGTCCTGCGTGCGTGGATATACCTTTGTCCCCGGCGGAGCCTCGATCGTCGAGCCGTCGTTGGCGCGCCGCGCGGGCACTTCGTCGTTGGTGTCGCAAAAATCGTCGCACTCCAGCCAGAACACGATCTGGTCGCCAATTTTTGCTTTGATCTCGCCCAGATCGAACGGCACCGTTGCGCCCAACAAATCTTTGCGCAGCCGCTTCGTCGCCGGATCGCGGTCGATTTTGAATTCCACTTTTTTGATGTCGCGCTTCTGCGCTTTTTCGGGACTGCCGTCCGAACTCGACGGCGTATCGGTGTCCACTTGAATGTAATACGCCAGCCAAACCACGCGCAGCCCATAATCGTCCCGCGCGTTGTATTTCACGCTCAGCCGCGCCGTGGGCGTCACCGTCATGTCGTGGCTGGGCTTGAGCAATTTGATCGTCGGCGCCAAATCCGGCCGCGCATCTATCGGATATTCCAGCGCCGGCGTGCTGTTCTTCAATCCGTTCTCGTCCACTAAGACGACGTGGAACTGCCCGCTCTTGTCCATCGGAAAATTGCTCGCGCGCCAATTCATCCCCTCCGGATCGCGCGGCGCAGCCGGATCTTTCGGCGCAACCGGCGGCGTTTTGATCATTGGATATTTGCGCCCATCGCTGCGTTCGATCAGCGCCGACTTCAGCGGCTTGGTCGCGGTGAATTGAATATCCGCAATCGACCCCTGCAGCGCCGACAGCGCGCCGAATTTCTGCGGCGGCGGCGGCGGTTCCTCCGTGTACGCGGGAAGTTGGTAGCGCACGCTCTCGATGCTGCGTGACGTATCGACTTCAGGCCGCGCCACGACTTTGATCGGCATGCGCTTGGTCCGCACGTCGCCGATTTCGACGACGAGGTCCACATCTTCGAGCGCTTTGGCCAGCGTCCCTTTAAACACCACGCCGCCCGCTGGAACTAATTCAACGGGAATGCTCGCGTCCGTTTTGAAATTGATGAACTTCAACATTCCGCCCTGCGGCGGCACCGCGAATTTTTCATCCAGCGTCACTTCCACCGGCACATCTTCGCCGCGCGCCACGAACGGCGGCGGGTCCGTGGGCTTGTAATCCTTGTCCAGAATCTTCACGTTGACGATGCGCGTCTTCGTCGGGTACTGCTTTTCAGGATTGATGAGCCGCTCGGCCAGCGCTTTGAAATAATCCGGAAATTCGACGATCAGCGCCGCTTTCACAATCGCGACAATCACCGCCGCGATCAACAGCCGCTTGAGCATCGTCGTCGAAATGATCTGCGAAAAATCCAGCGGGTCCGACATGCGCACCGTTTCGTCTTCCAGCGCCGCGATCAACTCCTGCGACCCCGCATACGCGCCCTTATGCTGCGTGCGGACCAGTTGCAGCGTCGAAATCAGCCGCCCGCGCAAATCCGGATTGCGCGACTCGATGCGCAGCGCAATTTCGTCGTCATCCTGAATCTTGCGTAATTCGACATAAAGGTACCGATACACGACATACGCGACCACACTCATCCCCGCCAAGGCCGCGATCACGCGCGCGCCATAAGGCAGATCCACCAGCCAATCCAAAAGAAAAAACGCCAGCACCGCCAGCACCAGCGCAACAATCACGCGACAAATGCCCTGAATGGCAATCAACCCGCGCTCCTTCGAGCGCACGCGCGCGAGTCGATCAGTAATGTCTGTCAGTGTGGCCATTGCATCCTCGGACTTTATTCAAAATTCAAAATTCCACATTCAACATTCCACATACCACATTCCTTTAAAGCAAATCGCTCCGCTTCCGAATCAACCACTCAATCCCCATGAACAGCGTGAACAAAATCGCCAGCAGCGGAGAACTCCACAGCGGATTTTCGCGCCGCGTCGGCGGAATTTCCTTCTGCGTTTCCTGAATGTCCTTCACCAACTCGCCGGCCTGATCCGCGTAATACATCCGCACCACCGATTTCTCGTCGGTCAACCCGCGCGCCGACGCCTTCGCAATGCTTTCGAGCAAATCCTTGCGCATGTCTGGATTTTCCATTTCAATCTGCGGAATCAGCACCGCGTAATCCGCGTGCGCGCCTTCTTCCACGTCGTCTTTCATCGTGATGCGGAAGCGCCCCGTCACCGACGCCGGCAAATCCGCGCGGAACATCCCGTGCTGGCCGGGTTCCGGCGTCATGTCAAAATCGAACTTCACCGATTCGTCTTCCAGATTCGTCGCGACCGCGCCCAGCTTCTCCGCTTTCGAATAATCCAGCGTCCCCTTTTCAAGCACGCGCGCGTTGACGTGAATGCGGTCGCCCGCGAAATATTCGTCGCGGTCCGTCGTGATCTCTGTGCGCGCCGTGCGGCCGAGCAATTTCGGCAAACCGAGATACTGAACCACATGCCCGTGAAAGCGCTCAAGCGCGTCCGGCCCCAATTCCAGCGGATAACGCATGCGCCACAAATCCGAAAAGCCCTGATACAGCACGCGCCCGCGCCCGACCTGCGTCGTCACCAGCAGCGGCGTCGGCGTCTCACGTCGCGACGCAGGCCCGCCCTTGCCAAATCCCTGCACCAGCAGCGCCGCCGCGCCCAGCTTCGGACGAATCGCCTTGTGATACCAATACATCTCCGGCACCAGATCCCACAGCGCCGCGTTCGACTCTTCGCTGTTCTCCGCCGACGCCACATCCAGCCGCGTCAAACTGTGCGAACGCCCTTCGACCGTCAGCAGCACGCGATACGGCTCCGTCATCGGCGCTTCCATCTCGTCTTTCTCGGTAATCAGCGACCCCGGCGGTTCCAACTCAACCGGAATAAGCGTCTCCAATTTCGAATCGCGGTACGCGTCCGGCATGTTGTTCTTTCCGGCAATAAACCAGATTCCCCCACCCTCTTCGATCACGAAACGGCGCAAATTGTCGAGGTCATGTTCCGTAAAAAATCCGTCGTTCGGCATGTTGCCGAAGATGATTACGTGGTACTTGAATAACTCCTCGCGGTTCGGAAATTCCTTAAGGTAATACGACCCCGGCTTGGCCAATTCCGCCATGTCCGGCACGCGCAGCAAGAATTTCGCGCTGACACGTTTGTCGCGCAACAGCGAATTCTTCAAAAATCTGTATTCCCAGCGCGGATCGGCTTCGACCACCAGCACATTCACCTTCTGATCGATCACATCCACTTCGCGCGATTTGTAATTGTTCGACGGCTCGATGTCCTCCGACGCATTGTTCACCGGCTGCACTTCCATTTTATAGACAAAATGCCCCGCCTGCTTCGGCTTGACGCGAATCACTTCCGTCTGCTCGCCGGTGTCTTTGAGTTGAATGTTCGAGCGCGCGATCTCCAACCCGTCCGCGGCGACCGTCAGAATCGCCTGCTCGTTGTTGTAGCCGTGCTGCTTGATGCGCACGGTGATCGGCGCCAGATCGTCGAGGAAAATCTTGTTCTCCATGAACACATGCGTGATCGCCACGTCCTGCGATTCGGGCACGCCGATGCCGATCGGAAAAATGCGCACAGGCGATTCGTTCGCGACGACCGCCGGGTCCTCTCCTTTATTGTTGCCGCCGTCGGTGATGGCCACGATGCCCGACAGCGCCTGGCCCTTGTAGCGCTTCAGCGTCGCGCGCAACGCGTTGCCCAATTCCGTGACCGTGCCGTCAGCCTTCAAATCCTTCAGCGCTTTTTCATCGAGCGCCGGCTCGTCCTGCCCCAGCCGGTGCATGTCGCCTTCCGAACCTTTGGCAAAGCTCCACACTTCCACATCGTATTTTTCCTTGAGCTTGTCGAAGAGCGCAATGTTCTTGTTCGCCAGCATCGCTCGCACGAGATCGATGCGCGACGTCGCCTGCACCGCGCGCTCAGCGCCCGCATCGACTTTCGCCGGATTGGTCTCTGCCAGCGGCACTTTGCCGAGCACATGCGCGGCAACCAGTTTGTCGTCGGCCTTCTTGTATTTATCCACGCGCGACATCGACTTCGAATCATCCACCAGCACCACCACTTTGCCGCGCACCGAGCCGCGCGTGTAAACCGCCAGCACCGGATTGGCCACAATCAGCAGCAGCGTCAGGACGCCCATAACGCGGCACGCCGCCATGATGCGGCGCTTGCGCATCGGGCAATAATCCGGCTCGCGCTTGTAGACCCACCACACCCCAAACGCCAGCGCCGCGCCCAACAGCACGAAAATCAGAATCTGAAAATTTGACTTCATGTTGCCAAACGACAGCTTCCAGTCGTACGACGACGTGATGTCGGTACGTTCGGTGTCGATGCCAATCAGTTTGTAGAACAGGTCTCTCATGCGCAATCCGTAGAACGGAGCTCCGCTCCGTTCGATTTACCATTCTTAGAACGGAGCACTGCGCCGTTCGATATTGAACGGAGCGGAGCTCCGTTCTACGAAATTCAATCCCTCGGCGCCCACTTGTTCGCCAGGAAAGACTCCAACGCCAACAGCACAAACACCATCCCAATCAACCAAGGCCACAACTCGCTCCCCTTCCGCTCTTGCGTCAATTTGTTCGACAAATCATCGTTCTTCGAAATGTAGGTGAATTTGAATTCCGGGTAATCGTGGCGCAGTTGCTCCGGCGTCGTCGTGTTTAAATTCGATTCCAATTCCGTGTCTGGATTCACCGCGTACGCCATCGTGACTTTCGGCACGCGATTGAGCGCGATTTCGTAGAAGCCGGCGTGATCGGTGTCGTTGATGTCCACGACGACGTGCTGATCGGGCGTGAGGTCGGGCTTGGTGTCCTTCGGCGAACCCGGATAGGGCGGCGTGATGTGGACAGGCGTGTTCTGGTCGGCGAGCGGAAGCTGAGCGCGAATCTGCGAACCGACCGAAATATTTTTCGGCGGGCGGTTGCCGAGCGTGAGCATGTTCGCCGCGCGCGTCATCATCACCACGAATGCCGGCTGAGTCGGCAGGTTGCTCCACGAGGTCGTGGCCGGCGAAGCAAAGAGCAGCACGTAACCGGAACCGATGCGGCGTTCGACGGCGGCCACCTTGCCATTGGCATAGCTGGCGACGGGACGCACGGCGTCGTCTTTGGCGGGCACTTCCAGATCGAAGCCGCGATAAATCTTGACCTGGCTGAGCAACTCGACGCCGTCGGTGCCATTGAAATCGACCATGATCGGATGCGAAAGTTTGTCGGCTGAATACGTGATTGCGGGCGGGTATTTATCCGCGTCCGCGGACACCGCTTCGCCCCACGGCGCGCCGATTTTCGCGGGCAGAAGTTTCGCACCGGTCTCGCCAAGCAGCGCGTTGTACGACGCCGGATCGACTTGATCGCCCAGGAAAATCATCAGGCCCATGCCGTTTTTGACCTGCTTCTCCAGCGCCGTCACGGTCTGCGGCTGAAGGCGCGGCACGTTTGACAAAACGACCGCCTGATAATTGAGGATGTTCGTATCGGCGAGCCGGTGATACGTGATCACGTCCGTGCTGATCACGTTCTGCTTGTCGGGATTCTCCGGATCCTTGGGTGACAGCGCATAGCGCAGAAATCCCGTCTCATTAAAAACCGGATCGTCCACGCGCTGGTCTTTGCCATCCACCAGCAGTACTTTCGCTTCATCGATCACTTCGATGCTGCAGAAACGCCGCCCGTCGTTGGGCAGGCGGTCGTCGGCGAGTTTGCAGGAAATGCGATGATCGCCGCCAGTGGCAAATTTCGTTTCGAAACTCACGCTGCTGGTCTCGCCATGATCGATGTTCACTGTGAAGCGCTGCGTGGGCGCGCTAATGCGCTCATCCGACGAAACCGGATCGACAAAGAAATCGACCACCAGATTCTTAACATCGGTCTGACCGAAATTCTTGATCTTTGCCACGCATTCGACTGGCGTATCGACGGTGACCAATGAGTCGCGCGGCGTCAATTCCAGCACCGCAGCGTTCTCCACCGCGTTGTCGCCGGCATTGACGAGGTACACCGCCGCTTTGTCGCTGAGGTCCTTCAGTGCTTTGCCGAACGCCGCGGATGTTTGCCGCACGCTCCACGGGTACGCCTGCATATCGGTGATCACGTAGACTTCGCGGTTGGCGAGGCGGAATTCGGGATGGCGGTCGATGATTTGCGCGGCCTTTTCGAACGCTTTCTCGATGTTGGTCGAGCCATCCGAAAGTGTCGCGGCCGTTTCCATCTCCTGCTTGATATAGGTGAGGTTCTGCGACGGGTCGCCAATCGGCGCGCGCACGTCTCCATTAAAGGTGTACAGCGCGCACCACGATCCGGGGTCCTGCGCAAGCTGGTCGATGATGTTGACCGCGAGCTTTTTGGCGACGTCGAAGCGCGTCTCCTGCCGGCCCGAAATCGTGCCGCCGGTCGTGTAGCCCATCGACAAGGAATTATCGAGCAGGATCACCGCGCCGGTTTTCGTGCCGCCGATGAAGCTTTTGGCATTGATCGTCGGCCGCGTCAGCGCCAGCGCGAGCATCGAAATCGCCGCGGCGCGGATCAGCATCAGAATGATGTCGCGCAGTTGCAGCCGGCGCGCATTCTTCTGAATGGCCTGGATCAAAAATTCCATCGCCGCCCACGTCACCGGCCGATACCGGCGCTTGTTGAGCAGGTGGATGATGATCGGCACGGCCCCCAGCGCCGTAAACCAGATTAACAACGGATTCAGCATTAAACTAGTCCTGAGTCCTGAGTGCTGAGTCCTGAGTTCCAAGCGCCGCAACTCAGCACTCAGGACTCAGCACTCTATCTCCCGATTCGCTTCAACGCCCGGCTCTGCAAAAACGATTGCAGCGCCATCTCCAGCGGCTGCGCCGTGTTCAGCAGCACGTAATCCACTTTGTTCCGCTCGCACGCGGTCTTCACAGCGAGTATGTGTTTGTCCAGCGCTTCCAAATACGCTTTGCGCAACATGCGCGGCTGGCACAGGATCGGCTCGTATCCTTCAAGCCCTTCGAATTTAATCTGCCCGTCAAACGGAAATTCAAGTTCGTACGGATCCATCACGTGGAACACCAGCACTTCGTGCCGCGCGAAACGCAGGTGATTCAATCCATCCATGATGCGCTCAGGCTTATCGAGCAGATCGCTGACCAGCACGACGATGCCGCGGCGAGTGATGCGGTCCGAAAATTCATGCATGATGTCGCCGACATCGGTTTTCTTCGCGGGCACGGTCGCTTCCAATTCGTGGCAGACGCGATGAATATGCGCGAGCGACTGCTTAGGTTCGATGAACGTCTGCAAACCTTCGTTGAAAATGCCCAAGCTGACGCTGTCAGTCTGGCTCACGATCAAATACGATAAAGCCGCAGTGATGAAATTGGCGTATTCCAGTTTGTTGTACGGCGCTTTCTGCGACTGGTAGAGCATCGACTCGCTGGCGTCGTGCAAAATGTGCGCGGTGTAATTGGTTTCGACTTCGTATTGCTTGATGTAATAGCGGTTGGCCTTCGCGAAAATCTTCCAATCCAAATGCCGCGGATCGTCGCCCATTGAATATTCGCGGTGCTGCGCGAATTCGACCGAGAAGCCGTGGTACGGCGATCGATGCCAGCCGGCCATGAAGCCTTCGACCACGCTCTTGGCG
>DATGGK010000236.1:0-7178 GCA_035308565.1 Planctomycetota bacterium | reverse complement strand
CCATCGCCGAAAAAAATCCACGCCTTCGCCGTGGGCAGATCGGATTGCGGCTGCTTCTCGTGCCACTTGGCCATTTCGGCGGCGAAGATGTCGAGGTTGCCGTCGCCGTCGATGTCCGCGATTTGCAAAGTGTGGCCGTGCGTCACTTTTTCGACGAGCAGATGTCCGACCCACGCTTTTGGGTCTTGCGGATCGCCGGTGCATTCGTACCACTTCAGCGGGCCGATGCCATCGCCGCTGTTGACGACGATCTGCGGATATTTTGAATCTTTGATGAGTCTCGCCGCGGCGACGCGGCCGCCGAAATCGGCGAATTTGATGGGCTTGAAGGTGTTGCCTTCGACATGCTTGAACCAGAAGTTTCCAGCGAGGATATCGACTTTGCCGTCGCCATCGACGTCGAAGGCCGCGACGCCCTCCGCGTAGGCGCCGCTTTGTGTGGCTGCGTTTCCGCCGAAGACTTCCGCCATCGGCCATTCATCGGCGCGGCGCGGGTCGGCGGGAATGTCGGCGATCAATAATTTTTTCGCGCCCTGATTCCAAAACGCGAGCTGCGGCTTTCCCGTTCCTTTGAAATCGCCGAAGGCCTGATCGTGGTGTTGATGCGCGCCGGATTTTTTGATCGTGTGCCGTTCCCACGACACGGCCGGATCGTAATTGCCGCCGGGATTGCGCCACCACCACACGTCGCCGCCCTGCCAATCCGCGCCGAAGACAATGTCGGGGTAGCCGTCGCCGTCGATGTCGAGCACCGCGCCGCCGGCTTCGACGGTGAGGAATTCTTTTTCGATGACGTAGCGGTCCCACTTGCCTCCGGCAGCGGCACCGCCGTATTTGTTGGGGCGATACCAGACGAGCGCGGGCGCTTTCTGGCGGAAGCTCAAAACGAATCCGTTGACGCCGCTTTTGTCGAGATCGGCGACGATGGTGCCGGTTTGCTGCTGCGATTCGCCGGGCGCGGGCAGATCGCCGTTGGTGCTGCTTAAGTGCAGCCAGCGCAAACCGGAGGCTTCGACGAGGCCGAATTTTTCGCCGCCCGATGGCGCGTCGGGCTCGCCGCAAATCGCAGCGGCGATTGTCAACGCGAGCAATAAAGAAATTAATTTCATGCTGAGGCATACACCTTAGCTCGCCCCGTTGGGGCTTTGCGATGACCAGCCGCAGCGGACCCAGGCCTTCGCTTCGCTGCGGCCTGGGCTATCGTAGTTCGCGCCTTTGGCGCTGAAACGCGGCGTCTCTGCCGGCGTAAGGCCGGAGTGAATTTGACGCCGCGGTTCCGATGCGGGCCGGCTGGAAGCCGGCGCTCCTGGGCAGAGAGATTCATTTTGCGTGAACAGTTTTGATTTTGCCCTTCGCCATGTTTTTGAATTGCAGCGGAACGATGGCGATCAGGAAGCGGCCGTTGAAGACGATCGTGACCACTGCGTGGTCGGGGTTGCCGTTGGCGTTGGGGGTTGAATTGGCGGCAATGTTCTTGAGATAACTTCCGTTTTTAAATTTTGCGATGAAGGGCGCGTCCTGCGCGGCGATGGCTTTATTTTTTGTCTTTACGCGCATCGAAAACGCCGCCGTCAGCGTTTTGCCTTTGCCGGTGTCGTCGAGAATAAAAATCTGCGTGTTGCCGGAAACGTCGAGGAGGAATTTCGGGCCGTTGATCGCTTCGCCGGCATTCAAGTGCAGCGTGCCGCCGACCGAAATCGAATCGACGCCTTGCAGGATTTTGTTGAGCGTCATGTCCAGCGTGCAGGGAAATGTGCCGGGCTTTCCGGCGGGCTGGCCGTTGAAGGGCGTGGAGGATTTGTCGTTGGGATTTGTGCCGAGCGCGGTTTCGATGTAATCGGGGAAGCCGTCGAAATCGGAATCGGTGTCAATCGGCGAGACGATGCCGTCGCCGTTCAAATCGAGCGTGCCGCCGATGCTGATGTCGATGTCGTTTTCGACAATCGACACGCCGTCGCCGACTCTGATTACAGCGTGGAAGACGCCGGGCGTGAGGTACTCGTGCGAGGGCGAAATTGCGACGGTGCCGTCGCCAAAATCATAGTTGATCGCGAGCGGGTCGTTTTCGGGATCGTGCGCGGTGACGGTGATCGTCACGGTGTCGCCGATCTGCGGATTGTCCGGCGACACGCTGACGCTGTCGATGACTGGCGGCAGATTTGTCGCCGTCGCGTGAAAAGTTACGCTGCCGGCAACGCCCGCCGCGGCGGCTTCGAGCGTGTTGTCGCCCGGCAGCGCCCCGACGCGCCACGTCCCGTCGATGCCGATGCCCTGCGGATTGGTAAGCGTGAACGCACCGGTGACTTCGCCGCCGCCGCCGGTGACCGTGAACGTCACCTGCACGTTCGGCACGCCGTTCGAATATTGGTCGCGAATCAAGACGCACTGCTGAAACTCGAGCACTTTGCCGGTGACCTGCGTTTGATTGTCGCCGGCGAAGATGACCATCGTGGCGGGAACGCCGGGCAGATTTTTCAGCAGGAAATTGGCGGGCGCGAAATTCGTGGCGCTTGCGGTAGCGGTGAACAATCCGGAAATCGTATTCGCGGTGAGAATCGGCGCGGTGAAAAGTCCGTTCGTGTCCGTCGAGCCGCTGGCGTTCGCCGCAAAATTTCCGGACACGCCGGACGCTGGAGCGGAGAAATTCACGGAGATGCCGCTGTACACGGTGCCGCTGCCGATTTCTGTGGCTTTGATTTGCAGAGCCGTGGCGAACGCGGTGTTGACGGTCGCGGATTGGTTGTTGCCGGCGACAATGACAAGCGCAAGATTCATCTCGACGGCGCCGATGTCCACGGCGCCGTTCGAAATGCGGGGCTGGCCGCGCTGATCGGTGCTTAAGTTCGCCACGCTGGCGTTGTCGCCGGCGTTGAGCGCGGGGCTGTTCGGCGCGGGAAGAAGCGTTTGCGTGAATCCGCCGTAATTGGCGGGCGTGTTGGCAAGCAGCGGATCGGATGTCAGCGGCGTGGTGCTGCCGTTTGCAACGGTCGCGTTGCGGAATGTGCCGCCAGTCATCACGATGTTCGCGCCAGAAAATGCAATCGTCGAAGTCGCGCCGTTTGGACCGCCGCCGGCGCTAATTTCCAGGGCCGTGGGCTGGTCCGCCGCGAGGTCGAAGCCGGTGTTGTTTGCGAGAATGGTATTGTTCGCGCTAAACGCCGTGTGCAGATTTGCGGAGCTGTAACCCAGGCTATAGACGGCTCCGCCGAGCGCGAGACCGTTCGACGCAGTGCCCGCGCCTGCGAGCGCGGTGTTGAACGCGAGCGTCGCGCAATTCAGCGCAACCGTTCCGTTGATGTTGCAGAGCGCGCCGCCCAGCCCGCTTCCGCCCCCGCCGCCGTTTGATGCGCCGCCCGACGCTGCGTTTGCGGCGAACGTGCTGTTATTAATGGTGAGCGATCCGCCGTGATTGAAAATCGCGCCGCCCATGCCGTTGCCCAGCGAATCCGGATCGACAACCGCGCCCGCGCCGGAATTGGGCGCGCCGGAAACTTGATTGTGTGTGAAGGTCACGCCGCTGATCGTCGCGGTCCCCTCGTTGAAAATCGCGCCGCCGCGGCCGGGGCCGTTCCCGGCGCTTTGAGCGGAACCGCCGGCTTGCATGCCGCCGCTGAGCGTGAGATTTTTAAGCGTCAATTTTCCCGCGCCGGGCGTTGGGAAGTTGAGCGTGGCGGGCGCGGTTGGATCGGCGCCGATGAAAAAAAATCGCAACGGTTGATTGCCGTTGTTGACAAGTAGAAACGCGCCGTTGCCTTCGATGGTGATGTCGCTGGCGATGGCGGGCAGCGCGTCGGGGCCGTACCAGAGATTGTCGGTTGTAGTGAACGTGTACGTGCTCGACATCAGTGTGATGATGTTCGAACCGCCGGCGGCGTTGGCGGCGTTGATGGCCGCGATGAATCCGGGGACGTCGCCGGCGGCGACCGTGAAGTTGATCGCGTTGGCCGCGCGCGGCAGCCAGCACGCGATCAGCGCGATAAAAGCAATTCCAAAACGATTCGCCACGCGTGGATTTTCTCCTTTATTACTGGTGATGAATCGTTGCATTGGGACTTCCAGCGAGTTCATTTTTTTTGAATACACTCATTCCACGGGTTTGAAACGTTGGACTTTGATGACAATCACGAGCACCAGCGCGACCAGAATCCAATAGAGCGGCTGGGCGGCCATGCCCAGCGCGCCGTAGCCGCGCGTGCGGCGCCAGAGGGTGATTTGGCCTTCGTGGCCGGCGGCGAGGAATTGGCCGTCGGGCGAATAGCGCACGGCGTCCGCGGGGCGTTCCAATTCGATCGTGTAGGTGTCGCGCAAACTGTCCGGGCCGCTGGACGACTCAATCCTGATCCTCGTTCCGAGCGACATGGCGGATTCGCTGAGCTCCGACGATTTTGAGGCGAAGAAATCGGAATGCGCGAAATGCGGCGCGGCTTTGTCGCGCGGATCGGGATGCACGATCGTTTGCTGGCGGCCATCGGCGGCGGCATAGTGAAAGGTTTCGGTCACTGGGTTGTTCAACTGCGCCTCGTTAAACAACGTGGCTTCCACGGCATCGCCGGAGTTGATGAAACGAATTTCGAGATGCATGGCCGGGTTGATCTGAAATGGTTGCTTCCACATTTTTCGGCTGGTGGCGAGATCGAAGAGATAAAGCTGCTGCCCGTTGAAGGCCAGCAGACGCTGCGCGGATGGGTCGAATTCCAGCATCGAGACGGCATTCTGCTTTTCGTCGAGAGCCAGCGTTCCAGCCAATTGCCAGACCTTTCCGGTCAGGCACAATCCCAGAATCGCGGCGGCGGTGAGGTACACGAGCAGGAGCGTGGAGAGGCGAAAGGAGAAGAACTTCATGGGTCGGTCCGCGAGCATAGTTATTTGCGGCGTGGAAGGGAAACGTTTCGCGAAAAATTCGCTACCTGGCGTGCCGCTGAGCCGTCTCCCGCGCCCACGCATGATGCGGTTCCCACGCGTCCCACACCGACCGTGCCCAGCGCCACACACGCTCCGAATGTTCTGCCGAGTCCTGCGCGCCAATTACATCAGCCACCGTCAGCGTACCCGGCCGCGAGGGCGGCGTCAGGAACGGAAAGCCCCGCAAATCGTGCTCAAACGCTTTGGCCTGCGCGCGCGGCGGGCGAGCACCGAGCCGCGGATCGCCGTCGTGTTCGAGCAGGAGACACAAGCGCATCAAGTGGAACGCGTTCGAGCGCGGCCCGCATTCGTCAGAGTGCTGCAACGCATAAGCGTCCACCGTCAGCAGGTGAACGCCTTGAAACGCGGGGTCCGAATACTCGCGCGCGCAGACTTCTTCAAAGACGGCGCGGCAACGCTCGAAGCCCGCCGGCACCGGCGCGCCGCACATCGCACAGACACGCTCCGCCCCGCCGAATTTATCGTTCTCTAAAGCCATCGCACCAATAGTCAGCGTTAGTTTTCGGCTTGTCAACATCCAATCGTGGAAGGTTCAATCCCCCTTCCGCGCCGCGCGGGGACGGACGCGCCATTCCCGCGCGTTTTCAGCCGCGGAGGGTTTTTGATCCCCATTTTTGGTAAGAATACGGACAATATTTTTAGTTTTTGGTTGACAAGCGGTATTTAGTGCAGTAGTATGTTAGTGTCTTTGGGTGGTCGGCACGGGCGATAAGGCCCGCTCGTCCCTGTAATCCGACCAAAGGTTTGATGAGCCTTTGGTGTTGGGTTGGAGGGATTTTTTTATGGACACTCGGGACGTTTCTTCTTCTGCGCCGTCGGGAACGACGGGGGATTCTTCACCACAAAAAAGTTTAGACGCCGAGCACGGATTTGCGAACGGCAGCAAATCCGTGGCACCGGGCGGGTCGCAACCCCTCACCCCTAACCCCTCTCCCCCAAGGGGAGAGGGAAACACGCGGCCGCGCTTTGCTTCGGAGCGGGATAAGCGGCGGTATGAGATGATGGAGTGGCAGGATCAAGCGGCGGATGATTTGGCGTTTGAGACTGGCGTTTGTTTTGGGGACGCGAAGGTTTTGATCGAGGCGAAATACACGGCGGAGATGGTGCCGAAGAGTCCGGCTCAGCGGCGGATGTTGTTGGATTATTTGCGGCGGAATACGTATGGGTCGCCTCCGGCTTGGCAGTGGGTGAGCGGGTTGGATGATA
Source organism: Planctomycetota bacterium (assembly GCA_035308565.1). Lineage (GTDB taxonomy): Bacteria > Planctomycetota > SZUA-567 > H5-PLA8 > H5-PLA8 > JANXLS01. The sequence goes on along the minus strand of DATGGK010000236.1, from coordinate 1,049 downwards.
AATTTGAGATAACGCTGGGTGAACGGCGGAAGCGGCTGCGGCATTTGATCGAGGCGGTGAAACTGCATATTCGGATGGGGTTAGACTTTTGTCGGACGGATCCGGAGTATGTGGGGGAGTGCACGATTTATTGGGAGCCGATTACGGCGGTGTGTAAAGCTTTTGGGATTGCGCAGTCGGCGCTTTCGAAGTTTTGTGTGGAGTTGAATGGGTTGAATTTGAAAGGGTTGGTGGATGCGGTGCGGGCGGAGAGCGTGAAGAAGAGGATGCGGGAGGAAGTGCGGGGGTTTTTGGTTTCGGGGATGCATCGTTGCGAGGGGTGCGGGGAGTTGCGCGCGGGGCCGCCTAAAGGCGGGACTACAAACGATAGCGGCGGAAATTCGCACGAACAATGTGCAACTTTTGCAGGCGATGAGGAAGAGGTGGTCGCTCATAGGAAAGATGCGTGGGTGGTTTGGAAGGCTTTGAAGGCGTCGCGGAAGGCGCCGGTGTTTAACCGGGAGAGTTGGGCGCAGGGGTATGGATTTGCGTCGTATATCCGGATGTATAAGGCTTGCAAGGTGGTTTATGAGATGACGCCGCAGCAGTTGGAGATGACTTTAATAGAGGAGGCGTTGCGGTTGTCGGAGGAGAATGAATGCAAAATGAAAAATGAAAAATGCAAAATTGACGACGGGGCGCCTTATTTAATGGGGAAGTTGGCGGAGAAGGTGCTGGGGCGGGAGTTTCGGGAGTGGAATCGGGGGGAGTTGGAGGCGGCGATCAAAGGGTATCGGGGGTTTGATGCGATTTTGCAGGAGGAGTTGGAGAAGAAGTGGGGAGTAGGGAGTGGGGAGTAGGGAGTGGGGAGTAGTGAGTGGGGAGTGCCCGCGGGATTTTTTTGTGACGCGGGCGCGCGATTCCGATCCGCACTGGCTGAGTACAGCCAGTGGTAATGTGAAAAACGGGCATCCAGACGTTAGTGTGGCTAAGCAAGTGAGAGCCTTACACCAACGAAAGGAGCCCGCGATGAAGAGTCTAGGACTGGATGCGCATTCTGCAACGTTTAC
>DATGGK010000235.1:0-85581 GCA_035308565.1 Planctomycetota bacterium | reverse complement strand
GAAATCGGCGACGCCGAAACGGTGCGCGGGCGCTTGAAGGCTGCGTCGAACCGGCACATCGTCCGCGCGGCGATGGTGGCGCTTGATCAGATGGACGGCGGCGATTTGAAAGCGGCGGACGTCATCCCGTGGCTCGACGCGACGGACGCGCCGATGAAGCAAACAGCCGCGGGGATCGTCGGGCGGCATCCGGAATGGGGCGGCGAATTGGCCGGCTATTATCGCGAGCGGCTGAGCAAAGGCGATCTCACGAGCGCCGAGCGCGAAGGGATGATCGCCGGTCTGGCCGCGCACGCGCGCACGCCGGCGGTGCAGGATCTGCTGGCGTCGATTGCCGACAGCGGCCAAGCCGACTACGCGCGAATCTCGGCGTTGCGCGCAATGGCGGCGTCGGGATTGAGCGACGCGCCTGCCGCTTGGTTGAAAGCTTTGTCGCAGATAATCCCGGCCAGCGACGGAGCGGTCCGCGCCGAAGCCGTGAACGCGGCGCGCGCTCTGCGCATGCCCAAGGGCGGCTTCGCGCCGCTCGGCATTGCGCTGGTCGATCTCGGCCGAAAAGCAGCACTGTCGGATGAACTGCGGCTTAATGCGCTGGCCGCGGCAGGCAAATTGAAAAGCATCGACGCCGCGCTCTTCGATTTTCTCGCCGCGAATGTGTCGCTGGCCAAAGCGCCCACGTTGCGCGCTTCGTCGGCGCACGTGCTGGCGTCCGCTGAATTGAGCGCCGAACAGCAATCCGCGCTGGCGGAGGCCTTGAAAAATGTCGGCCCGCTCGAATTGCCGCAGTTGCTTTCTGCGTTTGAACGGAATGCGAGCGAGGCGCTGGGCTTGAAACTGATCGATGCGCTAAAGAAATCGAAGGGCTTGCGCGGCGCGAACGTTGGGATGCTCAAGCCGCTGTTTGCGAAATATCCGAAGGCGGTGCAGGACGCCGCGCAGGAACTTTTCACGCAGCTTAACGCGGACACGGCGGAGCAAGCGGCGCATCTCGACGAGTTGTTAAAGAAATTGCCGCAAGGCGAAATTCGACGCGGGCAGGCGGTGTTCCTGAGCGGCAAAGCCGCGTGCAACGCCTGCCACGCGATCGGTTATCTTGGCGGAACGCTCGGACCGGATTTGACAAACATCGGCAAGGCGCGCAACGAGCGCGATCTACTCGAAGCGGTCGTGTATCCAAGCGCGAGTTTCGTGCGCAGCTACGAGCCGTTCGTCGTCGCGACCAAAAGCGGCGAGCGCTTCAACGGCATTTTGAAGAAAGACGCGCCGGACGAAATCGTGCTGGCCACCGGCGCGCAGAAAGAGGAGCACATTCCGCGCGCCGACGTGGCGCAAATTCAGCCGAGCACAATTTCAGTGATGCCCGCGGGGCTGGAGCAGGTTTTGACGCCGCAGGAACTGGCGGATTTGATGGCGTTCTTAAAAAATCTGAAGTGAAGTCGGAAGTCGAAGTAATTGGTGGGCCACCCACGTCTCTACTTTCTATTCACCCGATCGTTCCGGAAATAAACCTCCAGGCAAAGCGTCGAGAGCGCCGTCTGCCCCACGCGGCCCCATTCGCCGCTGTAATCGCCGGCGGGGTCCCAACTGCCGTTGTCGTCGCCTTGCGAGCGTTGGTTCGGAAGCAGCGCGTTGAGCATGGCCACGCTCCATTTCTTGAAGAGCGTTTCGTCCTGCTGGTAGACGGCCATCGAGGCGTAGTACCAATAATAGAGATCGCACTTCTCGCCGTTGCCGCCGTATTCGGGCAGGCCGCCTTTGGCGATGAACCACTCGACGCTGCCCTGCAATTCTTCCGGCTTCCAGCCCATGAACACGCGGCAGAGCGTGCCGATCGCGGTGAGGCGGTGCGCGGTTCCAGCGTGCTCGTTGTTCGACATGTATTTGAAACGCGAGACGGGGCCGTAGCCGGTGTCGAGACTCTTGTCTTTGATCTCGACGGTTTCGAGGAAGCGCTGCGCGCCATCAAACGCCGCGGGATCGACATGCAGTCCGGCGACTTTCGCGGATTTCAGCGCCATGATAAACCAGCCGCTGACGGAGAGATCGCCTTCCGATTTCGGCGCGTAACGCCAGCCGAGTTTGTCGGAACCCTCGCCGGCCTGATGAATGTTGACGCAATAATCGACAGCCTTCTGCGCAGCCACGCGCGTCGCCGGAATGTTGCCCATGCCCGCCGCTTCGGCCAGCGCCATCGTCGCAATCGCCATCGGATATCCGCCGCGGCGATGCGGCGCGCCGTCGTCGGTGTCGTCCGCGACAAATCCGTTTTCCTTCTGCTTGCTGATGAGCCAATTCACGGCGAGCTTGATGTTTGCCTTATGTTCCCCCACTTTTTCCGATTCGCCCCAGCCAAGGAATGCCAGGAGCGCCAGACCCGTCATCGCTGTGTCGCATTTGTGATCTGCGCCGTATTTCTTGGTGTCCCAGTGGCCGTCTGGCTCCTGATGTTTCGCCAACCATGCCAAGGCGTCTTCAAGATCCCTACAATAAGTCTTGTAATCGGGCACTTTCACCCAGCCTGGACCGGTGCTCCTCGGGTTGTAGCGCTCAAACATGTTCTTGCGACCATATTTATCGCGCTTGCCCCAAAGGCCCTTGCCCAGTCCGTCTTGAATTCCTTTGCCAAATCCATTGCCAAAGAGGTCCCCGCCGCCGCTTCCCGCATTGAGCACGCCCGAACCAATGGCGAGATTTTCGACAAACGAAGCGCCGCCGCCGCCGCTTCCGCCCGGCTCCTCAGTAGGTTTGTCCGTTAAGAAAACCGCTTTGCCTTCCTCCGTGCCGCGAATTCCGATTTCGTTTCCGGTAAGATCCCTTGTGATCATTTCAATATGGTCGCCTTCGACGGCGATGCGCTTAAATTCCTCGGTGATGTAAATGGGTTGCTCAGGCCGAGAGGGATTGTAGTCCGCAGGCACTAATCCACTTCTCTCGTCTACTTTTTGCGGCTTAACTTCCTCCTGTTTCTTGAAGGTCACACGAACAGGCGGGTCGCTGATAACGATCATCGGCTCGTCGTCAACATTCAAATTCATATTCATCGAAATCAGCCCCACCAGCACGATGGTCAATCCATGAAAGAGCGCGGACACCACCCACCAGGGCGTCTGTGACGACAGCGAATGTAGGAACGACATGGCCTGCGTTTCGGCTGGAACTTCTTCGACCAGCGTGGCGGACTGCGTTTCGAGATGTGACATTACACGACCTCCTTTGTAAAAGGCGCCCTTTTTCAGTGCGAGCCTGAATTGTTCGGGAAAACTTTTTGCGCGCTCAACTGCGCTCTATCTGGAGAACGAAGCGCCGCGAAAAAACTTGCGCGCAAAAAATACAAATCCGCTAGGGCGTCGTTGAGAATCGCTGCTTCGACGGCTATAATTGTGGCAAGTCGTTTCTCGAAGTAGCAGCACCAATCGAAAACGAAAATCGAATGTATTCCCGAAAGACGCTCAGCGCGTCATTGGGCGGCAGCGCTTTTGTTTTTGGATGACAATCGGTGAGCATGAATTATCGAACTGCGATTCTCGTGAGCATGACGTTGCTGGGCGCGATGCCGTTTGCGCGCTGCAGCGAGCAGAAGCTCGACATCGAGTACGGCCCGTTTCTTTCGGCGACGTTTGTCAGCCAGTGGCCGCGGGGCTCGTACACGTTCAAGGGCATCGCGGTCCGCCTCGATGACAGCGTCAACAATAAGGAAGCGAAGGAAGCGAAAGAGCGCGGCGTCGAAAACGATTTTCGCGCGGGCGTGATCTTCGACACCGATTTGTTGCGCGTCTCCGCCGGCTGGGCGGGCGCACAATTGAAGCTGCAGGGCGTTCAATTCGATATGCAGCACGGCGTGAATCCAGAAATCGCGAAAGGCGCGCAGGTGTTTGGCACGCGCGCGGGGCCGGGTTGGGCGAAAGCGGGCGATTTCAACGATCCGCGCCGGCAGCCGTTTGGGCCGCTGCCGGCGGAATGGGCGAAATACAAAGGACTCTATCGCAGCGGCAACCGTGTCGTGTTTTCTTACACGGTGGGAAAATGCGCGGTGCTCGAATCTCATTCGTTCGACAAAGACAAAGGGATTTTTTTTCGCGAATTCACGGTTGAGCCGTGCGAATCGCCGCTAGAAGTGCTGATCTGCGAAACGGAGAGCAGCGACTCCACGCAATTCAATCCTGCGACGATGACTGCGGCGATTGAAGAAAAAGAGAGCGAAACAGCGGCGAAACTTTTTGGCGCGCCGGCGGGCGTTGAATTCAGTTTTCCGAAAGGCACGGCGATCAGCGTTAAGATTCCAGCGTCGCAGAACGCGCTGAATTTCAAAGTCGGCATCTGGTCCGGTCCGAAGAACGAATTGGAGAAACTCGCGCAAGCGGCCGCGACGGCCGCGGTCGATTTGAAAACGCTGTGCAAAGGCGGCCCGATCCTCTGGCCGCTGGCGCTGACTGGCGAAGGAAAACTCGGCACGCCCAGCGATGCCTTCGCGGTGGACACGATCCCGATTTTGGAATCGAAACAGATGCGCCCGACCGGTTTCGATTTCTTCTCTGACGGCCGCGCGGCGGTTTGCACGCTCAACGGCGACGTGTGGATTGTCTCGGGACTCGACGCCGATTTGAAGAAAGTTTTCTGGCGGCGTTTTGCGTCGGGGCTTTTTCAGCCGCTGGGATTGAAGATCGTCAACGATCAGATTTACGTCGTCGGGCGCGATCAGATCACGCGGCTGAAAGATCTCGGCGCCACCGGCGAAGCTGATTTTTATGAGAATTTCAACAACGACACGCAGGTGACGCAGAACTTCCACGAATTCGCGATGGACTTGCAGACCGACGCGGCGGGGAATTTTTATTTCTGCAAAGCCGGCCCGGTGCTTCCGGGCGGCAAAGGTTTCGGTCCGGTGCTGGCGCATCACGGCTGCGTGCTGAAGGTCTCGCCGGATGGATCGAAGCTGGAAGTCGTCGCGACGGGCCTGCGCGCGGCGAACGGCATGAGCATCGGGCCGAACGGCGAAATCACCGCGTCGGACCAGGAAGGCACGTGGGTGCCATCCAGCCGCGTGAACTTGATTAAGCCCGGCGGATTTTACGGCTGCCCGCCGCTTTCGCACACCGAGCCGCCGCCGAAAATTTACAACCCGCCGATCTGCTGGATTCCGCACAACACCGGCATAGACAATTCCAGCGGCGGGCAAGTCTGGGTGACCGGCGGAAAGTGGGGGCCGCTCGAAGGCAGCTTGCTGCATCTGTCCTATGGGCAAAGCGCGCTGTTTTTGACGATGTATGAAATGGTCGATGGCATTCCGCAGGGCGGCGTAGTGCGCTTTCCGCTGCAATTCAAATCCGGCATCATGCGCGCGCGCTTCAATCCGCGCGACGGGCAGCTTTATGTGTGCGGATTGCAAGGCTGGCAAACGACCGGCATAAAATTCGGCTGCTTTCAGCGCGTGCGCTACGTTGGCGGGACGGTACACATGCCCAGCGCGATTCACGTGACAAAAGACAGCATCGCGATTTCGTTTTATTGCCCGCTCGAAAAGTGCGAGCCGGACGACTTCAGCATCGAACAGTGGAATTACCGCTGGACGGAGAAGTACGGTTCGGAGCATTACGCGCCATCGACTCCCAATAAGGAGGGGACGTTCGACACGCCGGAAGTTAAAGCGGTGCAATTGTCGTCGGACAAAAAGACGGTCACGCTGCAAATTCCAAATCTCAAGCCGGTGATGCAGATGAAAATCAAATACACGCTCAAAGCCGCCGATGGGGTGAAGATGAAGAATCAGGAGATTTACAATACCATTAATGTGGTTCCGCAGTAAGTAGGACGGGCCTCCGAGCCCGTCCAATCAATGTCGCGAAAGGACGGGCTCGGAGGCCCGTCCCACTGACAAAATTCGTTCGCTGAATTCCCCTCTTCGCGGTGTATAATATGCGCCGCTATTTCCAAATCTCATCCAGGAAAAGACCATGAAAACGATTGTGCTTCGCTGTTTTGCGATCGCCGGCTTTTTGGCGCTCTGCTCATTTGCGCTCACGTCCTGCAACCGCTGCTGTTCGGAAGACGCTGCCGCGCCTGCGCCGAATACCGCGGCCGACAAGCCTCAAGGCGGGCCGCCGCCGGGATTCACGGCGCTGTTCAACGGCAAGGACCTGACCGGCTGGCGCGGCGGCACAACGTTCGATCATCGCAAACTACTGGCGATGCCCGAAGACAAACGCAAGGAACAGATTGCCAAATGGACCGCGACACTCACGCAGCCTGGCAAGGACGGCAAACCGCATTGGTATGTTGAGAACAATGAACTGGTCAACGATGGCGGCGGCGACTATGCCACGACGGAAAAGGATTACGGCGACATCGAATTGCGCCTCGAATACAAAACCGTGCCGCTGGCCGATTCGGGCATTTATCTGCGCGGCTGCCCGCAGGTGCAGATTTGGGACCACACCAATCCGCGCGAAAAGGCCAACGGCGCGGAAAAAGGCAGCGGCGGATTGTGGAACAATTCCAAAGGCGCTCCGGGCAAAGACCCGCTCGTGCTCGCCGACAAGCCTTTCGGCGAATGGAACACCGTGCGCGTGTTGATGACCGGCGCGCGCGTGAGCGTGTGGCTCAATGAGAAATTGGTCGTCGATCACGCCATTCTCGAAAATTATTATGACCGCAAAACTCCGATTCCGCCCAAAGGCCCGATCGAATTGCAGACGCACGGCGGCGAAATTCGCTGGCGCAACATTTACATCCGCGAAATTGGCAGCGACGAAGCGAACAAGATTCTGGAAAGCCACGGCGAAGACCCGGGCTTCAAGTCGATTTTCAACGGCAAGGATTTCACCGGCTGGGCTGGGCCGGTCGAGAATTATGAAGTCGTGGACGGCGCGATTCAATGCAAGCCCGGCAAAGGCGGGTGGCCGTATTACAACGAAGAATTCTCCGATTTCGTCGTGCGTCTGGAAATCAAGATTCCGCCGAACGGCAACAATGGTTTGTCGATCCGCTATCCGGGCAAAGGCGACACAGCCTACGTCGGCATGTGCGAATCGCAAGTGCTCGCCGACGACTACAAAGGCATCGATCCGCGCCAGGCGCACGGTTCCGTCTACGGCGTGATCGCCGCCGCGCGCGGTTATCAGCATCCCATTAATGAGTGGAATTTCGAAGAAGTGACCGTAAAAGGTTCGACGATCAAAGTCGAACTCAACGGCACCGTGATTCTCGACGGCGATGTGTCAAAAGTCCCCGAGCCATACATGGCCAACTCCAAGCACCCCGGCCTTCATCGCACCAGCGGTTTCTTCGGCTTCGCCGGCCACAACGATCCCGTGGCGTTTCGAAATATTCGGATCAAAAAAATTCAAAATTAAAAATGCAAATGCAAAATTGTTTTTCACGCGAAGCGCGACCCGCTATTCAATTTTGTATTTTGAATTTTTAATTTTGAATTCGTTATTTTACCGTCACCACTGAATTCATGCCGCCGTACCCGTCCGGTTCATGCGTTTCGCATTCGGGGTCGGGCAAGTATTCCTTGCCATCCAGCAGCAGCTTATAATGGTAGCGTCCGGGGACGAGCGGGATGGCGAGTTCGAACGCGCCGCGTTCGTTGCGCGCCATTGGATCGGCGTCGCCTTTCCAATCGTTGAATTCGCCGATGACGCTGACTTTTTGCACGGAATCCGCCGGCTTCGGCGTGAACCGAAACGGCGCGCGCGTGTTCGGCACGAAGACGCAAACGCGGTTGCGCCCTGAGTATTTGGCTTGATACAGCGCCTGATCGGCGGCGCTCAGCAGCGAATCTTCGCAGTGCGCATCGCGCGGCAGCGTCGCGACGCCGACGCACACGGTCAGCTTTTCCGCGAGTCGGCCTTCGAGCTGCATGCGCACGCCTTCGACGCGCGCGCGGACGCGCTCGGCAAGACCGATGGCCTCCGTCTTGGTCGTGTGGGGAAGAATCAGCGCGAATTCCTCGCCGCCGTAGCGCGCGAGCAGATCGGTGTCTCGCACTTCGGCGTAGACCGTGCGCGCGATCTGTTGCAGCGCTTTGTTGCCGGCGGGATGGCCATAGCGGTCGTTGAAATCCTTGAACAAATCCAGGTCCGCCATGAGCAGCGAAAGCAGATGTCCGTAGCGCTCGCAGCGCTTGACTTCGTCTCGCAAACGCTGCGTAAAGAAGCGGTAGTTGGCCAGGCCGGTGAGCTGGTCTGTGTAGGCCATCTGTGTCAACTGCGAGTAGCTTGGCGCATTTTCGTCGTCCTGAATTTTCAGCGCGCGCTCGATATTTTCGAGGTAATCCATCGCGGCGGTTTTGAGCCCGATCGCGCGGCGCAGCGAAATTTGCAAGCGGCGCTGGTGCTGCAGCACACGTTTGAACGTGGCCGCGGCTTTTTCCTCGGGCACGGACAAATCCGCGAGCAGCAGCGCGAGCATCTGGCTGTTGCGCATCGCGCCGGAGGGATGCGACGTGCGCTCGAACTGCGCGTCCAGCAGCAGTTGAATGTCCGACGAGCGTTTGCGCCCGAGCACCAACGCGCGCAGCAACTGCAAATCGATTTCGTGGCCTTCCTTGACATAGTCGGGTTCCACTAGCGCGGGCGCGGATGTGCGTTCGCCGCGGCGAAGAACGACTGTGGTACGTTTTACGCTGCGCTTCGGCATATATTCTCCGCGCGCGATTTTCAATGATTTGAGAAAGAGCCGCAAGGACAGGGTGCACAGGTGCATAAGGCGGGAGATGGGAATAGGAGGCAAGGTCGCGACGGCTGCTCGTATTATAGGACCATCGGGTCCAATCGGGACAGCTTACAAGAGGTGTAGTTTTGCGATTACGCGAGGCAGGCGTCCAGACTTTCGCGCAGCACTCGCCCCAGCAATTCGATTTCGTCCAGCGTGATCGTCAGCGGCGGCACGGCCAGAATTAGATTTCCGATTGCGCGTAGGTTCACGCCGCGCGCGCGGGCGGCGAGCACCACCGCAAGCCCTCCCCGCTCGGTCCCATCGTAGTCGTTGCGGTCGGAGCGGCAAAGTTCGATTGCCGCCATCATGCCGCGCCCGCGCACGTTGCCGGCGTGGGGATGCGCACGCAGCGCATCGAGCATGGTCCAAAATGCGGGAACGGTTTTGGCACGAAGCGTTTCGAGAAATCCGGGTTTGGTTAATTCATCGAGCGCGGCCAGCGCCGCGGCACAGCCGAGCGCCGAGCCGGTGAAAGTGTGCCCGTGGAAAAAAGTTTTGCGCTCCGCGAACGTGCCGAGGAATTGGTTGTAGATTTCGTCCGTCGCCAGCACCGCGGACAACGGCAGCACGCCGGCGGTAAGGCCTTTTGCGAGGCAAACAATATCGGGCCCGTGGTGCAGGCGTCCCGCCTGCACGTTCCGGTCTTTCATCTGCTCAAACGCGAACAACGTCCCCAGCCGCCCCATGCCGACGGCCACTTCGTCGAAAATCGTCAGCACGCCAAACTTTTTTGCAGCGGCGACGACGCGCTCGACATAGCCATCGGGCTGCGGAATCACTCCGCCGGGGCCAAGCACATACGGCTCGATTACCACCGCGGCCAAAGTTTTGTGATGCTTTTCGATTTCGTGTTCCATCGCCTGAGCACACTCGCGCGCGCAACTTTCCGGGTGTTTCTTCCACGGACAGCGGTAGCAATGCGGTGGCGGAACGCGCCGCACTGGAAAGAGCAGCGGCTTGAACGCGGCGTGAAAGGCGTCCACGCCGCCGATGGAGACGGCGCCGAGCGTGTCGCCGTGATAGGCTTCGCCGAGCGCGAGAAATTCGGAACGCTGCGGCTGGCCTCGGTGCAGCCAGAATTGATACGCCATCTTCAGCGCGGCTTCGACGGCTTCCGATCCCGAATCCGCGAAAAACACGTGTCCGAACGGCGGGCCCGCCAAATCCACCAGCCGCCGCGCCAACGCAATCGCCGGCTCGTGCGTGATCCCCAACAGCGTCGAGTGCGAAAATTCTTCAAGCTGCGCGTGAATCGCCCGCTCAACCGCCGCCGGCCGGCAGCCCAGCGCCAGGCACCAATAGCCGCAGTTGGCATCGAGGTACCGCCTGCCGTCCGAGGCGATCAACCAATTTCCTTGCGCGCCCACGACGATCGGGGGCGCCGGCGTTTCGTGAGCGTATTCAGCCATCTGCGTGAAGGGATGCCAGAGGGCGGAGGTGTCGGTTTCGCGGAGATTCATGCACAAAGCATAGCGTGCGCGGGGTTCAAAACAAAGCGCGGGCGATCGACGAATCGCTGCAGATGCTTTCGCCGTCGTTCTTCCGTGTGTCTTTTTCCCGCAATCTGTTACACTCCTGTCATTCCATTTTTTGCCGCCTTTCCCTTTCGGAAGCAACGCTTTTTCGCGGAGTGAAGGGCGGCTATCGGGTTTTGAATGAACGTGAACAAGTTTGTTCCATACGACCGCGTGCAAGTGCTCGCGCTAGATTCGGTGGGTTGGGACGTGCTGCTGCCGCTGGTCGAAGACGGCACAATGCCGGCGCTCGCGTCGTTTTTGAAGACCGCGCATTACGGCGTGCTCGAATCCACCACGCCACCGCACACAGCTGCGGCCTGGACCACTTGGCTGACGGGGAAAGATCCCGGCCAGCACGGCGTGATCGACTTTGTGCGCTTCGATCCGACCGCGCACCGCTTTCGCTTTCACGACAGTACGGTGCAGCGCAATTCGAGCATATTGACGCTGCTGAGCAACGCGGGGATTTCGTGCGGGTCGATTTTTCTGCCGCGCAATTACCCGCCGTACCCGCTGCACGAAGGCTACATCGTGAGCGGATTTGAAACGCCGAGCGTGGAGAGCAATTTCACCGAGCCCTACGAATTGCGCGAAGAGATTTTGTCGGACGCGCCGGCTCTGCATTTCAATTTTGAGGACGATTGGGAGAAGGACGTGGACGACGCGGCGTTTTCGCGCAACATCGACCGCGCCATCGGTTCCGTGGAATTGCTCGAACGGCTGGCGGTGCATTTTCAGCGCACGCGGCCGACGCGCGTGCAGGTTGCGTATTTGCAGGCCACGGACATTTTGTTTCACAAGGCGTGGAAGTGGTGCGATGCGAAGACCGGCGCGAGCAATTTGCGGCGGCGCGAACTGATCAAGAAATTCTTCCGGCGCGTCGATTCGTCGATCAACCGCATCCTCGGATTGCATTCGAGCGAAAGCCGGCGCATGACCGCGATCAATCCGCTGGCGCGCACGCTACGGCTGATCTGTTCGGACCACGGACACGGCAGCAGCGACGGGCGCATCTTCGTCAACAATCTGTTGAAAGAGTGGGGCTATTTGAAGCCGCTTGGCGGTTTGAATAAACTGACGCAGCGCATCGCGTCGTTCAGTTTTCAAAAGGAAGTACGCAAGACGCGCAACAAGGAATTGTCCCTCGACTGGAGCCGCACGCGCGCGTACATGGCGCACGTGGGCATCAATGGGTTTGTGTACCTTAATCTGAAAGGGCGCGAGCCGCACGGGATCGTTTCGCCGGACGAATTTGAATCGGTGCGCGACGGGCTGATTGAGAAATTTCGCGCGGTCAAAATTCCAAACACGAACAAGCCACTATTCGACCGCGTGCTCAAAGGTGAAGAAATTTACGCGCGCAAGGACGAATTGAATCTCCCGGATATTGTGCTGTGCGCAACTGGCGGATTTTTTCCACGAAACAAACTTTCGCACAAATCTCCGATTCAGGTGTCGCCGAATGCCGTCGGCGGCGTGCACCGCCCGGACGGCATCTACGCCATCTCTGGACCGGGCATCGCGCGCAGCGGGCCAGTGGGAAGGCGCGCAAGCATCGCGGACATCTGCCCGACCCTGCTGGCGGCGCTGGGCCAGCCGATTCCGGCGGATGTGACGGGCAAGCCGATGCAGTACATTTTCGAAAATCCGCCGCCATTGCAATCGACGGCGGCCGCGCAGCCCACGGAGCCGGGGCCAGATGCGCCGGTTTACACGAGCGAGGAGCAGAAGGCGGTGGAAAAGCGGCTGGCGGATTTGGGATATTTGGAGTGAAGATATTTCTCGCGCAAAGCGGATTTTCTCACGCAAAGGCGCGGAGGCGCAGAGGAAGGCGCAAAGAAGAAAGAAGAGAAGGGGATGGGGAGTTTATTCGCGGCGGGCGCGGGATTCGCGGTTCGAAAAATGAGGATGGTTGTGTTATACGAAACGATTGGAAAAGGAATATGAGCATGTCTGAAACCGCTGAAAAACTTCCGCGACTTGCCGTGCCGGCGCTCGACGAAATCCTGGGCGTGCCGTTCAAGGTGCTCGACGACGGCTTTGTGCGCGTGGTCGATTACATGGGAACGGACTCGGCGATCGTGCAGGCCGCGCGCGTTTCGTACGGCGCGGGGACGAAGAAAGTTCACGAAGACCGCGGGCTGATCCGCTACCTGCTGCGGCATCGGCACACCACGCCGTTCGAGATGTGCGAGATCAAATTTCATGTGCGTGTGCCGATGGATTGCTGGCGGCAGTGGATTCGGCATCGCACCGCCAACGTCAACGAATATTCGACGCGCTACTCCGTCGCGATCGACGCGACGCAGCACACCGAACCGGGCGCGTGGCGTTTGCAGGCGGCCGGCAACCGCCAAGGCAGCGCGGGGACGCTGGACGAAACGGCGGGCGCGGACCTGTCCCGCAAGGAAACGGAATTGCAGAATTTGTCGCGGGCGCTCTATGAGGAGCGGCTCGCGAAGGGTGTCGCGCGCGAACAGGCGCGCAAGGATCTGCCGCTTTCGACGTACACGGAAGCGTACTGGAAATGCGACCTGCATAATCTGCTGCACTTCATCGGGCTGCGCCTGGACACGCACGCGCAAGAGGAGATACGCGCGTACGCGCGGGTGATGGGCGAGGAGATCGTCAAGCGCTGGTGCCCGCACACGTGGGAAGCGTTTTTGGATTACCATTTTAACGCGGCGCATTTTTCGCGGCTGGAGATGGAGGTGCTCACGGCGCTCACGTCCGGCAAGCCGGATGACGCGCGCGAGAAGGCGGAAGCGTTTGGGTGGCTCGAACGCAACGAGAAGGGCCTCAAGAAGCACCGCGAGCGGAATGAGTTTGAGGCGAAATTGGAGGAGTTGGGGATTGCGGCGCCGTGGTAATTTGGAGCGCCGGCTTCCAGCCGGCCCGGTTCGCGAACACGGCGTTAAGATTCATCGCGGATGGACGCGGATGGACGCGGATTTTTGAAAAGGGTAAAAACATAATTTCTTCGCGTTAATCAACGTTCATTTTGCGTTCATCGACGGTGAAATTTGACATTCGATTGCAGAACATGCCTCTCCTTCATGCACTCACTCGTTCCGAGCTCGAGCGATTCTTCGGCGAGCACGGTCTCAACGTTCACCAATCGTGCGTGACGTTTGAAGCGCTGCATCGCGGCGGCGCTCGCGTTCCGTCAGAGATCGAAGGCGTGAGCATGGCATGCCGGCGCGTTCTGGAGCGAATTGCGCCGCTGCCGGTGCTGGAGGTGGATTCGATTCATCGCGCGTCGGACGGCACGCTTAAATTGCGCCTGCGCACGCAAGATGCGCGCAGCATTGAAGCCGTGATTATTCCGGCGCCGCGGCGCGTGACGCTGTGCGTGTCGAGCCAGGTTGGATGCGCGGCGGGATGTTCGTTTTGCCACACGGCGACGATGGGATTGCTGCGCAATTTGGAGGCGTGGGAGATCATCGAGCAGCACCGCGTCGGGCGCGAAGTCTGGGCGCGCGAACGCCGCGGAGATGCGCCACCGGAGATCACTAATATCGTATTCATGGGGATGGGCGAGCCGCTGCATAATGAAGCGAGCGTGGAGCAGGCGTGCCGCATTCTGGGAGACGGCGCCGGCGTGGGATTCTCGCCGCGCCATTTGGTCGTGAGCACCGCCGGAGTCGGGGCGCGCATCCGGCCGTTCTGGGAATTGAATGTCGGAGCGTTGGCGTTGAGTTTGCATTCGACGCGCGATGATGTGCGCGAAAAACTCGTGCCGCTCAACCGGCTATGCAGCGTCGCGGAATTGCGCCGAATTCTGCTGGGCATTCCGTGGCGCAACCGGGAGTCGGTGACGATTGCGTATTTGCTGCTCGACGGTGTCAATGATTCGCGCGAGGATGCGCGGCGACTTGCCAATTGGATCGAAGGCATCCCGGCGAAAGTGAATCTGTTGGAATTCAATCCCTATCCGGGCAGCCATTTCACGCGCACGAGTCCGGAACAGCTCAGGGCATTTCGCGGTTGGCTGCGCGAATTTGGCGTGTTCAACACGCTGCGGCGCTCGCGCGGGGAGGATGCGCTGGCAGCGTGCGGCCAATTGGCGGCGCGGGAATAAAAGTATGACGGGCCTCCGAGCCCGTTCTATTCCCGCTCACGAAGACTGGACGGGTTCGGACGCCCGTCCTACGCAAAAAAAACCGGACGCACAGCGTCCGGTCAATTCGCGCTCTTCAAGTTTCAATTTGCGCTTACCACATCACCTGGAAATTCACAGCCAAACTGTCGGCGCGGGTGTGGTGGAAGGGCTGGCCGAGCGGGCCGTCGGGCTGCTGCACGAAGTTGTAGTTGACCTGCAGTTTCGCGCTGTTGCCCTTGATGTAATAATTGATGCCCGGCGTATAGACGTGCGTATAACCCACATTAGTCTGTTGGGGATTCGGCGCGGAATAGAAGACGTTCGGCGCGACTTCGTAGCGGAAGGCGAGTTCGAAATTCTTCCACATCGAGCTGCCGCAGTTGCAGAACATCGGGCTGTCGGCCAATTTGTAACCGATTGCGCCCCAATAACCGAAGGTGCTGAACGGATTCGCCTGATCGCCGGCGTTTTGGAAGTCGTTGTTGATCAGATCGATCACGGTCAATGGCGCGTTGCGGTCGCGAAGCCACATACATTCGCCTTTCAGCCACAAACCTTTCAGCGGGCCGGGAGCATAGTACTTGGCCCAACCGTCGTAACCCATCGACCACGTCTTCTCGCGGTCCAGCCCGTTAACCGGGTTGCTGGTCGGAGTGCCATTGCCGGTTTCGCCGTGCCTGCCGACGCGCCCGGACGCGCCCAATTCCGCATGGCCCCAGCAGTCGTCCCACAGCGGACGGACCATCAAGGTCGCGACGAAATCTTTTTGGTCGTTGTCGTCGCTGCGGTTGAGCGACGGGCCAGCGGTTTGGAAAAGGTTGCCGGGACCGTTCCACAGGCCGAGCCAATACTGCAAGCGGCCGCTATCGCCGGCGCCGCTGTACACGCCCGCGCCGCCGTTGCACCACCACGAGCCGTGAATCACCGCGCCGATGTCGCGCGAGAAATTGTTGCCGATGTAGGAGCGCTCGACGAAATCGAGCGTGCCGTTGTCCTGGAAATCTTCTTCATTAAAGGTGGTCAGCATCTGCCCGACGCTCACGTCGTGGTGCGGAATGATGCCGTGGAAATTAATCAGTGCGTCTTGCAACAGGGTCGGGATCGTGCCGCTGCCGGTCTGCACGGACTTGATCACGTTCGTTGTAAATCCGCCCGTCGGGGCGTTGGCTGCGGCGAATTCGGGCGAAAGATTCGCCAGCGATTTCTGTCCGACCGCCAACTGCGGGAAGCTGGTCGCTTCCGCCGCCGGATCGATCTTCACAAACGCGCTGACATTTTCGTGGATGTCCATCGTGAAGCGGACTTCGGCGCGGCGGATGCGGAAGCTGTCGTTGTCGCTGGCTTGATTGGAGTCGATTACGCCCGTTACCGCGGGGCTGTCGAACAAACCGCGCGAATCGTTTTGAATGGAGTAGTACCACACTTGCACCAACCCGCCGATGACCAGTTTGCCGCTGCGCGTGGTCACATTGGCGTCGGGGCCGTATTTGTTGTCCATCATCGTGTCAACCGCGGCGCTGCCCATGCTCGCGTTGTCGGCTGCCTTCTTCGCGTTCACCTGCTCGCGAAGCTTGGCCACTTCGCTGCGCAGTTCCTCCAACTGGCTCTCCACGGTGGCGGCAAACGTCCGCACCGAAAATCCGGCCAGCATCACTGCAGCGAGAACCCACGTGAATTTGACTCGCATCACCCCATCCTCCCTCAAGCTTCCGCAGGCGCCGACAGCGCTCAAGCGGACGATTCGCACGCAATTAAGCCTCAAAGCTCTTCCCAGACCATCTTCGGCAATGAGCGGTATCGCTGCATGTTAAGAGCCGTTCAATTCTTTTGCAAGGCAATTTCGCAAAATGTCGGGCTTCCTGGAAAAATTTATTTCGATGTCAATATCGGCTGTTTTTAGGATGGGCTTTAGGGATGGCGTCGCCTCTTAATGGTAAGCGATGCTGCTCTTTGAACTCTATTAACCTTCCTCCCCCGCACATGCATTTCGCTTGACGAGTCCGCTTTTCCCCGTTAACCACTCTTATTGAAAGGAAAGCTCATGAACAAAATCCAATGGATGTACCATCGCGGCGGCTGAAAGACCTGCCAGAAAGCGCAAGAGTTTCTTGCGCGCGCGCGCCAGAAGCCGGCTGTAACCGTTGACGCGAAAAAGGCGGCGCTTTCGAAAAACGACGCGTTGAAGCTGGCCGCCGGCGCGTCGAAAATCATCGCGACGAAAGGCAGAAGAGTCGTGACGATTGATCTGGAGAAGGACAAGCCCACACGCGATGAACTCGCCGCGCTGATCGTCGGTCCGTCGGGCAACCTGCGCGCGCCGGCGGCGTGGGTCGGCAAAACGCTGCTGGTCGGCTTTGATGAAGCGATGTACAAAAACGAACTGACGGCAGAAAACGGACCTTGATGCCTGGCGCTAAACCGCCGGCGCGGACAATTGCTTCGAGCGCCACAGCGCAAAAAAGAGACTCTTACTTTCGCGGAGCGAAAGGCGGCAATAATCGTTGTCCAACGCTCACAAAGACGCTATATTCGACTCCTTGAGTTTCCGGAAGTTGGCCGATAACAGAGGCCACTACTATTTGAGGTGTTGCTGAAAATGGCGCGAACGACAAGACCGGGGATGGGGATGGGCGGCGGTATCGGGGGGATGGGTCCGGGAATGGGGCCTGGACGCATGGAAATATGCAGCTTTTGCAACCGCAGCGCCGACCAAGTCGAACGCCTGATTGCCGGCCCGCCTGACATTTACATTTGCAACGAATGCGTCGATCTGTGCAATTCGATCATCGCTAAAGACGCGCCGCAGCGCGGCAAAAACCCGCTCAAACTCAAGCGCGTCCCCGCGCCGCACGAGTTGAAAGCCGATCTCGACCAGTACGTCGTCGGCCAGGATCGTGCGAAAAAAGTGCTCTCCGTCGCCGTACACAACCATTATCAGCGCATCCTTAATAAGGAGAAAGCTCGCTCCGAAGACGTGGAACTTGAAAAAAGCAACGTCTTGATGATCGGTCCGACCGGTTGCGGCAAGACGCTGATGGCGCGCACGCTCGCCAAGACGCTGCAAGTGCCGTTCGCCATCGGCGACGCCACGACGCTGACCGAAGCCGGCTATGTGGGCGAAGACGTCGAGAACATTCTGCTGCGCCTGCTTCAAGCGGCCGATCACGATCTCGACGCGGCGGAGCGCGGGATTATTTACATCGACGAAATTGACAAAGTCGGGCGCAAGAGCGAGAACCCGTCGATCACGCGCGACGTGTCGGGCGAAGGCGTGCAGCAGGCGCTGCTGAAGATTCTCGAAGGCACCGTCGCCAACATCCCGCCGCAGGGCGGGCGCAAACATCCCGAGCAGAAATACATTCAGATGGACACGAGCAACATTCTGTTCATCGCCGGCGGGACGTTCGAAGGCATCGACGAACACATTTCGAACCGCATCGGCAAAAAGCGCATCGGTTTCGGCGGCGAAGGCCACGATCCGGGGATGCTCAAGGACCGCGCGAAATTCCTCAAGCACGTGGACACCGACGACATTTTGAAATTTGGGATGATTCCGGAATTGATTGGGCGCTTCCCGATCGTCACGGCGCTCGAACCGCTCGACGAAGCCGCGTTCATCAGCATTCTCACGCAGCCCAGGAATGCGCTGGTCAAGCAGTACAAGAAATTCATGGAGCTTGAAGGCGCCAACTTGAGTTTCGAGCCAGAAGCGCTGCGCGCGATCGCGACAAAAGCCGCCGCCAAAGGCACCGGCGCTCGCGGCCTGCGCAGCGTGATCGAGGAAGTGATGCTGGAGATCATGTACGACATTCCGTCGCGCACGGACGTGACCAACGTGGTGATCACGAAGGCCATGGTTGAGCGCGGCGTGAAAGCGTTCTCCGACGTGGCGCCGCCTCCGCCGGTTCAAGCGCCCACGCCGATTCCGAGCGTAAGCGCTGTGTTGCCGCAGGAAGAGCGGCGGGAAAGCGCGTAGCGTTTTTCAGCGGCTACATCATCCGCTGGCGCTTGTTCAAATACGCCAGCAACGCGGAACTCAATAATTGATCCGTCGTCAGCGGCACGAAGTCTATGTCGTTCTGCTGGCAGAAACGCTTGATCGTGCCGGTGTGCGCTTCGATCGCGTCTTTGTAGGCCTTGGCAATGTAGCTGCCCTGCGCGACCATCACGTTGCGATTTTCGGCGTCGATGAATTCGATGTTGTCGCGGTACGGAAACGTGCGCTCTTCCGGCGCGAGCAGATGAAACACGATCACTTCGTTGCGGCGGATACGAAATGTCTTCAAGCTCGCAACGATTTTTTCGGTGTCGTCGAGCAGATCGCTGATCAGCACGATCAAGCCGCGTTTGGGAAAGCGTTCGGCGAGACGCTCCAAACCCTTCTCGGTATCGGTGCCTTTTTCAGGCGAGGCTTTCGCGAGAACCGAATAAAGCAGATGCAAATGCGGCGTGCTTGAAACGGCGGGTATGACTTCCGGCGGCGCGTCGCGAAAAACCGCCAGCCCGGCAGCGTCGCCTTGATGAATCATCAGATACGCCAGCGCCGCGGCAAGGCTGCGCCCGTAAATCCATTTCTGAATCCCCGCCGATTTCCCTTGCGGCAGCGCGCCGTCGCCGCCAAAACTCATCGAACCCGACGCGTCGAGCAGAATATGGCAGCGCGTGTTGGTGTTTTCTTCGAATTGCTTGATGTAAATGCGGTCGGTGCGCGCGGCGACTTTCCAGTCGATGAACTTGAAACTATCGCCCTTGGCGTATTTGCGGTACGAACTGAATTCCGACGAAAAACCGTGGTACGGGCTTTTGTGCAGGCCGATGAGGAAGCCCTGCACAATAAATCGCGCGACGAGTTCGACGTTGGAGACCCGCGCGATGATCTTCGGGTCGAGAAAGCGCGTGTCGCCGTCGGCTTTTTTAGATTCGAGAGTTTCAACCATGCTGGCCAAAGCTTATCCGCACGCTTTCCCCTGGCCAAACATCTTTTCCTGCCGCCGCTTCATCTCCTCGTCCGAAACGTCTTCCACATGCGTCGCAATCCACCATTGGTTCCCAAACGCATCTTTCACGCCGGCGTTGCGGTCGCCGTAAAACTGATCGGCCGGCGCCATCAACGATTCGCCGCCGGCGGCCATCGCGCTGTTGTAGAGCGCATCGGTGTCCGGAACGTACAGATAAAAGCAGGCGACCGACGCGGGCTTGCCCGGCGGCGGTTCGGCAAGCATCACCATCGAATCGCCGATTTGGACTTGCGCGTGCATCACGCGGCCGTCGGGCGTTTTGTGGCAGATGATTTCTTTCGCGGCAAACGCCTGTTTCAAGAATTCGATCAGCTTCGCTCCGTCCGGAACGAGCAGGTACGGCGTGACGGTGTGGAATCCGTCGGGAATCGGTTTGACTGCCATGGAATCCCCCTTTTGATTATTTGCCCATGAGTAATCGAACGATGTACAACTCCAGTGCCTCATAATCCCGCGCCGCGCGCAATTCCGCCACTTTCCTTTCATCCACGCGCCGAACTACTTCGGCCAAGTCCTTGAAAATCGCCAGCGAATTCGCCAGATGCCGCATTGACACGTCTTGCTTCTGCGTGCGCATCGCTTTCACGTCCAAGCCCACGTACTCGCCCTTCGCGCCGAAGCCGCCGCGCGCGAGCACCCAGACTTGATTGAACGCGCGCCGCAGATTCACCGCGCCGAAGGCTTTGTCCTGATCGTACTTTAAGCCGTCCTGATCGTTGAGATGCACGCCCCACAATTTTCCGAGCGACAAACACAGGGCCATGTCGTCCGATGGATCGGCGCCCAGCAGCATCGAATGCGCCGACTCGATCAGAATGCCGACGCGCGCGGGATCGCTGGTCGTCGCGCCCATGGCGAGAAAATGGCCGGGCGAAGGCATGTACATCGTGTCCATCGGCTCGTTGGGTTTCATCTCGCCCAAAATCAAAATCGACTTGTCGTGTGCCAGCAGCGCGTTCAGATAATCGCGGTACCGCTTATAACTCTCGAACGGGTCTTTCGCCTCGCGGATGTACGTGCCTTCGCGCGCGGGCCAGAGCACGATTTTTTTCGTGCCCAATTCCAGCGCGATGTCAATCGAACGCTTCGAGCGCTCCAGCGCATACTTGCGCATCGCCGGATCGTTCGCGGTCCACCCGCCGTCGATAGTGTTCGGATGCTCCCATAATCGCGGCGCGACAAATTCCGCGCCGAGCCCCAAATCCTTAAGCTGCTTGCGCATCGCCTTCACGCGCGCGGACGTTTCCGCCGGAGTCAAGTCCACCGGGCACACGTCGTCGTCATGAAACTGAACTGCACCGAAGCCCAGGTTCTTAAAAATCTCCAGCTTTTTGTTCCACGTAAATTCCTCGCGCACCGCCGGGCCGAACGGATCAGCGCCGGGATGAAGATTCCACGGGCCGACCGAGAAACGAAATTGAGCTTTGCCGACTTTGAGCACGGACATGGTTCGATCTCTCCTTTATTTTTCTCGCAGAGGCGCGGAGGCGCAGAGACGGAATATGAGGATTACACCGAAACGGTCGGCGAAACGGATTTGGGCGCAAGGGCGATTTTGCGGGCGTCAATCCAATCGCGGCGGACGCTCCACACAAAACCAATCAATAGCGCGGCGGCGAGCCAGCATTCGGGCTGCTCGTAGATGCCCCACCATTCGAAATGCTGGCGGCTGCGGGTCCAGACGCCAATGTCGAGGTTCTCCAGCACTGCGACTACACGCGAGCCATCGTATGACGCCATGGGCATTCCCGCGATTTTCACATCGCCAGCAGCCAACGACGCTCGAATCCAAGGAGGCCCGGCTTCATTTGAGTCCACGGACAAATCGAAAAGAAATGAACGATCCTGCACCCAGTTGCCGGACATCGATTCCTCAGCATGCTCGGCCGTCGCGACTCCCAACTTTTGGCGTCCCGGCCGCACGAAGAACCACCACGCTCCGTCCCGCGAGTACGTACCCATCCAACTCATCCCGCAGACGTTCATGGGCGGACCCAATATGCTGCTGGATACTTCCGTGACCGCAGCGCCTTCAGCCGGCATCGTGTACCTTGTAAGTTGCGCTGGAAGCTCGAAGGCATCTGGATCGACGCCCCAATTCACCATCCTCAATTGGTCCCTGTCCCAATCGACTTTTGATCCATCCTTGCGCACAGGTGACAATGAATAGCAGGAAAAGTAAAGCGGGTAATCGTTCGTTCGGCGTGGATTTTCAATCACTTCATACTCATCGAGTTCGACCTTGTAGCAAGGCTTGGGCGCATCCCAGCACCAGCGGCGCTGCGACGATTCAACATCATAACACTCTAGCGCATACGTGAAATGCGGCGCCTTGTCGGGATCGAAGCGCTTTATGTGACGTATCAGCATATGGTCGTTGCACACGAAGTCCGATTCACCCATTCGCTCGATTTGGAAAACGCGTTTGAAGCCTTTCGCCTCGTAGATTGAAGTTGTTTTACCGGATTCCTCTTTTAGAAAGCGGCCCTTTTTCGAAAACGAGAGCGTGTGTTCGCTTTCAAAAATCGTTTGCTTGTTTTGATAATCGACAATCTTGCAACGGACGAATTTCGCGTCATGGCTCAAAGGCGCCATGGACACAACGGCTTTCGTCATTGGCGTCGGATCGTTTGCATTTTTTATACGCAGCATTACCGGCCGGTTGTCGGAGATTTCGGTGAGCAACCAGTCGAATCGATTGTGCCAGCGGCAATTCCGCACGATCTCAGAAGCGCCAACTTTCATTTCATCCAAATTCAATACCGCGATGCAATGTTCATGCGTGCCGGGTCTTCCTTGCATGTCGCCGAGAAGCAGAAAGCGCCCGGACGGTGACAAGTCGCACGTCGATAGGGACACCGTCCAATAACGCTCGCGCTCGCGCGCATCTTCGTTTGAGGGGTGATATTGAGTCCATCGTTTAAACGCCCACGGCTCCCTCACGCGCCACACCAACATTACCCCGCCCACCAGCAGCGTGGCCAGCAGCAGCGTGCGTAGCGAGAATCGAATGCGCGGGAATTTCATGACGCATTCTCACCCCACCGCTTGACCAGATCATGCTCGATCTTCAAATGGTCCAGCACGCGCGCGACGACGAAATCGACCAGTTCGGCGACGGATTTGGGTTTGTTGTAAAAACCCGGACTGGCGGGGAGCACCAGCGCGCCGAGTTCGGAAAGCGTGAGCAGGTTTTTCAGGTGCACCGTCGAGAGCGGCGTTTCGCGCGGGACGACGATCAGCGGGCGGCGTTCTTTGAGCATCACGTCGGCGGCGCGTTCGATCAGGTTGTCGGACATGCCGTGCGCGATGGCGGCGGCGCAGCCCATCGAACACGGCGCGATCACCAGCGCCTCGATGCGGTAGCTGCCCGACGAGGCGGACGCGGCGATGTCGTCGTGGCGATGATAGACGAGATTCTTGGCGCTCTTCAAGCCGAGCGATTTGGGATCGAAGCGTTCGATGTTTATGGAGATGTTCTCTTCGAGTTTCAGGACTTTTTGCGCGGCGGGCGAGATCATCAGATGCGTTTCGATGTGGTCGCGCGCGGCGAGTTCTTCGAGGATGCGGCGGCCATAGATGGCGCCGCTGGCGCCGGTGAGGGCGAGAGCGATGCGGCGAGTGAGCGGCTTTGGCACAGGTGCCTTTCATTTGTAGAACGGGCTGCCAAGTCCGTCCAATGCGAGCGTTGCGACTTGCCGTCCAATGTCTGTGTCGAGGAACTCGCGACGGGTGCCGATGAGGTGGGCCACCCGCCTGGTCCCTGGCTCCTAACTTCTATTGCTGATCTCCTGCCCCATCACCTCCATTAATTCCTGCAAACGCACTTCCCGCTCCTCCGGATTTTCGCCGACCACTGTGATGTGGCCAAGCTTACGGCCCGGCTTCGGCGCTTTGTTGTAGAGGTGCAGGTGCGCGCCCTTCACGGACAGGATATCGCGCACTACCGGAACCGTGCCGATCAAATTCAGCATCACCGTATAACCGAGGGCGTGCGCCGAACCCAGCGGATAATCCAAACCGGCGCGCAAGTGATTTTCGAACTGGCTGGTCTCGGCGCCCTCGATGGTCCAGTGCCCGGAGTTGTGAACGCGGCAGGCCATTTCGTTGGCGACGAGGTTGCCGTGTTTTTCGAAAAGCTCGATGGCGAGCACGCCGTCGTAGTTCAGCGCATTCAGCACGCGGGTGGCGAGTTCCTCGGCATGCGGCTGCATGGCGGGCGTCAAATTCGGCGCGGGCGCGCGCGCGACGCGCAGGATGCCGCCTTCGTGGACATTTTCGACGAGCGGATAAAAGACCGTTTGACCGCTGCGGTTGCGCGCGGCGAGAATCGACAGTTCGCGGTCGAAATCGACGAAGCCTTCGAGAATCAGATTCCTGCCGCCCAGCTCACGGAAGGCTTCATCGATATGCGATTCGTTGCGGATGACAAACTGGCCTTTGCCGTCGTAGCCCATTCGCCGCGTTTTCAAGATCGCGGGCAGCCCAAATTGTTCAACCGCGCCGCGCAACGCATCGACGTTTTCAACGCAACAAAACGGAGCCGTGGGGATACCGAGCGAATTGAAGAGCGTTTTCTCCGCGAAACGGTCTTGTGACGCCTCGAGCGCTTCGGGCGGCGGAAAGACGTGCGGCACGCATTCGGCGAGCAGCCGAGCCGATTCGACAGGCACGTTTTCGAACTCGTAGGTGACCGCGTCCAAGCCCTGCGCAAAACTTTTCAGCGCACCGGCGCTGCGGTAGTCTTCGGCGTGTTGTTCGGCCAGATCGTTGGCTGGCCCTTTTGCGGTCGGATCGAAAAACCGAAAGCGCATCCCCAGTGGAAAACCATGCAGCGCCAGCATCCGCCCAAGCTGCCCCGCGCCAAGAACGCCGATCTTCATGCCTGCTCCACAAAATCCAAAATTCAAGGATTCAGAGTTTAAGGTTCCAGCCGCTAAACTCAAATCTTGATCTTCAAACCTTGCGTTAGATCAGCAACTTTCGCACCAGCCATGTTTTCACGATTTGGGTCAAGATCACGTAGCACAACAGCGTGGCCAGCAGCAGCGGCCAATACAGGTGCGGCAGCGCGGTAAAACCGAGGTAGCCGGCGAGGGGCGAAAACGGAAGGTACGCGCCGATCGCTATGATTATTGACGAGGTTACGATCAACGGCCAACTCGCGCGGCTTTGAATGAAGGGAATCTTGTTGGTGCGGATGATGTGGATGATGAGCGTCTGCGTGATCAGCGATTCGACAAACCACCCGGTTTGAAAGAGCGAAGCGTTGTTCCAGCAATTAAAGACGTAAAGCATAATGAAGTAGGTCGTGTAATCGAAAATCGAACTGCACGGCCCGATCAGCACGATGAAGCGCGCAATCAGATTCATCGACCACGGCCGCGGTTTCGCAATTTCCTCGGGGTCCACGTCGTCGCTCGGAATGGGCACCTGCGAAAAATCGTAGAGCAGGTTGTTCGTCAAAATCTGCAGCGGCCTCATCGGCTCGAACGGCAGAAAAATGCTGGCCCCCAGCACGCTGAACATGTTTCCAAAATTCGAACTCGCTCCCATGCGGATGTATTTCAAAATATTGGCGAAAACCTTGCGCCCTTCCAGCACGCCTTCTTCGAGCACCAGCAGATTCTTTTCCAGCAGAATCATGTCCGCCGATTCCTTGGCGATATCGACCGCCGTGTCCACCGAAACCCCCACGTCGGCGGCCCTCAGCGCGGCGGCGTCGTTGATGCCGTCTCCCAGGAATCCAACCACGTGCTTGCGCTGCTGCAGCGTCTGAATGATGCGCTGCTTGTGCGCCGGCGACAGCCGCGCGAACAACGTCGTCTCTTCCACCGCATTGGAAAGCTCGGCGTCCGTCATGGTTTCAATCGCGGGACCGAGCAGAATATGGTCGGTCGGCAAGCCGACTTCCTTGCAGACTTTTTTGCTGACCAGGTTGTTGTCGCCGGTTAATACCTTGACGGCGATGCCGTGGTTCTTCAATGCCTGCAGCGCCGCCATGGCGCTTTCCTTCGGCGGATCGAGAAATGCGATGTAACCCTTCAGCGTCAGTTCGGTTTCATCGGCGGTCGAATAGCTTTGCTTCTTGGGCGGATCTTTATAGGCGATGCCGAGCACCCGGAAGCCGTCGGCGCTTAGGTCCTCGTATTCTTCGCGCAGCGTGCTGATCAGCAAATTGTCGATGGGGAAAATTTTTCCGTTCAATTCAAAAGTTGTGCAGCGCTTGTAGATTTCCTCGGTGGCTCCCTTGCAAATCAGACGATGCGCACCATCGGGTTTTTCCACAACGACCGACATCATTTTGCGCTGAAAATCGAAAGGGATTTCATCGAACTTGCTATACGTGCTGACTTTCAGCGTGTCGTGCAGTTCCTTGTACTCCAGAACCGCGCGATCTAGCAAATTCTTCAGCCCGGTTTGGAAATGGCTGTTCAGGTACGCCAGCGCGAGTACGTCGTCGTCCTCCTTGCCCGCCACGTCGCAGTGCTGCTCCAAAATCACCTTGTCCATCGTCAGCGTCCCGGTCTTGTCCGTGCAGAGCACATCCATCGCGCCGAGATTCTGAATGGAATTGAGCCGCTTCACGATGACCTTCTTGCGCGACATCGCCAGCGCGCCTTTGGACAGGCACACCGTCACGATCATCGGCAGCATTTCGGGCGTGAGGCCCACCGCCACCGCCATCGAGAAGAAAAACGCTTCCATCCAGTTCTGCTTGAACAAGCCCTGGATCAGGAACACTGTCGGCGTCATCACGCACATGAATGCGATCATCAGCCACGTGAATCTGTTGATGCCCTTGTCGAAAGCCGTTTGTATCTGCTGGCCCGTAATGGCGCGCGCGATTCCGCCCAGGTACGTGTTTGAGCCGCTCGCCACGACAACTGCCGTCGCCGTTCCGCGCTCCACGCTCGTTCCCAGGAAACAGACATTCGGGCTTTCCAGCGGCGGCCGATCGGCCTGTTCGTCGCGATGGTCAAATTTTTCGATGGGAAGCGACTCGCCGGTGAGACTGGATTGAATCACGAACAAATCCTTGCACGCCAGCACGCGCAAATCCGCGGGAATCATGTCGCCGGCGGCGAGCTTGACGACGTCTCCAGGCACAAGCTTCTCGAGCGGAATTTCCACCGCTGCGCCGTCGCGGAGCGCCGTCGCCGTCACGCTGATCATGGCCTTGAGCTTCGCGGCGGCCGTGTCCGCGCGTTTTTCCTGCACGAAGCGGATGATCACGCCCAGAAAGACCATGGTGAACATGATGACGCAAGATGGTATGTCGCCGGTCAGGGACGACAGGATTCCCAGCACCGCCAGCAAAATAACGAGCGGATTTAGAATGGAATGCAATAAGAGTCCGTACCAAGTCTGCTGATGTTCCTGCCCGACGATATTCTCGCCGAATTTTTCGATCCGGATCGCGGCTTCGTCGGTCGTCAGCCCGTTTCGCGATGACTCCAGCTTTTTGACAATGGCATCCGCGTCCGATTTCGACGCCTCGATCAGCAGCGGATTGACGCTGATAGACGGCCGCCCCTTCCGCTGCTGGTTCAGTATTCTCTTGACGGCTGCTGAAATCATCGCAATTTCCCTCGGCAACATCTGAGCGATAGGAGCGTTCCCGACGAACTAATTTCACAAGAACACCTTCGGCGCGCGCGCCTTCCCCAACTCCTCACCCGCTTTCCGTTGATTTGTCCGTTATACCCGCGATTTTTTTCGTGCAAGCTTTTACAGCGCCATTTCATTTGAATTAACGAAACATTCATACTGCTAAATCACCTGCATCCGCTTGCGCAGCGCCCATTCCGCGCCGAGGCACAGCACCACCAGCGCGAACGGCACCCACGAATCGCTGAGGACATACTCGCGCATTTCGGTTTTGATTTTGCCGGAGAGCTTGATTGTGTCCGGCAGATTCCGCGCCGTGGTTGCGTCGAAATACTGCCCGCCGCTGGATGACGACAATTGGCGCAGCAGCGCATCGTTCAAGGCCAGGCGATCGAATTCGCCGGCGGGGCGTTCGACGAGAAATTCGCCGGTCGCTCCGCCTGCCGCGATGTGATGCAGGCCAGGAGTCTTTGCCACGAATTGCGATTCCAAACGTTCGCCGCTTTGGCCGAAGTCAATCTTAATTTGTGGTGCAGGCGGCCCGCCTGCAAGCGGCAGCGGCTCCGAAATCGTCCCCTCCTTTATTGACGATAGATCACTCCCGGATGCGTAGACGTGCACGGTCTCGCCCAACTTGTACACGTCCTTGTCCGTCGAGATCGTGACTGCGCCCTGCTGCTCGGGCGCAAGCTGGCGATTCGCCGCCCAGCGAATCGCCTGGCCCCAGAAGCGCGCAAACAGGCTGTCGCCGCCGCTGTCTTTGTAGCGCGTGGGCCACGACCAATCCGAATCCGACGCGAAGGCGAAGACGCGCCCGTTGCCGTAGCGCTGCGCGAAGACCACCGCGTACGAACCTTTCTCACCGGACGCGCGCGCCAGCACCTGCGCGCCGGGTTTGGGTTCGCCCAGCGTGTACACGCTGTGGATCGGCAGCAATTTCTCCAGACCGCCGAACGCGGGATGCACCGCGCCTTCCGGCGTGAGCGTCAGGTTGAACGTGCCGGTCAATTCTCTCGTCGAAGCCAGCGACGCCGGCATCATCACGTCCAGGCCCAGCATCGGCAGGCCGCCGGCCGAATACGATTCTTTGCCGGCGAGCAGAATCAATCCGCCACCGTCTTCGGAGACGTGCTGCTTGAGCGCTTCAACTTGCGCCGCGGTCAGGTCGCTGCCGCGCATGTCGCCGAGGATCACGCAGTCGTAGCCCTTGAGCGTTTCGCGCGTTGAAGGAAAAAGCTGCCCGCCGGATTCGCTGGCCGCCGACGATTGGTAAATCGAATCGACATTCGTGCGCAGCAGTGCTTGCAGCGCAATCTGCGGGTCGCGTTTCAAAACTCCGGTGAGAAATTTGTACGACCAGCGCGGTGTGCCTTCGTAATAGAAGACGCGAATCTTCTGGCCGGTGACGCGCACCGAAAAAAAGCGGCTGTTGTTTTCGGCGATCTTCTCTTTTGCATGTGGCAGCACGCGCGCTTCCAAATCATACAAGCCGGGCTGTTCGGGCGTGAATTTCAGCGCCGCGTGAGTCGTGTCTTTCTGCAATTCAATATTGTCCTCGGCCAGAATTTGATCGCCGCGCACGATTTGAATCGTGGCGCGTTCGCCGGCCAGATTTGTTTCGCGCAATTCGAGCTTCACTTCGACTTGCGTGTGCACAAACGCTTCGCGGTCGGCTTTCACGTCCGCCAGCGCGATATCGGGAAATTGAACCATCGCTTCGTGCAGCGAACCGAGTCCCACTGTGTAAATCGGCGGGCCCGGCGGCAATTCCGCCGCGCTTTTCGCGCCAGTTTCGCAGCCGTCGGTAAGCAGCACGATCGCGGAAAGCGGCGCTTTCTGTTTCTCGTCAAGCACGGCTTTGAGCGCCGCGGCCAAATCAGAGGCATCGCCAGTCGGTTGAATCTTCGCCAATTCAGCGGGGCGCGCGGCACCGTCGAACGCGTGCACTTGCGTCGATGCAATGTTTTCGAGCTGCGCCAGCACGCCTTGCGATTCGAGCACGCGCCGCGCGGTGTCGAAGCGCGATTCGCCGCCGATTGAATCGCGCACCGCCATTGAGCGCGATGCATCGACGAGCACGACGATGCGCTGGCTGTCCCGCGGCGCGCGATTCAAGCGCAAAATCGGATTCGCCACCAGCAGCACGCACAGCAGCACTGTGGCCGCGCGCAGTCCCAGCAGCGCGCGCGGAATCCACACGCCGTAATCGCTCACTTCCAGCACGCGGCGGTAGCTCAGCCACACGAGCGCCAGCGCCGCGGCGATTGACGGCGCCAGCAGCCAGATCGAGATGCCGCTTCCAAGACTTACCATGGTCTACAGATTACAGCGCATGAGCGTGAATTGCACGAACCTCGCGCACGCGTGCATGCGTCTTTCGCGGTTCATTCCCTTTTTTCCTTGGCGGAATGGCTTCTGCGCTGTAGAAAGTATGTCTCAACCTCGACCTTCCGATCGTGCAAATCGAGTGAGGCACGCTTTAACGTTTGAAGTGCACCCATTCCAAAGCGTCTAATTGTAGTCATAAGGAGCAACTGTTTGTCTAAAAAAGTTTGCAGCACCGAAGTGGTTTCTCATTTTTCCCCCGTCGAATCGTTCAGTATAGCCGCACCGACGATCACCACGCCACAGATTGAAGAAGCAAAGCAGCGCATCGACTGGGTGCGCTGCATTCCATTTTTTGCCATGCATTTGATGTGCTTGGGCGTGATCTGGGTGGGATTCAGTTGGATCGCCGTGGCTGTCGCGGCGCTGCTTTATTTTGTGCGCATGTTCGCGATCACGGGGTTTTACCACCGCTATTTTTCGCACAAAACGTTCAAAACCTCGCGTGTGATTCAATTCATGCTGGCGATGGTCGGCAATTCCGCCGTGCAGCGCGGGCCGTTATGGTGGGCGGCGCATCATCGCGCGCATCACGCGCACTCCGACGAAGAAGACGACGTTCACTCGCCGCACCAGCATTCGTTCATGTGGAGCCACATGTTCTGGATCACCACGCGCGAGAATTACAAAACCAATCTCAAGGCCATTCCCGATCTGGCCAAGTATCCTGAATTGCGTGTGATCGACCGCCACGACTGCCTCGTTCCTATCGCGCTCGGCACGCTGATGTTCCTGCTGGGTTTTTTCCTCAATTACTGGTTCCCGTCGCTGGGCACTTCCGCGATGCAGATGCTGGTGTGGGGCTTCTTCATTTCAACGATCGTGCTCTTCCACGCCACCTGCACGATCAATTCGCTGTCGCATCTGCTCGGACACAAGCGCTTTCGCACCAAAGATCACAGCCGCAACAATCTTTGGCTGGCATTTTTGACGTTGGGCGAAGGCTGGCACAACAACCACCATTTTTACCCGGCCTCGACGCGGCAGGGGTTTTATTGGTGGGAGATCGACATCACGTATTACATGCTATGGTGCATGGCGCGGCTGGGCATCATCTGGGATTTGCAGCCGGTGCCGGTGCGCATCTATGAAAAGGCGCGCGAACACAGGCGCATGAAATAATTCGTTCACGCAAAGACGCAAAGTTTGACGCAAAGTTCGCAAAGAAGAGGTAAGATTTTCTTTGCGGATTTTGCGTTTTTCTTTGTGATATGCGTTGACAAAAGTGTAACCTTGGTTACATTCTCTAGCCGATGTTGAAAACGCGTCGTTGAGGAACGTCGCGTTCAAAAGCGCGGGGGAATCGAGCCATGTACAAGAAAATCCTCGTGGCGCTGGACGCCAGCACTGCGGACCAAAGCGTCGTGCCGCATGTCGCACAATTGGCGAAACTGCTGGGATCGTCGCTGCTGCTGCTGCATGTCGCGGACGGCTGGGTGGCGCGCAATTACGACAAATTGCAGCTCGCCGATTCGGAAGAGATGAAGAAGGATCGGAGCTATCTTGAAACGATAGCAGCGAAACTGCGCGCGGATGGATTGAATGTCGCGACCAAATTGGCGCTGGGCGATCCGCCGACGGAAGTGCTAAAAGCCGCTGAAAGCGAAGACTGCGATCTGATTGCGATGACCACGCACGGCCACCGGCTGATCGGCGACATTTTTTTCGGCAGCACCATCGAAGAAGTGCGGCACGCGTCGCAGATTCCGCTGCTGATCGTGCGCAGCGCGGCGAAGCCGACGCCGGTGGTGTGAGGCGATCGCCGCGTTTGTGAAGACACCGTTAGCGTGCTTGCGGGCGGCGCGTCGCCGCCTATAAAAAGCACTGTTTTCCATTGAATCGATAACGAATGCGGGCATGGGAGGGGGCTGCACGTGCGAAATTATATCAATCGAGTGGCATGGCCATCTGTGTGGCGCATTGCTGCGGCGACGATTGTGGTCGTGGCTTCCGGCGTTCGGGCTTTGGAGAGCGCGGCCACCGCCGGCCCAAAACTGGATGCTCAAACGCTGCTGGACGCGCTGCGCGCGCTGCCGGTGTCCGAACGCATCGCGATTCTTAAGAAATTAGACCAGGAGCAGAGCGGAAACGTCGCGCTGCCCGGCCAAAACAGTTTGCTCAATGATAAGGAAATGCAACCGGAACTCATTCCGCCTGTTGCTGAAAAATCAGTCGGTGAAAAAGAGGAGAAGAAGGAAGAGGAGAAGAAATTCGTGCCGGAAGACATGAACATGCACTATCAAGGCACCGTTATCACGATGGTGCACGACCATTTTCATTCGCCTTATGAAGGCATCAACAGTTTGCAACGCGAAGAAGGCAATCGTTTCAATGCCTCCGCGACAGGAACCTTTTTTTTCGGCCGAAAACTCTGGGAAGGCGGCGAGTTCTACCTCAACCCGGAGTTCGCCGGTGGCGAAGGATTCAGCGGCGTGACCGGCATCGCCGGCTTTCCGAACGGCGACATCACGCGCGTCGGGCAGCCGCCGCCCACCATTTATATCGCCCGGTTGTTTCTAAGGCAGACGTTCAATCTGGGCGGCGAAAAGGAGAACGTTGAGGGCGGTCCCAATCAATTAGCCTCGACACGCGACGAAAAACACTTAATCGTCACGTTCGGAAAAATCGCCGCGACGGATGTCTTCGACACGAATAAATTTAGCCACGATCCGCGCGGGCAATTCATGAATTGGTCGCTGATGGACAACGGCGCGTGGGACTATCCCGCCGATACGCGCGGCTATTCGCCGGGGCTGACCATGGAGTACGGGCAGAAAGGCTGGGCGCTGCGTTACGGCGCGTTCGCCGTCGTCAAAAGCGCGAACGGCGCGGAGTACGATTACCATTTCGACCGCGCGCTGTCGCACAATCTTGAATTTCAGAAGAGCTATTCAATCTGTTCGAAGGAAGGTTCGACGGCGCTGCTCGCGTACGCCAACAATGCGCACATGGGCAGTTATCGCGAAAGCGTTCAGGAAGCGGCGGCCAACGGCTCCGTTCCAAACCTCAAGAGCACTCAAGCCTATCGCACCAAATACGGCTTCGGGCTGAACAGCGAGCAGAAAATCATCGGCGATCTCGGCGCGTTCTTTCGCGCGGGCTGGAACGATGGCCAGTCCGAATCGTGGATGTTCACCGAAATCGACCGCACTGTGTCGCTTGGACTGAGTCTAAACGGCAACCGCTGGAAGCGCCCTGACGATTCAATCGGCCTCGCGGGCGTGATCAACGGAATTTCCAATGCGCACCAGGATTTTCTGCGCGCGGGCGGGCACGGTTTCATCATCGGCGATGGGCGGCTGAATTATTCGACCGAGAAAATCATCGACGCGTTTTACAAATTGTCGATGACGAAGAATCTGTTTTTGACGCTGGATTATCAGCACGTCGAAGCGCCGGCGTACAACCACGACCGTGGACCGGTGAATATTGGCGGGGTGCGGTTTCATGCGGAGTTTTGAGTTTTGAGTGCTGAGTGCTGAGTCCTGAGTCCTGAGGACCCCACGGGCTGAAAGCCCGTGTTACTTTCAGAATCGCCGTCATCGCAAACCGCCTCATTCGTCAAACCAGTGCGACGAGTGTGTTGCAGTAGCTGAGCATAGAATTGCTCGCCTTCCTATTAAGGAGGTTTAGTCATGCGGTTCACGTGGATGTTGTGCGGAATGGCGCTGTTGGGGCTGGCTTTGGCCGGCAATGGGGCGAGCGCTTCCGAAGGATTTGAGGATATCGCCAAATTGGCCAAAGCCGGAGTGACGGAGGAGCAACTGGTGACTTTTGTAAAGGCGTCGCCTGTTGCGTACGATTTGGGCGTCGATGAAATTTTGTATTTGAGCGATTTGGGCGTGACGCCGGCGGGGATCACGGCGATCGTCGATCATGGCAAGGATTTGCGCGCCGGAAAAACGGACACGACGGCGAAGAGCGAGATTGCCGACAACACCGATGCGACCGAAAAGGCGAAGTCCGACGCCGCAAAAGAGGTGGACGAAGACAATGGCAACGGCGCGACGACGCTGGTTTCAACAAACACGAGCGACAACTCGAATGCTGATTCGAAAACAAACACGGATTCGAATTCGGATGTGAGTTTGGACAAAACTCAGGGACCGATTGCGGACAGCAATGACGGAAAATTGATCCTCGCCTCGCCGCTGAGCAGCGACGTGCTGCATGAGCAGGAAAGCGTGCGCGACACGGTCGCGGCGCCGGTGGCGGTTTCGGCACCGGCAGACGGCGCCATTACGACGGCGACGTTCTATGAATCGCTGACGCCGTATGGTACATGGATCAAGATCGACGACGTGTGGTGCTGGCAGCCGAGCGTGACAGTGTGCAACCCGGATTGGCGGCCGTATTTCGACCGCGGACATTGGGACGCAACGGATTGCGGCTGGTTCTGGCAATCGGATTATTCGTGGGGCTGGGCGCCGTTTCACTACGGGCGCTGGAAGCATTGCGCGGGTTACGGCTGGCTGTGGACGCCCGACACGGTGTGGTCGCCGGCGTGGGTGAGCTGGCGCGAATGCGACAGCGATTACGGCTGGGCGCCGCTGCCGCCGTCGTGCGGGTTCGACGCGGGATTCGGCTTTCGGTTCCGCGGTCGGCACTTCGGGTTCGACATTGGATTCGGATTGGGCTTCGGCGATTACTGCTTCGTCTCGGCCGATCATTTCACCGAATTCTCGCTGCGCCGCTTCCGCGAACCGCGCGACAGAGCGATTGCGATTTTCAATCGGAGCACGATCATTCAAAACAACGTGACAATCATCAACAACAAGATCGTGGTGAACGGACCGAAGTTCGAGAACGTTCAGAAGTTTAGCAAGCAGCCGATTACGCGCCTGCACCTTGCTGACGCGACGATTCACGCGGGGCAGACGATTGCGCGCACGGCGCACGAAGATCGGCGCAACGGCACGTTGCAGATTTTCCGCCCGCAGGTGAAAACGACGGCGCTGGAGACTCCTGCGACGGTGGCGAAGATGCAACTGGCGACGTTTGCTTCGCAAGTCCACACGTCGGCCGATCCGAAGTTGTTGGCGATGTCGCATCGCGCAGACGAAATCCGCGCGAAGCAATTTGCGGCGCTGGACGTGAAACACAAGACGGTCGAGACGCTGCAAATCGCGCGCGTAAAGAATCCGGCGCTCAAGAATGTTGATGTGAATCAGCAAAAATTGAGCACGACGCTGCGGCAGACTACGGACAACAAAGTGAAGCTGGACGGACAGAAGACGTTTTTGCAACATGACGCGCAGATCAAGACGCAGCAAGATGCGCAGCAGAAACTTCAATTGGAGAAAACGCTGGACACGCGCCGCAAGACGGAGTTGGAGACGCCGCAAAGGAACTTCGATGCCGCGGTGAAGCACGATTCATTTGAGGCGCAGCACCAGACTCAGGTGGAGACGACGACGGTGCATCAGACTCAAATCCAAACGCAGACTAAGACGCAGGATACCGGTGTAAGGACGAGTTCGGGTTCGCACTTCACGCAGTCTTCGACGAATTCGAATGATTCAAACGATCCGTTTGGGTCGCGCAAGCGGCGCTAATGTCGATTTGTTTGTGAATGAAAAAACAGCGGCCGGGTTCGACGCCCGGCCGCTTTTGCATTGAAACTGTCCGCACGCTGAAAATCAAAACGGTATAATGGGGTTGAAGGCGCGCAGGACTCAGCTCTCAGGAGGCACTGTTGAAACTCTCTTCGACCCCTCCGGGTCGGGGGCGTATCGTGTACTTATACCGGGGGTATTGGGCGAGTACGCCCTCAACCCCCGGCTGCCATCTTGAACCCTTCCGGGGTAAACGGCGGGGTTCGCTTCGCGAAACACGTGCAGGCGGGATGCCTGCACCACGGACTATTGATTTTTTCACAGGCTCTCCTGGGTAAAAGTGCACTCGTACCTATGATTTTAGCAGAGCCATCTCAGGATTGCGGACTCAGGATTTTACGATGCGAATTGTGGTGACAGGCGCGGCGGGATTTTTGGGGTCACACCTGGTCGATCGGCTGCTGGCCGAAGGTCATGAAGTGCTGGGCGTGGACAGCCTGATCACCGGGCAGGCGGCGAATCTCAAGCATCTCGAGAGCAACCGCGCGTTTCGTTTTTTGAAGACGGATGTGACACAATACATCCACGTCGGCGGCCCGGTTGAGCGCGTGTATCATTTTGCGTCGCCGGCCAGCCCGTACGATTTTCTGCGCATGCCTGTTCACATTTTGAAAGTCGGCGCGCTCGGCACACTCAACGCTCTGGGTCTTTCGAAAGCCAAAGGCGCGCGGATGCTGCTGGCCTCGACGAGCGAAGTCTACGGCGACCCGATGGTGCATCCGCAGATCGAAAGCTATTGGGGCAACGTCAATCCGATTGGCGAGCGCTCGATGTACGACGAAGCCAAGCGTTTTGCCGAAGCGCTGACGATGTCGTACAACCGGCAAAATCAAGTGGACACGCGGATCGTGCGCATTTTCAACACGTACGGTCCGCGGATGCGGCTCGACGACGGCCGCGTGCTGCCGAATTTTTTCCGCTCGGCGCTGCGCAATGAGCCGGTGACGATTTATGGCGACGGGACGCAGACGCGCAGCTTTTGTTACGTGGACGATTTGCTGCGCGGGATCATGCTGCTGATGGAATCGCCGGATCAGGAACCGGTGAACATCGGCAATCCGGAAGAGATCACGATGCTGGAATTCGCGAAGGAGATCGTCGCGCTGACGGCATCGAAAAGCGAACTTGTCTTCAAGCCGCTGCCGAAGGACGATCCGATCCGGCGGCGGCCGGACATCACGCGCGCGCAGACGCTGCTGGGGTGGAATCCGATTGTGTCGCGCAAGGAGGGATTAGCGCGAACGGCGGAAGATTTCAGGCGGCGGCTGGATGCGAAGTGATAGGAGCGGCGGCACTTTTGCCGCCGAACAATTTTGGCGGCAGGAGTGCCGCCTCTCCTATACTTTTTCGCTAACTTCGAAGACGTGGGGCTGATAGGCTTCGAGGGCGATGTAGATTCCGGGGTAGATCAGTTCGGCGCCTTCGCGGTCGTAGCGTTTGCCGTCGAAGCGATCGTCGAAGGTGTAGTGTTTTCCCTCTGAAAAAAGCGCGCGCGACAACGGGATCCGCGCGTAGGCGCGTCCGCCGCTCAAGTTGATCACGATCAGGCAGCAGGTTTTGCGGGAGTGCGCGCCGTTGGCGGCGGGGATCCATTGCAGCGCGACGAGGGATTCGTTGGAGCGGTCGCCGGGGCCGGCGGGATTCACGTCGATGACGGCGAACGTTCCGCTCTGATAAATCGGATCGCGCAGCGCGGCGAGCAGATGTTCGTAGGCGACTTCGATTTCGGCGTCGTCGCGTTCTTCGGCGCGGCGGATGAGCTGCACGGGGACTTTGACGCGGCGGCCGTCAAGCTGGCCTTCGTGAAGCAGTTTCATTCCCGGCGTGAAAAGCGTCACGGCCGCGGCGCTGATGGAGCGCCCGCTGCCGAAGGCGCCGGCGGCGCGAGCTTCGTCGTGATTTTCGATGAAGCGCGCGCAACGGCGCTGGTAGTCGCTGCCTGCTTTGAGGTGCTGGCGCACGCCTTCGAAATCGAAATGCAAGAGGCGGTCGTAGAGCGTTTTGTCATAGGTGAAATGGAAACCTTCGCGCTGTAGGTCGGCTTCCTTGTCCCAATACGATTCGGCGAGAAAAATAAACTTGGGATACTGCGCGCACACGGATTGGATGGCTTCGCGCCAGAAACTGGATGCGACCGGATTCGGCCCGCAGCGCGCGCCCCAGGTTTGCGCGAAAATTTGCGGGAGAATCAGCATGGCCATGTCGCAACGCACGCCGTCGCACTGTTCTGCGATGGAATGCAGCGCGGCGAGCATCGCTTCGCGCGCGGGCGCTTGCGCGTAGTTTAGCTGCGCGGTGTCGGTCCACGGCGGGAAATAGGGATCGCGGCCGTGCGCGACGACGGCGCCGCTGGCGGTTTTGAAAAAGTCTCCGGGACGCGCCGCGAAGTCCGCGTCGGTGCCGAGCACATACGCTTCCGGACGCGATTCAAGCAGCGCGTAATCGCGCGCGGTGTGGTTGCAGACAAAATCGAGGACGAGGTTGAGGCCGCGGCGCGCGAGGCCTTCGCGCAGGCGCGCCAGCGCGGCCGGACCGCCCAGCTTCGGCGAGACCGTGTAGCTGCTGATTGCGTAGGGCGAACCGACGCAATCGGCCGGCGAGTAGTCGGGAAGTGCCGCCTGAAATTCGCGCTGCAGCGCGGGGATGTTACGGGCAATTTCAGCGCCTTCGGGGCCGGTGGCCCAGACGCCCATCAGCCAGACGGCGTGAAAACCGAATTCGGCGATGCGGTCGAGTTCTTCTTCGGGAACGTTGTCGAGATGAATCGGCTGATGCAGATGCGTGGAAAGGTCGTGCAGCCACACGCGCGTGTTGATCTCGTAGAGCAACGGATTGGGCGGAAGCGGCAGAGACGGCATGGGCATGATGGTGAATTGTTAGCGCAAAAGGGGGGCGGGGGCAAGGGAAAGTGGGGAGTAGGGAGTGGAGAGTGGAGAGTGCAATTAATACGGCCTATAGGGCTTATAAGCCTTATAGGGCCTATGGGCCGGCGTCATGTTGCGTTCGCGGCGCGCTGTATTAAAATCAACGGTATGAACGACACACACGAGATTCCCCCGCCCATCGGCGCCGCGCCGGAGAATCAGGATTTTTCGCATCCCTGGATCATCAGCTTCATCGTTTCGGCGATCTGCTTCGCGATTGGTTTTGCGGTGCTGTACACGACGAGAATCTGGTCCAATTTCTGGCAGTGGGCGGACTGGCCGTTTCTGTTGTATTTTGCGATTTTGACGCCGGTGCTGCTGGGGTTTTTTGTGTATGGCGTGTATCGCGTCGTGACGCGGGTGTTTTGGGCGGGGAAGAAATAGACGACAGGCCCCTCACTCCCAAAGGGAGAGGGGAGAACGGCGGGGCTTCGCTTCGCGAAGCATGTGCAGGCGGGACGCCTGCACCACAGGTTTTATTTCTTGTCCGCCGCGGGGCCGACGCCGATGCCGAAGGATTTGTTGGGATCGCCGGGCGGGGCGGCGGGGACGATGCCTTTGCCTTTGCAGGTGGCACATTCGAGCGCGGGTTTTTTGCCTAAGCCGCCGCAACTGTTGCAGACGATCACTTGATCGCCCATGTTCAAATAGCCCGGCCATTGGCTGCGCTTGCACTGGTTACAAGGGAGCCAACTTTCCTGGCCGGTGCCTTTGCAGACGGAGCACCAGGCCCAGCCGGCGGGCGCGGGCTTCTGGCCGCCGTTGGCGGGCGTGACGTGGCTGAGCATGACTTTGCCGGTGCGGTTGCAGAGCTCGCAGTACATGCCGACGACTTTGCCGGTGCCGCCGCAGCGCTGGTCCATTTCATAGTGGTCGCCGAGATTCTTGTAGCCGGGCTTGCCGCTTTTGTTGCAGTTGAGGCAGGTGAGCATGATCCATACGCCGGTGCCGTTGCAGCGCGGGCAATTAACTGGCTTTTCGTCGAGAGAACCGAAACCGTTGACGCCGGCGGCGGCGGCTTTGTTGAAGGCTTTGGGTTCGGCGGCGCCGGCGGGTTTGGCGTTGGGGTCGGCGTTGGCGGCGGCTTTCAAATCGCTCTTGAGCGCCCACGCGCCGTTGTTCATGACGTAGCCCAGCGCTTTGCGCGCTTCGGAATTGTCGGCGTCGAGTTGGAGTACGCGCAAGTAGGCTTTCTGCGATTCGTCGCGCGCGCCCACTTTTGAGGCTTCCACCGCCAAGGCCAGCCAGGCATCTTTGTTCTCCTTGTCGGAACCTTTGGAGAGCGCGTCGCTCTTTTCGCGCATAACTGCGCCGGGCGATTTTTTCTTTTCGATGCTTTGAATTTCTTCGCGCTTTATGGTGGTCTTGACGCCGCTGGCTTTGACCACGATTTCAGCGGCATTTTCGGAGACGATGTCGCCTTCGACGACGCGGCCATCGGAGAGCGTAATGATGTCGGCACGCAATACGAACGACAGCAGCGCGGTGAGGACGAGCGCGAAACGGAGATGAATACGCATGGTCGAGACCCTGATTTGTTTCTGAATGGCAATTATCGCCCTCCACGTTATCCAATTTCGCAGATCAACGCAATAGGGCGGAGTGTGTTTGACGGGGCGGCGGGGAGATATGCTGCAATTTTCTATAGTTTGATGAAGCCGGTAACGCTGGCGATTTCCTTCGTCGAATGGCGCAGGCGGCGGGCCATCACGCGCAGGACGTCGAGCGCGAAATAGGGGGTTTGCTGCACAAGGTACATGAAACGTTCTTCGTCGATTGGGACGACCTCGCAGTCGGTCGCGGCGCTCGCAGTGGCGCTGCGCGTGCTGTGTTCGATCAGCGCCATTTCGCCGAAGATGTCGCCGACTTCCGCGGTTTCGAGCAGCAGGCCTTCGCGGCGCAATTCGACTTTGCCTTTTTTGACGCAGTACATGAACAAGCCGGGATCGTTTTCCTTGAAGATCAATTCGCCGGGTTTGTACGATTTGAAATTATCCGTGTATTTGAGGAAATGGAGGCTTGTGCGTTCTTTGGCCATGCGAACGGTCTCCAGCGACGCGGATTACCATACGGCGTTTCCCGCGAAGGTCAACTATTGGAACGCCGATAATTGAAGCATGCAAAATCAAAATAGCTATCGCGTGTGGATCTGGGGAGGCGTGCTGGCGCTGTGCGTGATGGCGGCGTATGGGAATAGCATTAATGGGGCATTCATTTTTGACGACATTCCCACCATCGTCCAAAACGAAGGCATACGAAAGCTCAGCGCGCTCGATCGTGTCTTCTTCGATTATCGGAACGTGATGCGCCCGCTGGTGGCGCTGACATTCGCCGTCGATTACGCGCTGTACGGAAACAACCCAACCGGCTACCACGTTTTGAATCTTGCCGTGCATGTCATCGCAACTTTGCTGCTATTCGGTGTCGTGCGGCGCATGCTGCTCTCGCGAAGGGGCGCAGGGAGGAGGGAGGAGGGAGGAGAGGATGGATCCGTTGTTCGGTCTCTCCTCCCGCCTCCCTCTTCCCTCCTCGCCCCCAGGCTTGCGTTCGCCATTGCGTTAATGTGGGGCCTGCATCCGCTGCAGACCGAGGCGGTGACGTACATCGTGCAGCGTTCCGAGAGCATGATGGGCATGTTTTTTTTGCTGGCGCTTTACTGCGTCATCCGCGGCGCCGAGCCGGGCGCGAAAACGTCTTGGCATATTGGCGCAATTGCCGCCGGTATTCTGGGCGCCGGTTGCAAACAGGTGATTGTGGTCATGCCGCTGGTTGTGCTGCTTTACGACCGCTGCTTTATCTCCGGATCGTTCAAAGCCGCGCTCAAACGCGCGCCGCGCTTGTACGCCGGGTTGCTGGCGTCGTGGCTTGCTGTCGGTTTGTTCATGCTGGCCGCGCGCGGCAGCACGTCAGCGGGCTTCGGTTTAAAAATTACGCCCGTTGGCTACGCCAGCGCGCAATTCGTGATTATCGTCCATTATTTGAAGCTCGTATTCTGGCCAGTCAACCAGGTCTTCGATTACGTGTGGCGGACAACGGATCAGGATTTGGGCGCGATTCTCCTGAATGCGGCGCTGATCGCGGCGCTGTTCGGATTGACAATTTGGCAACTTGCGCGGAATTCCGCGCAAGGATTTTGGGGCGCGTGGTTCTTTCTGATTCTCGCGCCCACGTCCAGCATCCTGCCGATCGGCGATCTTGCCGCCGAGCGGCGCATGTATTTGCCGCTTGCCGCGGTGATCGTGCTGGTGGTGACCGGAATGTATTGCATGCTGCGCAAATGGATTGCGGCGAGCGCACCGGCGGTCGTCGTTACGCTTGCGCTCATCGCCGCGGCGGGTCTTGGGATTCTGACTGGCCGCCGCAATGCGCTGTATCAGGATCCGCTGGCGATGTGGCAGGACGTGCTTTCAAAACGGCCGGACAACACTCGCGCGCTATTAGTGGTGGGCGGAGCAATGCTTGCCAAGGGCAAACTCAACGAAGCCGCTGAGAAAATAGAAAGGGCGGCCAAGCTTAAACCGCCGTTTTTCGAAGCCCTCCGTGCGCTGGGCGATTTGCGTTTTGCGCAAATGGAATACGCGGCCGCGGCGGACGCGTATTCGCAGGCGTTGGAACTCAATCACGACGATTTAAATTCGTGGCACGGTCTGTCCAAGGCGCTCGACGCATTGGGCCACCCCGATCAGGCGCTGAAAGCGCTGGAGCAGGCGGCGAAGCTGGCGCCCAACGATGCGCAGATACAATTTGATTTTGGCAACCGTCTCTTTCAAAGGGGAAACGTGGGCAACGCGATTGACGTTCTGGCCGGGGCCTTGAAACTCGCGCCCGATTCCGCGGAGATCCACAGCAGTCTCGGCGCCGCGCTGGCCACGGCCGGGCGATTGCCGGAAGCGCTGAGCGAATTCGACGCAGCGCTGAAATACAACCCTCGTCACACGGATGCACTGGTCAACCGCGGGCGAGTTTTGAGTCTCATGGGCCGGGGCTTTGAAGCCATATCGAGTTTTCGCGGCGCATTGAATATTGATCCGAAGCGCGCCGACGCCGCCAGCGCGCTGGCCTGGATTCTCGCCACGTCGCCGGGCGACAAATTGCGCAACGGCGCGGAGGCTGTGACGCTCGCCGAAAAAGCCTGCGAGCTGACGCAGCGCCGCAACCCGTTGATGCTCGAC
This sequence comes from Planctomycetota bacterium, assembly GCA_035308565.1. Classification (GTDB taxonomy): domain Bacteria; phylum Planctomycetota; class SZUA-567; order H5-PLA8; family H5-PLA8; genus JANXLS01. The sequence goes on along the minus strand of DATGGK010000235.1, from coordinate 43,519 downwards.
ACGCTGGCCGCCGCATATGCGGAAGCGGGGCAATTCGAGAAGGCCGTCGCGACGGAGGAGAGCGCGCTGAAGCTGAATCCGAACGACGCGCTGGCGAAGGAGATTCGGGGGCATTTGGAGATGTTTAAGGCGGGGAAGGCGGTGCGGGAGGGGAAGAAATGAAAGCGTTGGTAATGCCATCTTCCCGGATTTTCAAATTCTGATTAACCAATTTACCAGCGAATTCAATTGCGTGTCGGAAGTAAGATTTGCAGCGTTTTCAATCACGCCACTTTCGAGCATTTCCCAAATCTCGGCGGCCATTTTCGTTTCGATCGCGCCGCCGATGAAAAATGTATGCGGCGACGCTTGAGCGCCCGAAAAAGACGCATTGATGCGGCTGAGCGCGGAGCGCGCCGTTTTCCAATGTTCGTCCGCTCCAGCCGGGTCGATGCCGCCCTTGAGTTCGCCGAGCGCGAGATAGGCCGCGGGAGAACTGAGAATTCTCGGCGAGTAATTTTCAGGAGCGCAGTTGAAGAGGCAGATATCGACGTGGGTGTCCGAAATGGGTACATTTACATTGTAAATCATCGTCCGCTGGATTCTTTTTATTGTCCATGCAAATCCGGCGATTCCGATTTCATACATCTCAGGACCCGCTGTCTCGCGCCATTGTTTTGGGCCGGTCGCGGGACGCCATTTGAAGGGAATTCCAGCATTATCAAAATTGGAAACAATAAAGGAATTAAGCCGTTTTTGAGCGAGCCATCCGGCGACGTTTCTCATTGAGCCTCCGAGCGAATCGCCTCTGGTCAGCAAAAACCGGTAAACAAGCTCTTCGACGAATGCATCGCCTGCCGGTTCCAAATATCCTTAGATTAGGCCCATAACTGCGGCTCTTTTATCTTCGTCGGAAAGATGCTTGGCCGCCTTGTCCGAAACCCCCGCCGCAAGCACTAACGCTGTCGCAATCTCACGAATTTGCAACAAGCCCTTCGCGGTTCGTGCGGAGGAAGCAGATGCCTTTAGCACCCTCGCTTGATTTACAAAACGCGTTCCTCTTCTGTTTTTCTCCAAAGCCAGCGCAACGAAGCCCGCGCGCGTGGCTTCGTACGGCGTCTCGAGATCGACAGACGATGTCAGGTGCTTTTTGTACGGTTTAGGCATTTCAAGCCTTTCGCCACACGTAGACGCATTTCCTCAATGGCGAGCGCCCGTGCTCGCCCATCTGCTGGCTGCTATTTCCCTTGGCGCGCGGAAGTACGAGAATGCTTTCGGTCTCAAAGCCCACGGCCTTCGCAATCTCAGACAAAATGATATCCACCGAAATGCCCGCGCCGGAGTAGCGCACATTGTCGTTCACCATGACCAGCCGCGCATCTCGTTTCAACACGCGCGCGCATTCCGAAATCACACACGCCATCTCGAAGAAATAACCTTTCACCATCCGTGGGATTCCATTGTTGTTCAATAAGTCTCGATCTTTCATGTCCTGTAGATAGCGCAGTATCTCGCCTAGCAATGGCTGCGTGCCGGCGGCGTTCAGCGCCGTTGACCATGCGGGATTGAGTCGTAAAAGATTTTTTTCGCGATTTTCGACGGTGCAACTGAGCATCGACTGCCGAAGGCCGGTCAATTCCTTTTCCTCCACACCGAGCAGCGCCAGTTCCAACGCGTAAGTGCGAGTGTAGTCGTATCGGTTGCAATACGGTGGCGAGGTCATAATGAAATCATAAGAGGCAGTTTCAAGGCGGGGCAGGATGTCCAAGCACGATCCGGAATGCAATTTAACTCGCCCGTGGTCGCTTGAACCGGAAAGAAGACCGTTCGACGAATCGCTGCGTAAATCGCAAACGATTTCCAACAGCTTTTTCGAAATGGCCTGCTTGAAATCAGGAATTTCCCCTTTGTCAAATCGCTTCTTTCCTTGTCGGCGACCCGAGCGATAGTCCCAGCGAAGATATTGTCCGTCCTTCCGCGTATAGCTCACCGACTCAAGCACGCACAAGAGCGCAAACCGCAATAGCGTCTCCAAGCGGTGGTTGTCCAACTGCGAAATTGCGGATACGTATTTCCCTATGCCAACGACCGCTTCGTCAGGGTAAGCGCCCGCAGTGATCTTCAGTTCATTTATTGCGGAAAGCGCTTTGTGCCGTTGCCAGACGTGCTTTTTCCCCCAACTTTCAATCGTTTCAATTTCCTTTCGGCTCAAGCCTGTTTCGGCAAGCCGTCGAGCCTGAATCACAGCTTGGCCAATCGGCAGCAACTCAATGCCCTCTGAGTCCAAGCCCATTGATTGCGCGGCAAACATTGTCGTGCCGGTTCCGGCAAACGGATCAAGGGTGACACCACTTGCGACGCCGTATTTCTGAAGAAAGAATTCAACGAGCTCCGCGGAAAAAGCTTCCTTATATTTGTACCAGCGATAGCGCGAACGAGTCTTGCTCGCTTGGAAGCTCACCAGCATTCGGTTCAGCGCAATCGGCCGTTGAAAATAGCGCGCATAACTGTGCTCATAACTGTCGTTGAGGCGATTAATGCGCTCCAATCCGCTTGCACCCGGAGTGACGAGCGATTTCGGGAGCTCGTCGCTCATCAGCGGACGCGGTATTAAGCAAAGAGGCTCGACGGACCCAAACAGCATGGCGGTGTTAGGCATTTTTTTCTTATAGCTTGAGCGGGCTTCCGCCGCAACACGAAAGCGCGGATTTCCGTTTGTCTCTTCCGCCCTACAGAATATACTTCGCCAAATCCTCATCCTCCAAGATCGGCTTCAGCCGCTCCTCCACCATCTTCGCGTCCACGCGCACGTTTTTCTCCGCGAGTTCGGTGGCGTCGAAGCTCACATCCTCGAGCACCTTTTCCATGACCGTGTGCAAGCGGCGCGCGCCGATGTTTTGGCTGCGCGAGTTGACTGTCGCGGCGATGCGGGCGAGGGCGGCGAGGCCGTCTTCGGTGAAATCGAGCGTTACTCCTTCGGTCGCCAGAAGCGCGCCGTATTGCTTGGTCAACGCGTTCTTCGGCGCGGTGAGGATGCGGCGGAAATCGTCTTCGGTCAGGTCCTGCAACTCGACGCGGATCGGGAAGCGGCCTTGCAACTCCGGCAGCAGGTCGCTGGGCTTGGACATGTGGAACGCGCCGGCGGCGATGAAGAGGATATGGTCGGTCGTGACTAGGCCCCAGCGCGTGCTGACGGACGCGCCTTCGACGATCGGCAGCATGTCGCGCTGCACGCCTTCGCGCGAGACGTCGGGGCCGTGGCCTTTGCCGCTGCCGGCGACTTTGTCGATTTCGTCGATGAAAACAATGCCGAAATTTTCGGCGGCTTCAATGGCCTGGCGCGCGACGGCGTCGTGGTCAATCAGCTTCTCGGCTTCTTCGGCCTGCAGAATTTTGCGCGCGTCCACGACGGTCATCTTGCGGCGCTTGGTGCGCTTGGGCATCATGCGCGAGAGAGCGTCCTGCAATTCTGCGCTCATCTCCTCGCCCATCGACGGCGCGAAGACGCCGGCGACTTCGCCGGCCATCGGCACTTCGATTTCGACATCGCGCGTGTCGAGCTGGCCTTCGCGGAGCTTCTTGCGCAGTTTCGCTCGCGTCTTGTCGTACTGATCGGAGGCGCTGCCGGGCGCCTTCTCGGTGGACGCCGCGCCGGCGAAAGCTTCGGGCGCGGGGAGCAGCACGTCCATCAGGCGCTCTTCGGCCGCATCGGCGGCTTTGACTTTGACTTCTTCGCGCGCCTTGGTCTGAGCCATGTTCATCGACTGTTTGACGAGGTCGCGGATCATGCTTTCGACGTCGCGTCCGTGATAGCCGACTTCGGTGTAGCGCGTGGCTTCGACTTTGACGAACGGCGCGCCGGAAAGCGCGGCGAGGCGGCGCGCGATTTCGGTCTTGCCGACGCCCGTCGGGCCGATCATCAGAATATTTTTGGGCGCGACTTCCTCGCGGATGCCGGGATCGAGCTTTTTGCGGCGCCAGCGGTTGCGCAGCGCGATCGCGACGGCCTTCTTCGCGGCGGCCTGGCCGACGATGTATCGGTCCAGCTCGGCGACGATCTGGCGCGGCGTCAAATCCTGCGCATCGGCGGGCGAAATTGCGGGCGGGTTGTCGTTCTCCTTCTCACGCATTTTTTGCATTCTCGGAATCCGGTGAAATCCAAAGCGGTGATTGTAGCAGAAAATCTTCGGCGCGCTTCAAATTCTCATAGGGCCTACAGGACTTATAGGCCCAATAGGGCAATTCACGCCTTCCTTAAAGTTCTTCAATTGTGACATTCGAGTTGGTGTAAATACACAGCGCCGCCGCTTCCTTGAGCGATTCTTCGACGACTTGCCGCGGGGAAAGCGTGGAATGTTTGATCAGCGCGCGCGCGGCGGCGAGCGCATACGAGCCGCCGGAGCCGATGCCGATTACACCGTCGTCCGGCTCGACCACGTCGCCGGTGCCGGTGAGCAGAATCAGCGCTTCCTTGTCGCCGGCGACGAGCATCGCTTCGAGCCGGCGCAGCGCGCGGTCCATGCGCCATTCCTTGGCCAGTTCCACGCTGGCGCGCTTGAGGTTGCCTTTGAACTGGTCGAGCTTGCCTTCGAAGCGTTCGAGCAAGCTGAACGCATCGGCCGTCGAACCGGCGAAGCCGACGATCACGGAGCCGTTGCGCATCTTGCGGATTTTCTGAGCGGTCGCTTTCAAAACGACATGCCCATGCGTGACCTGGCCGTCGCCGCCGATGGCGAGTTTGGCGCCTTGTTTGACCGCGATGACGGTGGTGCCGTGGAACGTTGTGGGGTCGGACATTAATTTCTCCGAGAGGCGTCTGCTTTTCCTACCACATGAAGTATCGTCGATTCGAGCGAGAATGCCAATCCGCGATTCACTTCTTCGCGTCCGGCGTGACTGCAATCGCACCATCTTTAATCTCCGCTTTTACCTTCGCGCCGGTTTTCACCGTTGTCTCCAATTTCAAATCGCCCGAACTGAGCGTGACCGACGCGTCGGGCGTGGCCGCGGAGACGTCGTAGGTGCCGCTCGCGCCGGGTTTGAGCGTGTCGGGCTGGCCGCCTAAATCAAGTGTCAGCGCTTTGGCGGTCGCGTTGCGCAGGGTGAATCGGATGTGCAGCATATCGCTTTCGGAGCGCCCGAAGACCTGCGTGTAGTACGGCTGGCCTTTCGCATCGTTCACAATCCCGACTCCGATTTCACTGATGTCGTTGGCGAGGATATTCTCTTTGTGCTTTTCGGAGTGCATCCACGCATCGACCACGGCCGCGCCGCCCTTCTGGTTGAAGGCGATGTTTTCGCGCGCGGCCGCCCATTTATAGCCGATGTCGTCGAGGCGTTCGGTGTGCTTCTTGCCGTACAATTCGTGGACCATCTTATTTTCTTTGGCCATGTCCGCCGAATGCTGCCGCGCAGCTTTGAAGAGCAAGGCGTTGGGCTTCAGCGCGGGCAGGCCGGTCTTTTTGCGTTCGGCGTTTGTGGCGTCGATGATGGCTTGCTCGCCGGCGGAGATGGTGAGCTTCTCGGCGCAGGATGCGTTGAATGCAAAATTCAAAATGCAAAATGCAAAATTGAATGCGAGCAGCGCGCGCGGAACACAATGCCGTTCATTTTGAATTTTGAATTTTGAATTTTGCATTGTTGCACCTATTCAATGATTCCACTTTTGATCAGGTACTCGCCGGTGAGCACCGCGCCCTTGGCCGCGCCCATCTTCGTGTTGTGGCTCAGCAGCACGTACTTAATGCCGTTCGGCAGCACATTGTCCGCGCGCAGACGGCCGATCACTGTGGTCATACCGTCGTTCATATTTCGGTCATGCCGCGGCTGCGGGCGGAACGGCTCCTCGGTGTAATGGACCAGTTCCGGCGGCGCGCTGGGCAGGCCCAGCGTGAGGAATTCCTTGTAGCCGTCGCGCCACGCTTTCTTCACGTCGTCGAGCGCCGCCTTCTCTTTGAGTCCGACGAAGACCGATTCCGTGTGTCCGTCGATCACGTTGACGCGCGTACACGTGCAGCTCACGTTGAAGGGCGCGCTGACGATTGAGCCGTCCTGCAGTTTACCGAGAATTTTCTGCGTTTCCGTCTGCACTTTCTCTTCTTCTTTTGGAATGTACGGAATGACGTTGTCCACGATGTCGTAACTGAGCACGCCCGGACTGCGCCCCGCGCCGCTGACGGCCTGCATGGAGGTCATGATCACGCTGCCGATGCCGAAGCGGTCGTGGAGCGGTTTCAAGCTGAAGACCAGTCCGACGGTGGTGCAGTTCGGGCCGGGAGTGACGAAGCCCTTCCAGCCGCGGTTTTTGCGCTGGATCGCGACGAGCGCCGCATGATCGATGTTGACGCCGGGCAAAAACACCGGCACGTCTTTTTCATAGCGAAACGCGCTCGCCGTCGAAATCACCGGCACGCGCGCGGCGTAGAGCGGTTCGACGATTTTCGCCGCGTCGCTTTCGATGGCGGTGAAGACGATGTCGATGTCGTCGAGCGTGAGCTTCTCGGCGTTTTCGACGGTGATGTCCAGAAACTCCTTCGGGCATGCCTCGTCGCAGAACCAGCGCGTGGCGCCGGACGACGCATCGATGATTGCGTCCTTGAATTTCTTCCCGGCGCTGCGTTCGGACGCGGCGAGGCGCTTGACCTCGAACCACGGATGATTTTTCAAACTGACCAGAAACTGCTGCCCAGCCACGCCCGTGGCGCCGACCACGGCCACGCGGTGCCGATTTGCTGCCGACATGATGAGAGATCTCCCTTTCATACGCCCAAAAATAGGCTGAAAAAGGATAGTCGTGAAGGGGCTGAAGTCAAGCGGGGGTCAGATGGTTTTGAAGAATTCGGCGATATTGCAGGTGAATCCAGGGATCACATCTTCGCCGGTGATTTGGGCGTCGCCGCGGAGTTCGGTGCCGGTGCCATTGGAGCGCACGATTCGAACGGTGCGCTGGCGCGGATAAACCGCCCATACTTGACGCACGCCTGCTTCCAAATACTCGGCGATCTTTCGCTCAACGTCGTAAGCGGTGTCATGGGGAGAAATGACTTCAACGACAAGTTCCGGCGCCGTCTGGATATGGCCTTCCGGGAGCGTCGTTCCGCCCAATGTTTCAAATGAAATAAATGCCGCATCAGGGCGGCGAACACGATTTGGGTCGCTCTTAAAACATTGAAAGGTGGCTTCCGTCACTGCGAGTCCAATTCGCTTATTGGCACCGTAACTTTCAAGCAGTAACGCAATCACGAATCCGATTCGGCTGGCCATAGCGCCCATGTTTTTCTCCACCAATTGGCCATCCACCAATTCGTAGCTGGGATAGTCGTTAAGCGCGAGCAGATCTTCAGGAGTAAATGTTTTTGTTTCGGCGACAAGTGGCATGTGCTCATCCTCAATGCTCGTGACCAACGTAAAGTATACAACATCGCTTCGCGAAGCCACTCATTTTTCCAGCCGCGCAATCAACCCCCACACCTTCTCCTCAATGATCCCGCGCACCTTCCGAAATTCGTCGGGATTCATGTGCTTGGGGTCGGGGATGCCCCAATCTTCGCGGTGCTTGGCTTTCACGAAGGGGCATTCGTCGCCGCAGCCCATGGTGATGGCGTAGTCGTATTCGACTTGGGGAATTTGCGTCAGCGACTTGCTGGCGTGCGCGCTGAGGTCGTAGCCCACTTCGCGCATCGACTCGATGGCCTTCGGATTCACGACGCCGGACGGGCGCGAGCCTGAACTGTAGGCTTCGATTTTCCCCGCGCCCAACATGCGTGCAAACGCTTCGGCGATCTGGCTGCGGCAGGAATTCTCGACGCAGACGAAGAGGATTTTCGGCAGCGCTTTTTCGATCAATGGTCACCTACTTTGAAAATGGGGCGCCTTTCCAAGCGCGAGCATACAGTATAGGCCTAATAGGATCGGCGTGCAACTCGTCACGCAGCGCCTCGGCCTGCGCGCGCGCTTCCTCTCGAAATTGTTCGAGCCGTGCTTCGCGCTGGAACTACTTCCAACCTGCGCTGGCGCGCACGCGCATGCCGTCGAATCCATCCTCACCAGTCCCGCCGCGCGCAGCCGTGCCACTGTTCGATCAACAGCCGCTCGAACAAGCCGGCGCGCTCCGAGCGGAAATCCGCAAGCGTGTGGTGGTTCACCGACACACCGCCGCACAGCCAGCGGTAGGCGAGGTGTTTTTTGCACAGTTCGTCGAGGGCGCGCGCACTGCCCACGTCGCGCAGAATCGCGTACACCCACAGCGCCAGCATCAAACGCGGATCGATATTTGGCCGCCCGGGTCCGCCCTCGCGCGCGCGCATGGCTTCATACAATTCCGAGAGGTCTATCCGGCGGGCCGCCGCGTCCACGATCCGCACGGGATGCTCCTCGGGAATCAACGAATCGATGTCGGCGAAATAGAATTCAACCTGATCGCGCCTCGGCACATCCACGCGCGGCGCCGCATCCGAGCGCACCGCATCCGGTTCTCTGTCGAACCCAGGGCAAGCAACGCATCCGGATCAGTCATGTGCACGCCTCCGTCGCCAATCCATATCATTCGTTCCATGTCTTATTAGTCGGCGTCAAACCGGCTGCACTTCCTGCCGTTTGGATTTTTTCACACGCTCAACAGGGCGAACTACTGTGCTTGCAACCAACGTGGCACAGGCCCGCATTTCGGTGTACGAATTTTCAAGATTGATTTTTCGCCAACGTCTCAGGAAGATTACGCGTGGCCTTGCGAGCGTTCCCATGGTTTTCGGCGATTTTCAAATCGATCTCCTCACTGACGGCGAATTCAAACTCGACGGCGGCGCCATGTTCGGCATCGTGCCCAAGCCGCTTTGGACGCGCGAACGCGCCGCCGACGAGCGCAATCGCATGACGCTCGCCTGCCATTGTTCGCTGATCCGCACGGGCAAACACACGATCCTCATTGACTGCGGCCTGGGCCGGAAGTGGAACGAAAAGCAGCGCGACATCTACGCCATCGATCAGCGCCCGCGCCTTATCGAGGAACTCGCCGCCATCAGCCTGAAGCCCTCCGACATCACCATCCTCGCGCATTCGCATTTGCATCTCGACCACGCCGGCTGGAACACGCAGTTCAACGCGCGCGGAGAATTGGAACCGGTCTTCGTCAATGCTCGTCACATCGTCGAACGGCGTGAACTCGAAGTCGCGCGCAATCCAAACGAAGTTCAACGCGGCACGTATTTGTCCGAAAACATCGCGCCCATCGACGCCGACACCGGCTGGGACGTCTTCGACGACGTGCGCGAAGTTGTGCCGGGCGTGACGATGTTCCACACCGGCGGCCACACCGCCGGCCACTGCGCCGTGCGCATCGAATCCGGCGGCAAACGCGCGCTGTTCATCGGCGAAATGATGCCCACGACGGCGCACCGCCACCTACCGTGGATCATGGCCTACGATTTGTACCCGCTTGAAACGCTGGAGCAGAAGCGCGCGCTGTTCAAAGAATGTATCGCCAACAACACGCTCGTGCTAATGAACCACGACTCAACGGCTCAAGCCGTGCGGCTGTACAGCGCGGACGGCAAGAAACTCGAAGCCGTAAAGGAAATGTGATGCGCCTCCGCCTTCAGTTCCATTTGAGCACGGCGTGGCTGATGATGTGCGCGGCTGCGGTTATCGTCGCGCTCAACACTCGCAAGCGCCAAGTCGAATCGCGACGCGAGTGCTTCTGCTCTATGAGAAAAACAATTGAAGTAAGAGCGCAGGATGGAAACCTCACATCGGTATGGGACCCATCGCCAATTTTCGATTCGATTCTCTACGAACAATCCGAACGCGGCTTTCCCTTCACTTTTCAATCGTGTGCCAATGCAACCTACCATTACCGCAGTTTGGAACCCGAGCACGATTACTGGAAACAAGAGTACCGCTCAAGCACCTACAGCATTCAATCCTTGCTCGCTGACATTGCGGTGCTGGCATGTCTTGTGCTCCTAACTTGTATAGGCTGCGAGTTTCTAATTCGGCGTCGTAGTCGCGCACTTTACGTGACATCGTCGCGAAACTGAGAAAATTAAATTCGCATTTACTTTGCATCGCATCGTGTGCCTTTCGCAAAGTTCACGACCGCCATGCGTTTGCGCGCGCGCTTAAAAAGCATTGGCGCGTCCCATGATCGGCGCTTGGTTTGCGCTCGGTAAGATAGCTGTGAACTCAAACGTGGAGGTCATTATGTCCACTCAATACATGAGCCATCGAGGCTCGAAACCGATTTCGCTCGCCGCGAAAGCGCGCGCCAACGAACGCAGAGCGCACGCCAAGCCCAAGGGCAAAGCGGGCAAGAATCTGCCGGGCGCTGATAAGTTTCCGCGACACAAGGAAGAGTACACACCCAGCGAAGAGGCGCTCGAGAACGCCGAATCGTAGCGCATTCAGCGCGACAGTTCCTTCGCCAGCGTGCGCAAAAACAACTCCGCGTCGGTGACCAATCCAATCGCATGAAACGTCCCGCGGTCGGCCAGCTTCGTCACGACCGCGGGATTGATGTCCACGCAAATCGTCCGCACGCTCGCTGGCAGCATGTTGCCGGTGGCGATCGAGAGCAGCGTGGTGCCCACCATTAATGCCAGCCCCACGTTCGGCAGCAGCGCGCGCATGGCGTCCTGAGCTTTGGGCATGTCCACGATCACATCCGGCAGCGGCCCGTCGTCGCGAATCGAACCCGACAGCACGAACGGCACGCGCTTGAGCACGCATGCGCGCATGATCCCCGTCGGAATGATTCCCTTTTTCACCGCCGCGGCGATCGATCCCGCCGCGCGCACGCGGTTGATCGTGCGCAGATGATGCTCGTGCCCATGCTCCACCGGCGCGCCCGACTCAAGCGACACGCCCAGGCTCGTGCCGAAGAGCGCCGACTCAATGTCGTGCGCCGCCAGCGCGTTTCCCGCAAAAAGAATATCGACGTAACCGTCGCGAATCAGTTTTTCCAAATGCGGCCCCGCGCCGGTGTGAACGATCGCCGGTCCGCCCACGAACAGAATCTTCTTCCCCTGCTTTTTCTCCGCACGAATGTGCCGCGCGATTTCGCGAATCAGCAGATGCTTCGGCTTCTCGCTCGACACCGCGCTGCCCATAAAACCAAACGCATCTTTCTCCGCATCCGGCGCGCGGCTCGGCGCTTCGACGCGCACGCCCGCATGCCCCGTGACGACCCACTCGCCTTTGCACACACGATGCATCCTCACGCAGCGCGCGGCCATGCCCGCTCCCTTGCGGTCGCGGCTCGTATTGAGGTTCACCACAACCGCGCAATCCATCTCCGCATTTTCAACGCGAACCCATCGTCCGCCGAGCAAAATCTCCGTCGGCAAATTCGTTGTCGCATAAAAATCGTCCGGCAGCACGCCATCGCGCGGCGCGCGCTCCAGCGCCACATCGACTTTATTCACAGGCGTCGCGCCCGACCGCGCGATCAGTTCAATCACCGCTTGCAGCGCCGCGTCGTCCCGTGCGCTCACCGATACCAGCGCGCGGCTCGGATCCTTGCGCGTGTGCCCAATCTCGATCTTCTCAATCCGGTAATCGGCGCCGAGCGCCACGATCTGGTCCAGCACGCGCGGCAGCGTCTGCGTGTCGATGATGTGTCCGCGCAACTCGATGGTTTCGGTGAACATTGGAAGTGGCTTTCAGGGAGATACTTTGTCCGCTCCATCCGCTTGAGCGCGTTGCTTACGATCATAGAATATACACCGACCGCCAGGACGATTCCTAGCCGCGTTAGCGGCGAAACAACAATAGCCGTGGGCGTAGGGCGCTTGCGCCCAAGCCCACGGTTTGGAAGATCGGAAATAACATAGCCGCGTTAGCGGCGGCACCGAAGCGCGCCGGATAAGCGGTTAAATGAGCGGTCACGCCGGCTGCCACGCAGGAGTACCCTGCTCTGTGCTGCGGCGCTTTCGATCTTCAAGCAGAAACGCGTTTCGTCAGCCGAACACGCGACAGCAAAAAGCGGAGTACCGCTGCTTGACACTCATTGAACGCGCAGGTCGCGGACGCCCGCGCATACGCCGCCCAAAAGAATCTCTCACCGCGTCACGTGAGGCTTTGGTGTATAATTTCGTGCGCGTCCCCGATACTACGGAGGGATTAATGGATATGCTGAAGAAAGGGGAGATTAAGATGGTGGCCGCGGGTGGCTTCACTGCGGCAGATTCCAACCTCGTTCTTGGAAGCAAGGCGGCAACAATACGAGCGCCGAAACTGAAACAGGAAACCACGGCCCAGAAGATTGCAGCTTGGTACATAGAACCCTTGCGTGCAATGAATGTCGGACGACAAGGCTTCCTTATATTAATGGTGCTGTTCCCGTTGTATGAAAAGTATCTTCGAATCAAGGAAGGCATGGGCGACGAGGGGTTCGGTAAAGGCAAACCAGTGATTGATCGGATTCGAAAGGAGCTTGAATTTGCAACCATTGACGAAGCATTTGGCTTTTGGCAAGATATTCGAAACGGACTTTTACATCGTGCGATTCCAAAGGCCGTGTACTACAAATTAGGCTTGCAAGTTCCAGGGCCGGCAATTGAGTCGTGCCCTGGCGGATTCCTGATTAACCCGTTCGAATTACGGGATAGGATTTTGTCTATCATTGAGGCCGATATGTCCATTTGGGATAACGACTCTACAGTTCAATTGCCCGAGTCCTACGAATAGTAGATTCGCGCACGCCCCTGCGATGCTCCATGGAGGGTGGGTTCAAATGAAAACCGTGGAACGAATTGCGTCAGTGTGTTGCATATTATTCTCGTCGTTGGCGTCGGCAGACGAGATTTTATTGACGAATGGGAATAAATTAGACGGGACAATCCTTTCTGACGAAGACAGCGGAGTAAAAATCGAACTTAAAAAGGGTGTCACGTTATTTGTTGCCCGAGATCGAATCAGCAGCGTAGATCGAACGCCTCTCCCCGAAAAGAATACCCAACGAGATCATAACAATTCATCCTCTCGGGTCGAATCGAGCGCCCACAGCTCGAGTTCCATTACGCAAAATGAACGACCACGAACAATTCAAGAAGAGTCGGGTTTTCGCCTCTTCGGCGCTTCGCTAATTCTGGTTGCGTGCGTTTGCTCGGTTGCGCTGTTTGCTTGCGTTTGCTTGGCCGCGCTGGGAATAGTGTCGGGCCGCAAGCGTCGCGGATCGACCCGGCGCGTTCGCGTATCGATAGTGACACTCCCAATCTATCTTGTTTTGTTTCTGTTTAAATTTATATGGCTCGTCGCACGAGTAGTCGGAAACACAATTTCGCGATCCGCGAATTTTTTGTTCTCGGGGTCTTGGAATTCAAGCGATACGGTCATATCGAATCTTCGTAGACAGATTCCATCGGACGTCAAGCGCACCGTTTGGGTGCGCGACGGCGGATGTTGCGTGCTGTGCGGGAGCAACGTAAATATCCATTACGATCACGATGTTCCTGTGTCAAAGGGTGGTTCAAATGATGTAAAGAATATTCGACTGCTTTGCCAGCAATGTAATCTCCGTAAAGGCGCGAGGATCGAATAGGCGAGGCGTCCACTTTCCCACCCCTCGGAATCCCCTTCGCATTTGCTGCAAAAAAATATAAAAAATCCGCAGCACATTCCCCCGCCCGCGACTATTCAACCTTAAGAGCGAATGCAGGCGGGACGCCTGCGCTACGGAGGCTTGCGATGAACGATTCGTGCACCAAATGCCCCGGCGGACACTACTCCCCCATGCGCCGCCGCGGCTTCCTCCAGGTCGGCGCCGTCGGTGCGATGGGCTTGACGCTGGCCGATTACTTCCGCATGACCGCGCGGGCCGACGATGCGCGCACCGTCAGCGGGAATACGGCCAAAGAAGGCCAGGCCAAATCCGTCATCCAGATTTTCCTGCCGGGCGGCTGCCCGCATCAAGAAACGTGGGACCCCAAGCCCGAAGCGCCGGTTGAATACCGCGGGCCGTTGGGCGTGGTGAAGACAAAACTGCCGGGCGTTGTGTTCAGCGAGCATCTGCCCAAGACTGCGGCGATTGCGGACAAGATCACGGTCATCCGCTCGATCGCCGGGCGCATCCCCGACCACGCGCAGGCGTCCTACCACTTATTGACCGGCTACCTGCCCACGCCGGCGATCCAGCATCCGAGCATGGGGGCGGTCGTCGCGCAGCAATTTGGCCCGAAGAATAATTTGCCGCCGTACGTCGGCGTGCCCAACGTTCAGCCCGCGGGCGGGACGGGGTATTTGAGTTCCAAATACGGCGCGTTTGAAATCGGCGTCGATCCCGCGCAAAAAGGCTTCTCCGTGCGCGACGTGTCGCTGCCGAAGAACGTGGACAAGGACCAATTCACGCGGCGCAAATCGGCGCGCGAAGCTGTCGAAGCGCATTTTAAATCGCTCGAAACCGACCAGACCGCGCTCGACGCGATGGATTCGTTCTACCAGCGCGCGTACAACTTGATCAGCTCGCCCGAAGCGCAGAAGGCGTTCACGCTCGACGACGAAAAGCAATCGACCGTCGATCTCTACGGCGGCGATATGAAGGACCGCAACGGCAATCCGACCGGTATTGGGCGGCGCCTGATGATGTGCCGCCGCCTCGTCGAAGCCGGTGTGCGTTTCGTGAGCGTCAGCTACGGCGGATGGGATTTGCACACGAACGTGAAGGACGGCGTCTCGCGCCAGTTGCCGGCCTTCGATCACGCCTTCGCCGGACTGATCCAGGATCTCGACCAGCGCGGACTGCTCGACAGCACCGTGGTGATGGTGATGTCCGAATTCGGCCGTTCGCCGAAGGTCAACGTGGACGCCGGGCGCGATCATTATTCACGCTGTTTCTCGATTGCCTGCGCCGGCGGCGGACTGACCCGCGGGCAGATTTATGGCGCGTCCAACTCGACGGCCAGTGAGCCGGATGTGGACCCGGTGCCGGTGGAAGACTTGCTCTTCACCGTCTACCACCAGTTGGGCATCAACGCCGATGAGCGGCTGATCGCACCGGGCGGTCGGCCGATCGATATCATTCGTGGAGGCAAGCTGGTCAAGGGCCTCGTCGCGAAAGCGTAATTCGCTCAAGAACCGCGACCGCAAGGGAGCGGCCCGGCCCGACTTCGCGCGCAGCCGCTCCCTTGCGGTCGCGGTTCTTGGAAGGAGTTGCTCCGTTGAATTTCCGTACACTTCGAATCGCCCTCCCCGCCACCTTATTAATGGTGTCTGCTCATTCACGCGCCGGCCAATACTACGTCGAATACCTCGAACCTCGCGGCGCGCAGCGCGGCACAACCGTCGATGTGATTTTTCACGGCGCGCTGCTGGCCGATCCGAAGGAAGTGATCTTCTACGACAAAGGCATCGAAGCCTCCGAGCTGCAATCCGCCAGCGTCGAACGCGAAGAACGCCGTCGCCGCGACGGTTCGCCGCCGGCGATCAACAAAGATCCCAACAACGCCGTCAAAGCCCGCTTCAAAATCGCGCCCGATTGCCCGCTCGGCCAGCATGTGTTGCGCCTGCGCACGTCGGCGGCGCTCTGCGAATGGGTGACGTTCTGGGTCAGCCCATTTCCGACGGTGATGGAAGAAGAGAAAAAACCCGGCGAAAACGACACGCCCGAAACCGCGCAGAGAATTCCGTTGAACGTGACCGTGCATGGCGAAATTCTGCCCGGCGAAACGATGGACCGCGATTGTTACCGCGTGGAGATGAAAAAAGGCCAGCGCCTGAGTGTCGAAGTCGAAGCCATCCGCCTCGCCACGTTGCACCGCGGCGGCGAAAACGATTTGATGCTGCGCATCCTCGACGCGAGCGGCAAGGAGCTCGCCAAGAACGACGACAACGCGCTCTTCATTCAAGACCCTTTCGCAAGTATCGCCGTGCCCGAAGACGGCGCGTACATCGTCGAAATCGGCCAGCAGATGTTCACGCAGCCGCAGCGCGCGTGGTATCACGCACACATCGGCACGTTCGTGCGGCCGACGGCGATTTATCCGATGGGCGGGCCTGTGGGCGAGAAGATTGAGGCGCGGATAATTGGTGATCCCCTTGTGGTGCAGGCTTCCAGCCTGCAAAACGCCGGCGGAACGCCGACGGTACAGGATGCAGGCAGGATGCCTGCACCACAAACACAGAGCGTCGAGCTTCCGAAGCAGCTCGGCGATTTCCCCTTCTGCGTCGGCAAAGAAGGCGAAACGCCTCCATCGCCGAACATGCTGCGCGTGTCGAATTATCCGAACGTTCTCGAAGTCGAACCGAACGACACGCCCGAAACCGCCACCCCCGTCCCGTCGCTTCCAGTCGCGCTCAACGGCATCATCGACAAGCCCGGCGACTTGGATTGCTTCCGCTTCCACATGGAGAAGGGCAAGACGTGGCGCATCCGCGTCTACGCGCGCGCGCTCGGCACGCCGATCGATCCGAAGATTTGGATTCGGCCACTCGGTCAAACAGCCAACGAAGCCGAGAAAGACGATTCGACGCTGGCTGAGCGCGATCACATGCAGGGCAACGGCCGCTGGCGTACGCGCGATCAGGTCGATCCGTCGCTGATTTTTTCGCCGCGCCAAACTGGCGATTATGTGCTCGGCGTCGAAGACACGCGCGGCCAAGGCGGGCCGGATTATGTGTACCGCGTCGAAATCGAACCGCTCCACGAAAAAATCGTGAGCACCGTCTCGGTCACGAACAACAACCTTTACCAATATTACCAGCGTATGGATTTTCCTGCTGGCAACCGCTTCACGCGCAACATCACGCTTGCGCCCGAACAAGGCGCGGGCCTCAAAGGCGAATTCGAACTCGAAGCTGTCGGCCTGCCCAAAGGCGTGACGATGATCGCGCCGCATTTCATCGGCGGGCAGGCCACGATGCCGGTGCAATTTGTCGTCGATGCCGACGCGCCGCTGGCCGGCGCACTGATTGAATTGCGCGCGAAACAAATCGACGCGAAAGTGCCGCCCGTCGATGCGGGTTCGAATCTCGGCATGGCCTTCATCGACAAGCGCGGCGGCTACGGCTGGTACTACGTCTTCGTCGATAAAATCGGCTGCGCGGTCGTGAAGCCGGCGCCGTACAGCATCGAACTCGTTCAGCCGGCGATTTCGCTGGTGCAGAGCGGCGAACTAAGTCTGCAGGTGAAAGTGCATCGCAACGAAGGTTTCAAAGGTGCGATTGAAATCCAAACCGATTGGCTGCCCAACGGCGTGACGCGCGAATCCGCACAAACGATTCCCGCCGACAAGAGCGAAGGCAAACTCACGCTGCAAGCCGCCGCGAAAGCCAATCCCGGCGTCTTCAAAATCGCTATGCTCGCCACCACGCTCGACGGCGACCGCGAATCGGGCACCGGCTGCGTGCGCGTCTCGTCGGCCTTCGTCGATCTGCGCGTCTCCGCGCCGTACCTGACCGTGCAGATTCCACGCGCCAGCGTCGAACGCGGCCAGAAAGGCACGATTGTCTGCGATTTAAAGCAGAACACGCCGTTCGAAGGCGAAGCAACCTGCGCGCTCAAGCGTCTGCCGCACGGCGTGAACGTCGTCGAACCGCTGCCGAAAATCACAGCGAAGGACGCGAAGGTAACCTTCCACATTGAAGCGACCGACGAAGCGCTCGTCGGTTTGTACAAAGAGATTTTCTGCGAAGTGACGGTGGTGGAGAACGGGCAGAGCATCCGGCAGCAATCGGGGTCGGGGGTGTTGCGTGTCGATCCGGCGAAGGGGATTATTAAGGCGGCGAAGGCGGATTAAGGGCGGGTTTCATCCGCAAGAAGCAATCGAGGCGCTAATTGAAAAAGCACCGATGGTTTCAGTTTCACTTGAGTACAGCCCTGATTGCCTCAATCGCGGCGGGGGGACTGATGTGGCTAAATGCGCGGGTCCGAAATCAAATCGTTAAAGGATCAGTAAACGATTCGGTGCCTGTGTACGGGTGGCCAGTGCCGGCTTATTATCAATACAATGACGAGATGATTTCGTGGTGTCAAGATCTGCCGTACATAAATTTAAACATCGAGCATTGGATGGAAGAATCGTACGCGAATCACGATGCACTACTTCGGGCTATAGCGGGCAATGGAAATATTTACAAAGTACGAAACGGATATCTTTCGAGTCGAGCGATATTATGGAATGCGCTCTGTGCAGTGTGTTTGATAGGGATGTTGTGCGTCGGTTGCGAATGGCAAGTGCGGCATCGGCTTTAACTGCGTGCAGTTTTGCAAGACGGTTTCATTGGGCGTGAATGACATGCGTAGCGTAGCTTCCCTGATTGTTTTACTGTCTGCTGTTGCGGCCGTTTGCGCATTCGCCTCTGATGTCCCGCAAGATAAAGCCCCCAGTTTCCGCCTTGATGTCATGCCCGTCTTCTTCCGCTCCGGCTGCAACAGCGGCGGATGCCACGGCTCCGCGCGCGGCAAGGACGGCTTCCGCCTCTCGCTCTTCGGCTACGATCCTGCGGGCGATTATTTTCGCATTACGCAGCAGATTGCGGGGCGCCGCATCAATCTCGCCGTGCCCGAAGAGAGCCTCATCCTATTGAAGGCCACCGGCAAAGTTCCACACACCGGCGGCGAGCTTTTCAAAACCGACAGCGCACGCTACGCCGCAATTCTCAAATGGATCCAAGCCGGCGCGCCTGATGACGGCGCGGATGTGCCCACGCCGACGGGCATCAAACTTGTGCCCGAAAAATGGGTCGTCGAAGGCGCGGGCAAAAAGCAGCAGGCACGGGTGCTCGCCACGTTTTCAGACGGATCGACGCGCGACGTGACGAAGCTGGCGCTGTTCGTGACTAACAACAAGACGGTCGTGGACATCGACGCCGACGGCCTGATCACGTCCGGCAAAAATGGCGCGGCATTTGTCTTCGCGCGCTTCAATAAATTCACCATCGGTTCCGAAGCGATCGTGCTGCCGACCGACGCGTTCAAATGGCCTGACGATGTCAAAGCGCGCAATTACATCGACGAACTGGTTCACGCGAAGCTCCAGAATCTGCACATTCTCCCTAGCGAAATCTGCAACGACGAGCAGTTCGTGCGGCGCATCTATCTCGATCTGATCGGCCTGCCGCCGAAGCCCGACGAATATCGCGCGTTCATGGCCGACACGTCTGCCGACAAGCGCGAGAAGCTCGTCGATGCGCTGCTCAAGCGCGACGAGTTTGCGGATTTGTGGGCCGCAAAATGGAGCGAGTGGGTCAAGGTCATCACCGACAACAACGGCAACAACGGCGCCGACCGCAAAGCCGCGGTGCTGTATCACGATTGGATTCGCGAGCAATTCAAGAAAAACACGCCGCTGAACGAATTCGTGCGCGCGCAGGTCACCGGCAGCGGCAGCAATTTCACCAGCCCGCCGTCGAATTTCTACACCATGATTCCGCCGCAGAATTACGAGCCGAAAGCCGTCGCGCAGGACATTTCGCAGTTGTTCACCGGCATCCGCATTCAATGCGCCGAATGCCACAACCACCCCTTCGACCGCTGGACGCAGGACGATTACTACGGCTTCGTGAGTTTCTTCACCGGCGTGCGCCGCAAACCCGCCGGCGAACCGCGCGAATTTTACGTGATCAACGACAACAACGCCGCGCCGATGAAACACCTGCTCGACGGCCGCCCCATGCCGCCCAAGTTGCTCGGCGGTCCCGCCCCCGACGTGAAAGGCAAAGACCCGCGCATCGCGTTCGCCGACTGGCTCACCTCGCCCGACAACCAGCTTTTCCGCAACAACATGGCCAACCGCGTCTGGGAGCATTTCTTCGGCCGCGGCATCGTCGAACCCGTGGACGATTTCCGCATCAGCAACCCGCCCAGCAACCGCGAACTGCTCGACGGCATTGGGCAAAAACTCGCCGACACCAAATTCGATTTGAAACATCTCGTCCGCGACATCTGCTTGTCGCGCACATACCAGTTGAGTCCCACGACCAACGCGTCAAATAAAAGCGACGACCGCCAATTCTCGCACGCGCAACTGCGCCGCCTGCGCGCGGACGTGCTGCTCGATTCATTGTCGCAGGCCACGGAGACAACCACGCGCTTCAACGGCGCGCCGCGTGGCGCGCGAGCCGTGGAACTCTTCGAAGGCGGCCGGCGCCTCGGCGATTATTTCTTAAAGACCTTCGGCCTTTCATCGCGTGAAACCGTCTGCGCCTGCGAAACGCGCACCGAACCAACCTTCGCGCAGTCGCTCCATCTTATTAATGGGCGCACGATCCAAACGAAGATCGAAGAGAGCAAAGTCATCGAAAATCTGTTGAAGGCAAACAAGAATTCAAGCGAGGTCGTGGACGAGTTGTACGTCCGCGCGCTTTCGCGCAAACCCGGTTCAGACGAGCAGAAGAAACTGCTCGATTTGATCGGCAGCCAGGCCGGCGAGCGGAAGGCGTTTGAGGATGTGTATTGGGCGCTGCTGAATTCGACGGAATTTATGTTTAACCACTAATGGTTTCTCACGCAGAGGCGCGAAGGCGCAGAGAAGAAGTTCATGAGCGAACGGGTGCACGCGTTTGTTGGATTTGTGGCGGATTTTCCCGCCCTGGAGAGTGGCGGCGATCCGAATGGAAAGGAGCTGGCCGATTTTGTTTACGCAAAGTACAGCAAGGTTGGATTGGTACTGTCTCCGCCGTCAGACAACGGGTGGGCTTGGGATTTGCACACGCGGGTTGACGAATTGGATATCTACACCATCGTCGGTGAGGTCGGTGACATGAATTCGAACCCGCCGCGTCAATGGCTTGTGACGAACGATTGCCGTATTCCAATTTTCAGAAGGTTGTTTGGGAGAGTTGCGTTCGAGAAAAAACGGGAATTCGCGCTGCGCAAATTGTGCGAATGCTTACACGCGGCCATGACAAACGATTCGCGTTTTTCTCACATCAATTGGTATGATGCGGCGACATTCGACAAACCGGGTGACGTTCCAAGCAATAAACCATGAAGTGGCGGATTAAGATGGCGGAAATTCGAATGACGAAATTTTCTTTGGCGCTCGCGGTTGTTTGCGTCGCAGGCTCGCTCTTCGCCGCCGACGCCCCCAAATCGCTCTCCTACGAAGGCGACGTCAAACCCATCCTCCGCGCCCGCTGCTTCAAATGCCATGGCGAGGACGAGAAAAAAGACGGCTTGAGCATGGCGACGTACGCTGACCTGATGAAGGGCGGCAGTTCCGGCGACATCGTCAAGGCCGGGCGGCCGACGGGCAGCATCATGTACCTGGCCGTGGCGCACGAAGGCAACGACGCAACGCCGATGCCGCCGAAGTCGCCGAAGATTCCGGACAATGAAATCGAAATCATCAAAAAATGGATCGAGCAAGGCTTGATCGAAGCGCCCGGCGGCGTGTCGAAAGCCGCGAAGCAGCGCAATGTCGAATTCAAATCCGCGGGCGGGACAAGCGCGGCGAACGCGCCGATGCCGGAGAAATTGCCGGCGCTGACTCTACCGGAATTGAAGCACACTAACTCAATCACCGCCATCGCCGCCAGCCCGGGCGCGCCGCTCTGCGCGGTGGCGGGCCAGGAACGCATCACGCTCATCGACACAAAAACAAAAGCGGTCCTCGGCGTGCTGCCGTTTGCCGAAGGCGTCCCGCGCGTGCTGCGCTTCAGCCGCAACGGAACGGTGCTGCTCGCAGCGGGCGGACGCGGCGTGAAACTCGGCAAAGCGGTGCTCTACGACGTGAAGAGCGGCGCGCGCCTCGGCGATTTCGGCGACGAGACGGACGAAGTGCTCGCCGCCGACATCAGCCCCGATCAAAAGCTCGTCGCCATCGGCGGGCCGACGAAGATCGTGAAAGTCTTCAACACCAAAGACGGCAAGCTCGCGTACAAAATCACCAAGCACACTGATTGGGTGACGGCGCTTGAATTCAGTCCTGACGGAACGAAGCTCGCGACGGCGGATCGCAACGGCGGCATCCACCTGTGGGAAGCCGCCAGCGGTGGAATTCTGCTAAGCTTGTCGGAGCACAAAGACGGCGTCAACACGATGAGCTGGCGCGCTGACAGCGAAGTGCTCGCCACGGGCGGCGAAGACGGCCAGTTGATTTTCTGGGACGCCCGCGAAGGCTGGCCCAACAGTCAATCCTCGCCGCACGTGCCCAAATCGAAAGGCTTCGGCAAGCTGCCCGGTGGCGTGCTCTCCGTCCAATTCGCCAACGACGGACGTTTGTTCACCACGGGCCGCGACGGCATCGTGCGCGCGTGGACGCCCGACGGGAAAAAGGCCGCCGAATCCGACGCACTGCCGATTCCAACAACGCGCCTGGCCGTTACCTTCGACGGCGGCGAAGTCCTGGTCGGCGATCTCAAAGGCAACGTGACGATCTGGAGTGCGGCGAGCGAGAAAAAATGCGCGACGCTGCTCAGCGCTAAATAGCCAGCGCGTTTTCGTACTCAACCCCAAAAACCATTCGCGAAGATTCGCGCGATTGGTTGTTCAACAGCACCTCTGCGTGAGAATCAGTATTTCACCCGCCCCTTCAGCGCCTCCCCAATCGTTCCGCTCTGCGCGAATGTCAAATCGCTCCCCGCCGGCACGCCGCGCGCCAACCGCGTGACGCTCACCGGCAGATTCAGCGCCTTGACTTGAGCCGCAATGAAGGACGCCGTCGCGTCGCCTTCCACCGTCGGACTCGTCGCCAGCACCAGTTCGCGCAGAGCGCCGGCTTTGACGCGGTTGAGCAATTCGGCGACGCGCAGATCGCGTGGTTCCACGCCTGAAAGCGGCGAAAGCCGCCCCATCAGCACATGATACAGCCCGTTGAATTCGCCGGATTTCTCGACCGCGCGAACTTCGCGCGGCCATTCCACCACGCACACCAATCCCGCGTCGCGCCGCGGATTCTCGCAGATCGCGCAGCGCGGCTTCTCCGTCAGATCCCCGCAGATTTCGCACGGATGCAGGTTCTTCTTCACGTCGCGAATCGCCAGCGCCAGCGCCATCGCGTCGTTGGGCTTCTGCCCCAGAATAAAATACGCCATCCGCTCCGCCGAACGCCGTCCGACGCCGGGAAGCTTTTCGAATTCCAAGATAAGCCGCTCGAAACTGTCCGCTGGCGGGATAGGCGCTATGGAAAATTGCTTGGACACTTCGGGCGCGTCTCCGTTACGCGTTACACGTTAAATGTTACACGTTAAATTCACCGCCGGGCACGGCATGATCAGCAACTTTTAACGTGTAACGTGTAACGTGAAACGGTCGTTTTATTGAATCATCCCCGGCGGCAATTCGATCCCGCCGAACGCCGTGCGGAATTCGTCGCTCATGATTTCCTTGCTCTTCAACAACGCGATGTTCGACGCCGCGACGATGTACGTGCTCAGCGACTCGGGGTCTTTGAGCGCCTCCGGATCGAAATTCACCGCGACGATATCGCCCAGCCCATTGGCGGTAACCTTGACCATCCCCGCGCCGGCCTCGCCAATCACCGTGCGGCCGCGCGCGCGCAGCTTGGCCTGCTCGATGTTCTCCATGATCTTGTCGCGCTGGCCGAACAACTTCATCATGTCGCCCATGCCCTTCAAGCCGAACATGCGTGCATCTCCTTCCGCGGTGGGGCAGACATCTGTCTGCCAGGGAATCATTATGCTACTCGATAGTCCCATTGGGAAAAAGTCATCAAGCGCAGATAAAATATAAGGGGTCAGGGGTCAGGAGTCAGGAGTCAGAAACGGCGCTTGCGCGATTACTTTCCCCCCTCCATCTTAATCCACTCATTCGTCCCCAACGCTCCGCCTTTCACTTCGTACGCATGTGTCAGTTCGTAGGCTTTGACTTTTTCGACGTGTTCCCCGCCGCTCCATTTATGCGTGATTGTCAGCGGCAAAGCGCCGGCCTTCTTGTACAACACATAAATACCGTAAAGTTGCACGAGCTTTCCGTCGCCGCCGCTGGTGTGAAATTTTACGAGCACGGATTTTGACGGCCCTTTGTAGAACGGAGCTCCCGCTCCGTTCGCGGCCTCGAAATCGGTCGAGCGGATCGCATTCTTCAGCGGCGTGCAGCCGATGCTGTACGCTTTTTTCTGATTCACGTCCAGAATTGCATCGACGCACTGGCCCCAGAAATCTTCGGGATGGTCTTCGTTGCCAATCACAGGCTGCTGGCAGCCCACGATCCAGGTTTTGCCTTCGTCGAGCGAAAATGAAATTCCGTTGAGCGTGGTGGTTTTGCGGCAGCCGAATTTCGCGCCGGTCTGCACGCGCACGATTTCGCCCGGCGCATCGACGCGAAAAATCGCCGCGCCGGTGTTCTTGGCAAACGCCACGTGGCCGCTGATCGACTCGTCGAAATAATCGTAGTTTTCCAACTGTGCGACGCGCTTTAATTCCGCTTCGCCGGTGGTAATGTCGGGCGCAAACAAAATGCAATCGGTGTTTTCGCGCGTGAACGTCATCTTCGTGTCGCCATCAACCAGCGGCAGCGTGGCCGGCGAAAGCTGGCCGGAGATGTAACTTTTGTACGTCTTCACGCCCGCGCCATCGCCGTCGAATGCGAGCTTGATCAGCCACCCGTATTGGCAGAACAGTTTCGGTGTGAGGTCGAGTTTGAACGCGCCGCCGCCTTTGTGAGCTTCGTTCCACGAACGGCCCAGATCAAGCGAATACGACACCGTGCCGTTCGCCGTCGCGAATTCGCCTTCGAAAACCGCGCCATCGCTGTCGTCGTTCGGATCGGCGCGGTTGTTGGGGCAGCCCGCGCAACCGTAGGGGCTGAAATAACTGTAGACCACTTCGGACGGCGCGCCGGTTTTCACCGCGCGCAAAAACGGCGCGGCGTCCGCGTGCGCGACGTTGCTCATTTGATAAATTCCGGCGAGCGACGATTTTTTCTGAAGCGGCGGCGCGTAAATTAATTCCCAATTTCCAAAGCGCGCCGCGCCGGCTTCTTGAAAAAGATAGTACGTCTCGCGGCGCACGGGACCTTCCTTTTCGTTGGCGAAACGCAACTGGTACTCGCTGTCTTTCCAGGTCGGATAGAGGTAGCGATACTTCGGCCCCCACTGCCGCTTGAAATAGCGCGTCATCGACTCGCCTTCGCGCAGCGTCAAATTCATCGAATGCGCGCTGACTTTGCGCCCATAAAAAGAACTTCTCA
This sequence comes from Planctomycetota bacterium, assembly GCA_035308565.1. Taxonomy (GTDB): domain Bacteria; phylum Planctomycetota; class SZUA-567; order H5-PLA8; family H5-PLA8; genus JANXLS01. The sequence continues at coordinate 18,459 of DATGGK010000235.1, read as the reverse complement.
CGCCGCTCTGCAAGCAACCCCACATGGATTTCGGCCCGTCGTATTTGAAATAAATTGGCGGCGTCTGTTCGTGCGTGATAAAGAGCAGATTCTTGTCCGCTTTGATCTCATCAACCGAGGGCAGCGAGCCGTCTTTGCGCCGCACGAAGCCCATCATGTCCACGTCAAGGTAATGCCATTTGCCGTCGAATTTCGCTTCCGGCACCGTATGCCCGCTGACGCCGTCGATGCGCCCGAGCAAGCCCGCCGCGTTAAAAAATTCGTTGACCGTCCACGAATTCGACCCGCAGATTGCGTGGCCGTACACATTCAGCGATTTCGTTGCGTCCATGACTTTCGAATTCTCGCCCGCATATTTGCGCCCCAGCAGCGCGTCGGCCAGCGGCTCTTCCGGCGGGATGAAATGGTACGTGCGCCGCACCAGATAATCGAAAATTGCCTCCGCTTTCTGCTGGTCGCTCATGCCCGGCTTGATGATCGTCGCCAGCGTGGCTTCGATGCTCGACGCATCCGGATTTTTGTCGCTGACGACTTTAACGCCGGCGGCGATGGACTCTTCGGCGAGGGCGGTGACGGCGAACGACAGAACGATGGCAGCGAAGCGGGAGAGTGAAGACATGACGGCTCCTTCAAATTGGCGCGAGGACGTTGTATGCTTTCATTACACCGGAGCGGAAGTTGTGGTGCAGGCGGGCCGCCTGCACTCTGAAGACGCTTTTCCGCCTAAAGGCGGGACTACGAACAAGACAAGTTGCATCCGCGCTCGCGATGCGGTAACACATGACTCATGCGCATCGTCTTTTGCGGCACCCCCGACTACGCGGTTCCTTCGCTGAGCAAACTCGCCGGCGCACACGACATCGCCGGCGTGGTGTCCCAGCCCGACCAGCCCAAAGGGCGCAGCAAAACGCCCGCGCCGCCGCCGGTCGTCGCAGCGGCGCGCGCGCTGGGGATTCCAAACGAGCGCATTTTCCAGCCGCGTTCGATCAACAAGCCCGAGATCATCGGCGCGTTGCGCGGTTTGAATCCGGATATTCTGTGCGTCATCGCGTACGGCAATATTTTGAAGAAAGAGGCGCTGGAAATCGGCCGCTATTTTCCAATCAACGCCCACGCCTCGCTGCTGCCGAAATACCGCGGCGCGGCGCCGATTCAAGCCGCGCTGCTCAACGGCGATTCGCAAACCGGCGTGTGCGTGATGAAAATGGAAGCGGGCCTCGACAGCGGGCCGGTGCTATTGCGGCGCGCGATTCCCATCGAGCCGCTCGAAACGGCGGGCACGCTGCACGACAAACTCGCCGCGCTGTCGGCGGAGTGCTTTCTGGACGCGCTGGCGCAAATCGAACACGGCGAGTTTTCGCTGGACGCGCAGGACGAATCGCTCGCATCGTACGCGCCGAAATTAGAAAAGCGCAGCGGAACGATTGATTGGACGCAATCGGCCGAACAGATCGAGCGGCACATTCGCGCGATGACGCCGTGGCCAGGGGCGTGGACGAGCGCTGCATCCGCCGATGGAAAATTCTCGCAGCGGCTGCGCATCGCGGACGCCGAACTCGCTCCGCCCAGAGATACGCTGCCTGCAGGCACGGGAAAAGTCGAGGGCGCGGGAAACAATCTGCGCCTAATGGCGGGCTGCGGGAACGCCGGCGTGCTGGATATTTCGCGCGTTCAACCGGAAGGCAAGCGTGAGATGAGCGCGGGGGAGTTTGTGCGCGGCGCGGGGAAGGCGTTGGGAGTGGGGTTTGTGTGGAAGTAAGCGCAATACATTATCTGCGCAAAAACTCCAACACCTTCGGCGCAATCCGCTCGTGCGCGTCTTCAAGCACATAATGCCCCGCATCCTCATAGCGCTCGACGCGTGCCGCTGGAAAGCGCTCGATCCACGTCTTCAAAAAGCTCTCGTTGAAGCACCAATCTTTCATCCCCCAGCAAATCCGCATCGGTCGATCTTTGAATTGCGCAATTCCGTCGTCGATCGCTTTCAGCGTGCTCCACGATAGGTGACTGGGCTTCATCGGAATGTCTTGGACAAAGCGCAGCGTGGCGATGCGGTTTTTCCAACTGTTGTAGGGCGCAAGCAAGCCTTCCCGCACGGCGGGCGCGATTTTTTTCTCGACGGCCATGTGAATCGCGGCGCCGGCGAAGGCATTAAATCCGCGAATGGCCAGCGCTCCGAAGACCGGCAATTTGCAGATGTTGATGCGAAATGGAATTCGTTTCGACAAAAACGCCGCCGTGTTCAAGACCACGATTTTGCGCACACGCGAGGGTTTGCGAATCGCGGCGCCCATCCCGATCGCACCACCCCAGTCGTGCAGGACCAGATCGACGGATTCTAACTTCAATTCGTCGAGCAGCCGTTCGAGATTGTCGATGTGCTGCGCGAGCGTGTACGGATAATGCTGCGGCTTGTCCGAAAGCCCGCAGCCGACGTGGTCCGGGACCACGCAGCGAAATTCGCCGCGCAGCGCCAGCACCAGATTGCGGTAATAAAAACTCCACGTCGGATTGCCGTGCAGCATCACGACCGCGCGGCCTTCCGTGCGCGGGCCTTCGTCGAGGTAATGCTGGCTGATGTGTTTTTGCGGCGAAAGTTTCAGGTAATGCGGATCGAATGGATAAAGCGGATGCCAGGCTTTGTCAGGCTTCCTGCGATTGCCGGGCTGAGGGTTGGTCATGCAGTATGAGAGTATGGTAGGGAGTACGAGAGTCGGAAAGTACCAGACTACGAGAGTAAGAGAGTTGATTGTTGCCTATTCACAACTCTCTACTCTCAAACTCTCACACTTCCGCCTTGCCATTCGACGCCCAGCATCAGGCAATTCAAGCCGGAGCCGATGCCGAGCATGGCGATGTTTTCGGCGCGAGCGGGAACTTTCTTTTCCAAGCCCATGGCCATCGTGATTGGGAGCGACACGGCACCGGCGTTGCCGAGGAATTCGAAGGTCGAAAAATCTTTGGCCTGATCCATCTCCAGCGTGTTGTACAACTCGCGCCGGTGCGCGCTGCCCACTTGATGGCAGAAGACCCGGTCCACGATTTCGTTGGTCCAGCCCAGCACGCGTTTGGTTTTCTCCCACGTGCTGTGGGCGAGGCGGCAGCCTTCTTTGAGCAGCGTTTCGGAATCGGTGCTCATCGCGGAGAAATCGCCGTGGCAGAGGTGATTGAAACCCGACGCGCATCGGGCGGCGCCGCCGAGCAGGCGGTGGCCGAATTTCGATACGCTTTTGTGCGCCATCACCAGCGCGCACGCGCCGGAGCCGAGCGTGAGCGACGCGAACATGTCTTTGATGCTTTTGCGCGTCGGGTCCTTCATGTTGATCAGCGTTGAAATTGTGTTTTCAACCAACTGGCGGCTGCCTTCGCCGGCGACGATGAGGCCCTTCTTGACCTGGCCGAGTTCGATCATGTTGCCGAGCGTGACGATGCCGTTCAAAAATCCGAGGCACGCGTTGGAGATGTCGAAGACCGTCGCGTCGTCGGCGAGTTTCAACGCGCGGTGCACGAGCGTGGCGGAAGCCGGCTCCATGAAATCGCGGCAGACACTCGTGTGCAACAGGCATTCGATTTCGTCCGCTTCGATGCCCGATTTTTCGATCGCGTCGCGCCCGGCCAGGGTGCTGGCCTGGCTGGGCGTCGTGCCCTCTTCCCAAAAACGCCGCTCGCGGATGCCGCTCATCATTTCCAGGCGGCCGAACGGCAGTTTGAGCTTTTCGTACAGTTGCGAGAGTTTGTCTTCAATCTTCGCGGAAGTGACGATAAGAGGGGGAAGCGTATAGCCGAACGCTTCGAAACAGACATTAGAGAACCGCATCGCCGAGTTAAGACCGTTCCTTTGGAGTGGTTTGAAATCGGAAAAATAGAATACCACAGAATCGGCGCGGGTAAAGGCGAAAGTGGAAACTACGGGTCCAAAGTCCAAGGTCCAAAGTCCAAGGCCATCGCCACGCGCGGACCAATACCTTGGACCTTGGACCTCGAACCTTGGACTTATTACTTGCCAAGGGCGCATTTTACGGTTATTCGATTGGCTCAGAATGTTGACCGAATCAGCTCTGGGTGCCACGTCCATCATCCGTTCTCCCGCCTCATCAACAATCGCGCGGTCGGGGACGCGCATCGCCATTGAGGCTCAGGAGAAAGAAGGCTGGGTCGAGTGGCTGCGCGCACTGGCGCTGGCCGTGTTCATTGCGGTGCCGATTTTGGGCTTCACGGGGCAGACGCTGGCCGGGCGAATTGTGTGGACGTGCGTAGTGGCGTCGCTGCCGCTGTTCATCGTGCTGGTCGGGTATCATCGCTGGCGGCGGATTTGTCCGCTGGCGGCGTTCGGAAAACTGCCGGCGAAACTTGGCATCGGCGGGCACCGCACGGTGCCGGCATGGCTGGAAAATCATTATCACCTGATTGCGCTGAGCTTTTTCGTCTTCGGTTTGTGGATGCGGCATGTGGCCATAAACGGCGACGGGCCGGTGCTGGGGTTGTTCTTCATTTTCATAGCCGGCTGCGCTTTCCTGGTGGGCGCGCGCTACACCGGAAAATCGTGGTGCAACTTCATCTGCCCGCTGGTCTTCATCGAAAAGATTTACACGGAACCGCACGGCTTGCGCGAAACCGCGAACTCGCAATGCTCGAAATGCACGGCCTGCAAAAAATTCTGTCCGGACATCAATCAGGAAAACGGGTATTGGAAGGAACTGCGTTCACCGTCGAAGAAGGTCGCGTACCTCGCCTTCCCCGGACTCGTCTTTGGTTTTTACCTCTACTATTACCTGCAATCGGGGACATGGCATTATTATTTCGGCGGCAAATGGGTCAATGAACCGGGGATTTGGCGCACGGCGTTTTTTCCCGGCACGAATGCCGACACGGCGGGCTTCTTTTTCTGGCCGCAGATTCCTCGCGCGGCTGCGGCGTTGATCACACTGCTGGCGTGCGGGCTGGCCAGCTACATTCTGTTTTCGATGCTGCGCAATCCCATCCGCTGGATTTTGAAGCGCAGCAAAATGAAAAGCGACCGCGTACAGCGGCGGCACATTCTTTTCAGCGTCGCGGGATTCTGTGCCTTTGTCTGCTTCTATTCCTACGCCGGCCAGCCGACGCTGCGACTGTTTCAGCCCTCGCCGCATTTCTTTCTGTTGGTCGTGGTGCTCACGGCGGCGATTTACCTGGTGCGGCGCATGACGCGCGACCAGCGCGCATTTGCGGAAGAATCGCTGGCTCGGAACATCGTCAAGCGTTGGGAATGGCCGGACCCGGCGCCCGCTAATTTGCGCGAGGCGTTTTTGGTGCACACGATTCGCGCGAAGGAATCGAAAAAATCGGCCGAGCGCTCACTGGAGATTTACAAAGACGCGCTGCGCGAAGCGCTGGCCGAAGGCACCGTGACGCGCGAGGAAGTGCATCGCCTGCATGCGCTGCGCGATCAGCTTCAAATCAAGAAATCGGATCACGACAAAGTCATGGCGGCGCTGGATGAGGAAGCGCGCGAACTGCTCAACGATCCGACCAAGCAGATGTCCGCCGAAAAGCGCCTGCAACTTGAGACGTACGCGCACGCGCTTGAGAATTACCTCAACCTGGCCTTCGCGCCCGACGGCAAAGCCAACGAAGCGATCGTGGCGCAACTGCGCGACGAGTACCGCGTTACGCCGGAAGAACATCGGCGCGTGCTGGAGGATTTGCTGGGCGGCGAACGCGGCGTGGGCACGCGGCTGTCCGAGGCGCTGGCCTCGATCGAGCGCGCGGCGCACACCATTGTCGCGCTTGAAAAAGACCCAAATCCCGCACACGATTTTCTTCGCGATATTCTCGAGCGGCGGCGCGCCCGTTCGGCGAATTTGCTCGTCAAAAGCCTCACCCTGCGCGAGGACGAACAGCGCGAACTCGCGGCGGGGCTGGCCTCGAACGATCCCACGCGGCGCGAGACTGCCGTCGTTCATCTCCGCCAAAGCGTGATGCCGGCGCTCGCCGAAAGGCTACTGGACGCGCAGCGGCGCACGTCGTCGGTCGAAGCGGCGCTGAAAACATTGCGTGAGAAGCTCATTCAGCGCACGCACAGCGCCGATCCGTACGAGCGCGCGCTGTCCGTGTACATCACCGCGAGCATGAGCGATGCGGGCGAACAAGAATTCAAGCACGTCGCTGCCGATGCGCACGACGTTGTGCGCGACACCATCGTGCTGGTGCGCAACAAATTCAGCAGCAGCCGGTTGCCGGGCGTTGGCGGAACGTCCGGTGTCATCCCACTCACAGGCCAGAGCGGAATTCAGCGCGTCCCTGGGGGAACGTCCGGCGCGATGAGCCTGTCGAGCGCGCGCTTGCCCGGAATCGCGCCGGCGCTGCCACTGGCCAGCGTTGAGAAAATGATTGCGCTCCGTTCCGCGCCGATTTTTTCGCGCCTGGAACCGGAGAGCTTGGAGCGGCTCGCCAAAGCCAGCGTTGAAGCCGCGTATCCCGCCGGCGCGGCGCTCTGCATCGACGGCGAAAACGGAAGCGAAGTTTTCATTCTGGTCGAAGGCGACGTGGAGATTGTGAAAGGCGAAGGCGCCGCGCGCAAAGTCCTGGCGCGCGAAAAAGCTGGCGGCTTTATCGGCGAACTGGCCGTGATCGATCCCGCGCCGCGCTCGGCCACGGTGCTCGCCGGCCCCGCGGGCGTGCGCGTGCTGAAACTTGATGGCACCGCCTTCCGCGAAGCGCTGCATCACGATGCCAGCATCGCGGACGAAGTCATGCGCACGCTGGCGCAGCGCTTGAAGCAGAGAAATGGGTGAAAGGCGCCAGTCTCCCCTCTCCTCTTGCGGGAGAGGGGCCGGGGTGAGGGGGTGGCTGCGCCAGTCTCTTAAAACCGGAACGTCACCCACGACGCCACAAAATCGAAATCCTTGCCGTGCGGATTGGCGCGGATGAATTCGCCGGCGTGGAAACGCGAGAACGCGGCTTCAACCGTCGCATGTTTTAGCGCGCGCCATTGCACCTGCACGACCTGCTCGTCGCCAATGTAGCGCGCCTGGCTGATCGGCGCGAACATCGGGATGTTGTTGAAATAGTACGTGCCGTCGTGAACGCTCTCGCGCCAATACCAGATGTTTCCCGCGCTTAACGTGACTTTTGAGTGCGGATGAAATTCAACACCCGGATGCAGATCGACCATGTTCTGCTTGCCGATCGGCGAATCCTGGCAGAAATACGGCGAATTTGGAAACAGAGCGTTGAACGTGCCCAGCGAGTGATCCGCAAGATTGTGGTCGCCGCTGAAGGCGTCGGCGCGCAGGAAAAACTTGGGCTGCGTTTGGATTTTCGCGAAGGTGTAGCCGATGTCGTTTGAACTGGACCACGCCGAGATGTGGTCCTCTCCGAATTTGCCGAACTGGTACGTGCCTTCGCAATCGTAGCTGAAATTGTGGAACGAGCCGAAGAGCCGCGCGCCGGCGGACTCGCGGTGTTCGTGCTTGATGCCCTGGAAAAACAATCCGTTGTCGTTGTCGTCGCGCAGCAGATAAAGATCAAGCCCGGCGCCTTTGAGCAGCGGAAGTTTCGAGGTGGTTGCGTACAGGCCGGCGAGCGCGAACTTGCTGTTGCCGGTGTCATCGAAGACGCCGGGCTGCTGGGCCACCAAATGCGTATAGAAGCCATCGACCTGCCAATTGTCAAGTTTGAGCATCATCTTGGCGCCATCGAAAGTCTGGCGGTTGTTGACCACGTCGCGGATGTCGATCAAGCGCCCGGAGCCGTAGCGCATCTCCTGGCGGCCGATGCGGAAGTCGATGCTTTTGGTCTCGTCGATATCGCAGCCGGCTTCGACGAACGCATTGATGAATTCGAGCCGGTCCTCTTCGAGCGTGCGCTCGGGGCCTTTGCGGCCGAATTGCTCGGCGTTGATCAGTTCCGTGTAAATGCGAAAATGTTTGTGAAAGCGATAGTCCGTGCGCAGCATCGTGCGCTGCAAATAAAAACCGTCGTGATCGTTCGGCGGGCCGTTGAGAAACGCTTCGTTGCTCCACGATTCGTAGCGCGCGCGGAATTCGAGGCCCACGGACATGTAGCTGTCGTTGGCGCAGTCGAATGGAATGAATTTGACGGGATCGAAAAGATCGCCGCGCTGCGAGGGGTCTTTGAGATAGCCCCAGTTCTCCCACCAGTGCACGGGCGTGAGCGGCTGCGGGCCGGGGCCAAAGCCACCGCCAGCGTCTTCGCAGATTCCCGAAAGTGCGAATGCAAACAGAAAGGTGAGAATGATAATTTTGATAGACACGACGATTCTCCCGACTGCGCACAAGTGCTTTCGGCGCGCGCGCATAGACCGGCGCCAAAAGCGCAAGCCCTATGCCGCGCTTGCAACGAACAACGGAATTTGCTGCTCGTTTCGCTGAACGAAGTTATTTCGAATGTGCTGGTAGCATGCCGCAAAGAAGCGCTTACGTCCAATGCAAAGCGGGTTGAAAAGATGATTGTTGGCGTGCATATGCACTCATCCTCAATCCATCGCGGCGCTCCGCTTCGGAATCCGCCAGCACGACAGCCACCCCAACCCACGTGCGCCGCAAAATAAACAGCCACGCCGCGATATTCCAAAAGAGGACATAACCATCCGACCCCTCCTCGCGAAGCGGAGCGTTCAGCATGTTCGACGGCGTGCTTCCGATAAAATGCGTTTCGCGCGTTCGATAAAATTCAAACGGCCAGCCGTAATACTTTTCGTCTGCTGTCACAATCGAAATCTCGGTGATTCGATGCCCGGTGTTGTAGGAAAACGATCGCAAGTCCGGCACGAAATTCACCTGCATCAGCAGGCCGATCGTGAACATCAAGACAAGTCCCGTGGAGAGATGAAACTGAACGCGCTTCTTTTCCTGCTCAAATTCAAAGCCGGCGTTTTCGAAATGGATATACAGCTTTCGAGCGAACCAAAGCAATACATAGAAGATAAAAACAAACGAGCTCACATGCATGGGAGCGCACTCGATTGACGATGGCCGGTTCACATCGTAGACGAAACACGCGGAAAGGCCCGATCAAAATAATGCGATCACCGGGCACGTGGCGCGTTCCCCCTCTCCCACCGGGAGAGGCCCGACGAGCGTACTCGCTCGCGGGGTGAGGGGGAGGCGTGCGCATCCTATAGTGTGCCGAATTCCCCTCACCCCGCGCATGAGTACATGCGTCGGCCCTCTCCCGGAGGGAGAGGGCAACTGCAACCGCGCTTTCGCCATTGACATTTCTAAGCGAAACTTGACGATTGAAGCAGAGCGAGCCAATTGGAACAACGGTCAATTGTCACTAGTCAATAGTCAATCCAATCCCGTCGTCATCACCGGCCTCGGCGCCGTTTCTCCGCATGGGCGCGGCGTGAAAGCGCTGTGGAACGGCCTGATCGAAGGCCGCTCCGCCTTTTCGCCGCTCACGCTTTTCGATGCCTCGATGTTCCGCAACCCGCTCGCGGGCATGGTGAGCGGCTACGAATCCGAACCCAACGGCCAGCCGCGCAGTTTGCGCATGTTGCTCGACGCCGCGCGCGAAGCGCTGCGTGACGCCTTCGCGCTGGGCGACGGCACGCCGAACGCGGGCACCGGAGTGATTTCGCCGCTCGCCGGCGACGGCTGCATCGCGGTGAAATTCAGCGGCGACGAAGCGATCAAACACGGCGCGATTGTCACCGGCACGAATTTCGGCGGGATGAGCGCCGCGGAAACGGCGCTGATCGACGGCGCGAAGGATGCGTCGCAGGCGTCATTGGAAAAATACCTCTGCGGAAACGCCGGCGACGAACTGGCGCGCCGCTTCGGCATCCGCGGCCCGCGCATGAACCTCTCGCTCTCCTGCGCGTCCGGCACCGCGGCGATCGCGCAGGCCTTCGACCTCGTCCGGCGCGGGCGCGCGGATTTTGTGCTGGCCTGCGGTTACGACGAATTGTCGCTTTACGTCTACGCGGGCTTGTCCGCCCTGCGCGCGATTACGCCGGAGACCATCCGCCCGTTCGACAAGCGCCGCAAAGGCACTCTTTTTTCCGAAGGCGCCGGCGCGATGGTGATCGAAAGCGCCGCGCACGCCGCGCGCCGCAAAGCCCCGCGCGTGTACGCGAAGATTCTCGGCCGCGCGCTGAACAACGACGCCTACCACATGACCGCGCCCGAAACTGAAGCACACGGCATTAAAGCGCTGATGCGCGACGCGCTCAAGGACGCGCAGGTTGAGCCGAACCAAATCGATCACATTAATCTGCACGCGACCGGCACGCCGTACAACGATGGGATCGAAACGAAAGCCGTGCACGCGATTTTCGGCGCGCGTGGAAAAGAGATTCCCGTTTGCAGCGTGAAAAGCTCCATCGGGCACACAATGGGCGCGGCGGGAATTCTCGAATCCATCGCGGCGGTGCGGACGATCAACGAGGGACTGGTGCCGCCCGTGCTCGGTTTGGATCCCGCCGAAAAAGATCCCGAGTGCAACCTGAACGCGCCGACAGGCGCGCCGTTAAAAGGCGAATTCAAAACAGTGTTGAAGACGTCGTACGGATTTGGCGGGACGAATGCAGCGGTGGTGCTGGCGAAGAATTCTTGAAGTTGCTCTTTTCTATCCTTGCTCGCGCAATCCAAAACCGTGTAACTTGTAACGTTTAACGTGTAACGCCGTTTACTTCCCCTCCACCCACACATATACCGGCTCCTCTCCCGCCAAAACTTCAATCGCCTCAGCGCTCTTCTTGATCTCCATCGCCTCCGCCGCGTTCTCGCTCATCGGCATGCGCTCCGCTTTGACCGCCGCGGCGCCGTTGAGCGGCAGCGACACCGGCGCGCTGCGCTCCGATTTCGTGGCACTCCACACCGCCCAAATCCGCTTCGCCGCATCGCCGTCTTTCACGAATTCGTACGCGTACGTCCCGTTCGTTTCTTCAAGCAGCGTGCGCGAATAACGGTATTCGCCCAGCGTCGCGTACAGATGCGCGACGGCGTAAAACGCGGGCTTGGGCTTGAAATTCCGCGTGAGGCCCGACGAACCGTGCAGGTGCGGCTCATCGTTGTCGTTGAAAAAATAAATGTACGCCCGCGCCAGTGGCAGCTTCGAGAAGACCAAAAATGAGCGTACCAGCCACTGCGCTTGATGCGTCTCGGTGCTGCCTTCCCACTTGGCGAAATCGCCCGTCTTCGGCGCGGGCTTGGTGCTCGCGTCATAGCCGAATTCAGTCACCCACAGCGGCTTGCCCGGCGCGTTCTTATCGCGCCACGCCGCGGCGTCGGTGATGTCCTTCAAATACCTGAGCGACGGATCTTCCGGATTCGAACGCCGCCATGTCGGCCAAGGTTCGGCCTCCGCGTAATCGTGAATGTTGATGGCGTCGTAAAGCTCGCTCAAGCCCTCGAAACACGTCACACTTTTAGCGTACTTGTGGCTTTTGCCAAGCGTTACCGCGCAGGTCGCAATAGTCAATTTCGGATCGCCTTCGCGCACGCCGCGCGCCATCGCTTCGAACATCGCGCGATAAGCTGTGTCGTCGAACGAGCCGGGTTCGTTGCCGATTTCCACCGAAGAAACCAGCGGCGTCGCCGACGACGGCCCGCAGAATTTCGCGAACGCCAGCCCATACGCGCGCGCGTCTCGCGGAATGTCTTTCCATTTGTCCTGCTTGATCGTTTCGAACATCAAACACGCATCGGTAACGAAGCCGCTTTTTTTCCACGAACCGTAAACGGAATTCCAATCGACGCGATTGCGCGCAAGCGGAAACGTCGTCGTAAAATCGCTATCCTTCCCAAGGTCCCACTCGACCGGATGGTAATCGCGAACGAGGCGGCAGACTGCTTTGTAGAACTCCGGCTTGAATTGAACGGTATGGCCGTTGATGCCCATGAGCTCTTTGAAGAGCGGTTTGGGTTCTTCGGCGCGGACGATTGCAAAAATCCATACAAAGACGAAAAGGATTCGGCAGATGTGTGAAATTGGTTTTATCATGTGTTAACTTACACTGCACCGAAGCAGACTGAGATTCATCGTGTCAAATCCCGGCATCTTCCTCTCCGCCGAATGGCGCCACCTGGCGATGCTCAATTACGAAGTCGATCCCGCGATCCTCGCGCGTCGCGTGCCGGCGGGCACTGAGTTGGATTTGTTCCAAGGCCGCGCGCTGGTCAGCCTCGTTGGATTCATGTTTCTGAACACGCGCGTGCTCGGATTTCCCGTTCCATTTCACCGCAATTTCGAAGAACTGAACCTGCGCTTCTACATCAAACGCCGCCATCCCGACGGCGACCGGCGCGCAGTGGCATTCGTAAAAGAGATTGTGCCGCGCTATTTCATCGCGTTTGTCGCGCGCACGATTTACAACGAGAATTACGTCTCTCTGCCCATGCGCAATATGCTGAACGCGAGCGCCTCCGTCACTTCCGCGATGTACGAATGGCGCGCTTGCGGACGCTGGCAAAAACTCGGCGTGACTTGCCAAGGCGGCGCATCGATTCCGCCGAAGGGATCCGAAGCCGAATTCATCACCGAGCATTATTGGGGCTACGCCGCGCAGCGCCGCGGCGGAACGGTCGAGTACCAAGTCGCGCACCCGCAATGGCGCACATGGACCGCGCGGGAATATGTGTTGGATGCCGATGTGAAGGAACTATATGGCGAAGAGTTTTATCCGTTCCTGAAGAAAGCGCCGGTGTCCGCGCTCTTGGCGGAAGGGTCGGCAGTAACGGTGTCGAAAGGAATCCGTCTCGCGCGATGAATTTTCTCACGCAGAGGCATAGAGAAAACACATGAAGCGAGCATTATCCAGCGTTGCACCACTCGCTCCTCTATCCCACCAGCTCCGCGATCGGCTTGAACTGCTCGTCCACCAAATAATGTGGACGCCCGCTGAGGTCGTCCACTGTGGCGGCGTGGCCGTCGATGCCCATGTGCTGGTAGAGCGTGGCGAAGACGTCCTGGAAATCCACGGGCCGCGCGGACGGTTCGCCGCCGGTGCGATCGGTCGCGCCGATGATCTGGCCGTGGCGCATGCCGCCGCAGGCGAGCGCAGCGCACGAGACGCGCGGCCAATGATCGCGGCCCGCGTCTTTGTTGATCTTCGGCGTGCGGCCGAACTCGCCCCACACGACGACCGCAACATCCTTGTCGAGGCCGCGGTCGTGCAGGTCGCTGACGAGCGCGGTGAGGCCGCTGTCGAGCTGCGGAAACACGATGCGGGCCTGCGCGAAATTCGCGCCGTGCCAGTCCCAGCGGTTGAATCCGATCGTCACGCAGCGCACGCCGGCTTCGACCAGCCGCCGCGCGAGCAGGAATTGCTCGGGACATTCCGGCCCGCCGTCGTCGCGGCATTTCATCGTGCCGCGGCCATAGCGGTCGCGCGTCGCGGCGTCTTCCTGATCGATGTCGAGCGCTTTGGCAAGGCGCCCCGATGTGAGCAGCGCGTAAGCCTGCTGGCTGTAGGTGTCCATCGCGTCCATCGCGCCGGAGGCGTCACAATCGCGGCGAAATTTATCGAACGATTTCAGCAATGCGCGGCGATTGTTCAAACGCTCGATCGAAATGTCCTTCAACACCATGTCGCTTGCTGCTCCGCCGTTTGGGTTGAAGCAGCCATGCGCCAGCCCGAGAAAACCCGGGTCGCCCGGATCGGCCCAGGGCATGTGGCCCATCTTGGGCGAGAGCCCGACGAACGCCGGCACACCCTCGACAACGGAACCTTGCAGCTTCGACACGATCGCGCCCATGCTGGGCCAGCCGCCTGCCGGTGAATTTGGGCGCGGATGGCCCGTAAAACATTGATACGCGGCATGCTGTCCGTCGCTTCCGACAATCGAACGGATGACGGTGAAACGCTGCATCATCGCCGCCATTTTCGGAAACAGCTCACAGATTTGAATGCCGGAAACGCTTGTCTTAATCGGATTGAATTCGCCGCGAATGTCCGCGGGCGCGTCCATTTTCAAATCCCACATGTCCTGATGCGGCGGCCCGCCCGGGAGGAAAATGTTGATGACGCTTTTGCGATTCTTCGACGGTTTCGATGCTTCGTCCGCGAACAGGTCGCGCAGATTAAATCCGCCCAACGCCCCCAGCGCGAATGTGCCGATGCGCAGAAATCCGCGGCGCGGCATTCCGTCGCAAAATCGGGATTCACGTATTCCTTGGATGGAGAGCATGAGTGGTTTCCTTGCGCTGCGGAGTCAACGGCCCGAATTCCACTGTGCTTTGTTACACCGCATGGCTGGAATGTGCTGGAGAGAAATTCCTTCGAGCCATCGTTTGGCGATTTCTCCGTGGGGTTCGACGTGCAGACTTGACTCGCGGTGTATCTGCATCAGAAAGTATTTTTGGATCAAGCCAACATGAAAATGATCGGAATGGCCGTGTGGGCGCTGGCGTTGGCCGGACGAACGGCGGCGCAAGACTGGCCGGAGTACTGTGGTTCGCCCTGCAAAAATCTCGTTGCCCACGCGTCGAACTTGCCGGAATCTTTCGTGCCCGGCGAAAGAGATTCGATGAGGGGCACGATTATTCTTTCCACGGCAACGAACGTGCTTTGGGGCGTGCGAACCAGTTCGCTCACCTATCCTTCTCCGACGGTCGCGGGCGGCAAAATCTTCACCGGCGGTCTGGAGTCCGGTTTGGGCGTGTTCAAATGTCTTGACGCACGCGACGGAACTTTGCTCTGGGAATACGCCGCGCCGTTTCGAAAATTCCCCGGCGAGATCGATAAAGGCTTCAAATACATGCTCGGCCGGATCACGCCCAACCTCGGCATCTGCGCGACTGCCACGTATGACGATGGCCGGCTCTATTTCGTCAATCATCGCTGCGAGGTGCTGTGTCTCGATGCGAACGGCGGCACGGAAGCGTTTGTCAAGCCGGAGCCTTCGCCGACCGCCGCCAGGAAAACGGCCGAGACGGCCCCGCCGCTTGCGCCGGCCGCTGGCGTGCGTGGAGCGAAAACAGTGTGGACTTTCGATCTATGGGACTACGGCATCCGCCCCGCCGATGCAGCCAACGGCTCGCCGCTGTTGGACGGCGATTTTCTTTACATCAACACTTCCAACGGCACGGATCGCGACGCACAAGCGGACTATTACGACGACCGCAAAGCGCCCGCGCCGGATGCGCCGAACCTGATCGTGCTCGACAAAAAGAGCGGGCGCCTGCTGGCCACCGACGACGAGAAACGCATTGGCCCGAATCTGATGCACGGCCAATGGTCCACGCCGTCGTTGGGCGTCGTCAATGGAAAGAAGTTGATTTTCTTTGGCGCCGGCGACGGCTGCTGCTACGCCTTTGAAGCGCTGACCGCGGCACCGGACAAGCCCGTCAAACTCAAAACGGTCTGGTGGTGCGACTGCATTCCGCCGGAATACCGGGTCAAGCGGGACGATCTGAATTGGGCCGCCCTCTATTCGCTTGGCGACAAACGGCTCAAACGGTCGCTCAACAAGCAGAACGAAAGCAGCTACGTCGGCGCCAGCGAAATCATCGGCTGCCCGGTCTTCCTGAACAACCGTGTTTATGTGGCAATCGGCCGCGATCCGGAACACGGCCACGGCCGCGGCGCGCTCTGGTGCCTCGACGCGACAAAATCCGGCGGTGCCGGAGCCGGAGGCGAGATCACGCAGAGCGGAAAAATCTGGTGTTATCAGGGGCTCGACCGAACGCTGGCAACGCCGGCGATCCAGGACGGGCTGCTGTACATCTCCGATGTCGCCGGCCGCATCCACTGCCTTGAGGCGGAAACCGGCAAACCCGTGTGGGTGCACGAAACGGGCGCCGACGCATGGTCGTCCACGCTGCTCGCCGACGGCAAGCTTTTCTTTCCAACGCTCAAACATCTTTGGGTGCTTGCCGCCGGCCGCGAAAAAAAAGTGCTCAGTAAAATCAGCCTTGGCGCGGCGATGTACGCGACGCCGGTCGCTGTGGACAACACGCTCTACATCAACTCGCGCAATTATCTCTGGGCCGTGCGGAAGTAGCGGCCGCGATGCGCCTTCAATTCTATTATTTGCCACGCACAGATTTGCGCCCCGAATTGTTGTTGTAATTTCGGAGAGCCAGTGTTAAAGACGATTGCATGCCAGCGCCTCGCCGCATTCCTCCTGTCCGCCCGTCCTCCGCCAGTCCCGAGACTGGAACTGTTTCCTCAGCCGCCAAGCGCGAAGTCGAACCGATCGGCAAATTGCTGATCAAAGTGGCCGCTGTCACGCGCCAGCAGGTGGACGAAGCGCTGGTCATTCAGCGCCGTTCGTTCAAGCCCATCGGCCGCATCCTGCGCGAAGAATTCGGACTGAGCGCCGACGTGCTCGCCGCCGCGCTGCGCCGCCAGGATTCCGCGCCGCGCGTCTTCCTGCGCTTCTTTCCGCTCTCCAATGAAATACAACACGCCCTGGATTTGGAATTCTGCCGCCAGCACGAAGCCGTCGCCTTCGAGAAGCTCGGCAAAATGCTCTGCGTCGCGTTTTCCAATCCCAACACCAAAAATCTGCTGCGCCACATCGAGCTGCTCACGCAATGCGAAGTCAAAGCGTTCAGTGCGCCATGGGAAGATATCCAAAAGCGCCTCGCCTTGGGCTAACGAACCGCGAGCGTAATGACGAGCCGCGACCGCAAGGGAGCGGGAATCTCCGCGACAAATAAAACCGCCATGCCGCTCCGCCCTCCGTTAATAAGGTACGTCGTCCTCGTGCTCGCCTGTGCCGCGGTACATGCCGCCGAGCGAGCCAAGCCAGCTCTCCCCAGCATTCCCGACCGCGCGTTCAGCCTCGCCGATTTCGGCGCCGTCGGCGATGGGAAGACGATGAACACCGATGCGTTCAAAACCGCCATCGCCGCCGTTGAAAAAGCCGGCGGTGGAAGACTCGAAGTGCCGAAAGGCATCTTCCGCACCGCGCCCTTCACGCTCTGTTCGAATCTCGAATTGCATCTCGACGAAGGCGCCGTCATTCAGGCGCCCGACACGTTCGAAGCCCTCGGATTGCCGAATCCATCCACATTTAAAACGCAGGCCGAAGCCAACGCCGCAGTCCGCGTGCCCAATCCGCTGATCTCCGGCCACAACCTACACGACGTGGCCATTACCGGTTCAGGAACCATTGATGGCAGCGGACAGCATTGGTGGGAGTGGTCCGAACGGGCCGCGCGCAACGTTGCCAAGACGCAGCCGGGCCGCGTCGTCTATCGGCGCCCGCACCTCGTGGTTATCGACGGCTGCGAACGTCTGCTTGTCTCGGGCGTCACGCTGACGAATTCGCCGATGTTTCATCTCGTACCCAGACACGTCAATGACCTCACCATCGACCATGTGAAAGTGCGCGCGCCGTTCAACGCGCCCAACACGGACGCGATCGATCCGGGGCCGGGCGCGAATTTCTGGATTCACGACTGCGACATCGACACCGGCGACGACGACATCGTGATCAAATCCGGCGGCACGAACATTCTCATCGAAAACAACACGATCAAGCACGGCCACGGGATTTCGATCGGTTCCGAAACCAGCGCCGGCGTTCGCGACATGCTGGTGCAAAACTGCATGTTCGACGGCACCGACAACGGCATCCGCATCAAATCGATGCGCGGCGCCGGCGGACTGGTGGAGAACGTGCGCTACACGAACATCACCATGAAAAACGTGGCCAACGCGATCGTGTTGCAGCTCGATTACGTGGACAACAACCGCCCCGATTTCAAAGGCGATCCCGCGAAAATTCCCGCGATTCGCAACATTCTGCTCGATCACATCACCATCGAAGGCTCGCGCAACGCCGGCATCATCCACGGCATTCCCGATAGTCCGATCACGAACATTACGCTGCAGGACATTACGCTCACCGCTGAAAAAGATTTCGATGTCCGCGACGCGGACAAGCCGGTCTTCGATCGCGTGACGCGCACGATCAAAGCGGGCGTCGGGCCGGCGAAGATTGGCGGCGAGCATTAGAGATCCGTAGGACGGGCCTCCGAGCCCGTCCTGCACTCGAAGCGCAATGTTGGACGGGCTCGGAGGCCCGTCCTACTGAATTACGCTCTTAGAACTGTCCCGCTGCCGGTGGCGGCGAGTTTGACGGCGTCGTCGCGCCCGGTGCTTTCGCGGGCGGCGACTTGCTCATGATCGGCATGGCTGGATCGCCGAGGATGTTTTCGGTCTTCGACAGATCCGCGTACCAGTTTCCATCCGTGCCGCCGCTTTGCTGATACGCCCACTGCTGCGCACGCATCAGCGCGTCGCCCCAGCGCGCGTTCGATCCAAGGTTTTGGCTGAATTGCAGCAACTGTTTGCTGAATTCCATGCCAGGCCCCGCGTTGACGTACGTGGTGGAAGCGATCGACGCGGCAATGCCGCCTTGCGGCTGCGTGAGCGCCTGGATGGGGATGCTGTGGTAATTCGGCACCGCGTTCGCCACCCAATTGAACGTGCAGGTCGATGCGACGATCATTGTGTTGCCAGTCCAGGCCTGAACGTCGTTCGTGCCCAGAATGTTCCGC
>DATGGK010000234.1:0-18182 GCA_035308565.1 Planctomycetota bacterium | reverse complement strand
GATGACATTTGCCGCGTGTTTGCGTATAAATTCAAGCATGGCATTCTCCTTCTTGGTTTCAGTTGCGTCTTGGTAAACACAACTCTACCTCGATTGAGAATGCCTTTCTATTTGGTTGCGGCCACTGGCCGCGCTAAGCCTCTGCGTGAAAAATATTAAGCACGCCGCGTTTCGTTCTTCAGAATGTCGAGCACTTCGCGGTTCAGCGCGGCATTTGTTGCCGCCGCGTCTTTACCCCAGATTGTCGCTTCGCCGTCCCACGTCGTGAAATGCCCGCCGGCTTCCTGCATGATCGCCAGCATCGGCGCGCAATCCCACGGATTCATCTGCGGGTCGAGCATGATCTCGGCGCGGCCAGTCGCGACCAGCGCGTAGCCGTAGCAATCTCCCCACGTGCGATGAATCTTCGTGGCGCGCGCAAGCCGGTCATAAGCGTCAGAACGCGCCTGGCACGTCGCTACGCTCGTCGTCAGCAGCACCGCGTCGGAAAGTTTCGATGTCTTCGACACCGAACACGTTCGTCCGTTCCATGTGCAGCCCATGCCGCTCGCGGCGCAGATAAGTTCGTCGAACGCCGGAAGATAGATCACACCGACGGACGCGCGGCCTTCGACTTCGACGCCGATCAGTGTTCCAAAAAACGGCACGCCGCAAATGAACGTTTTCGTGCCGTCGAGCGGATCGACGATCCAGCGATAACGCGAATCGCCCTTTTTCGTTCCGCCTTCTTCACCGATCACTTCATGATCCGGAAAATGCCGCGCAATATGCGCGCGAATCAACTCTTCGGATTCCTTGTCCGCGCGCGTGACGGGTGATGCATCGGCTTTGGTTTCGACGGTGACGCCGGTGTTGAAATACGCCAGCGTGCGGCGGCCGCCGAGGTGTGCGGCTTCGGTGGCGACGGCGAGCAAATCTTTGAGGGGAATTTGACTCATATTCAGGGGTGCGCTTTCTTTGCTTTGCGTTTCGGTTTTTTGGCATCGCGGAGGCCGAAGCTTTCGCGGACGAGACGGCGAACTTCAAGGCAGATGTCCAGCGCCCATCGCGCCTGTTCCTTCGTGCGTCTATGGCCTGGATAGCGCGCTTCGACCGCGTTAAGCGTAAGTTTATTCAACGCCGGCCTGAGATAAACCCACAACGGTTCATGGACGGTAATCTTATCGAGCAGCGCAGCAAGGTTGTGAATTTTTAAAATCGGGATATTCAAGTCCTGCAACTTCGCCTTCAAATATTTCTCAGCGCTCTGTTGGGAAAGGAAGGATGAGATATTGAAATTAGGCGATTTTCTTGCGCGGAATAACTGTTGCGCGGCGATGAAGTCGCCCTCCGCGTAGTCGATCCATTCCCGCACTGCCGCGCTCAAAGAGGACGATGCCATTTTCAGTGATTTCTTTAATGAAAAAGTCGTTCATTGCAATCCGCTTTTCAAGTTCTTTAGCGTTTCTAACGAGCATGTCGAGCGGAAAACGGCAGATGACGGCATTGCATATTTGTGCTGCTTTCTTACAAGCGTCTCCTCGATACGGCATCACCACCAGCATATCCACATCCGAATCCACATTCGGCGTGCCATACGCATACGAGCCAAACAAAATAATCTTCTCCGGCTTGAACAGCTCCGCCACGCGGTCGGCGAAGGCGCGGATGTCTTTCATCGCGATCATGTCGGCCTCCGCTCGCGCACGTAACGAAATGCGTTCTCCCAAATGCGCATGAAATCGCGTCGCCGTGTGAGGCACTGGCGTTTGGGGTCGGTGACCGGGAAGACGCCGCCGGTGCGCAGAGCCTCCATCAACACCAGGCGGCCGTCAGCCAAATCCGGGCGAACCTTCATCGCGTATTCAAATTCCGCATCGCTGATGCCCATCAACACCAGCGGTTGAATCACCCCGCTGGGCAATTCCACATGCCGTGGAATCGTGGGCTCCGGATCGCAAGCCAGACAGTGCCTGACCAATTCGACGTCGGCGCCGATGCCTTCGTCGCCGGAGATGATCTGCCCGGAAGCGAGCATGTTTCCCGATTCGAGCACGTACTTCGCGGCGGCGGTAAGAATCTTCAGCGGCAGAATATCCTTGTCGCGCCAATGCATCACCAATTCCATGCGCGTAGGCCGTTCCTTGCCTTTCGCGACCGCCGTGGACAAGCCATGCGTCGCGTAAATCCAACTCAAGCGCCCGGGGCGCGGCGGGAATTGCAAAATCGTCCAGCCCTTCTCCGCGAATTCGGCGGCTTGAATCGGCTCGCCTTCCGCGTTCAAACCTTTTCCTTTGGGCAAAGACGGCCCGAACAATTCGGCGTACTTTTTTTCGCGATGCTTTAATTCACTCGCGGTGCCGCGCGAACGCGCGATGGCCGGCTTTTTGATTTTTGCGGTTCGAGCCGCGATGGGTTTGGCGCGCCGCAGTGTTTTTTTAGGCGCGTGCCGCACAGTGGCGGTTCTATGTATTGCTTTTCCGGTGGGCATATCTGAACCTCTCGGAGCAGTGTCCGACTAACATTCAATTGTAATGCGCTAGCGCAGTTTGGAAAGCGTATGTCACTCCAAACCTCTTGCGGCGCGTAGTTATATTATCGGCCATTTTAGAACGCGTCCGCTTGATCTTTTGCCGCCGAGAAGGTTGGCATGATCGGAGAGTTTGGCGTTTGTCGTTCCGTTGCCGTCGCGGCTCGTCAAGCCGTCGTGGCTCTGGCCAGCGTCAATCCCACTCAACCTTCTCCGCGTGTTCCATGGGGAACTTGTCATTCACGATCTGCACGAAATGCCCGGTCGTATCGCATTTCGAAATCAACGAGCGGAATTCGCGCGCGCCGCGGCGGCCCTGCGCGTAACAGCAGGCGTAGCGGCGCATCAGTACGTTGCCGCGCTCTTCGCCGAAGCGTTTGACGACCAGACGCTGATGGCGCAGCAGCAAGTCGCGCTGCTCGAGCAAGCTCGGTTCTGGAATCGGTTCTTCGCCGCGCAGCAGCGCCGCCGCCTGCTTAAAGAGCCACGGTTTTCCCAGCGCCGCGCGCGCAATCATCACGCCGTCCACGTTGTATTTCCAAAACGCGGCGGCAACTTTTTCGGGCGTATCGATGTCGCCGTTGCCGATCAACGGCATCGACTTCAGCACGGTTTTGATTTCGGCGATGCGGTCCCAATTGGCGTTGCCCTTGAAGAAATCGGCGGCCACGCGGCCGTGCACGGTCAGCGCCGCCGCGCCCGAATCTTCGATGACGCGCGCGACTTCTTTTGCGGTGATGCAATCGTGCGTGCAACCCAGCCGAATCTTCGCCGTGACCGGCACCGGCGCGCAAGCTTTCACGACCCGGCTGACAATCATGCCTACTTTCAAGGGATCGCGCAGCAAATAGCTTCCGCTGTGCGCGCGTTCCGAAATCTTTCGCACGGGGCAGCCGAAATTGAGATCGACGACGGAGACGCCGTAATCGAACGCGAGCTTCTTACCGCATTCAGCCAGCAATTCCGGATCGTTGTCCCACATCTGCACCGCCAGCGGGCGCGCTTCGTCCTTTACGCCCCACAAGCGCTCAACTGTGCTCTTCAATCCCGCGGTCAGGCGCACGAAACCTTCCGCCGAAATCATCTCGGTCGCCTGCAAACCGACGCCGCCAAATTCGCGCACGATCGAACGGTATACGTAATTCGTGAAGCCCGCCATCGGCGCCTGCAAAATCGGCGGATCGACCAGCAGCGGGCCGATGTGCAGCGGCTTGACAGCGAGCACCGGTTTGGCTGGGGCGCGCGGAGGAGAATCGGGCAGTGTCAGTATCATCTTTATTTCTTTGAAGTCGCGCGGCGGTCCTTGACTTCGGGCGCGCGCATCATTAGGCGCAGAATGTAACCTTCTTGTTCTTCGGTCAGGTTGTCGAAATGCACGCCGAATCCGACGAATTTTCGATTTTGTGGAACCACCGTTCCATGCACCGTGACAATCCGCTCTGGAAAAACGGAAAGCGGCAGTTCAATGCTGATGCGTTCGCCGACCGCCGCGGTTCCAGTCGTGTTGAGATAACAACCGTCGTGGCTCACGTCGCAGATGTCAGCCGTATGCCGTCCGGATTTGCCAATCCAGAACACGAGCATCGGCACCGGCTTGATCACCCGGCGCCCCTTGCGGCGATTTCCCCTTCGATTCTCTGGCATGCGCCTAACCCAATTTCAAACCACCGGTATCTTACACAAGCCGAGTCGATAATTGCAATCCTGAACTCGGAATTGGCACAATTCTGAGTAAAATTGAACGTCTGATTGTTGCCCCTATTGGCCCTATCGGCCCTATCGGGCCTATTAAAAATGTGTCACGCAAACAGCAGCCGAATAGAGAGGAAACCCGCATGAATTGCCACATCGTTGTGCTGCCCGGCGACGGAATTGGGCCGGAGATTATCGGCGAAGCAAAGAACGTCCTCAACCGCATCGGCGAAGTATTCGGCCACAGCTTCGAATACGAAACGCAGCTTGCCGGCGGCGCCGCGATCGACAAATACGATTCGCCGCTTCCGATTGAAACGCTCCGCGCATGCCAGAACGCGCAGGCGGTGCTCAAAGGCCCCTTCGGAGGTCCGAAGTGGGACAAAATCGAAAACCGCAAGCGTCCCGAAGCCGGCATTCTGGCGCTGCGCAAAGGCCTCGATCTCTACGCGAATTTGCGGCCCGTGAAATTGTACGACGCGCTCAAAGACGCCTCGACGCTGAAGCCCGAAGTGATTCAAGGCACCGACATGCTGATCGTGCGCGAACTGATCAGCGGAATCTATTTCGGCGAGCCGCGCGGACTTCATGGCATGGGCAAGGAACGCTACGGCGTGAACACCGAAATTTACCGCGCGCACGAAGTCGAACGCATCGTCAAACTCGCCTGCGAACTCGCCGGACTGCGGCGCAAAAAAGTCACGAGCGTGGACAAGTTCAATGTGCTGGAAAGCTCGCGCCTGTGGCACGACGTCGCGGCCGAAGTTGCCGCGAATTTTCCGCACATCGCCTTCGACACTCAAATCGTTGACAACGCGGCGATGCAATTGATCCGCGATCCGCGGCAATTCGATGTGATGGTCACGACCAACATGTTCGGCGATATCTTAAGCGACGAAGCGTCGATGTTGACCGGTTCACTCGGCATGTTGCCCTCAGCAAGCATCGGCGGCAAAGTCGGCCTGTACGAACCCTCGCACGGCTCCGCGCCCGACATCACCGGCACAGGCAAGGCCAATCCTATGGCGACGATTCTGTCAGCAGGAATGATGCTGAAGTATTCATTCCATCTGCAAAAAGAATCCGACGCAATAGAAACCGCCGTCGAAACCGTGCTCAACGCCGGCCTGCGCACCGCCGACCTCGCCCGCAAAGGCGAACGCGCCGTGACGTGCGGAGAGATGGGCGCGGCGGTGGCCAACGCGATTTAGAATCCGTGTCAATAAAGTTGGCAAAGCGAAGCGCCGCCGTTCTCCCCTCTCCCCTTGGGGGAGAGGGGCCGGGGGTGAGGGGTGGCGGCACTTGCGATTGGGTTTTTGAAACAGCTTTTGATCTCTGACTTCTGCTGTGCCGCCACACTACATCATTTCGCCGCAATCACCTTCGCCGTCTTCGTCGAACCGCTCTTGCCCAACTTCGCCGAGTACGATAAATGCACGTCCTCGCGGTAGAGCGTGTTGTTGAACACGACCAGCACGGGAATCGTCACGTTTGTTCCACTCACGTTGGCGTTGGTCAATCCTTCGTCAACCAGCGACGCGGCGACATTGCCTTTGCTCAACTTCATTGAGAACACGGCACTTTGCGCGGTGAGTGGGCCGATCTTGCTCGCTTTGAATTTCAGTTTTATCGACGACTTGCCCGACGTGGCCGTGCCGCTCGCATTCAGCACGTACGGCAGAATAATCCCGCCGATATCCAGTGTGAGTTTCGCCCCCGAGATGATCGTGCCGTCGGGAATCGGCAAGCCGCCGGATGCCGTGACCGAATCGTTTGTGCCGGGATGAGCGAAATCGAGCTTGACCGTCAGCTTGGTGTTCTCGATCACGTCCGGTGTCAACACTGGCAGGTTGTTCGCCGGCGTGGAGAGCGCGCTATTGGGATCGGTGCCGAGCGCCGTTTCCAATTCATCGGGGAAGCCGTCGCCGTCGGAATCGGTGTTGCTCAGACTTCCGCTGCCCGCAGGTTTGGGGCCGATGGTGAAGGTGAGGGCTTGCGAGGCGCTGCCTTGAGCGCTGGTCGCGGTGAGCGTGACGACAAATGTGCCGACGACCAGCGGCGTGCCGGTAATCGCTCCGCCGCTCAGCGTCAAACCCGGCGGCAACGCCGACGACGAAAACGAAATTGTTCCCAACCCCAGCGCCGTCGGCGTGAACGAGATGGGAGAGCCCGCAGTGCCGGTAACATTGACCGCGCTAGTAAACAGCGGCAGCAGCGGAATCGGCTCCGGATACGCGAAATCGTCGGTGACAGCGAGGTCGGTGCCCGGCAGCGTCTCCGTGCCGATGCCGCTGATGTCCAAGCCGTCGAAACTGAAAAGCGTGCCGCTTCCAACGACAATTTCCACGCGCGTGACAACCGGATTGTCGAAGAGCACGCCGATGAATTCGGGGTCCTTGTGCGTGCTGCTGGTCGGGCAAAAGACCGTGGCCAGAAGATTAGGCCCGTTGAAATACTGAAGGCTCGTTGTATTCGGCGTTTGCACATCGACGAAAATGCAGCCGAAACCGCGCGTGGCGCCGCGCAGCGGCACCGTCGTGGCCGCGCTGGGCACGACGAAATCGAACTCAATCCCGTTGTCATTGAACATCGCAAACGTCTTCGCTGGAGAAAATGGCGCGAAGAGATTCGCAAAGGCCGGCGAGATCGACGAGAACACATCGTCGGTGACGGCGTAGATGTCCGCGAAAAACACGCCGCGCGCCTGGAAGCGGTTGAGCGGAATTCCGACGGAATGATTGGGCACGATCACCTCGTTTACGAACGCGCCGTCGGTTTGGCCGAGACCGACGCCGTCCCAATTAATGGTGCGGAAACCGCCCGTGGCCGGCACGCCCGCGGCGCCGTTATCGACGCCTCCGATGGCGGCTTTGAATGAATTGAATGCATTGAGCGCGCCGCCTGCGGTGCTGGTTCCACCGACTCCGCTGAAGGTTGTCATGTTGCCTTGCGGTAGAATCACATTCGACGGCTCGGGAAAAACGCGCGCCAGCCCGGTTGTCGTGAGAAACTGCTGCTCGCCGCCGTTGAGCGTGAATGAGGCCGTGATCGTGGTCGTGAAATTCCCGGACTGCGTGTACGCGTGGCTCGCGGTGAATTTGAGCCCCGCGCCGTCGCTGACGCCCTCCACCGCGCTTGTCACGGTTCCGTCGCCCCAATCGATCGATGCGCTCGCGGTAAAAGTGGTCGCAGGAATGGTCAGGTTTGCGACTGTGCCGGTGAAGACCGTGCCTGCGGTCAGGTCGAGCGTCAGTCCAAGCAATTCAGGCAGAGTGTGCGGTTCTCCGTAAAGAAAATCGTCCAGCGCGACGACGTCCACGGTCGGCGGATTATCCACGTTGCCCGACGCCAGCGGTTTGTTGCCGGTAACGATGCGCACTTTGGCGACAGTTTCGGTTGTGAACGAAACACCGACGAACGAAAGGCCGTTGCCAGACGAGGGCACGATGAAAACGCCGAGGCTTTGATTGGCCGCGTCGAAGAAGCGCATGAAGGTTTGATTGTCGTTATCCACGTCGCAGAAGACGGCGCCGAATCCGGTGACCGTGGTTTGCACGCTCGTTCCCGGAAGAAAAAAGGTCACGTCCGTAATGTTGTTGCCGATCGGCGTGAACAACTTTTCGGGCGAAAAAGTCTGGAAATTGTTCGTGTAACTGGCGTCGATATTCCCAAATCGCACCGCCGTCGCGCCTCCCGATGCGGCACTGACTTGAAAGCCCGTGCCCGGCGTGGGCGTGGTAAAGATGATGCCGCGCGGTGAAGTCGAATTGAAAAAATTTGAGGGGAACGCATTCGGCGAGGATTGCCCAGCGGGCACGCCGTCCCAATTAATCTCGCGCCGGAGGCTCGGCGTGCCAAACGAACCGTTCGCGCCAGGTGTTGTTCCGCCGCCGAGGTCCGCGCGGAATTGATCGACCGTGGCTTGAATCGCGGCCGGATTTGCGCCCGCTGCGCTGCGTACGACCGCGGACGCCTTTACTGCACGCGGCGAGAATGCGCTCAACACAAATGCGCACACGACCAGAGTGTGGAAAAACAAATGCTTGCCCTGCGCGATGCGTGACATGCGGTTCTCCTTTCTGAAAGTGCGTTTTTTGTTGCGGTGGTCGAAACGTCGGCCTGAATTGCTTGTTCTCTCAACAAGAGCCGGAATTCATTGGCGCAAGATCGCGCCAATTTGTGCGAGTTGCGCAGGAAAAGCTTAATTATTCGTTTCGCGATTTTAAAGAGAAAATTATCGAAATTGTCAGATTTATGGCGCGAATTCCTTCGCCAGCGCCTTCATCGCAGACGACACATCGTCGAGCGTCCCAACAACGACAAACAGCTTGTACGCATAATCGCCGGCCTTTATTCCGTTCGCGTCGCGCACGCGAAAGACGCAATTCCACTTCACCACTTTTTCGTGGATAAATCGAAAACGCCCGTAGCCCGCCTTTTCTTTTCCGCGCGGCTGCGACTCCGGCGCGAAAATTCCCATCGCGTAGCGCTTGTCTTCCGTCGAAAAAATCAGCGGCAGCGGCTGTTCGCCCGGGCCGTCGCTGATCGGCGCAAGCGCGCCGGTCGCCGGATTGAACGTTTGAAACACGCTGAACTCCGGTGGCATGTATCCGGTCAGCGCTTCAATCACCCATTGTGTGTGATGTTCGTTGGGCAGCGTAAATTTCACGTCGTATTCAATCACATTCGGAAGATCAGGGTGCCCGATATGCACGCGCTTCGTGACGAGGTGATTCGAAAGCACGCTTGTGTTCTTCGCCGGATTACCGCCGGACTTTTCACCGGGCGCGAGCCAGAAGGCCATTTGAATCGCGGATTTCAATTCAGCGCCATTCGCGGAAAGGCTCAGCAATTTGCTCGACGAAACCGGACCGACGCCGTCGTCGCGCGAACCTGCCTCCGTCGGATTGTACGTTTCGCCAGTGATCGGCGTGGCGCAATCGAGATTCGTCGCCGATTGAAGCTGGCGGCCGTGGTCCCAACTGTCGATGAATTCCTTCCCGTTCCACGTGAGCGAATGGATCGCGCCGGCCAGCCGCGCGGTCGTCGTGATCACGATTTCAGAATCTTTAAACTTCGCGCGAATTTGCGCGTCGCCTTTTGCGTTGGGCAGAGCCTTTGGCGGGCCATCTTGCTCACCGGCAAAAAGCGAAGCGAAAACTGCGAACGTGAGCGCCATTAGTCGATGCATGTCGAACTCCCATGGAGCGCCGGCTTCCAGCCGGCTGGAAGCCCGCGCTCCGTTGCGGTAAAATCGCGAACGACACATTCACATACACTTCGATTACGCGAGGGAAGATGGCTCTTCGTTGCAGCGGCATAGTGAAATGCTTCGGGCACATCCGCGCGCTCGCGGGCGCGGACCTGTTCGTGCGCGGCGGCGCAATCCATGCGCTGCTGGGCGAAAACGGCGCGGGAAAATCGACGCTCAACAACGTCATCTCCGGCGCGCTGAAGCCCGATGCGGGCACACTTGAAATTGACGGCCGCTCAGTCGCGTTTGCGTCGCCGCTCGAAGCGGCCGCGGCCGGCGTGGGGATGGTCCATCAACATTTTTTGCTCGCGGGCGCGCTGACGGTGGCGGAGAACATTGCGCTGGGAGTGCGCAGCAGCAAATTTGGTTTGCGCTTTGACGCGCACGCCGGTGCCGCGCGCGTGTCGGAACTCGCGGAGCGCACGGGGTTGAGCGTCGATCCGAATGCGCGCGTGTCGGAGCTTTCAGTCGGGATGCGGCAGCGCGTCGAGATTCTCAAAGCGCTTTCGCGCGGCGCGAAGGTTTTGCTGCTCGACGAACCGACCGCCGTGCTGGCGCCCGCAGAGATCGAACGCCTTTTCGCAACGTTGCGCGTGCTCCGCGACGAAGGGCGCACGATCGTGATCGTGACACACAAACTCGACGAAGTCTTCGCGCTGGCCGGCGAAGTGACGGTGCTGCGCAAAGGCGCAACGGTGTACGCTGGGAAAATCGGCGACCTGACGCGCGCGGAACTGGCTCGCGCAATGATCGGGCAGGACCCGCCACCATTAATAAATAGTGCTATTATTGGCGGATCGGACGCTGGCGCTCAGCACATCCAGGAATTGAAATCCGCACCGGCGCGGCGCGACGTTGTGCTGAAAATTCGGGGCGCGTTCGTCAGGAGCGGCGGCACTCCTCCCGCCGTTGCCTTTGCGCGCGATCTCGCCGGCAAAAGTGCCGCCGCTCCTCATGCGCTCGACGTGCCGCGGCTTGAAGTTCGTGCGGGTGAAATTGTGGGCGTCGCGGGCGTGGAAGGAAATGGACAGAACGAACTGGCGGCATTGATTGCAGGCACGCTGGAATCGACGGCGCGCGTGGAGTTGCAGAGTTTTTGCGGCGTCGATTTGCGGCCGTTATCCATAGCAGAGCGCAGCGACAATGGCATGGCTTTTATTCCATCCGATCGCCACCGCGAAGGCTTGGTGCTGGAGATGTCGCTCGCGGAAAATTTGTTCTTGCGCAAGCCACCGGAGCGGCGCGTAGCGGTGCGCTTGCTCAATCGCGCGGAAATGAAATCTCGCGGGCGCGTGCTGCTTGAGGAATTTGGCGTCGCGCCGTCGGAACCGGAATTGAGCGCGCGCGCACTCAGCGGCGGCAACCAGCAAAAAACGGTGGCCGCGCGCGAACTCAGCCGCGCGCCGAAATTAATTCTCGCGTGCAATCCAACGCGCGGGCTGGACGTGGGCGCGGCGGCGGAGATTCAAAACCGCCTGCTCGACGCGCGCCGGCGCGGCGCGGCGGTGCTGCTGATCTCATCCGATTTGGACGAAGTGCTGGCGCTCTCCGACCGCGTGATGGCGTTGTATCGCGGGTCGCTGAGCGACATCGGCGTGCGCGGCGTGTCACGCGAGCGCGTCGGGCGCGCGATGGTCGGCGCGGGCGACGAATCAGCGACGAAGGCGTCCGCCGCGGCGGGAGCGTGAGTGTGGAAAATCGCGACGACAGTTCCAGCTCTCTGATTTGGCTGCGCCTGGCGTGGCCGCTGCTGCTTGCGCTGGGCACCGCGGGTGTGCTGGCGCTGACGATTGTGCTGGTGGGCGGAAGCCCGGGGCCGGCGTTTTCGGAATTTATTTCGGGAGTGATTGGATCGAAATCGGGCTTGGGCGGGACGGCCGCGCGCGGCTCAATGCTGGCGTTTTATGCGCTGGGAATTGCGCTGAGTTTTCGCGCGGGAATCTTGAACATCGGCGCGGAAGGTCAATCGCGTGTGGGCGCGGCGGCGGCGGTCGCGCTGACGCTTGGCGCGCCGGGGAAATTCTTTGTCGCGCACGCGTGGCTCGGCATTCCGTTGATGCTGCTCGCGGGCGCCATCGGCGGCGCGTTCTGGTCGTTGGTCGCGGGCGCGCTCAAGCGCTGGCGCGGCGTGCCGGAGGTGATCGCGACGTTGATGCTGAATTTCGCGGCGCTGCATTTTGTAAAGTATCTCGTGAGCAGCCACGACTGGCTGCAAGGCAACACGAATTTTCAAAAGAACGAACTTGCGCGCGAGCTGCAATTCTCCGGCTGGGCCGACACTGAATTTCACGCGGGCGTGTTTCTCGCGATTCCCGCGGTGATCGCGGCGCATGTGTATTTGTTTCACACCGCGGGCGGTTTGCGCTTGCGTGCAATGGGATTCAACCGAGCGGCGGCGCGCGCGTGCGGCGTGAATTGCGAGCGCGCGACGCTCATGATTTTCGCGGTCTCCGGCGCATTGGCGGGACTGGCGGGCGCGATGAGCGTGCTGGCCGCGGGCGAAATCAGCGCTGACCCCGCGTATTCCGAATTCGGCTACATGGCCATTTCAGTTGCGTTGGTCGCGTTGCTCAAACCATTGTGGATCGTTCCCGCGGCGCTAATTTTTGGCGGCATGGAAATGGGCGCCCTGTCGATGGAAGGCGGCGGCGCGAATGTGCCGCATTGGATCGTTTATTTTATTAATGGGCTGCTGATTCTGGCGATGCTCGCGCGTGATGCGGGCGCGCGGCGCGATTTGACATCCGAGGAGGGCGCATGAGCTGGATCGAGCACGCACTGGGTTCCAGCCTGCGCATCGGCACGCCGCTGCTTTTTGCGGGGCTGGGCGAGTTGGTGCTGGAACGTTCCGGAATGATCAACATCGGCATCGAAGGCGTGATGTTGTGCGGCGCGTTCGGCGGATTTTACGCGGGCTGGGCAGCACAGTCGCCATTAATAGGGGCGCTGGCCGGCGCGTTGAGCGGCGCGGCGTTCATGCTGGTGTTTGCATTCATGTCGTTGAAGCTGCGCGCGGAACAAATCGTTACCGGCATGGCGATGAATCTGATTGCAGCCGGCGCGACGAGCACGGCGTTCGACGCGCTGCGTGCGGCGCATTCTGGCGAATCGCTGAGTGTTCCGGTGCTGGGCGGACTTTTTCCGCAATGGAGCTCGCTGCCCGTCGTGGGTCCGATTGTCTTCGACCAGACGGTGCTGACATCTTTCGCGCTGATTTCGGTCGTCGCGGTGTGGTTTTATTTTGCACGAACCGAGCGCGGTTTGGAACTGCGCGCAGTGGGCGAAAATCCGGACGCGGCACAGGCGGCAGGCGTGAGCGTCGTCGCGGCGCGCGTGAAAGCGTGTCTCGCCTGCGGCGCATTGTGCGGATTGGGCGGCGCGTTTTTGACCGTGTCGCAGACGAGCAGCTTCGCGCCGAATTGCACGAGCGGGCGCGGATTCGTGGCGCTGGCCGCGGTGGTGCTCGGCCGGCATGGTGCGTTTGGAACCGCGGCGGCGTGCTTTTTCTTTGGCGCCGCATTTTTTTCGCGCGACGCAATTCCGACGACCAGTGCTGCGGTCGAACTCGTGGAGATTCTGCCGTACGCGTTGACGCTGGCGGCACTGTGCTGGAAATTCAAGTCGCGCCCGGCGCCGGCGGCGCTCGGAAAGGTGTGGTGAATTGATTGAGGAGCGGCGGCACTCTTGCCGCCGTCAGAACTCGGCAACGCTTCGGCGGCAGGAGTGCCGCCGCTCCTATGTTGCGGCGCAGCAATGAGACGGAATAGTTTTCGTTTCCGCGCCGCGCGTTTTGAGTATCATGGACGTTGGGAGATGCATCGCGTGCTGACGCTGACAC
Source organism: Planctomycetota bacterium (assembly GCA_035308565.1). Classification (GTDB taxonomy): domain Bacteria; phylum Planctomycetota; class SZUA-567; order H5-PLA8; family H5-PLA8; genus JANXLS01. Next base: position 4,889 of record DATGGK010000234.1, on the reverse strand, counting down.
GAAAAGTGACGTTCTTTGCGGGCCACGTGTACCGCGGCGGCGGATTGTCGCGCGAGGAGCTTGAAGACGTTTTCGGCGTCGCGGCCGAACCGGGCGGGCACGGGCACAATTATGTGCTTGAGTTGAGCGTGCGCGGGCCGGTCGATCCCATCGATGGAATGGTGATCAACATCAAGACCGTCGATGCGGAATTAAAATGTCTGCTCGGTGAAATCGATCACCGCATGTTGAATTCCGCGCTGCCCGAATTCGCGGACGCCGTGCCGACGACGGAGCGCCTTGCTCAAGTTTTATGGGCGCGCATTCCTGAAAAAATTGGCGCGGCGCGGAAGGTTTCGCTGCGGCTTGAAGAGCATCCCGGCATGCATGTCGAGATTTTTGAGGAGAATCCGGCCATGGTTCATCTGACGCGCTCAATCGAATTTTCGGCGGCGCACCGGCTTCATTCGGAGAAGCTTTCCGAAGAAGAGAATTGGCGCGTCTACGGAAAATGCAACAACCCCAGCGGCCACGGGCACAATTATGTTGTGGAAGTAACCGTGCGCGGCGAACCGGATGCGCGCACCGGCATCGTGATCGATATTGGAAAATTCGACGCGCTGCTGGACGAGGAAATCGACGCGCGCTTCGATCACAAGCATCTCAATCTGGACACAACGTTTTTCAAAGACGTTCCGGCGACCGCGGAGAACATTGCGATTGTGATTTGGAACCTGCTCGAAAAAAAAATCGCGGCGCTGCGCAGCGGCGTGGCGCTGCATCGCGTGCGGTTGATCGAGACGGCGCGGAGTTGGTTTGATTATTATGGGAAATAATGCAGGCAAGTTCGGCCCAGGAGCGGCGGCGAAACGTTTAATGGACGTTGCGGATTTTCTTCGATATATGCGACTCAAAGGATTACGACGCGCACGCGTGTCTGCGCGGGGCAACAGGCATTGTCGCTTTGCGGCGGGGGCGGGCTGGGCGGGGTGCGGACTTCGAGGATACGCGGAGTTGCTTCCGCTCTTTCTCCATTCGCCTCAAATACTCAAACATTTCATCCAGCGATTTAAACTCGTTGCTAAATTCCTCGCGGACGCGGCGGCAGCGCGCCATTTCATCTTCAGGATGGGGCTTAATTGCTTTTGTCGCCATACTATTCTCTCCGTCTGATTGTCTGGCCCATGCTCGTCCACAGAATGGTTTCCGGCGAAACAATTTGAGGGGCTCGCCAATTGTATTTCTTGCACAGGGCCGCAATGCGATCGACGACAAACTTGTTCGCCAAATGAGTGTAGTCCCAAGTCAGAAGATAATCAACAGTGTGAATCGTCGCGGTTGCAAGTTGGACCGCATCGGCTCGACTCTTGATTGGGAACATGCGGCATTCAAGTAGGATTTGCGTGCAGTTCTGCACCGCTCGCGTTGCGGGCAAATAAGGCAGGCGGCGCGCCTCAGCGAGCGCAAGCCTCTGCTCGGCAAATTCTCCCCGACTCAATTCGGATTCAGTATTCAAGGATGAGAGCATCCTGTAATTGTGCCGCTCAAGCCGCCACCACTCCCTCGTCTTCATGCGCTGCGCAAGCGATGGCACGAAGCCTCCTTTGTAATGCAGCATCGAAAAGATGCACGAGTCCGAATAAAGCGTCGCAACGTAATCCACGATCGGACGTCTCCCTTTAATGCCTGAAGTGTCTTACCCCCGTAAACACCATCGCGATGTTGTGCGCGTTGGCGACGGCGATCACCTCGTCGTCTTTGACGCTGCCGCCGGGCTGGATGATCGCGGTGACGCCGGCTTGCGCGGCGGATTCGGGGCCGTCGGGGAAGGGGAAGAAGGCGTCGCTGGCGAGCGCCGCGCCTTTGGCTTTGTCGCCGGCTTTGGCCAGCGCGATGTGGACGGAATCGACGCGCGACATCTGGCCGGCGCCGACGCCGACGACAGCTTCGTTTTTGGCGAGCACGATCGCGTTGCTTTTGACGTGCTTGCAAATAATCCAGGCGAATTTCAGCGCGGAGAGTTCTTCCTCGGTGGGCGCGCGCTGCGTGACGATTTTGAGCGCCGCGAATTCGGATTCGAACGGCGCGGTGTCGGGCGTTTGCACAAGGATGCCGCCGGGAATTGTGCGGACATCGCGGAAAATTCCGCTCGCGGGAATTGGCGTTTGATCGGGAGCGGTTTCGGCGCCCACTTCGAGCAGAATCACGCTCGCGCCCCACTTCTTGCGCGTCGTCAAAATTTCCTTCGCGTTTGCGGAGAACGACGGCGCGACGATGGCGTCGGCTTTGAATCCTTTTTCGCTGACGATTTGTTCGGCAACATTCGAATTGAGCTGGCGGTTAAAGGCGAGCACGCCGCCAAACGCCGAGAGCGGATCGCCGGCGAAGGCGCGTGTCCACGCATCGAGAATGTCGTCGGCACAGGCGGCGCCGCAAGGATTGTTGTGTTTCACGACGCAGGCGGCGGGGCGTTTGAATTCGCGCACGATTTCAAACGCGGTGTTCATGTCAAGCAGATTGTTGAAGCCGATTTCCTTGCCGGAAATCTGCATGCCTTGCGCGACACAGGGCCGCGTGTATCCGGGAATCGCGTAGAGCGCGGCGTTTTTCTGGTGCGGGTTCTCGCCGTAACGCAGCGTTACCTTCAGCACGCCTTGCAGCGTGAACGTGGGCGGCATGGCGTCCTCGCCGTTTGCTTCGAGGTACGCGCAGATCGCGCCGTCGTAGCGGCTGGCGGTGGCGAACACTTTTGCGGCCAGGCGCAGGCGCGTTTCGCGCAGCGTGTTGTTGCCGTTCTTTTTGATTTCGTCGAGGATTTCTTCGTAGTCAGAGGGATCAACGACAACGGTGACGGATTCCCAATTTTTCGCGGCGCTGCGGATCATGCTGGGGCCGCCGATGTCGATTTGTTCGATGGCGTCGTCGAGCGAGATGCCGGCTTTGCGGATGGTCTGTTCGAAGGGATAAAGATTGACGCAGACCAGATCGATCGGCGGAATGAAAAACTGTTCGGCTTGTTTGACGTGATCGGGGTGCGTGCGGCGATAGAGCAGGCCGCCGTGAACTTTGGGGTGCAGCGTTTTGACGCGGCCGTCAAGGATTTCAGGAAATCCCGTATAGGCGCTGATGTCGGTAACGGTCAGGCCCGCTTCGCGCAGGTGGCGCGCCGTGCCGCCGGTGCTGATGAGTTCGGCGCCGAGCGCGGCGAGGCCGTAGGCGAAATCGGTGAGGCCGGTTTTGTCGGAGACGGAGATGAGAGCGCGTTGGATGGCGGGCATGAGTGACCTCGCAAATAAAATGAGCGGACAAAAAGTCCGCACAAAATGGCCTAACTTGCCAATTGAAAATTCGCGCGTAGAGTTTATCCGCGCATGAGTGAAACTGCATCCAAAATTCAGTCCGGCTCGGTGTGCCGCGTCTCGTATGAAACGGCGGGATTCGGCGGGAAGCTGATGAGCGATCTGGCGCGCGGCGCCGGCGATGCTGGGCGACTTTTTCCGAAGCGCAATTGGCGCGAAGTCGTTGCCGAAATTGAGACGCGGAAATATCCGCGCGCGGAACTTTCGCAAACGATCGTGTCGAGCCTTCGCGCGCTGGGCGCTCCTGACGAGGCGATGTTAAATGCGACGTTGCTTGGATCCGAAAAGACATACGCGATTGTGACAGGGCAGCAGGCGGGATTTTTGGGCGGGCCTCTGTATGCGTTGTACAAGGCGCTGACGGCGATCAAGCTCGCGCAGCAGTACAACGCGGAGGCGGCGGGGGCGGCGAAGTTCGTGCCGGTGTTTTGGGTGGCGGGAGACGATCACGATTTGCACGAGATTGATCACGCCTATTTTTTGAAAGCGGACGGATCGCTCGACCGATTAAATGCGGAATACACCCGCGACAACGAGGGGCGAGCGGCGAGCGACGTGTGGCTCGCCAAGGACGACGAGGCGCTTCAGCGGCAGAGCGCGGCGCTGACGCCTTATTTGACACAGAAAGACATTGAGTATTTTTCTGCGATTTATTTTAAGCATTCGCTTGAGCGCGCGTTTGCGTCCGTCCTGTTGCATTGGTTGGGAAAAGCAGGGTTGGTCGTTGTTTGTTCGTGCGATCTGCGGCAATTTGGCGGGGAATTGCTGGCGCGCAATTTGGATGACTACGAGCGCGTCGGTGCCCTGATCGATGCGGCCGGTGAAGAAATGGCGCGCAGCGGGTATGAACCTGGTTTTGAGAAGTCGATGCGGAAGGGTCCGCATTTTTTTATGGAGGGGCCGGATTGCGCGCGGATGCGGATTGAGCCGATTGAAAAAGCGGGCGCGCGGATTTTTCGGCGCGATGGCAAGGGCGGGGACGAGTTCACGCGCGAAGAGTTGCTCGCGCAAGACATGCAGAAATTCAGCGCGGCGGCGGCGCTGCGGCCGATTTTGCAGAATCTGATTTTCCCGTGCGTCGCGACGGTCCTTGGTCCGGGCGAAATTTCGTACTGGGCGCAATTGCGCGAAGTTCACGCGCATTACGGTGCGGTCTGGCCGCTGATTGTGCCGCGCGCGACGCTGACGTTGATTGATTCTCGCGGTGAGAAGGCAGTGCGGAAACTTGGACTTGAGAATGAACCGGAGGCGATTTTTGGCGGCATCGACGTGTTGAGGGCGCGGGCGATTGTGCCCTCGATTTCCGCTGAAGCAAATGCGAAGAAAGATGCGGCGCTTGAGAAAGTGGACGAGTTGTTGAAGGACCTTCAACAATCCGCCGCGGGCGTCGAGCCGATGCTCGCAAAAGTGCGCGCAAAAATCGCGTATCAACTGGAGCGTGTGATTGCGAGGACGGCGGCGTTGAAGGACCTGCGCAACGGTGCGCTTGCGGCGCGCGCGGCGTATTTGCACGCGCTGGTTCATCCGAAAGGCGCGCCGCAGGAACGTGTG
>DATGGK010000233.1:0-40639 GCA_035308565.1 Planctomycetota bacterium | reverse complement strand
GCATCGCCGCCGTTTGGTGCGATGCGCAGGGTATGGAGCGCGAGATCGTCGAATCGGCGCCGCTTGTCTGGAAAGCCGGTGTTCCGCTCTACCTTGAAATATGGCCAAAGGGCATTCAAGCGCACGGCGGCATGGACGCTTTTCTGGCAAGCTTAAACGCGCATTTTAAATCGTTCGTGATGGTTTCGGAGATGATCAAAAGCGGTCCGTCGGCGCGCCCGCGGCCGCTCAATGAATTGAAAAAAATCGCCGAATCGGTCGGCGCCTCGCACGACGATGCGCTTGTGTTGTAGCTAAAGTTGGATATGCAAACCGGATTCAAATTCTTCAGCAGCCTTGCGGGACGCCTGACGGCGTGGTACGCGCTCTCGTCATTCGCCATCATCCTCGTGATCGCGTTTGTTTCCTATTATGCGCTGCTGAGCGCCTTCACGCGCGAGATGGACGACTCCGTCGTTGACACCGCCAAGCAATTATCCGACATTCTGGCGAACAATGGCGTGGCGGATTTGAAAGAGGAAGTGGAACGCCAGATCCCCAAACGCCCCTATATGCACGCCTACGCGCGCGTCCTGGACGAACACGGAAAGGTATTGACCGAATCGCGCGGGATCGACCGTGCGTTGCCGTTGGCCGAATTTCCGCGGGCAGTCCCGATGGACCCGAATGCGCGCGGAGTGGATTTGTATTCCCCGGTGCGCCGGCGCACCTATCGCTGCGTATCGTTGAGAATCGACGAACCGCGTGCGTTGACGTTCCAGGTTGCCTGCGACCGAAAGCGCGAAGCAGACATTCTCAAGCGATACAAAGCGTACTTGTGGCTCGTGCTGCCGGCCTCGTTCATTCTGTGCGCGGTGGGCGGTTATGCGATCGCGCGGCGCGGCATCCGGCCCGTGGCAAAAATCGCCGCGGCCGCGGGAAAAATCGGTTACCCCGCGCTGCACGCGCGCATCGACATCGTCGACCTGCCCTCGGAACTCGCGCAATTGGCCGCCGCCTTCAACGCCATGCTCGACCGCCTGGAAGAATCCTTCGCGCGGCTCGCACAATTCTCCGAAGACATCGCGCATGAGCTGCGCACGCCGGTCAACAACCTGCGCGGAGGCATGGAAGTCGTGCTGGGCAAATCGCGCACGGCCGAGGAATACCGCGACGCGATCGGTTCGGCGCTCGAAGAATGCGAACGCCTCGCGCGCCTGGTGGACCGCCTGCTCTTCATCGCGCGCTCCGAAAATTCAGACATCAAGATCGACCGCGATATCGTCAGCGTGCGCGACGAACTCGCCCGCACCTGCGAATTTTACGAAGCGACCGCGGAGGAATCCGGAGTGAAACTCTCCCTCGAACCCGGCGAAGCGCTCAAGCTCTCCGCCAACCGCGATCTGCTTCGCTCGCTGGTCGGAAATCTCGTCTCGAATGCGCTGGCGCACACACCGCACGGCGGCCGCGTCGCGCTCAACGCCGCAGCCGTCGATCACTCCGTCAGCATCACCGTCTCCGATACCGGCAGCGGCATTCCGCCCCAGCATCTCCCGCACATCTTCGACCGCTTTTATCGCGTGGATCCCTCGCGCACGAAGACTTCCGGCGGCGTCGGTTTGGGCCTGGCCATCGTCAGCACGATTGCAAAGCTGCACAACGCCAAGCTCGATGTCTCCAGCCAACTCGGCAAAGGTACGGCCATCACAGTGCGCTTTCCGAAGGAATGACGAGCAATGCACTGAGCTTTCTGACTCCTGACCCCTGACCCCTGACTCCTGACTCCTGACTCCTGACCCCTGACCCTTTCAGTTCAACTTCTGCCGCTTGAACAAATACTCCGCCAGCACTTTGTCGAACGGCGTCTGCGTATCGACGAGCTGGTAATCGACCAGCATGTTCGCGCACTTGCGCCGCATCGTGTCCGTGAATTCGCGCAGCGCCGTTTTGTACGCCTCGCGGTATACCATCGGCGCGACCTGCACCGATTCGCTTGTCTCCAAATCCTTGAACTCCGACAGCGCGCGGTAGGGGAACTCCAATTCCTTGTGATCGAGAATGTGAAACAAAATGACCTCGTGCTTGTTGAATCGAATGTGCAGGATCGCCGCGAGAATCTTCTCCACGTCGTCGTACAAATCGGACACAATCACGAACATGCCGCGCCGCTTCACGGCTTCGGCCAAATGCTCCAGCGCGGCGAAAATATTCGTCGAACTCTGCGGCTTTGCGTTCGAAAGAATGCGCGACACGTCCTGAAAATGGCGCATCGACGCGCGCGGCGGAAGGTAATCGAGAATCTTGTCCGCGAACACAGCGACGCCAGCCGCGTCCTGCTGCATGATCATCAAATGCGCCAGCGCCGCGGCAATCGCCTGGCCGTACCGCAGCTTCGTAACCGGTTCGCCGAAGCCCATCGACGCCGAGCAATCCAGCAGCAGATGCGCCTGCATGTTCGTTTCGGAATGGTATTTCTTGACGTACTTGCGCTCCGATTTCGCCAGCACTTTCCAATCGAAATGCCGCAGATCGTCGCCCGCCGTATAGGGGCGGTACTCGGCAAATTCGATGCTGAAACCGTGGTACGGCGATTTGTGCAGGCCGGAGATAAAACCCTCGACGATCCAGCGGGCGATCAAATTGAGATTCGAAAGCCGGGCGAGCGCGGAGGGTGGGAGGAGTTCGCTGATGCTGCGCATTTAATTCAGCTTCGTTGCAAACGCCGCAAAGTCTTAAAAACGGACGCTTTGCTGACTTTCGGCGAATTCGGCATTTCGTTCATCATCTTTGCAAACATTTGATCTTCAAATTCTCCAAGAACCAATCTGCAAATATCAGCGTCTCTGTCTTCGATCATCCGCCGAACCGCATGTTTGCAAGCTGCACTGAAACCTACGCGTGCTTTCATAAAACGACGGACTTTGCGTGCATTCACTTTCGGATCGGGCGAATCGTCGTTGGGGCCCAAGGCCATAGTGGCTTTCTCTTCGCGCACTAAAGCGCGCACCGCCTCATCGCGCTCGACGACCAATTCATAAATCGCCTGTCCGCACGCCTTCTGAATGCTTTTGTTGGTCAGTTTCGCATTGATCATGTAAACGGTGCTTTCCTTAATCAGGCGCTCACTGCGGCAAATCTTTCGCCTCCGGCTCCTTCACCGCCTCGATCAGCATCGCAATCAATTTCTCCGACGTAATGCCGTCCGCGTCGGCGTTGAAATTGGTGAAGATGCGATGCCGCAGCACGATCGACGAAACGGCGCGGACGTCGTTGCATGAGACATTGATGCGCCCGTCCAGCAGCGCGCGCGCTTTCGCGCCCAGCACCAGGTACTGCGCCGCGCGCGTGCCCGCGCCCCACGACACATAATCGTTGACGAACTTCGCGGCCTGCGGCGTCTTCGGGCGCGACGCGCGCACCAAATCCGTCGCGTACGTCGCCACGTAATCGCTCACCGGAATGTTTCGCACCAGCGCTTGCAGCGCGACGATTTCGTCGCCGGTCAGCACGCGCTGCGGCGTGGGCAGTTCGTTGCGCGTGGTCGCCTGAACGATTTCCACTTCGGCGGCGCGCTCGGGATAATCCAGCTTGAGCATGAACATGAAGCGGTCCAACTGCGCCTCCGGCAGCGGGTAGGTGCCTTCCTGCTCAATCGGATTCTGCGTCGCCAGCACAAAAAACGGCGGGCGCAAACTATACGTGTACCCCGCGGCGGTGACGCGCTGCTCCTGCATCGCTTCGAGCAGCGCGGCCTGCGTCTTCGGCGGCGTGCGGTTGATTTCGTCCGCCAGCAAAATGTTCGTGAAGATCGGCCCTTTGATGAAGCGGAAGATGCGCTCCTTCGTGTTCGGATCTTCGTCGAGCACTTCCGTGCCGGTGATGTCGGAGGGCATCAAATCGGGCGTGAACTGGATGCGCTTGAATTCCAAATCGAGCGCCGAGGCGATCGTGCGGATCATCAACGTCTTCGCCAATCCGGGCACGCCGACCAGCAGACAATTCCCGCGCGCAAACAGCGCAATCAAAATCTGCTCGATGATTGGCCCTTGTCCGATGATGACTTTGCTGACTTCCGCCACAATCGCATCGCGCGCCGCGCGCAATTTCTTGATCTGAGCCGCCGCCTCGCCCGTCAGCGCCGGTTCGATGTGTGCCACGGATGAAGGCGGCCGTTTGCCTTCATCCGCACGCGTCGCCGGCACAACCGTCACGACTTCGTGTGTGGAGATCGGCGCGGCCGATTCAAATTTCAGCACGCAATGCGCGCCGACGCGAATCTTGTCGCCGCCTTTTAAAAGATGCTGCGGCTTGTTCTCACCGTTGACGTGTACGCCGTTTTTGCTGCCGGCGTCGATGATCAGCCAGCCGTCGGATTGGCGCTTCACTTTCAGATGCAGGCGCGACACATCGGCTTCGGGCAAACGGATCAAACACTCCCGCGCGCGCCCAATGGTGATTTCGTCTTCCGCCAGCGGATAAGACGTGCCCTTGCCTTGGCCCTCGATGACGATGATTTTGTCCATTGATTCTGCAAATCCCGTTTCTGCGTTCAGTGACTTTCAGTAGCTTTGCTGTATTCCGTAGCACTTATTGGCTTCAAGAACTCCAATTCGGGGCCGGCTGGCGGATCTGCAGAAATCGTTTGCGGCGTAACGGCGTCTTTTGGTGGCTTCGCCGCACTTCGAAGCGTTTCCACCTCATCAATGTACTCTGCGCGCGCCTTCGCGCGCTGGCGGGTTACTACCCTTTGGATGAACCAGTGAATTCGTAGTTCGCCATTTTGATATCGGCAAACGCCTTCGAGCTTCACGGGATCCTTCCAGTCTCCCCGTCCGTCCGGCAGAAATTTGCAGCACTCACATATGCCATGTGATCGCGCTGTGAAGGTTATGGGCGTGATGGGAGTTTTGGGACCATCATGCTCGCTGAATACAGGATTCCAGTCGAAAGTAGGGAAATAGGCTGTTCTGAAAAAGAGGTAGAATTTGTTTTTTGTGTTGCTTTCAAAGTAATGTTCGCCTGTTATTGGATTAATCCCAATATTTGGTCTCAAGGGCGGCGGGTCGTGCAAATAGAACGGAGTTCCATTCGCAATGCACTTTTCAAGCTCGTCTATGTCGAGTTCAAGGCCGAATATTGCGCCCAGGATATCTGAGTGAGCGTAGATTAGTCCGGCTTCCTTTTTCCTCTCCAATGCTTGCTTGAGCGACTCGAGCAGCTTTTTCTTTGCCTCATTCGATTTTTGTATCAACTCCGACTTGAGCGAAAATATTGCAGAATCGAATTCGGTATAAGCTTTGGCAATCTGGATGTCGCCAGGTTCCTTTGTTTCTTCCGGAAGACAGTAAGGGCAAATCAAACAGATCGTTAACACGAAGGCAGGGAATTTTAGAAGCATGGCCAACTCATTCCTTTCGATTTAAAAATGCAACGGTGCATTCTAATAACTCATCATACGCTGGGCGGACTGCGATATATGTAAATCGTTTGTAGCTTGTTCGCTGCGGGCACTTTTTCGCTTTCCGCTCAGCACTCAGCACTTTCCGTTAATGCGTCATCGAATAAATAATAATGTTCACGCCCATCTTCAGCGAATCGTTCGGCAGCACTTCGTAAGCATAGGGCCGCTCCTGCCCGTCCCAACCGCTGCCGAGGCCGAAGCGCGAATATATTACGCGCGTGTCTCCGTTGAGGTTGATGCCTTCCAGCACCGGCGCGGTGACATCTTTGAGCGACGCTTTCACTTGCGCTGAATATTCGACCGACTCTATTTTATGCAGCGTCGAAAAGACCGGGTGTTCCTTCGGCAGCGCCTTCAAATCGGATTCGGGCAGCACTTTTTTCAATTCGCGGCGAAACGCGCGGTCGAATTCGAGATTTCCGCAGCAGGCGTCGGCAAGCAGGAATCCGCCGTTGTTCAGGAACTTCTTCAAGTTCGATACTTCCGCATCGTTGAGCGTGAATTCGCCGTGGCCGGTGAGGTACAGGAACGGGTAGCTCAGCAGATTCGGATCGGTGATCGGCACTTCCTTGCGGCCGAAATTGACTTTCGTGTTGGTCGCCGACAGCGTCGTCTTCAGCACGTTCGCGAATGCCGACGGGTGCGGATCCCATAAGCCGTTCGTCTTAAGCTGCGCGAAGACGAAATCGCCTTTAAGCATGTCGTCGTCGGTGTCGAGCGCCTTGCGCTGCGAAAGATAGCGGCCGAGGTTGTAGTACGAAATCGAATACGCACAGAGATTGATACCGAGCTTCATCGCGTCTTCGCCAACAATGCATTTCCCGCCCTGCGGGACATGGAACGAATCCCACGCGCACGACATATCATAAGGGAAAAGAAACACGGCCGTGCGGCAGCCGACATAAATGCCTTCCATCACCGGCGCGGGATCGAGACGGTTGCTGGCCGGCGAATATTTCACCTGCGTGATTTCATACGAGCTGCGGTACACCGGATGATCCGGCGGCAGAATCGCCAGCGGCCGGTCGGGGAAAATCTGCCGCATCTCCTCGCGGAAGGCTTCGGCGAAAACGTTCGACCCCGTGCAGGCGTCGGCCCAAATATATCCGCCGGCGAGGACGTAATCGCGAATTTTCTTGCGCGTGGCGTCATCGAATTGCGGCGCACGGCGGCCCTGGATATAGACGACGGGAATTTCGGTCGGGTCCCATGAGAAGCTCTTCGGATCGATGTTCACGTGACGGTAGCGCACGTTCAATTTGTCGTTAGCGAATTTCATCAGGCGCTGCATGTCCGACGGATCGGTGTTCCAATCGTCCCACGCGGCTTTGCGCCCGTCCGGAAATTCTACTTCGCGGTGGCTGCCCCACATCAATTTTCCGACGAGCGTTGGCGGCGCGGGTTCGCGTTTGCGCTCAGTACGGCGCAGCGGCGTCGCGGGCAGCGGCAGCGGCGGAACGCCTTCGCCTCCTTTAATGCGCTGCGGTTTGGCTTCGGGCATCAGGCCGCAGGGCTTGTCGTCGAGCGTGGCCTGCGCGGCTTTGTCGGCGGAGAGACACGCGCCCGATGCGAAAATTGCGCAAAGCGCGAAGAGCAATTTTGACGCACAGTGGTGCCGCCCTTTCAGGGCTTTGCTGTCGCGGATGCGAGCTAACCCAGGGCTCACGCCCTGGGCTAGGATGTTTTGCCCTTTCAGGGCGGAAGAGAGGAGTCTCGGTAGCATTGTCATTTGGCCTTCTCCTTCGCGCGCGCCGCGTAACTCGATTCCGGAAAATCCTTCACGAGTTTCGCATAGCACTGCTTTGCTTTCTCCGGCTCCTTCAGGCCCTCGTACGCCGCCGCTTTGTAGTACAGCACTTCATCCGCAAACGGCGCCTGTTTGTCCGCCGCCGTCGCGCGGTCGAACTCTTTGATCGCCTGGGCGTACGCGCGCTTTCCCATGAACAATCTACCCCGCATGTAGCGCGTCTGTCCGCTCAATTTGATCGACGGCGTCTGCCATTCCCACGAAACGATTTCTTTCATCGCCGCGTCGAATTCGTTCGCGCGCAAATATTGGTAGAAATTCAATTCGTGCGAACCTTCGGTGACTTCGATGTCGCCGGCCCACTTCTTCCACTTCTCGCCCTTCTGCGCCTCGTCGAGCGTCTTCTTGGCCAGCGCGCGGTCGCCGCGGACGAGCGCGTATTCGCCCATGCGAATATAGGCCATGCGCACGTGATCGGTGTTGGCCTCGCTGTATTGCAGCAGGACCGCTTTGCAGGTCTCGCGCGCGGCGTCCACGTTGTCCATGTAATCGTATTGAATCTCGGCCTTCATGTTCAGCGCCATGGCCTTGATGTTGTTGTCGCCGGAGATTTGCAAAATGTAATCGCACACCCACAGCGCGTCCGCGAATTTTCCGGTGTCCCGATAGAGTTCGTACAAGCGCGGAAGCCATTGAAATTCCTCGCCTTGCGGCTTGTAGCCTTTTTCAAATGCCGCTCGAAACGCGCGCGCCGCCGGATCGTAGCGCTGCGCTTCGTGGCAGATCAGCGCCACTTCAAAACACGCCGCCGGCGAAAGACCGTCCAGCGCATAGTCGCGCAGGATCGACGCGTATTCGGCGATGCGCCGTTCGTACTGCCGCCCGCGATGACCGTGGCGCGGGCGCACGAACACATTTTGCGTCACCGATTTTCCGTCGATTTCGCACGTCACTTTGTAGACGTTCGGTTCGAGATACACATGAACCGGCGCGGTCTCGAGCGCGATGGTGCCGTCGCCAAAATCCCATTTCACGACTTTGCCATTCGTCAGCGCTTTGAACTGCACCGACGTGACCGCGCGGCCTTCCATGCCCAGATCGTCGGAAATCTCCCAGTTAAAATCAGCTACCGCGCCGTTCTTCGATTCCGCCGGTCCGACTTGCGCGAGTGAATAGCCTGCGAAGGCAATCGACGGAATCGGCGTGAAGCCGCGGTCGCCCGGCTTCTGCCAGCCGGCCAGACACGCACCGATGGCGTTGAAGACATTAATGTATTCAAGCGTGTGTGGGCCGGCTTTCAATTCAAGCGTGCCTTGATTGAAATGCTTCTTGTTGTTCTTCGCGTTGTGCCAGCCGGGAAAATCGACGGCGAGCTTTCCGTCGATCAAAATGAATGTCGCGGCCGCCGCGTTGCTTTGAAAGCCGTACATGCCATCGCCGGGAATATCCAGGGTTCCTTTGAGAATATAGACCCCCTTTTCCCATGAGCCGAATGGATTAAAATTCACTTCGAGACTCGGCCATAGCGCGCGGCCGAGCACTTTCGGATTGCTTTGCAACATCTTCTGAACATCGTCCCAACTCGCCGGCGTGCCGTCGGGAAGCTCGCGCACTTCGAGGATCAAACCCGCGTTCGGTTCGAACGGCGGCGCGGCTTTCGCGTTCGTGTTGCCGAAATAAATTTTGTACGCGCCTTTCGCCGGCGCTTCGAACGCAATCAGCGCGTGATCGTCGAATCCAGCCGCGACGACGCGCGATTTCATTTCTTTGCCGGAGGCATCGACGACGCGAATGTCGGTGGCATCAGTTTTGCATTTGCCGAGAGTGGGGATTTCGGCGTAAGCCAGAGGGCGCAGCTTTCCGCCGTGGCCGGCGTCGCCGACGATGACCGTGCGCCGGAGGGGCCAGGCGTCGTTGAACCAATCCGCGCCTTTGGCGCTGAATGCAAAATTAAAAATGCAAAATGCAAAATTGAACAGCATCAACGCCGCCGTCTGTGCGCGCGCTGAAATTGTTTTCTTAATTTTGAATTTTGAATTTTTCATTTTGAATTGAATTATTCCACTTCATCGCCCGTATTATCTTCGCCATCCGGCCCCAGCGATTTCAGCGTGTACTCCTTGCCTTCGATCGAGTATTTCCACGGTTTACCCCACGGATCTTCGCCGATGTCCACGACGTACGGCCCGTTCCATTTCGGCACGCCGGGGTCTTTGAGCAGCGCTTGCAGATTCTTCGGCGGCGCGCCGGTGTCTTGCTTGAACTGATCGATGCCTTTGCGCAAATACGCCAGCGCCGCGCGGGCTTCGCGGAGCTGCTCATTCTTTGCTTTCGCGGCTTCGTCCTGAACCGACTGCTTCTTCTTCGCCCAACGTTTCGGCGCTTCGGGGTCGAGGCCGGCTTCGACGACTTTGATGTTGTCGAACCAATAATTCTGCGGCGGCCAATAGGCCCAGATTTTCACGCGAATCCATTTCACGTCGTCGCGCTGCCCGGTGGGACTGAACGTCGCCGACGTGGTCTTCCATTGTTTGGGCGCGTCGAAATCGAAGTCGCCTTTATAGGTGATGCGGCGCAGCGGAACGGTCTTCGCTTTGCCGTTTTCGTCGGCGATTTCGGTCATCTGCTCGGTGTAGCCTTTGATGAAAATCTTCGGCGCGCCGCCTTTTTCGGAACGCGCGTCGGCGCTGAGCGTGTATTTCATGCCCGGCTTGATCGCGATGTATTCGGAATAAAATGGCACGCCGTCGTTGCCGCCGACGGTGTCGTAGCCCGCGCCTTTGATCGCGCGCGGCGGTTTTGGCGGCGGCGGGTTGTCGAGCTTCATTTCGTCGTAGCGCTTCAAAAATTCGTCGTTGTCCACATTGGTATAAAGCCGGATGCATTTTCCGCCGCGCAATTCGTCCTTCTCCCAAAACATGGTCAGCCCATCGGGGCGGTCCCAATGCGCGGGGCATTTGTCGCCTTCTTCGAAGCCGGGGTTTTGGACGAGATTAATTTCGCCGGAATGAGCGCAGGCAACGATGGCCAGCACTGCAAATGCACACATTCGGATGAACGCCCAGGAAGTCATTGGCAATCGTCCATAAGGCACACCAACCGCTGGCGTGCGAACGATTATGTATACAATTCAGCGCGAACAAGGGATTGAGCTAATTTGCCTATCCGGCGCGCTGTTGGCGCTCTTGACCAGCGCCGGATTGCGCGCCCTCCCTCGGCTCATCAACCTTCTTGTCCTCGTCCGGCTTCTCTTCGACGCCAGTGATGACTGCCCGCGCCGACCGGAACGCAGCCGGCAACCCGTAAACATCGAGCGCAGTGATCAGAACCGCGCTGCTCCAGCCCGCGACAATCAGGAACCTGCCCGGCCTCCATTTGCCCATGAGCTTTTTGTGGCTGATAAAATACATAAGCGGGAACATGGCCAGAGGAAGCTGCAGCGCCAGCACGACCTGGCTGAGATTCAACAAATCGGTGACGCTGTTGGTTTCTCCACGCACGCCGATGACGAATATGGCGGGGATAATGGCCAGCATTCTCGTGATCAGCCTGCGCACCCACGGCCGAATGCGCCAATGCATGAATCCTTCCATCACGACCTGCCCGGCCAGCGTTCCGGTAATGGTGCTGCTCTGCCCGCTGGCCAGCAGCGCCACGGCGAAAATCGTGCTGGCCGCGGCCGTGCCGAGCAAGGGAGCGAGCGTCAGATAGGCGACGCGAATCCAGTCGCTGTTCTCATTAAATTCGACCGGTGGATTGCCTGCGCTTGTTTTTCCGTAAAACACGACGGCCGCCAGCACCAGAATCGCCGCATTGACAAAAAACGCAACCGTCAGCGCCAATGTCGAATCGATGGCATTGAACTTGATCGCCTGCTTCAGCGAGGCGTCGTCCCGCTCGAACTTTCGGGTTTGAACCAGTGCGGAATGCAAATACAAGTTGTGCGGCATGACCGTCGCGCCGACAATGCCGATCGCCACAACCAGCATCCCTTCATGCCTGAAGCCTGGGAGCAGGAGCGAATGGCCCATCTCCAGAAAATCCGGCTTGGTTTGAGAGAGCCCGAAAATTTCGATCGCGTAACACACTCCTATCGTGGCGACAAGCGTTGAAATAACCGCTTCTATCCACCGCATTCCAAAATGTTGCAGGCTGAGCAGCAAGACGACGTCGAACGCGGTGATGATCACGGCCCATAATAAGGGAATGCCGAATAACAAATTAATCGCCACTGCGCTTCCCAAAACCTCCGCCAGGTCGCACGCCGCGATCGCCAGTTCGCAAAGCAGCCAGTTGGGCCAGCGCGTCCATTTTGGCAGGTGGTCCCGGCAGCATTGAGCCAGATCCTTCCCCATCACAACGCCGAGCCGCGACGAAATGATCTGCAGAAATATGGCCATCGCGCTCGACAGCGCGACGACCCAAAGCAGGCCGTATTTGAAGCGCGCCCCGCCCGACAAGTCCGTGCCCCAATTGCCGGGGTCCATGTACCCGACGCTGACCAGCATCGCCGGCCCCGCGAACGCGCGCAACTGGCGCCAGAAACTGACGCTCGAATGCGGCACGCCGACTGTGGAGTGCAGTCCTTCAAGCGATTTATGCCCTCCCCCCGGCGCCGTGACAGGCACCGCGTCGGTCCCATTCATATTCTGTTCCTCTGTCTGCATGTTGTTCCCAATGATGCATTTTAAATACAGCGCTAAATAATGTAACCACGGTTACATTTGTGTCAAATCGTTTCTGGCGAAAAAAAAGGCTTTTTGTAAGCTCTCTCGCATGAACACCCAAAAAACCGCGCGCCGCAAGGGCCAGCCGAGCGCCGACGATCCGCTTGGCCTGCTGCGCCCGGAATTGCAGGCCGACATCCACCGCCGCACGCGCTCCGCGCACGACGAGGAGCGCTCGCAGGATTACGTCGAAACCATCGCCGACCTGATCGACACCAGCGGCGAAGCGCGCGCCGTCGAGATCGCCCGCCGCATGGGCGTGACACACGTTACGGTGATCAAAACCATCGCCCGCCTGCAGCGCGACGGCTTCGTCACCACGCGCCCTTATCGCTCGATCTTTCTTACCGACGAAGGCCGCAAGCTGGCTGAGGAGGCGCGCCGCCGCCACGCCACCGTGCTCGAATTTCTCGTCGCGCTCGGCGTCAAACCGGCGACGGCGGCAGTGGACGCGGAAGGGCTGGAGCATCACGTCAGCGACGAAACGCTGGATGCCTTCAAGAAATTTTTACGCAAGAACAGTTGAGTCCTTCATGTGCGCGGAGAAAATGGGGCGCATCTGACCGGAATTTGAATCGATGAAAAGCCCCCGGCTTGTCAACACCCCGCGCAACGATCTTCCCGGCCTGGCCAACTTCGCCCAGATTTCGGACGTGCTCTTCCGCGGCGCGCAGCCCACGCCTGACGGCTTCGCACAGCTTCAGAAAATGGGCATCCGAACCGTCGTGAATCTGCGCGCTTACACGAGCGACTCGCGCAAGCTGCGAAAAACACGGGACTGCAAGCTCCACTATATTCACCTGCGCTGCCGCGCCTGGCTTCCCAGCAGCAAAAAATTGGCGCAGTTCCTCAAGATTCTGCGCGACCCCGCCAATCAGCCTGTCTTCGTTCATTGCCTTCACGGCTCCGATCGCACCGGTCTCGCCATCGGCGCCTATCGCATCATCGAGCAAGGCTGGCTGGCTCAGGACGCCGCCAAAGAACTCCATACATTCGGCTTCCACGGGCGCATTTTCCCGCAGATTCTGCGCTTCCTCAAAAAATTGGACGTGCGCAAAATCGAAAAGCTCATCACCAAAATTAAGATCGCCGCGCCGGCTCAATTGAAATGAAACCAGCGATTGGCTGATTTCGGCGACGCGGTGTAGACAGTGTGGGCAATTTTTTTTCATATCCAAAGGAGCTTCGATTCATGACCAGGATTTCATGCGTGGTCGCGTTGGCGTTGTTCGCGTTCTGTCTGCGCGCCGAAGATGCCGCGGCGCCAGCCAAGGACGATGCCGCGTCGCGCGTCGTTCCCAACGACGGCCACAAAGACACGCCCATGCAGCCCAATGGCAAATGGCACGTCCACGATCCGGACCGGCCGCAACCCCGCGTGGTCACACCCGGCACGGAGAGTTCGCCGGAAAAGCCCGGCAAGCCGCCGTCGGACGCGATCGTGCTTTTCGACGGCTCGAATCTCGACAAATGGTATTCGAAGTCGAAGGCCGAGCCGTGCAAGTGGATCATCGAGAAAGGCGAGATGATTTCGGTGAAAGGCGCCGGATACGTCTTCACGCGCGACGATTTTGGCGACTTCCAGCTTCACGTCGAATGGGCCGCGCCGGTTCCGGCGCAAGGCAAAGGCCAGGGCCGCGGCAACAGCGGCGTGTTCCTCCACGGCAAGTACGAAATCCAGGTGCTCGATTCGTTCAACAACCCGACTTACGCCGACGGCACCGCCTCCGCGGTCTATGGCCAAGTGCCCCCGCTCGTGAACGCAGTGCGCCCGCCGGGCGAATGGCAGACCTACGACATCGTCTTCACCGGCCCGCATTACAAGGACGGCAAGCTCGCAACGCCGGCCTACGTGACCGTCTTCCGCAACGGCGTCGTGGTGCAGAATCACACCGAAATCGTCGGCTCGACCGGCCACATGCAAGTCGGCAAATACGACGGCAAAACCGAGAAGGGGCCGATCGGCTTGCAGGACCACGGCAATCCGGTGCGCTATCGGAATATTTGGATTCGGCCGCTCAAGGCCGTGGATGAGTAATTTAAAATTCAAGGTTCAAGATTCAAGGGTTCAAAATCTTGAATCTTGAACTTTGACTTTGTCTTTTAAGAATTCATTTACCCGCTTTATTCAATCTCAAATCCAGTTACGCTCCGTGATTCCACTGCAATCATGGAGCGTCTTTAGATGAGATTCCTCGCGCTAATCTTCTCGTTATTTTTCATAACTGCCGCACTTCACGCCGCCGCGCTAAAAGAAAGCGTCACCATCTATCCGATCGACCAAGCCGCGATCATGGTTGGTGCGAACTTCGATTTCAAAGTTGAATTCCCCGAACTTCTCAAGGACGGCGATTTCGAAATCAAAATCGGCGGCAAATCGCCGGCGGAAACGTTCGGATCAGCGGGCACGCTGATAAAAGAATCGTTCGGCAAACCGAAACGCGAAGCGTCCGCCTTCGTTCTGCGCAACTGCGTGCTGCACGCCGAAAACGCAGCGCTGCCCGTCGCCGTCTTCGTGCGAAATGAAAAAGTCGCTGAAGTCAACTGGCGTGTTTATCAGGCCAAGCCCGAAGGCAAAGTAGCGAAGAACGTGATCCTGATGATTGGCGACGGCATCAGCCAGGCGCACCGCACCGCCGCGCGCATCATGTCCAAAGGCATCCGCCAGGGAAAATACAACGCCATGCTTGCGATGGAAGACATGCCGCACATGGCGCTGGTCGGCACGTCCGGCATGGATTCGATCATCACCGATTCGGCCAATTCCGCGGGCGCGTATACCACCGGCCACAAATCGGCCAACGGCGCGCTGTGCGTCTACAAGGACCGCACCGACGATTACGACAGCCGCGACGCGCTGGCCAACGAAACCGACGATCCGGCTTGCGAGCAGATTTCGTTTCTCGCGCGGCGCCTCGCCGGCAAGTCCATCGGCTTTATTACGGACGCAGAGATTCAGGATGCCACGCCGGCGGCGATGTATGCGAACATCGCCAAACGCAGCGATTATCCCGCGATCGTCGATATGCTGATCAAATCCAACGCCGACGTGATCATGGGCGGCGGACGCGCCTCCTTTACTGACGCGCAATTCGGCGCGTTCAAGCAGAACGGCTACACCGTGGCCGAAACGCGCACGGATTTGCTCAACGCTTATGCAGCCGGCGCGCCGAAAAAGTTCTTCGGCATCTTCAATCCCAAAAACATCGACGGAGTCTGGGACCGCAAATTCCTGAGGAAATTCAACCCCGCCGACATGGACGACCAGCCCGATCTGACCGAAATGGCCGCCGCCACGCTCAAATCGCTCGACCAGAATCCCAACGGTTTCGTGCTGATGATCGAGGGCGCGCGCATTGACAAATATTCGCACAACCTCGATTGGGAACGCGCGGTGATGGATACGATCATGTTCGACCACACCGTTGAACTGGTCAAGGATTTCATCAAAAATCGCGACGACACGCTGCTGCTGGTGCTGGGCGATCACACGCACGGCGTTTCGATCGTGGGCACTATCGACGACGACCCGCCGCACAAAATCGACGTGACCGAGTACGATGAAACGAGCGGCGAGTACGTCAAGAAATCAGTCCAAAAGCAGGGCCGCGATTACGTCAAGATTTACGGCGACGCCGGATTTCCCGATTACGTCATTGAAAACGGCTATCCAAAGACGCTCAACGTCGCGCATCGTCTCGCCGTCTTCTTCACCAATTTCCCCGACTATTTCGAAACCTTCTCGCCGAAATTTGGCGGCGAATTCAAGCCCACTGTGCAAGTCAGCGCCACCGGGTTGCCTGCGGACATGACCTACGTCGTCAACCGCGATTACCGCGGCGCACCCGGCGCGATGCTGCGCACCGGCAATATCCCGCGCGGCACGCCCGGCAGCGTCCACTCCTGCGAAGACACCATCGTCACCGCCATGGGTCCCGGCTCCGAAGCCGTGCACGGATTTCTGGACAACACGCGCATTTTCGAGATCATGGTCAACGCGCTGAATCTGCGCGAGAACGCCGCGAAATAATTTTTTCACGCAAAGACGCAAAGCAGGCGCAAGGGTCGCAAAGAGAATTAATGTCTTTGCGCTCTTTGCGCATCTTTGCGACTTTGCGTGAGGCCTTTCGGGTGTAGTCATTCCCATGAAAACGATACTCTCGCTCTCAATTCTGTGTGCTTCGATCGTTTTGAATTGCGCCGCCTCCGACTGGCCCGGCTGGCGCGGCGAACATCGCGATGGTCATGTGCCGTCAGGCGAAGCGGTCCCCGAAAAATTGCCCGCGACGCCGCGCATTGTTTGGCACGTGCCAACTGCGGACGGTTTCTCATCGCCGGTTGTTGCGTCGGGCAAAGTGGTGCTCACCGATTTTGAGCCCGATAAGAATTCAGCTCCAGCAACCGCGCCCGCTGGCAAAAAGCCGCCGAAAGCCGTGCCCGCCGGCCGCGAGATCGTGCGCGCGCTCAACGCCGCCACCGGCGACGAACTCTGGCACGTCGATCTCGATTCGCAGCACAAAGACGGCTTCGGCACCGGGCCGCGCTGCACGCCGCTGATCGACGGCAATCTTGTCTTCGCGCAAAGCACCAAAGGCGAATTGAAATGCCTCAATCTGGCCGATGGCAAGACTGTGTGGAGCAAAAATTACATCAAGGATTTCGGCCAGAAATACGTCGGCGAAGTCGGCCAGACCGCCGGCGCCGCGCGCCACGGCAACAACGGCTCGCCACTTGTGGACGGCGAGCATCTCATCGCGCTCCCCGGCGCGACGGGCGCGGGCATCGTTTGCTTCAACAAAAAGACCGGCGACATCGTTTGGAAATCGCAGGACGACATGGCCGGCTATGCGCCGCCGGTGAAAATGGAATTGTGCGGCACGCCGCAATACGTCGTCTTCACCGCCATCGCGCTGATCGGCCTCGACCCCGCCGACGGCAAACTGCTCTGGCGTTCGCCCGTCAAAACCTCGCTCGGCCGCCACGTCACCACACCCGTTTCCATCGTCGATACCGTCATCGTCTCATCGCATCAAGCCGGCATCGCCGGCGTCAAAATCTCGAAAGACGGCAGCGGTTTCAAAGCCGAACAAATCTGGGCGAACAAGGAAGCCGCGATTAATTTCGCCAGCCCCGTCGCCGCCAACGGGCATTTGTTTGGCGTGGGCAACGCCAGCAAACTCGTCTGCATTGAGCCGCTCAAAGGCGAAATCGCGTGGGACCAGGCCGGCTATTTGAACAAGGATTCCACGCACGCGCATGCTTCGCTGCTGGTGCTCGGCAAAAATATTCTGGCGCTGACGGACATGGGCGAACTGCTGCTGTTTCCCGCCGATCCGAAGGAATTCCACGAAATCAGCCGCGTCAAAATCTGCGGCCCGACATGGTGCAACCCGCCGTACGCCGGCGGGCGACTCTATGTCCGCGATGCAAACGAACTGCAGTGCATCGACCTGCTGAAATAGGGTGCCATGACCTTCCGCGTCTGGCGGCAATGCGGACAGCACGCCGTTTCGGCCTCCGTTTCGCAAGCCGCACAGGCCAACCGCCGCTCCCTGAGAAACCGTTCTAACGCGCCACGCTACATCGAATCCGCCGCGTCCCGCAATCGCGTCATAATCGCCGTCATCCATTCCCGATGCTCCGCCTTCATCACGCATGCGCGCAAACAGGTCACCGCGTCCGCGTCCCATTTCGCGATCGCCGCGCTCGGCTCGACCATCGCACGCGGAATGCTCGCGAGCGCCAAATGCAAATCGCGCCGCGCCGCTGCATCAAAAAGCTTTCGCGCGCGAGCGCTCGATTCGCTCGCCGACTCCGCGCGCACCGCCCACACGACGATATCCAATTCCGGCGCAAAAATCGGCGCGAAGCGCTCGTCCGTTTTTAGCGCGTCATAAAGCGCCAGGGCCGCTTCGCGCCCCGCCTCAAGCCCGCGCGCGAATTCGCCGCCCGCCTCCAGCGGCAGCATCTCCAGCGTCGCCCATAACGCCACCGCCGCCGCGCCGGGCCGAGAACATTCCAGCGAGATTTCACCGAGATGCAATTGTGATGCAAGCGGCCCGCCTGCATCGTCTTGTGCAGCCTGCCCGCCTGCATATTGTGGTGCCGCCGTCTCGGCTGCACGTGCAGGCGGGACGCCTGCACCACAAGACGTGTCCGCCGAAGTGAAATAGGTGTATGGCGAATCGTGCCGATAAAATCGCCCAACGCTCGGATCGCGAAACAGCACGCACCCGCACCCGTACGGTTGCAAACCGTGCTTGTGCGGATCGACCACGATCGAATCCGCCTGCGCAATGCAATCGAATGCTGCGCGCGTGTCTGCGTCGAGATTTCGCGCGAGCGTGAAATAGCCGCCGTACGCGGCATCGACATGAATGCGAAAATCGAAGCGCTTGCGCAGTGCCAGCACCTCCGCCAACGGATCAATGCTTCCCGTCGCCGTCGTGCCGAGTGTGACGACGACCGCCCCAATTTCTCCGCGCTTCAGCGCCGCTTCAAGCGCCGCGACATTCATTCGGCCGCGCGCATCGACGGCGATTTCTCGATAGGGAACGGCCAGTACCGACGACAAACGTGCGTGGGTGTAATGCGCTTGCGAGGATGCCGCGATGGCATTTCGAGGGCGCGGTTCGGGATGGGCTTGGAAGCCCGTCCTACACGATTCGCGCGCGATCCACAGCGCCTCGAAATTCGCCATCGTCCCGCCGCCGCAAAGATGGCCGAGATGTTCGTCCCATCCAAACATCCGCGCGATCTTCGCGACGGCTTCCTGCTCCATCGCGGAACTCGCGCGCCCCCCGTCGAGCGCGTGATTGTTGGGATTAATGTGTTGCGCTAATGCGTATGCCATCCGCGCCACGGGATGCGGCGGCTTGATCATCTGTCCAATATAGAGCGGATGATGATACGGAAAGTTGTCGCGCAATTTCTCCGCGACTTTCAGCAGCGTCGCGCGCATTTTTTCGGAATCAAGCGGCGCGCCAAATTCCGGCAGATGCGCGAAGCCTTTTTCAAGCGAGCTCAATGCTTCTTGCAACAACGCCAATTCATTGCTTGCGCGATTCATATGTTCACTTCAAAACTAAAGCGCTTAACGTTGAAATTTTCGTGCTAACACTCAGCACTCAGCACTCAGGACTCAGCACTTACTTACAGATTCAGCCCATGCGTCTGCCGCGCCGCGTTCACGACGTTGCGCAGCAGCATCGTCACCGTCATCGGCCCGACGCCGCCGGGCACCGGCGTAATCCACGCCGCTTTCTCGCGCACCGCATCGTAATCGACGTCGCCGACGGTCTTGAAAATCTGCGTGCCCTTGTCGCTAATCGCCTGCGAGCCGTCTGCGTTGAGCACGGGTACTCGGTTGACGCCCACGTCGATCACCATCGCGCCTTCTTTGACCATGTCGGCTTTGATCAAACCCGGTTTGCCGACGGCCACGATCAGTACGTCCGCGCGGCGCGTGTGCAGCGCCAAGTCGCGCGTGGCAATGTGGCACGTCGTCACTGTGCAGAAATCGTGCAGCATCATCAGCCCCATCGGGCGTCCCACGATTTGGCTGTGTCCCACGACCGTGCATTCCAATCCGCGCAAATCGACCCCGGTGGATTTGATTAATTGGTACGCGGCCATGGCGGTGCACGGCGCGTGATGCGCAACGCCGTACACCAGCAAGCCTAAATTGATCGGATGCACGCCTTCCGCGTCTTTGTTTGGATCGATCGTGCGCTGCGCGATGGAGGTGTTCAAGCGCGATGGCAAAGGCAGTTCGAGAATGATGCCGGTGACTTCCGTCGCCGCGTTCAATTCGTGAATTTTATGCGACAGTCCCATCTGGCTGATCGAGTCGGGAAGCTGCACCATCTGGAAATCGATGCCCAGCGACGCGCAGAGCTTGCGCTGGCTGTTGACGTAAAGCTGTGATTCGGGCTTCGCGCCGACCTGCACGCAGGCCAGGCACGCGCTCTTCCCTTCCGCGCGCAACTCCGCCGCGTGGCGCGCGATCTCCGCGCGCATCGCGTCAGCCAGGGCGGTTCCTTCGATGATCTTTGCGCTCATGTGAAACTACGATTTATCGTCAAAAGCGCGGGCAGGTCAAATCTAGGATTGAAATTCGATCTTGCCGTCAAATCGCCAGCGGCTCGCGGAACGTCTCCGCCGGCAATTCGAATCCCGCCAGCAGCGGTTCGAGTTCGTCCAGCCGCCTCAGCGTATAGGCCAGCGCCGACTCGACATATTCATGCACGGCCCATTCGCCGCAAATGCGTTCCGCCGCCTGCGAAAAATTGGCGATCAAGTTTGGCGCGCGTGCTTTTAATTCCTGAGTGCGCCAGCGCAGCAAGCCGCCTTGCAGCGCGTCCGCGGAACCCGTCTGGATATTCACGAAATTTTCGCGGATTTCAGCTTCGATTTCCAAGGCCAGCCGCAAGAATTCCTGCAAGCCGCTCCACGTTTCCATGAAACGCAGGGTCTCGGCATTTTTCGGCGCCGCCGTTTCGGATTTGAAAAACTGGTACGCCGAGCCGGGGTTGCCGGTCATCAGATTTTCGTAGCCGGCCCATATACGGCTTTGATTTTCAAGGTTGCGCTGGCGGAAAAAGCGCATCGCGAAGCGCTGCGGGAAGAGTTCGCGCACGATCGTGTTTTTGCCCGACCAGGCGCGGTCCGCCGCGTAAAGAATCGCCGCCCACGCCGACTCCGCCGCCGGCAGCATCCCGCCGCGCGCAAATTCGCGCGTGCGCACCGTCGCCACAAAACCGCTGATGTAATTCAACTGGCCGACGTCGGCCCACGCGTCGATGCAGTCGAACGCGCCGAACGCAGCCGCCGGCGAAACCACGCACGAACCCCACACGGAGCGCCGCAGCACCTTGTAGCGTTCCAAATTCGCAATCACATCCGGCGCGAGCCCAGGCGTCAGGCCCTCAGGCAGCCAGAAAATAAATGCCGCGTCCGGCGTGAGCCACTTGATCTGATCGTCGCTCATTTCGCGCAGCAATTCGTCCCATATAAGCGGCTGCACGCTCTGCCCCGCCAGAAAGCGGCACAGCGCGCCGATGTGATCGAGATACACGGCTTCGACGCCGCCCAGTTCCTCGGCGCGTTTTTGCGTGGCGGGATTGGTCCCCAACACAAACGCGCCGTCGCCGCCGATGTGCGCCATCTTGCCCGGATGCAGCGGCAGCAGATCGGTAAGCTGGGCGACGAGCAAGTTCTGCGCGTCGGTGCTGGCCACGCAGTACATGCGCGCGCAATCCGGATGTTCGCGCAAGCCCGCGTATTCCGAGCGCGCCAGCACATGCCCCGCATTGCCGACGCACGAAAGCAGCGGCACCAGCCTGACGCCGTTGTCGCGCGCGTAGGCGTCCAAATCCTGGATTTCCTGCGGCGTCAGCGCGCCGTCGGCGGCTAATTCCGGCAGCGAGGGATACGCAAAATGCGATTCGTATTCGAAAATCAGGATATTGACTTTAAGCCCCGCGAGCGTGTCGATCGCCGCGCGCAGCCATTCGCCCGTTGGCGCCCACCCTTTGAAATCCAGATGAACCGCGCGGTACGGCAGCAGCGGAAAATCTTCGATGTCCATCCCCGGAATGTCGGGCCCGTCTTCGATAAGCTGCAGCAGCGTGAGACATCCGTACAGAATGCCGTTCTCGTCGTTGGCGTGCAAGACGACACCGTCCTGGTTGACGGTGAGCTTGTAGCCGTCCGCGCGCGCCGCTTCGCCGCGCAGCATCGGATCGACATGCACCCACTTTGGATACTGCGCCGAATCGGTAAACACCGCTTGCAGCGGCCCCAGTTGCGGCGCGCTGTTGATCTGCGCGCGCATGCCCAGCGCCGCGATCTTCTCGGTGAGCTGCAAAAAACGCTTGCGCACATTTTGATTCGCCTTCTGCGACACATAGAGATAACCGACGGGCGGCACATGAAACGGCGACCCGCGCTGCGTGTAATGCCGCGGAAACGGAAGCAGCGCGGGACTCCCGCTCTCCGCGATGGGTTCGAAGGGGGGAAGGTTGGAGGGGATTTCGGGGTTTGAGTCCATGATGAATTATGCTACGGACTGTTCAGGTTGCAGTTCTGTAAATGCAGCAAGTTTCTCACCGACAACAGGGTTGGCGAGCATCCGAGCCAGATTCTCCTGGAGCGCATCGCGGTCTTGCGATATGTATTCGATATCCCCCAAATCAATTTTGCATGGGTAACCACGCGGATCCTGCGACCATCTGGCAAGAAGTTTAACGGGTCCGTTGGAAATCTTCGGATTTTCAGCGGCAATTGCCATCACTCTCGTGGATCGTTTTGCATTGGCCACGCCCAAATACACGAGATAATCGTCGTTCTCGTCAACGTCAACCTCGCGGCGGCTGATTTTTACGTTTCCGTCGGTATCCTTCAGAATGTCGCTCTCCAAATCCTTGAAGACCGCATCGATTTCCGCCTTTGCGCGAACTGCGTTTTTCGCCGCCTTTAGACCTTTCTTAAATGCGTTGCTGTAGCTCGCCATCTCGCTGCTCCTTTCGTTCAACCGTCGCAATCACTGGGAAATGGTCGAATACCGCCTTTGAATGGGTGATGTCGTCAAAATGACCTTCAAGTTGCAAAATCGACGTAAGCGCTTCGTTCAATTGCCAATTTCCCCCTTCGACGAACGCGGATGAAAATATAATCTGATCGACCGTCCTCCAGCAAGTTTCATCTCCCGATCGATGATAAGCTGTTCCTGGATAACCCGCCGGCGCCGTTGCGCCACCATGTGGTTCCGGTTCTCCCAAATGACGCCAAAATGGATTATACAACAACCGGCCGTTCTTTTGCGCAAGTCTCCTGTCGCGTGTGGCAAAAAGACATTCAGAGATCGACGTGTCAAACGGCTCATCATTATAGTCCCCAAGTAATATGATATTTGGCGGGCTGCGCCGGTCACTCAAAAGTTCATTAACGTCGCTGCGTAAAAAATCGCCAAGTTTCAATCGGCGAGGGTCATTTTTAGGAATCGTCCGGCGCATGGACCAGTGAGAAACGAATAAGTAAAAGAGTTCCCCGCTTCGGGATATTTGAAGATCGATGCGGTTGCCCACGATGTTTCGCTTTGAACCGTGAAACGAAAGAATCGGCTTATGCTTAATGATTCTAAATAGCGCGCTCCGATATAGGAGTCCCGTCTCAAATTGCAATCTCCCATCTCGCCCAGTGCTTTCATGGACTCGAAAGCCTTCCAAGCAACTTTCAGTTACGATACGCTGAAGTTGGCCTTCCGCGACCTCCCCAATGGCCAGCAAATCGATGCGATACCGTTTAATCAGCGCTGCGATGACTGCCGAAGCTCTTTTCCAAATTGTCGAATCCGAACTCGCTTTTCCTTTCGGCGCGAGTCTGGAATTCCACCATGCAATTCGCAATGATTGAGTGCGCGAGTCGGCCATGCGTTCTTCCAAAGATTAGTCTTTACTCGAACGACAGCGTCTCCCTCACCACTTCCTCAATCGTCGTAATCCCGTCGAATACCTTCAAAATCCCCGCCTCGCGCAGCGTGCGCATCCCCGCGGCCTGCGCTTCATTGCGCAGCACTTCGGTGGATTTCGAATTCATGATCAGTTCGCGCAATTTGCCGTCGATCTTCATGATCTCAAAGACTGCGTTTCGACCGCGGTAGCCGGTCTTGTTGCAGTGGTCGCAGCGCTTGCCATAGAAGAACGTCTTATCCTCGACGTCCTCCGGCCGCATGTTGATCTCCATCAGCGCTTCTTCCGTCGGGCGATACTCTTCCTTGCATTTCGTGCAAATGCAGCGCACCAGGCGCTGGCCGACCACCGCGTACAGCGTCGCTGAGACGAGGAACGGCTCGATGCCCATGTCCAGCAAGCGCGTCACGGTGGACGGCGCGTCGTTGGTGTGCAGCGTGCTGAAGACCAAGTGGCCCGTCAGCGACGCTTCGATCGCGATTTCGGCCGTCTCCAAATCGCGGATTTCGCCGACAAGGATTTTGTCCGGGTCTTGCCGCAAAATCGAGCGCAGACAATTCGCGTACGTCACATCGATGTCCGCTTTCACCGGCACTTGGATGATGCCGTCGAGATCGTATTCGACCGGGTCTTCGGTGGTGATAATTTTGACGTCGGGCGTGTTGGCGAGATTGAGCGCGGAGTAGAGCGTGGTCGTTTTTCCGGAACCGGTCGGGCCGGTGACGAGGCAGATGCCGTTGGGCTGGTTGACGGTGTCTTTGAAAAAATCGAGTTCCTCTTCGCGCATGCCGAGGCGTTCGAGGTCGAGGGAGACGACGCTTCTGTCGAGCACGCGCATACACACCGATTCACCGAAATACGTCGGCAGCGTCGAGACGCGCAAGTCGATCGGTTTGCCGCCGACGGTCAATTCGATGCGGTTGTCCTGCGGCACGCGCCGCTCGGCGATGTCCATGTTCGACATGACCTTGATGCGGCTGCACAGCGCCAGCGCCAGTCCGCGCGGCGGCGGCGGAATTTCAAGCAGCGTGCCGTCAATGCGGTAGCGGATTTTGAATTCGTGTTCGAACGGTTCGAAATGAACGTCGGAGGCCTGATCGCGGATCGCGGTGAGCAGCACTAGATTCAAAAAGCGCACGACTGGCGCGGCGTTGACCATCTCTTCAATGTTTTTCGGATCGAGGTTGTTCGCGGAATTTTCGAGCACCTGCATGTCTTCGCTCGACATGTTCTTGAGCAGATCGGTAATCGACTCGCGCTGATTGCCGTAGAGCTGCTCGATAAACTGCATCACCTGGCCTTCGGGCGCGACGGCGCCGGCGATTTCGCAGTTGAGCATAAAGCGCAGATCGTCCATCGCGTTGATGTTCTGCGGATCGGCCATCGCCACGGTCATCACATTATCGACGAACGAAATCGGCACAATGCGGTAGACCTGCGCCATCGACACCGAAACCATCTTCACGGCTTCCTGATCGATCTCGACCTGCGACAAATCGACCGGCTCCATGCCGTATTGAGCGGCGAGCGCCTGGGTCAGCGCCTCGGGGGTGATCATGTTCTCTTCGATCATGATCTGCCCGATGGCGCCGCCGCGCTGGTGCTGGAGGTCGAGGGCTTTGTGCAGGCTCTCCTCGTCCAGCACTCCCATTTCGATCAACAACTCGCCAACGGGCTTGTGTCCTTCTTCCGGCTCATCCGGCTGGCC
Organism: Planctomycetota bacterium; assembly: GCA_035308565.1. Lineage (GTDB taxonomy): Bacteria > Planctomycetota > SZUA-567 > H5-PLA8 > H5-PLA8 > JANXLS01. Next base: position 15,546 of record DATGGK010000233.1, on the reverse strand, counting down.
GTGCTTTGCCACTGGTAACCTCCCGCCCTTCCCTCGCCCGTTACATAGTCGCCTTTCGCGTCGCAAAAGGCCGCGTTGTCAGCGATAGATGAGTGCGCCGATAACGATTCCGCAATTCATTGTACTTTTTTAATGAATTCGCGCCAAGGCGCAAAGTCACAATGTGAGAAAAAATGCGCTTCACCTTTTCTTTACGATACATGTGCCGCCGGCGTCTCGGGCCACTTACGGCAACGTTATCCGCGCATTCGTTGAAACGCGAGAATTTCATCAAGTTTTCGAATTCCCGTTGTCGCACCCACCGCTTGAACGCAATGCGCGCTGACCGCATTCCCCAATCGCACCGCGTCGCGTGGCGCAAGTCCGCGCAGCATTCCCGCGATCAGCCCGGCCATGAACGAGTCGCCCGCGCCGAGCGTGTCGACGCATTGAACGTTGTACGCGGGCAATTCGGCGTAACCGTCGTCGGAAAGAATGGCACAGCCGCGTTCGCCGAGTTTCACGCCGGCAATTTTCACGCCGCGCGCGCGCAGCGCGTCGCAGATTTTGCGCGGCTGCGTTTCGCCGGTGATGAGGATCGCTTCGACTTCCGATGGAAAGAGAATATCGAAATGTGCAAAGCATGGCCCGAGCATCCGTTCCCAATCCGCTTTGGTGAAGCGGTCATTGATCGCGGTGTCGCCGGCTGTGCGAGCGCCGGCTGCATGAGCGGCTTTGAGCAGGCTGGCGAGATTTTCGCCCTCCAATCCTGGTATCAGCGCCAGGCCGTTGAAACTGATCCATTTTGCGCCGGAAAAAAGCGCCGTGTCGATGTCCTTCGGCCCAAATGTCGCGTTCGCGGCGAGCGTGTGCAGAATGCGCCGGTTTCCGCTGCGCGGGACCATAATAAAGGAGAAGGATGTCGAATCGCTCGGCGAACGCGCCAATCCGCGTGTGTCCACGCTGCCATCTTGAAGCGTCTTCGCGCAATAATCGCCCAGCCCGTCAGCGCCCACTTTCGCGGCGATGCCCACGGGAAGGCCGAGCTTGCCCAGCGCCAGCGCCATGTTCCCCGCGCAGCCGCCCAGATGCATTTCGACGCGGTCGAAGAGCGCCAGCGCGCCTTCGTCGGGAATCTTATCGACGTAGACGCCGACGGCATCGACGACGATGTTGCCGACACAAATGATTTCAGGATTGCGCATGGGATCTTCCTGATTCAACGATGCAAAATTTCAAACAGTCCAGAACTTTGTTGAATGTTGAATTTTGAATGTTGAATGTACTCTGGCTCACGCAAGAAAAAACGTTCAACATTTAACGTTTAACATTCAACAAAGTTCAAACAAACGCGCCTTCAATGATTCCCGAATCCACAATTTCGCCATTTTTGTTCGACACAATCCACACCACATCGTAGCGGCAGCAAGGGAGGCGCCCGTCTTTGCAATGGCGCACCAAGAATCCGTGCGCGGCGCGGCGGATGCGTTCTTGTTTCCACGGCGTCACGCTTTCCGCAGGCGTACCGAACTCGGTGCCGGAGCGCGTGCGCACTTCGGTGAAGACCAGCGTTTCGCCAGCCCACGTGACCAAATCCAATTCGCCGCTCTTGCACGACCAATTGCGCGCGACAAATTTGTCGCCGCGTTTTTTGAGCAGCGCCAGCGCGTGATCTTCGCCGGAATTGCCGAGCTTGCGTTTTGCGGTCGGCGATTTTTTCGAATCGAGAGCTGACGGCGCCACGTCGTCTTTGATCGCGATCCAATTGTAGAGGCGGCGCAGCATGGGCATGGTGGGCGGATTATACAGGGGAGTCGATTTGCGCAAATTGCCGGAAAGATGTTGCGCAAAGGAAGTGCTTTCGCAAGAATCGTAGGGCGCGTGGTAGGGCGCGTCTCCGGCTCGCCAAGTTTTCAAAGGCGCGCCGGAGACGCGCCCTACGAATTGCCGATAAAGAATGAATCGCGCTTCTGGCGGCGCGTCTAAAAGATTGCACGGCCCACTCGGAGATGCTCATGCGCAAGTCGCGAAACAGGCTCGTCTCTCTGTTGAAGTTCTTCCCGGTTTTTCGCGGCGCCCACGCGCGGTCTCGGCCTACGGCTTGGTGCGACGCGTGCGTGGCGCTGATGCTCGTCAGCGCGCTGGCTTCCGTGACAGCGCGCGCGGAATCGCCTGACGAACGCGCGGCAAGAGCCGCGACGATCACCACCGTCAACAACCAGCGCGTGCTGCGCCTGCGCGGCGAGAGCATGGGCGAGCGCGGATTTGCGGTCGGTTATCTTTTTGCGAATGAAATGATCGCGGAGCTGGAGACGGCGATTCAAAGCCTGCCGGGCGTCACGGTCAAACTGTACAACACGGATTTCTTGCCGTGGTCGAAGAAGAATTTCGCGTGGGACGCCGACGCCAAAGAAGAACTCGACGGGCTTTACGCGGGGATGCTCGCGCGTGTCGGACAGGACGGCATGAAATCCAAAGTCATTGGCCGCGTGCTCACGCGCGACGATCTGGTCGGCATCAACACGCTGGCCGATTATTTCGGGCCGGCCTGCTCGGCCTTCGCGGCGTGGGGCGACCGGACCGCCGACGGCAAAGTGATCCACGGACGGACACTGGATTTTCCCATCGGCGCCGACGATGTTGCGTTGCAAGTGCTGATCGTGGCCGACTCACTGCCCGCGCGTGGACCGGACCATCCCGCGCGGCGTGCGTACATGGCGATCGGCTGGCCGGGCATGATCACGCAATACACGGGGATGAACGCCGATGGTTTGGTCGCATGCATTCACGACGGCTATAACGTCCGCGGCAAAGCGTGGCACGCCGATCCGAAAAGCAACGCCGCGGGATTTATTCCGCGCGGGCTGCTGCTGCGCCGAATTTTGGAAAGCGTCGATCCCAACGCCGGCGACCCCGCGGAAGCGGCGGCGAAACTCGTCGCGGCGGGGCCGACGGCGTGCGGCAATCTTTTTCATCTGACATGGTCCAGCGAATCGGCGAAGAAATCGAACACAAAGCCCAGCGCAGTGCTCGAATTCGATCCGACCGACCGCGCGCCGCTGATCCGCCGGCCAGACGACCCAACATCCCTCGTCCTCACCAATCATTTCTGTGTGCTGAACAAGGCGCGTGAATGCGAGCGTTTTTCGCACATTTCCGACGGCTTGGGAAAACTCGCGCAGGCCAACGTAAAAATTGGCATCTCCGAAGCGCGCAAGCTGTTGAAGTCCGCCGAGCAGCCCGTCGCCGCGCATTCGGCGTACTTCTTTCCGGATTCGCTCGAGTTTTATGTAGCGCTCAGCCGCCGCAACATCATGTCGCCGAGCGTGGCTCCGACGAAGTTTTCGCTGAAGGAATTGTTTGAAAAGTAGCGGAATAGGGATCGACTGTATGGAGCACGCCCTGGATTTGAAATTGCCGCCCGACGACGCCACTCCCGATGAAGTGCTGGCGTGGGCTGAAGCCGATGGCGTGGATCTTTCGATGCTGCGCGAGCGGCTGCGGATGAGCCCGACCGAGCGGTTGAGGCGGCACGAAGGCGCGCTGGCCATGATGCTGGCGTTCCGCAACGCGAAGATCAAAGGAGCGATCCATGCTTCAAATCGAGAAACTGCTGATCGCATTGGACCGAGCTAGGGTGGATTACGTTGTGATTGGCGGCGTTGCGGCGATCGTTCAGGGCGCCAGTTATATCACTGCCGATTTGGATATTTGCTATCGGCGCTCACCCGGAAACTATCAGCGAATCAGCGACGCTTTGCGACCCTTCAAACCGCGCTTGAGGGGTGTTCCGCCGGGGCTTCCCTTCAAGTTGGATCCGGCAACCATCAAAGCGGGGCTCAATTTTACACTCGAAACGGATCAGGGGGACATAGACTTGCTTGGCGAACTTTCAGGATTGGGAGACTACGACTCTGTCAAAGCTTGCGCCGTGGAGGCGGAAGTGTACGGCGAGAACATGTGGGTCTTGACGCTGGAAGGCCTCATCGCCGCGAAACAAGCGGCGGGGCGAGCGAAGGATTTGCGTTTGCTGCCCGAACTTAGAGCGCTACAGGCGTTGCGGGCCAAGGAGAAAGACGGAAGCTAGTGTCAACGCCGACGAAATTCTCGCTGAAGGAATTGTTTGAGAAGTAGATTAGAATCGGAGCAGAAAGGCCGGAACAATGGTTACACAGGTTGAATCAAAAAAATCGTTGAGTCGAGAGTCGATGCTTGCGAAAGTGCATCACATTGCCTCGCTACGCCCGGGCTGGAATGGGCCGAAATCCAAAACTCCGTCCAAAGAAGCACTGCGCAACGCCGAACGCTTGATTGAACTGATTTCCACGCTTGAAGAAAGCTCCAGCGAGACGCAGCTTCCGGATATTGGTCCAATGACCGATGGCGGTGTCGCGTTTGAATGGGCCGGCAGCGATTCGAAAGGCCGCGAACTGGTTATCTTCATTCATCCCAAACCGCCGCTGGAATTCGCCGCCGTTGATGAGCGCAACGATTACGAATTGAGCGGCGAAACGAACACCGTCGAGGAATTGCTCCCGAATCTAAAATGGGTTCTCGAATCATGATCGAAAATGAACCGATTCCGGATGCTGCATTGGTCTTCCGCCGCGTGCACCCGGATTGCTGGACGAAAGAAGGCCGCCCTCAAAGCAGCGTTATGGCGGACGTCGAGATGTCGGTCGATTGGGAGAAATACTCAACCATCGAAGAGGCGGCTCGGCGCGGAAGCGCGGCGCACGGCGCGGTTGCTCTTTCAGTCGCGCTGATGCGAAGCGCTGAATTCAACCAGCAAGTCAACCACGATCCGCTCGATGATAATCCGGCACACAGCCTTGTTCTTGGGCAAAAGCCGCCGTCACTTGCGCGCAAAATTGCGAAGCACGCCGCCGCGCTCAAGCTTTACCGGCCAGCATAAATCAGATTTCGAAATCGCCCGCCTTCGCCGGAACCTCGCGGCCGAAATCGATCTTATTCCACAAGCGTTCGTGAAAGAAATACGCGCCGAGTTTGATCGTCGTATCCAGAAAACCAATCTCCATCGCGAAGCGCCATTCGCCTTTGACGACAAAGACCACCAGCGTCGTGATGATCGTCGCACACAAGCGCCAACTCAGCGTCTTGACTATGCTCCTGCGCTTTTGTTCCATTCGGTCAGGCCTTAGATAATTTGGCGCGCTCATTGCCGCGCGCGACCCCTCACCCCTGGCCCCTCTCCCCCAAGGGGAGAGGGGAACCGGCCGGCGGGACGCCGGCGGTACAGTATTACTGCGCGGGAATGTCCTGGAAGAGAATGCTCGACAAATAGCGCTCGCCGGCATCCGGCAGCACCGTCACGATCAGTTTGCCTTTGAACTCCGGGTTCTGCGCGACTTTGAGCGCCGCGGCCATCGCCGCGCCGCACGAAATGCCGCCGGTGATGCCTTCTTCTCTGTGCAGGCGCTTGGCCATTTCAATGGATTCTTCGCTGGTCACGATGACGACATCGTCAACGATGTTCAAATCCAAAACGTCGGGCTTGAAGCCCGCGGCGAGGCCCTGAATTTTGTGCGGGCCCGGCTTGACGGGCTGGCCTGTGCGGATTTGCGTCAGCACGGGCGACGTATTCGGCTCGACGGCCACCGAGCGGATTTGTTTTTTGCGCTCCTGTTTGAAATAGCGCGTCACGCCGGTGATCGTCCCGCCGGTGCCGACGCCGGAGACAAAAATGTCCATGCCGCCGTCGGTGTCGTTCCAGATTTCCGGGCCGGTGGTTTTGAAATGAATTTCGGGATTGGCCGGGTTCTTGAACTGCTGCGGCATGAAATATTTTTTCGGATCGCTGTTGACGATCTCCTCGGCTTTCGCGATCGCGCCGGGCATGCCTTTGGCGCCTTCGGTCAGCACCAACTCCGCGCCGAACGCCTTTAACATGCGCCGCCGTTCCAGCGACATCGTTTCCGGCATGGTCAAAATTAGCGGGTAACCGCGCGCGGCGGCGACATAGGCGAGCGCGATGCCGGTGTTGCCGGACGTCGGCTCGACGATCGTCACGTCCTTCGATCCGCGCTTGAGTTTCCCATCGCGCTCTGCCGCCCAGATCATCGCCGCGCCAATGCGGTCTTTGACCGAATACGCGGGGCTGCGCCCTTCGATCTTCGCCAGCACCGTCGCGCCGCAGCCTTGCGTGATGCGGTTAATCTTCACCAGCGGCGTGTTGCCGATGCTCATCGAATTGTCTTCGTAAATGCGTGCCATGACGGTTTTCCTCCCAGTCTCAAAGTTTCACGGTTTCAAAGTTTCACGGTTCATTTGTAAATCCGAATCTCAAAAACCGAAATTGAAAAAAGAAAATTTCAAATCGAAAAGTCCGGCACGCTTTGGCGCGAATCGCTGCGCGCACGGATTTCTTCGAGCGTCATTTCGTCCACGACCTCCGACACGGCCTGATCGACTTGCGACCACACGGCCGCGAACGGATCGGCGGCGCTGCGCTTGCCGTTGCGGCTGCGGCTTTCCTGCTGGCCTTCGATCGCACGCCAGATATCGCCGACCGAAATGCGCTCTGCATCGCGCGCGAGGCGATGCCCGCCGATGGGTCCGCGCGCGCTCGTCACCAATCCCGCGCGGCGCAGTTCGACCAGAATCAGTTCGAGAAATTTCTCCGGAATCTGCTGCGCGGCCGCGATCTCCGCCGTCCGCACAGGCCGGCCGTGCTGCGCTTGCCGCGCGAGTTCCAGCATGGCGTGAAGCGCATATTCTGTCTTTTGAGAAACGCGCATGAATCCGAATCTCTAGTTATCCCATCGGGATAATATAAGATGCGCGGGGAAATGCAAGGGAAATAGGCCAAATAGGGCTAAATAGGGCTTATACGCCCTATGAAATAATTATTGTTGGCTCAAGCCCGCGACCGCGAGATTAATCTTCTCCACGCCCGCTCGGCGCACGACCGAAACCACTTTCATCACCACTTCGTACGGCAGCGCGCGGTCGCCGTTGATTGTCAGGATTTCCTTCTCGCGACCTTTCAGCAGCAGCGGCAGTTGCGTGGAAACGTCGGCGGTTTCGATGCGCTTTCCGGCGACGTAGACGCGGCCCAGTGTGTCGATGGTCAGCGAAAACGGCAGCACTTGCTTGCCCTGGCCCGCTTTGGTGCCGTCGGCCTTGGGCAGATTCACATCCACGCCCTGCTTGTCCAGCGCCGGCGCGGTGATCATGAAAATCACCAGCAGCACCAGCATCACGTCCACCAGCGGAGTCATGTTGATCTCCGCCATCGGCCGCCGCCGCCCGCCGCCCATTCCGCTCATTGCCATTGCGATAATTTCCTCTCATAGGCCTTATAGGCCCTATAAGTCCTATAGGCCCTATGGGCCCTATTTTAAACTGTCTGCGGCGCGCCTGTCACATGTGTCTTCACCTGCGACGCTGGCAAACTCGTCCCCACCGGCGCCGACGAGGCCGGCGAGGGGATGTGCGCCGAAATCATCGCCGCGGGCTTCGCGCCCGGCAGTTCGTGAATGCAACCGCTGCCGCGCACCAGCATCATTACGCGCTCGATGAAGCGCTCGGTTTTTTCCTGCATCGAGTCGCAGGCTGCTAGAAACGCGTTGTACGCAATCACCGCCGGAATCGCGACGGCCAGTCCCGCCGCAGTCGCGATCAAGGCCGACGAAATGCCCGCGCCGACGCTGGCGAGACTGTTCTTGTCCGCGATGCCGATGTGCCGGAACGTGTTCAAAATGCCCCACACGGTGCCGAACAGTCCGATGAACGGCGTGGCGCTGCCGGCGGTCGCGAGGAATCCCAGGCCGTACTGCATCTTCGAAAAATAATCGCGCGCCGTGTGCTGCATGGAGATCGTCACCACTTCTTCGCGCGTCGCGCCCGGATTGATTTTGATCCCGCGCGCGTCGGCGGGGACGGAATTCGACGCGCCTTTGTTGTCCAGCGCGTACATTGCGCCTTTGAACACGGCCAGCACCGGCGACTGGCCGGTCCCCGAGCCGTGCGCCATGGCTTCGCCAAAGCTCTCCGCGCCGTCGAAGACCGAGAGGAAGCGCTTGGTGTTGCGCTTGGCCTCGTAAAAGGTGAAGAGTTTCCAGAAGATGATCGACCACGAGACCAGCGAGAAGCCGATGAGCAGGTAGAAGACCGCTTTCTCGACGCCCCCGGATTCGTTGAGCGTCTTGGAGAGCATGTCCCAGAGCGTTTCGTCGGCAAGCAGAACGGGCAGTTGCATCAAAGTGATCCCAAACGAGTTTTTATCAATCCTTGAACAGACGTGCGGCGCGAAGGTATCTTTAAAAATGTTCCTGTTCGTTCGTAGTCCCGCCTTTAGGCGGAACAAACCATTCTCCATGCTCAGGTGTCTTTTTCAAAAGAAATAAAGCGGGGCGATGATTTGAATCATCGCCCCGCTGAAAGTTGCATTCGCTGATTGAATTTCGCTACCTCCCCGCAATCCCCCCAAACCCCGACCCGCTATTACCATTACCCCCGCTCGCCGCCCGCGGCGTCGTGTACGGCTGGATGCTCCATTCCGCGATGCGCGCCAGCATCTGCTCGTTTTTGATGCCGGTCTTATCGGAGAGTTCGTTGATCGTGGCGTAATTGCGGTGCGCGATGATCAGGTCGGCCATCTGCTTGTGCACGCCGGGGATTTGCATCAGGCTGGCTTCGGAGCAGGTGTTCAGATCCATCTTCTGAGCGGCCGCGGCGCGCGTGGAACTCAATCCGGCGAGCAGGACAAAGGCGAGTGTCAGGGCTGAAAGGCTTTTGCAAGTGGTGTTCATTTTCTTGCTCCGTTGAATGTGTTCTTCTCTGAACATTCAACGATTGGCGGCGCGCGGGATGACGGGGATTATCGGAAGAAATTCTTTTCCCTCCCCGCGCGTTCCCCTCACCCCGCGAGCGCAAACGGCCGCGCTCGTCGGCCCTCTCCCGGAGGGAGAGGGGGAAACTATCGGACAATAATGAATTCCTAATCCATTGAAAAATATGAACTTGCACAGATTTTCACTCAAGCTTTGCGTGGCCTTTCGTCGATGAAATCGAGAAGCATTCGTTCGTAGTTCCGCCTTCAGGCGGCTGGGTCGCGCCTTCCGCGTAAAGGCGGGACTACAAACGTGGGGGGATTCCAAGTGCATACCGACAGCGTCACGCCCGACGCACCGCGCGTCTGGGCGAAAGTGGATTTGCGGGCGGTGCGGCACAACACGCGCGCGCTGCTGCGCCTGTTGAAAAACGGCGCGGAATTGATGGCCGTCGTCAAATCCGAAGCGTACGGGCACGGCGCGGCACGCGTCGCGCGCGCGGCGCTTGAAGCCGGCGCGACACGGCTGGGCGTCAACGAAGTGGCCGAAGGCCTGGCACTGCGCGACGCGGGATTGGAATGCCCGATTCAACTGCTTAGCTCTTGCCTGCCGGAGGAACTCGGCGCGGGAATCCTGGCCGATCTGACATTCGCTGTGTCGAGCCTCGACGAAGTCAAAGCGCTGGCCGATTCGTCGCGCGCGCTCAATCATGGCCACCGCGCGGGCGAGAAAACAAAAGTGCATCTGCTCGCCGACACCGGCATGGGGCGCGGCGGTTTCAGCCCCGGCGACGTGCTGACCGCGGCGGCGTGGATCAAAGAAGAAAAGCGCCTGGACCTCGAAGGCATCTTCACTCATTTTTCGAGCGCCGAAGAACTCGATCCTGCGCCGACTGCCGAACAGGTCAGCCTCTTCCGCCAGTTGCTGCGCGCCTGCGAAGACCGCCGCATCAAATTCCGCGTGCGTCATGCGGCCAATTCGGCGGGGACTGTGTTTCATCCGAAAGCGCAGTTGGACATGGTTCGCTGCGGCGTGCTGCTGCACGGCCTGCGCGGCTGGCCGGCCTCTCGCGACAATCTGGAATTACTCCCGACGCTTTCGCTGCACACGCGGATCGTGCATCTCGGACGGCGCCCGCAAGGCTGGACGGTCGGCTATAACCGCTTGCACGTCTGTCGCAAAGAATCGCTGCTGGCAACGCTGCCGGTCGGTTACAGCGACGGCTACCGCCGCGCGTTGACGGGGCGGGGGAGCGTGATCGTGCGCGGCGTGCGCGTGCCGGTGGTCGGGACCGTGTCGATGAACCTGATCGTCGCGGATGTCACGGCGCTGGAATACACGCCGTTGGGCGCGCCGGCCGTGGGCGACGAAGCCACGCTGATCGGCGGCGGCATCGAGAACCGCATCACCGTCGAGGAACTCGCCGAAAAGTCCGGCACAATTCCCTATGTGGTCACGACGCAATTAGGCACAAACGTGAAGCGCATTTATGTTGGCGAAAAGAAGATCGAACACGCGCCGGACGCCTTCGAACTGCGCCGCGCGCGCGGGCCGGTGCTGATCGACAGCGCAGGGAATGCAATCCGGCCTGAGCTGCGGGTCATGAGCGCATGATTCTGAGAGCTTTGAATCTTTGACCGGTGGTTCAAATGACTCCAGCGGCACCGAACGGCAATTGTTGATTGTTTATTGGTGATTGTTGATTTGTGATTTGCTTAATGCGCACTGGTCAATCAAGAATCAACAATGAACAATCAACAATTAGCAATCGCTGTTCAAGCGCGCCCCTGGCGTCATTTGAATAGCTAGTAACCCTTGAACCCTCACACCAAAATCTTCTCGACCACGTTTCCAAACACATCCGTCAGCCGGTAGTCGCGCCCCTGAAATTTCACAGTCAATCGCTTGTGGTCGATGCCCATTAATTTCAAAACCGTCGCGTGAAAATCATGCACGTGAAACACGTCCGTCACCGCGTTGTAGCCCAGTTCATCAGTCGCACCGTATGAAATTCCCGGCTTCACGCCGCCGCCGGCCATCCAGATCGAAAAGCCTTTGATGTGATGGTCGCGCCCGTCGCCTTGAGCCATCGGCGTGCGCCCGAATTCGCCGCCCCAGATCACCAGCGTGTCCTTGAGCATGTCGCGCTGCTTGAGGTCATTGACCAGCGCCGCCGTGGCCTGATCGACCAGGCCCGCCGTGGTCTTCACGCCGTTCTTCACGCCGCCATGATGATCCCATCCGCGGTGATACAATTGAATGAAGCGCACGCCGCGTTCCGCCAGCCGCCGCGCAAGAAGGCAATTGAACGCGAACGTCCCGTCCGGCCCCTTCGTGCCGTACGCGTCGAGAATGTGTTTTGGCTCGTTCGAAATATCGAGCAGGTTCGGCACGCTCGCCTGCATCTTGAACGCCATCTCGTATTGGCTGATGCGCGCCGCGATCTCCGGATCGTCCACCAAATCGTTATGCATCGTGTTGAGCGCGCTCACCGCGTCGATCACGTCGCGCTGTCGAGCCTCCGTCACGCCGCCCGGCCGCCCGACGTACAAAACCGGATCGCCCTTCGCTTGAAACGCGACGCCCTGAAAGCGGCTCGGCAAAAATCCACTGTGCCACTGCCGCGCCGCAATCGGTTGCCCCTGCCCGCCGCCGACCGACGTGAGCACGATGAATCCGGGCAGATTCTCGCACTCGCTGCCGAGTCCATAAATCATCCACGACCCCATGCTCGGCCGCCCCGAAATCGAGGTGCCGGTATTCATAAACGTCTGCGCGGGATCGTGATTGATCTGCTCCGTCACCATCGAACGAACGATGCAAATGTCGTCCGCGAGCGTCGAAATGTGCGGCAGAATCTCGCTGATCTCCTGCCCCGATTTCCCGCATTTCTTGAACGCATACTGCGGCGCAAGACACTTGAGCGCCTGCCCCTGCAACTGCGCGATCGGCTGCCCTTTGGTGAACGACTCCGGCATCGGCTGCCCACTGAGTTCCGCGAGCTTCGGCTTGTGATCGAACAATTCCAAATGCGACGGCCCGCCCGCCATCGTGAGGTAAATGATGCGCTTGGCCTTCGGCGCAAAATGCAGCGGATTGACCACGCCGCGCCATTTGTCGTCACCGTCAGCGCGCGCCGTTCGCGGCGATAACATCGACGCCAGCGCCGCTGCGCCGATGCCGATGGTCGAGCGGCTCAGGAATGAACGGCGCGTGTGTTGAAGGGGAACTTCGTCACAATTGCAATGCATCTGCTTTTTCCTTTTTCTCACGCAAAGTCGCAAAGCTGGCGCAAAGTGCGCAAAGAACAGCCAGACATTATTTTCAAGATTTTCCTTTGCGACCTTTGCGCTATTTCTTTGTGTCTTTGCGCGAAATCGAATTTAGTTGACGCTCAATTCCGCGTAATCGTCTCATGCAAATTCAAAATTGCCCGCGCCACCGACGTCCACGCCGCCAATTCCTCAACCTTCAAATCCTTCTCCGCACGAAAATCCCCCACAGAAAGCAGCTTCTCCGCCGCCGCTTTGTCCTTCGAAAAATCGTCGAAATGCTTCGCCAGCAATTTCGCAAGCACCTCGCGCTCCTTCGTGCTCGGCGCGCGCGCCAGCGCCCGCACAAACGCAAATTTCAACCGCCCCTCTGTATCCGTGCCCCCCTCCTTCAAGATCTTCTGCGCGAACGCCCGCGCCGCTTCCACGTAGGTCGGGTCGTTCAACAGCACCAGCGCCTGCTGCGGGATGTTTGAGCGCACGCGTTCCGCGCAGCATTCTTCGCGCGTGGACGCGCCGAAGGCCAGCAGACTCGGATGCAAAAACGTGCGCTGCCAATGCGTGTACAGACCGCGCCGGTATTCGTTCTCGCCTTTATCCGCCACGTACGTGCGCGCCGGGAAATTGAGATGCATCCAGTAGCCGTCGGGCTGATACGGCTTCACGCTCGCGCCACCGATTTTTTCCGAGAGCAGCCCGCTGATCGCCAGTGCGTTGTCGCGCACGATCTCCGCATCGAGAATGAACGAGCCTTGCCGCGCCAGCAGCCGGTTGAACGGATCGCGCTCCTTCAAATCTTTGCGCCCCGCCGAACTCTGACGGTATGTCTCACTCATTACAATCTGTTTGACCGCGCGCTTCATGTCCCAGCCGTGCTCGCGAAAATCGACGGCGAGCCAGTCCAGCAATTCCGGATGCGACGGCCATTCGCCCTGCGCGCCGAAATCTTCGAGCGATTTGCTGATGCCCAGTCCGAAAAACAATTTCCACAGGCGGTTCACAAACACGCGCGCCGTCAATGGATTTTCTTTCGCGACGATCCAATTCGCCAAATCCAGCCGGTTCGGCCGCCGCTTCTCGATCTGCAATTTCGGCAGCGCCGCCGGCACGTCCGGCGTTACTACCGGCCCGGAATCGTCGAGAAAATTCCCGCGCGGCTTGATCCGGCACACGCGCGGCTCGCCCGACATCGCCACCAGCGTGTACGGCACATTTTTCAGCACATCCGCTTTCTTCGCTTCTAGCGCCGCTAGCTCCTTCCGTGCCGAATCCAGCAGCGACGCGATCGAACGATAATGCGCCGCGAGCGCATTCTTCTGTTGTGGCGTGCGCTTCGCTTCGTCAAGCGCCAGCGCGTCCGAAATTTCTTTCGGCAAATCCTTGCCGGCTTTCACCGGCCGCGCGTCGCTCGTCGCCGAAAGCTTGAAATGCCCCAGCGTGTGCTGCCCGCCGTGGTTCTGATTAATGGTGATCACCAATTCGATTTCATCGCCCGTTCCCAAATCCTCTTTCGTTTCAAACACAAGCTGCTCGGCCTTGCCCGCTTTGCCGGAATTGTCCAGAACCGCCCATCCCGCTTTGCCCGGCACTTCTTTTCCGCTGATCGTTGAAGCCGCGTCCCACGCTTTCGCGAGACTCGCGTCCGCTAGAATTCTCTGCTCAATCGACGCACTCGCATTCTGCAATTCAATTGGCCGGCGGGACGCCGGCGGTACATTTGCCGCCTGCGCAGTAATTGAAATCTGGCTGATCACAAAATTCCCATTCCCCGCTCGTCCCGGCCCATTCTGCGGCAGCGATTTCTCCGGCAGCACATCCAGCCGAAACGCCGTGATGCCTTTCTGCTTCGTCTTCGCGCGAATCGTGTACACATCCTCGTCTGGATTCTTCCCCGAGGCCAGCACGCTCGCTTTGTCCTTCTGAATCTGCAGCTTCGCACCCTGCGCCGATTCAACGACGAACGGCTGCAGCGGCGTCCAGTTCACGTGCTTCTCGCCGCGCGTCTTCGTTTCCCACTCAGCTTGCGCCGTAATCAATTCCGGCGTGGATGTGTCGAGCCTTTTCTTGGCGTCGGCAATCTGCGAGTCCAGCTTCGCCAACTCCGCGCCCTGCGCGGCGTCGGGCACCAGCATGCCATCTTCGCGACGCCCCACGGGCGCTTCCTTCACATCCGCGAAGAACGCGCCCATGCTGTAGAAATCTTTTGCGCTGAACGGATCGAATTTGTGATCGTGGCATTCGCAGCAGCCCATCGTCGAAGCCAGCCACACCGCGCTGACGTTGCGCACGCGGTCGGCGTTGTATTTATTTTCGTATTCCTTCGGCTGCGCGCCGCCTTCCTCGGTCGTCATCAATAATCGGTTGTAGCCCGACGCGACTTTTTGTTGCAGCGACGCGTTCGGCAGCAGATCGCCGGCAAGCTGTTCGCGCGTGAATTCGTCGAACGCCATGTTCGAATTAAATGCATTGATCACCCAATCGCGAAACGGCGCGACGTTGCGTGAGTTATCGCTGTGGCAGCCGATGCTGTCCGCATAGCGCACCAGATCGAGCCAGTAAATCGCCATGCGCTCGCCAAAATGCGGCGATGCCAGCAGCCGATCCACAACTTTTTCGTACGCGTTCTCCGAATTGTCCGCAGTAAATGCCGCGAGCTCTTCCGGTGTCGGCGGCAAGCCAATCAAATCGAGATTCACTCGCCGCAGCAGTGTTCCCTTGTCGGCTTCGGCGGATGGCGCAATCTTCTCGCTTTCAAGCCGCGCGAGAATAAATCGGTCGATCGCGTTGCGGCACCATTTTTCATTCGCCACTGGCGGGACCGCGGCCAGCACCGGTGGAACATACGCCCAATGCCCTTCGTACACCGCGCCCTGCTCAATCCATTTCTTCAGCGTTGCGATCTGCGCTTCGGTCAGCGTCTTGCCGAACTTTCGGGGCGGCATGTGCTCTTCGGGTTCGGTGCTCGCGACGCGCGCCAGCAGCGTGCTCTGTTTCACATCGCCGGGCACAATCGCGAATCCGCCTTCTTTCAATTTCGCAAACGCCAATTCTTTCACATCCAGGCGCATGTCGGTCGCGCGTTTGTTCTTGTCCGGCCCGTGGCAGGCAAAACAATTCTCCGAAAAAATCGGGCGGATATCGCGGTTGTAGCTGAGCTTCGCATCGGCGGCGAAGAGCGCCGGAGCGAGGGCGCCTACTAATGGTGCGATGAAACGAAGACGCATGAAAACGGCTCTCCGAAAAAGCGTATTGAATATACACCCGCGCGGACGGGTTAATGCAAGCGAATTGTAGCGCCAGCGCCGCGACGCCCGCCTGCGAAGGCTGCATCACCGGGGTTGCGGCTCATACCCCTCTTCCACGGGGAGAGGGCCGACGAGCGTACTCGCTCGCGGGGTGAGGGGACGCGCGGCAATCTCATTCGAGCCCGAATTCCCCTCACCCCGCGCATGAGTACATGCGTCGGCCCTCTCCCGAAGGGAGAGGGCAACTGCAAGTCC
>DATGGK010000232.1:0-4434 GCA_035308565.1 Planctomycetota bacterium | reverse complement strand
CGCCAAGCATGGACGAAAGTGGAATCGGCTTCCACCGCCACGAAGGGTTTGGCGGGAAGCTCGCCGCCTGGAAGTTCGCCGTCACGGAAGAAACGCTGGCGCAAAGCCACGGCGTTCCGGCGCAGTTCCCTGCCCACAGTCCGCGTGCCACAAAAAAAGCGCAATTATTGCAGTTCGCGCCCGCGCGGGCGCGTGGATTGAAACGTGACGAAGATTGTGGAGCATCCTGCAAACGCAAGTTCGCGCCCGCGCGGGCGCGTGGATTGAAACCCGACACGCGGTCGTATACTCGGCGGGCACCGTCCGTTCGCGCCCGCGCGGGCGCGTGGATTGAAACAATATATTCAAACTCCGCCTTGCGCAGCTCCTCGGTTCGCGCCCGCGCGGGCGCGTGCGATTGAAACTTGATCGTCGCCATCCGCGACTCGCCGAATTAAGCGCGCGTGACGAATGCAGGCGCGAGAATTTGCTCTCAAAATTCATTGGAAAAGTCGTCTAAGAAGCGGTTACCTCTCAGACGAACAGGTGGATTGCGCGTACGCTTAAACTCTTCTTGGTCGCAAACGATGTCTTTCAGCTTTTCCAACGCTGAACAGAAGGAAGGATTTGCTTCAATGAACGACATCGTATAGCGGCCGTTGAACTTGCATTTGGGACAAACGAAATCGATGCAAATTATCGGTTCGTCTGCATCGATCCGGATTCCGCACAGCACGAATTCGGCGTCTTGCAACGCCGACTTGCATTGAGAACAAATGTGTACGCCCAAGTTCTTGTCGATCTCAATTTTCATTCAATGTTCCTTTCTATGCTGCCAGCCTTGAGGAGTCCGAAAAGAAGCGCTTCGCATTGCCGGAGCGTGCTTCGCCAGCAATTGGCGTAAATTTGATCTCGTAGCTGAGCTCCAAGCCGGCGTCCAAAGCGGCCAGCGCGGCGCGCGAGATCGCCGAGCGAGCGGGCAGGAGGTTGAAGTTTTGTTGGACATCTATTGGACATTGTTCGAGTCCGACCAGGGTCGTCGGGAGGGCTCGTGGCGTCCGACTTTCGGCCTTACAGGTTTTTATATCTCCTTCCCTATGTCCGACTTGTACTCTATCCAGTCCGCTAGAGTGCGCGGCGAGTCCGACATCAGACGCGGAAGAAAGGCGCGTTTGTCACGCGCGATGTGCAACTTTTTCACGGCGCGACAGGGAGCCGGAGTGATTCCGCCTAAAGGCGGGACTACGAGCAATGTGCAACTTTTGCACGCGCTTGACAGCAAATGGTCGGGACGGTAATTAGCCTTGGCATGGACTCCATTATTGAGGCTCCGCGTGCCTCGCTGGTGGCCGCGTTGCGGCTTTGGCGGGCGCGGAATATTGGGCCGGTGACGTTTCGGAAACTGGTGCGGGTGTTCGGGTCGCCGGAAGCGGTGCTCGCCGTACCGCGCGAACGGCTGTTGGAAATTCAGGACGTGACGCCGCGCATGGCGGACGGGATTGCGGAGGCGCGCAACGATGCGTGGGCGCTGGAAGAGATCGAGCGGGCGCGGCAGCGCGGCGTAAAGATTGTGACAATGGACGACGAGGCGTATCCGCGCGCGCTGCTGAGCACCTACGATCCGCCGCCCATACTATATGTGGATGGGACGCTGATTCCGGAGGACGCGCTGTCGGTGGCGATTGTCGGTTCGCGGCTGTGTTCGCATTACGGGCGCGAGCAGGCCGAGCGTCTCGCGGCGGGATTGGCTCGCGCGGGATTCACGGTCGTGAGCGGGCTTGCGCGCGGAATCGACACGGCGGCGCATGTCGGCGCGTTGTCGGTCGAGCGCGGGCGGACGCTGGCGGTGATGGGAAACGGGATTGGGTCGGTGTATCCGCCCGAGAACGCGAAACTCTACGAGCGCATTGCCGGTGACGGCGCGCGCGGGGCGGCGTTGAGCGAACAGCCGCTGGACGCGCCGGCGAACGCGCAGAATTTTCCCGGGCGCAACCGCATCATCGCGGGCATGACGCTGGGCACGGTCGTGGTCGAAGGGAGCCAGTCGTCGGGGTCGCTGATCACGGCGCGTTACGCGGTGGACATGAACCGCGAAGTTTTCGCGGTGCCGGGGAGCGTGGCGAGTCCGAATTCGCGCGGGCCGCACAGCTTGATTAAGAAGGGCGCGAAACTGGTCGAGGACGTCGAGGATATTCTGGACGAACTGCGCCAGATTGCCGAACCGATGGTGCGGATTCGGCCGCAGGACGCGCGGATTCGGACGGCGTCGAAAAGCACAATCCGCGCGGCGGAGAAAGCGCCCATCGAGGCGCCAACGCCGCTGCTGGACGCGACGGGAGTGACCGCGGCGGATACGCGGCCGAGCGGGACAGATTTGCGCGCGATCAATCTCAATCCGCGCGAGGCGAAATTGTTCGGGCTGCTGGATCAGAATCTGGCGCGCTCGGTGGACGAACTGATTGTGCAGAGCGGATTGCAGGCGCATGAAGTGCTGGCGACGATGCTGGTGCTGGAAGTGAAGCGGCTGTGCCGGCAGTTGCCGGGGAAGCGGTTTTTGAAGGCGTGAAGAATTTTCACGCAAAGACGCAAAGAACTTCTCACGCAAAGGCGCAAAGAAGACGGGGAACAACGAATCTCAAGAATCTGCACGAAGGATTTCCGACTGGGTCTAAACTGAATGATCGTTGCCATCCTGCTCGCCGACAAATCCGACCCCGATTCAGCGCGCTACTTCGCGGCGAATGGTGGCGCGACCGTCATCGAACGCGTTGCCAGCACCGTGTTGCGCGGGCCGTTTGGGGGGACGCTGGTTGCGGCGCGGCCGGAAATTTCGGCGAAGATCAAAGATTCGCTGCAAGGATTTGCGCTGCAAATTGTGGAGACGTCCGGCGCGAAAAGTGGAGCGCATTCAATTCTGATTGAGGGCTTGAAGGCGGCGGAGGCGTTTCGCGCGCGCTGGGAAAAAGCGATGGCTGCGGCGGCGCTGCGTTTTCAAAAATCGCCGGGCAAAGAGGCGGGCGGCAAAAGCGGCGGTGCGCCGGGCGATTGGAACAAGCACAAGCAGAGTGCCGACGTGAAAATCCGCGGGCTGGCGCGCTCGTTCGAGCGCGACGGGGTGCTGGTGCTGCCCGCGGATTCGGTCGAGATTGGGAAAGAGCAGTTGGCGCGGATGGTAGAGGCGTTTGCGCGCGACGGGCAGGAGGCTCGGCCGCACGCATTTGTTCAAGCGGTGATCGACGGCGCGCGCGGGTGGCCTGTGATCATGAGTCCGGACGCGGCGCGCGAAGTGGCGGCGCTGCCGGTGGAGACGGTGTTTGCGAAATGGCTCGTGAAGGATATTGAGCGGGTGAAGGACGTGGGGATAGGCACTGATTGAAACGACAATGCACAGTAGAGGCGCGTGGGTGGGGACCGCCATCCGATCCAACGACGCCCACGCTGCAAAATAAGCCAGCGGACGGCAGCGTGCGCACGCGGGTCGAAACATTTGGCCCCGACGTCATCCAATCCAATCCAATCTCATTTTCTTTCTTATCTTTGCCGCTCCGAAAAATCGCACTATTATCGCAATTCAGACTATTGTTCCGCATTAAAAGTCCCTCATCACCGTCTTGAGAAAAGGAGCAGTCACATGTCCAAGAGCATTCGTGTCGGAGTCATCGGCGCTGGCGCCATCGGGCTTTATCACATGGAGTCGTGGAAGAAGCATCCGGCCGTCGAACTGGCCGCGGTGGCCGAACCCAACGAGCAGCGCCGCAAGGAAGCCATTGATCGCTATCCGGAAATGAAGGGCTACGAAGATTACAAGGATTTGTTGAAAGACAAATCGATCGGCGCCGTTTCCATTGGTGTGCCGAATTATTTGCACATGCCCATCGCGATCGACGCGATCAAGGCGGGCAAGCACGTGCTGCTCGAAAAACCGATGGCGACGAGCGCGAAGGAAGCGAAGGCGATCATCGACGCGTGGAAAGAGAAGAAAGTGCAGCTCATGGTCGGGCAGAATTTCCGTTTCATGCGCGACACGCAGATGGTGAAAGAATACGCGCGCAACGGCGAACTCGGCGACCTCTATCATGGCCGCGCGCATTGGCTGCGCCGCGCTGGCATTCCGCGCATCGGCTCATGGTTCACGCAGAAGAAATATGCGTCGGGCGGCTGCTGCTACGACATCGGCGTGCATTTCCTCGACATGACGCTGTACCTGATGAACAACTTCGACGCCGAATGTGTCAGCGGCATCACCTACGCGAAATTCGGCAACCGCGGCCTAGGCAACGGCAGTTGGGGCAAAGGCGAGGTCGATCCGAAGATGCCGTTCGAAGTCGAGGACCTTGCCGTGGCGCTGATCAAGCTCAAAGGCGGCAAGAGCGTGGCGCTTGAAATCAGTTGGGCGATCCACGCCGACAGCGGCCCGGACAACGGCGTGAGCATCTACGGCACGGAAGGCGGCGC
>DATGGK010000231.1:0-24896 GCA_035308565.1 Planctomycetota bacterium | reverse complement strand
AGGCGCGATTTGGCCGGATGGCGTGGACGATGTGAAAGTGAAAGACCCGCGCGAGCATTGGGCGTTTAAGAAACCCATGCGCCCTCCCCTTCCCTCCGTGCAGAAAAAGGAATGGCCGCGCAACGAGATTGACTATTTCATTCTGGCGCGGCTGGAGAAGGAAAAGCTCGCGCCGTCGCGCGAGGCGGAGAAGGCGGTCTTGCTGCGGCGCGTCAGTCTCGATTTGATTGGACTGCCGCCGAGCGTGGAAGAGGTCGAAGCGTTTGAGAAAGATGCGAGCGCGGATGCCTATGAGAAAGCCGTCGATCGGCTGCTGGCGTCGCCGCATTACGGCGAGCGCTGGGCGCGGCCGTGGCTGGATTGCGCGCGGTATGGCGACACGCACGGGTATGAAAAAGATCCGCCGCGGACGATGTGGCCGTGGCGCGATTGGGTGATCAAAGCGCTAAACGACAACATGCCGTTCGACCAATTCACGATTGAGCAGATTGCGGGCGATTTGCTGCCGAACGCGACGCTGGAGCAGAAAGTCGCGACGGGATTTCATCGCAACTCACTGCTCAACGACGAAGGCGGGACCGATCCCGAAGAATTTCGCTGGGCGGCGTTGAATGACCGCGTGGAAGTTACTGCAACCGTGTGGCTCGGATTAACGATGAATTGCGCGCAGTGCCACAGCCACAAGTTCGATCCGATTTCGCAGACGGAATACTATCAGTTTCTTGCGTTTTTCAACAATACGGAAGACGGCGGGAAGGCGGCCGATCCCGTTCTGCCTGTGCCGCAAGCTGGGCAGGATGCGGCGAAAGCGCCCAAGACGATGATCATGAAAGAGCGGGCGCAGGCGCGCGAGACTCACGTGGCGATTCGCGGAAGTTATCATGCGCCGGGCGACAAGGTTTCGCCGAATGTGCCGGCGATTTTTCCGCCGCTTTCGAATTCTGCCGCCAAGGATGGCGGCGGTCCCAGTTTGCCGAATCGGCTGGCGCTGGCGAAGTGGCTCGTCGATGAGAATAATCCGCTGACGGCGCGCGTGACGATGAATCGGGATTGGGGATTGTTTTTTGGGACGCCGCTTGTCGAGACGGTCGAAGATTTCGGCACGCGCGGCGATGTGCCGTCGCATCCGGAGTTGCTGGATTGGCTGGCGACTGAATTCATGCGCGCGAAATGGGACATGAAGGCGATGCATAAGAAGATTGTGATGTCCGCGGCGTACCGGCAATCGTCGGTCGCGACGCCTCTATTAATAGAGCGCGATCCGTACAACCGGCTGCTGGCGCGCGGGGCGCGCTTCCGCGTCGAGGCGGAGATGGTGCGCGATATTGCGCTTACGGCGAGCGGGCGGCTCAATGAGAAAATCGGCGGGCCGAGCGTTTTTCCGCCGCAGCCGCCGGGGATTTGGGAGAACAGTTTCGGCTTTCAGTCGTTCGCGGGAAATCAGAGCAATTGGAAGACCGCCGAGGACGGCGACCGGTTTCGGCGCGGGATGTACATTTATTGGCGGCGCACCGCGCCATATCCGAGTTTGCAGACGTTCGATCTAGTCAGCCGCGACGTGTGCAAAGTCAAACGCAGCCGCACGAACACGCCGCTGCAAGCGCTGACGCTTTTGAACGATCCTGTTTATGTCGAGTGCGCGGGCGGGCTGGCGCAGAAGATGATGGAATTCAATGGGACGGACGAGGCGAAGATTGCGTATGGGCTGCGGCGATGTGTGTCGCGCGTGCCGAAGGCGAGCGAGATTGAAAAGCTGGCCGCGCTGCGTGCGGACGCGGTGAAGACGTACGATCAAGACGCAAAGGCGGCGGAGACGCTGCTGGTTCAGGCGCGCGTGAAAGCGGATGCAGCAAATGCGAAGGCTTTGGCGACATGGATTGTGGTTGCGAATGTGATGCTGAATTTGGATGAGACGGTGACGAAAAACTAGTGCTGAGTCCTGAGTGCTGAGTTAACGGCAACGGCTTTGAACCGCGAATTGCGCGAATCGACGCGAATCTTCGCGAAGGGGTTTGATGGGTTTTGTACAAAATGGGTGCTGTCTCTACGCCGGCTACATTCGGGACGAGTTTTGTGCCGCTTGGGGTAGTTTGGGAATGGGGGCTGAGTGCAATTGGTGCAGGTTTGCAAGGGGTGAGCAACTTGGTGGCGCTGCTTCTCACTGAATTCTGATGCGCGGATTGCATTCGAGCACGGATTTGAATGAGTACATTCAAATCCGTGGCACCCGGCGAATGTGATGTTGAATTTGGATGAGACCGTGGCACAGAGTCGTTGCTTCGAAAATCGCGTTTGGAGGCCACTTTAAAAATGAAGGGCGTACACCTTAGCAAAGATGAAGTTAAAGTCGACGTCGTGCCCCGTCTTTCAACTGGGCACGCGGAATTTGTTTGGAGGTTTGATTACCAAGAAATCGAATTCCGTGTTTCTGGTGATTCGAACGGGCCGAATATCGCCCGCTTCGATTTGGCTCGACGTGTAACCGCTCAAATCGACGAGTTCCGGCGTGAGGCCATCGATTATCTTGCACACTTCGTGGTTCCAGCACATTTCGGAGCAACTGCATCATGGTATCTTGTAGGTGTGGATTTCGGTCTTAACAAAAACGATGCGGACGTTCTCGACGCATTTGAAATTCATTTCGTTTTGGATGAGGATGGTTATGGCCTCTGGGGAGTGCGGTTCGCCGATAGCGGAAAGGGACGTGAGCACTATTACCCATTTGAGTTTAACCGACAACAAGTTTGAAGTATCATCTTTCAGTTTGCAACGGTACCGTCCTTCCTAGCGGGAAATGACCAAACCAATATGACAAAACAACCACCCTCCCTCCACTCCCTCACCCGCCGCCACTTTGTCGGCGCGTCGTCGCTCGGCATCGGCGCGATGGCGCTGGCGGCGTTGTTCGATCGCGACGCGCGCGGGGACGATGCGAAGCGGACTGATCCACTGGCGCCGAAAGCGCCGCATTTTGCGGCTAAGGCCAAGCGCGTTGTGTATCTCAACATGACCGGCGGGCCTTCGCAGCTCGATCTTTTCGATTACAAGCCGGTGTTGAAGGAGAACGATCAGAAGCCGATTCCGCCTTCGGCGGTCAAGGGGATTCGGTTTTCGGGGATGACGAATCTGGCGGCGGCGAATGTGCTCGCGTCGCCTTGGGAGTTCAAGCAGCACGGGCCGAATGGGACTTGGTTGAGTGAACTGCTGCCGGGGCTGGCGGGGATTTTGGATGAAGTGGCGCTGGTCAAGTCGATGCGCACGGATGAAATTAATCATGTGCCGGCGCAGCTTTTGTTCATGACCGGGTCGCCGCGGATGGGGCGGCCGGTGATGGGGTCGTGGGTCACGTTTGGGCTGGGCAGCGAGTGCGAAAATTTGCCCGGGTACGTGGTGTTGTCGTCGGGGATCGCGGACCGCTGCGGGACGGCGTGCTGGAGCAGCGGGTTTTTGCCGAGCGTGTATCAGGGCGTGCAGATGCGCGGGTCGGGCGATCCGGTTTTGTATCTATCGAATCCGGGCGGGATCGACGAGAAGCTGCGGCGAAAATCGCTCGACACGCTGAATGAATTGAACACATCGTCGCTGCAAGAATTCAACGATCCGGAAATCGCGACGCGGATTGCGTCGTACGAGATGGCGTACAAGATGCAGGCGAGCGTGCCGGAACTGATGGACATTTCAAAAGAGCCGAAAGAAATGCACGCGCTATACGGGACGGAGCCGGGGAAGAGTTCGTTCGCGAACAATTGTCTGCTCGCGCGGCGATTGCTCGAGCGCGGCGTGCGGTTTGTGCAGCTCAATCATGCGCCGTGGGACCATCACGGATCGAGCCCCGGCGAAAATCTTGCGCTGGATTTGCCGAAGGTGAGCCGGGCGTGCGACGGGCCGTCGGCGGCGCTGGTGAAAGATTTGAAAGCGCGCGGATTGCTCGACAGCACGCTGGTGATTTGGGGCGGCGAATTTGGGCGCTCGCCGATTTTGCAGGGGAAATTTTCGAAAGAGCGCTTGGGGCGCGATCATCTGGGTTCGGCGTACACGCTATGGCTGGCTGGCGGCGGCGTGAAGCGCGGATTGGAGTTGGGGAAGACGGACGATTTTGGATTGTCCGTCGTCGAAGATCCGGTTCATGTTCACGACATGCAGGCGACGATTTTGCATTTGCTGGGGATGGATCACACGAAATTGACGTATCGGTTTCAAGGGCGGGATTATCGGTTGACGGATGTGCATGGGGAGGTGGTGAAGAAGATGTTGGCGTAAAAACGTAGAACGGAGCTCCGCTCCGTTCCGCACGGCTCCATATCGTTCGGAACGGAGCAGAGCTCCGTTCTACTTTTCGTCGTTCGGAACGGAGCGGAGCTCCGTTCTACTTTAATTCGAGCCCAAACTGCTTCGCAATCTTATCGATGAACGCGCGGTGTTTTTCCTGGCTGTTGCGGCGCCATGCTTCGAGGTATTGCTTGAACGAATACGATTTGTTGAGCTTTTCGGTGTTGAGGTAAGTGACAGCTTCCCACATTTTCGGTTCGGCTTCGAGCAGCGGGACGAGCACGCCGGCGACGATGTTGTTGCGGGCGCGGTCGGTGGATTTGAGGCGCAGGTCGGGTTCGTTTTCTTGGAACCAGTCGAGGAACGTTTTCCCGTCGGGAACCTGCGCGAGTTTGGTGCGGTCGTCGGCGTATTCGCGCAGATGCTTGGCGTAATCTTTCCAATTGCCATAGGGCGGTTTGGTTTTCCAAGTTTCGGCCATGTGGCGCAGCGCGAAGACGCTGGCGGCCTCGCAGAGGGATTCTTCGAACCAGTGGTTGGGATTTTCGTGCGGTTTGAAATCGCAGAGGATGTGGCACATTTCGTGAGCAAATTGAAAACTGTATTGCGCCCAAAGATAGCCGCCGGTGTCGAGTTTGACGCGAATTTCGCCGTTGGGGCCGCGTTGGAAAAGCGTGATCGGCCCGCCGCGCGGCGAGACTTCAATAGGCGGGAGGGTGCGTTCCGGGAAGTACTTCCAAAGTTCGCTGGCGGCGGACAAAAGCACGGCGTGGACATTTTCGATGTCTGCTTTCCAATCCTTCTCGTCTACTGGACGGATGTCGAGTTTGTGGGATTTGGGGGGCGCGGGGTCTTCGGCGCGGAGGGGGAAGGCGATCGATGCGAGGGCGATCAGAAGGATTTGAAGATTTAATTTGATCGCAACGTTTTTCCCCTCACCCCGCGGGCGGGTACGCCCGTCGGCCCTCTCCCGGAGGGAGAGGGGAACGGCGGAATCGCGCTGCGCGCGACGGGCCGGCGGGACGCCGGCGGTACAAACGGGGCGGGCTGGCGGGACGCCGGCGGTACAGGGTCCGGCTGGACCGGCGGTACAAGAAAGAGAGTTTTTTTTGAGCATGGATCGATTCAAAACGGATTATAATGCAGGGTCATCATGAATGCTTCATCCAACGAGTGTTGTCCGAAGTGCGGCTCGCCGTACATGAGTTTGAAGCCGGGCGAGTCGCCGGCGAACAGATATTGTTACACCTGCGCCAGCGTGGCGGGGAGCGCGAATCCGGCAAATGCGGCGGAGCCGATCGGCGATCTGGAATTGCAACCGGCGGACGAGCCGGCGCCACGGCCGAGCGGACGCATTCCGCAAGTCGCGCCCTCCTTGGGGGGGCGCGGTCGGCGGACGTCGGTCGTGCCGGGCGTGCAAGCGGGACAACGACCGCAAAGCGGTCCGGTGGTTCAGCATTCCGCGGCGCCGCGGCAATCGGGCTCGTCGCGCAGCCGCATTCAAGCTTACACGCCGGATATTCCGCAGATCGCGCCTTCGGCCGGAGCGCCGGGCAGTTCCGCGCGCATGCTTGCCGCGAAGCGGGCGAGTTCGCCGCTGGCGCCGATTGTGCTGGGGTGCGCAGCGCTGGGATTGGTCGCGGTGCTTTATTTTGTGTTCCGCGGCGGGAAGCAGGAACCAGCCGTGACGGCGTCGAGCGATCCAATGCCGCCGGCCGCTGCGAAATCAACTGAAAATTCGAACTCGGCAAAGGGCGCAGTGAATTCGGCGGCAACGAAGAATTCGGCGACGAACAGCGCCGCGGCAAAAACTGCGCCGGCGAGCAGCGCGGCTCCTAAAGTCGCGGCGAAAGTGGAGACGAAACCCGCGGTGACGCCGGCTGCGCAGAAAAATATCGCAAGCGGCACTGACAATACGGCGCGAATTGGCGTTGCACCAAAGCCGGATACGAAGACCGCGCCCCCGGTCGCCAATGCCGATCCGGCGCCGCCGAAAGCCAACACGGATTTGAGCGACATTCTGGGCACGTCGCCCAAGAAGCGTCCGAA
This sequence comes from Planctomycetota bacterium, assembly GCA_035308565.1. Taxonomy (GTDB): domain Bacteria; phylum Planctomycetota; class SZUA-567; order H5-PLA8; family H5-PLA8; genus JANXLS01. Next base: position 18,578 of record DATGGK010000231.1, on the reverse strand, counting down.
GACCGAAGAGGAGGAGAACGCGGCGTCGAAGCCGGTGGTGGTGAGTCCGGCGGAACGCGCGGCGTCGGACGCGAAGGTTCAGGAGGGGCTGGACAAGAAGGTCACGTTCGACGTGACGGCCAAGCCGCTGAGCGAAGTGCTCGATTATCTGCGGCAGCAGGCGGGCGTGCCGATTGCGCTCGATCCGAAATCGGCGGACAAAGGCAAGACGCCGATCACGATGGGCTTCAACGAATTGGAGATCGACAAAGTGCTGCGGATGGTTTTGTCGGCGGCGGAATTGGAATTCAAAATCCAGGACCGCGCCGTGCTGTGCTACAAGCCCAGCACGGAAGTGGCGCAGGTGGAGGCGCCGGTTGAGAAGAAGCCGGACGGGCCGCCGGAGTTGGACGAGAACGGGAAACCGAAAGTGAAAAAGTCGCTGGTCGATGCCGTCGGCGACATCGGCACAGCGAAGAAGACGGAAGACAAGCCGCCGGAAAATCCGTTCAAACCGAAGGGGCCGGTGGCCGTAACGGCGGCGGAGTTGACGGTTCTGCCTGTGGAAATCGAGCGCATTGGCGGCAACGACAAAACGATGACGGAACAGTTGGCCAAATTTCTGCCCAACTGGCGCATCCGCGACGCGCAATTCGAGAACAGCAAAATTGGGATCAAATACCAGGGGCGGGAGGACGCGATCCAGCTCAATCCCGTCAACGACGTGGTGCCGGCGAAGGTCGCGGCGACGGTGGAGATCCCGAAGAAATACGCGAGCCTGCGGCCCACGCTGCTGTTCGAAGTCTCCGCGCCGCCGTCGAAAGATTGGTTGCTGGGCGTAAAAGTGGAAAACTTTGAAATGCTGCCGAAGACGCACGTGAAGCTGAACAAGGACGAGCCGTGGCAGACGGTCGCCGTGGATTTGTCGCGGCTGGCGGACAAACATTTCGATGTGGAGATCGACGTATATTGGGCGGTAAAGAAGGCGAAGACGCCGAAGGACGAACTGGGCTACGTGCGGAATGTGAGGATCGAGTGGATTGGGAAACCGAAGGACGCGCCGGCGCCGAAGGCGGATGCGAAGCCCGATGCGAAACCGGATGCTGGCGCGAAACCAAGCATACCGGCAAATAAATGAAGCTCACGCAGAGGCGCAAAGGCGCAGAGAAAAAACAGCAGGGGTCAGGGGGCGGCGATGCTTTCGACGCCCAGTCCGTAAAACGTGTATTCGCAATCGACGACGCTTTCGAGCGCAAAGCCCGTATAGCCGCCGTCGGGGGAATCGAGTTCGCGCGCGTAGTTTGCGGCGTTTTCGAGTAGATTTTTGTTCAGGCGGCCGCCCATTTTCAACGTGAGCAGAGCCGTGTAAGTGGAGAGCAGATCGGCGAGCGGCGCGGACGGCGCGGCTTCGAAGCCGCCTTCGGCGTTGCGCATGGAGGCGAGAAAATCGAGATGTTTTTCGTGGCCGTCGGTTTCGCCGAGAATCGCGCTTAAAAAAACGCCGGCAGCGGTGCCGTTGGTGCCGGGGCGTTTGGAGAATTTATTTTCGAGAAAACCGCCCTCAGGGCGGGCGAGCGCGCGCAGAAACGCGCGGGCCTTTTCCGGCTCTGGAAACGCAATTCCCATGCGCGCATGAAGCGATGCCGCGATGAATGTATGGTACAGGCTGCCGTGCGATTCGATGTTAGTTTTGGCGTAGCCGGCGTCGTCGCGGCGCATGGTGTAAAGGCGATTGAAGGTGAGCGTTTTCAACGCTTCGCGCTCGGCATCGTCGATGATTTTCTCAGACGCTTCTTCGCAAAGAAAAATCGAATCCCACCACGACGCGGCGTGGACGGTGTCGCAGAACGCGCCGTGCGGCTGGCGCAAGCGCATGGCGTCTGGTTCGCGCGCGATTTTGAGCAGCCACTGCGCGGCACGCCGGGCGGCGTCAGGCTTGAGTTCGTTCAACGCCGAGAGGCTGCGCAGCGCGAAGGCCGTGTAGTAGAGGTCGGGTTTTCCGCGCCGATTGGCGAACGCGCCTGCGGGCGTTTGCTGCGAGAGAATCCAGCGCGTGTGCCGCGCGCGGTAATCGGCGGAAGTTTTGGCGAGGCCTTCGCGGAGGTCGTCGCGGAGGAGGGTGAGGAAATCCATCAGATTGCCAAGTCAATATTCTGGCGAATTCTGGTTGCGCCGGGTTCAATAACGGTGAAGGAGTTTAAAAATTCGCTTTCGTGCTTATCAAAAGCGTGCAAAACAATCTCGGCCTTCAGTTTTTCGGATAGACCGGAAAGTCGGATCAGGACGACACCATGATTTGCCAATTTCTTGCGGTATACAAGTTCTCCAAAATCCAAATCGCACGTGATCAGCAACGCATTTACGAGCTTCGACATTTCCAGAACTGCGGAATCCTGAATGCCCTTCGCACGCTCGGCGATCCAGGTCACATCCCGGCCCGAAGCGCGCAATGTTTGAACGATTTGCGCATGCATACATTCGTCCGCGACAATTTTCATGCTCTATGCCGCCGAATTTGAATAAACGGCTACGGACTTGAGCGAGCGGGCAGCGAATTGAATCGCCGCCAGAATTGCCTCTTCGGTCAAGTGAGGATGTGCTTCGAGAATTTGCTGGTGGGTTTCGCCGGCGCCTAGTTCTTCTAGAATCAATTCGACAGTAATCCGCGTTCCCGCAACGACTGGTTTTCCCAGCATGATTTCGGGATCGGAAATAATCAGTGGTGTCTGCATGAGCATTCCTCCGCTTCGCCATTTCACAGGAACGCATTGTACGCCGCCAGCGCTGCGAAGTCCATACTCTCGCTGCTGCTCAGGAATTCGCCGCCCGCGGCGCCGGCGACGAGTTCTTGCTGTCCGGAAAATCATCCCAGCACCAGCGCGGCAGCGCGAATGTCACGTCCTTTTCGAGCAGAGCGTGGACGTCGAGCGCAAGGCGATGAACGTCCGTGGGCGACGCGGAGGGCCGTTGTCCACTGCGCCCGAAGAGTGAGCTTTTTTTCGGCGCGATTTGGAGCGACCATTCGCCATCCTGCGTGGCGGAGAGGATGATCTGCAATTCGGAATTTTCGCGTTTGCAAAAGACGACCCAGCCACCGTCGCGCCAGCATTCCAGCGCGGACGTTTCCCAGGCGCGCGCGGACAGCCCGGCGGAAAGCGCGCGCATGACCGCGCCGCCGGGGCCGCATTCGCCCACGGGTTCGTTTGGATTTTCGCGCGCCTGGAAACGGAGATTTTGTGTGAGGTGCATGAGCGATCAACCGAGGTGATACGGCTCTTGTACTCAGTTCGTGACAACACTTGACCTAATGGACTCTGCGACGCGCGTCAATCCAACAACGTTGCGGCCAAAAAAGTGAAGAGCGATTGCAAACCGTCGTGTTCAATTTCGCGCACGGCATGCATGGCTCGCCGGCGCTGATTGAGGGCGAGCATGTCGGCCTGCGACGGGATTTCGTGTTTGAAATAAATATCTTTCAATGTCTCGAGTTTCACCGTCGTCTGCGGCCCTTCGCGCGCCGCTTGCAGCAGCGCGGCGCGTTCGGTTTCGTCGGCGGCTTCGAGCGCCATGGCGAACAGCAGCGTCGGTCTGCCTTTCAAAATATCGCCGCAGACATCTACTTTGTTTTCTTCGTCGCCGGAGACATCTTTGAGATCGTTTTGAATCTGATACGCGACGCCCAGATGCTTGGCGAATTCCGAAAGCTCCCTGTCCCATTTTCCGTCCGCGCCGCCGAGCACGATCCCGGAGTAAAGTGCCGCGTCAAACGCCGGCGCCGTCTTCAGCGCATACAGGCGCAGGCAGTCGATCGGCGTGAGATTTTTTTCTTTGCCTTTCCGCCAGAGCAACTCCGCGCCCTGCCCTTCGGACAGTTTCACGTGCGCTTCGGAAAGTTTGCGCAAGATTTTGACGGCCGCGTCCGCGCCAAGCGCAGGCATTTCGTCGGCCACCAACCGATAGCCGCGCCCGATCAGATAATCGCCGATGTTCAGCGCGACCGGAACGGTGTGCGACTTGTGAAGCGTTTCGGTGCCGTAGCGGAAATCGTCGTCGTCTTCGATGTCGTCGTGGATCAGCGACGCTTTGTGAAAAATCTCCATCGACGCCGCCACGCGCTTGACGTGCCGCGGAATCTCGTCCTGCTCGGTGATCGCTTGAAACGCCGCCGCGGTCACGAACGGCCGGAAACGCTTGCCGCCCTTGCGCATCCACGCCAGCGAAATGCGTTCGCCTTCGGCGACTTTGTCGGCGCGGTCCGCGTTTTCGCGGTCGAACGGTACGATCTCCGCCAGCGGTTTCGCGTCGAACCAATGGCCGGTTTCGCGCAGCAGCGGCACAAAACTGCGCGTGCGCTTCACGCCGGATTTTTGATAGCCCAGCGCTTGCAGCACCCAATCTTCATCGACTTCCGTGTTGTGGCAGGTGTCGCGCAGCAGCGGAATCGCCAGCGCGGGAATGCCGATTTGCAGAACTTTGTCGAACGCTTTTTCGAGCACGTTCAAACACGCGACGCCCAAAATCGCTTCGACTTCGCCGCTGGCGATCAGTTTAATCACAATCGGCGTGCCTTCGGCGATCAGCACGTTGTAGCCGAGGCGCTTGCCGACGCCGTCGAAATCGGCGAGTGAACACAGTCCGCAGCCGTTGCAATGAAGCTGAACTTCGTCCATCTTTGCCGTGCAATTCTCGGCTTGCTTGAGGCAATGCGGCATCGAAAACAAGCGCTTCTCAAACGGCACCGCCGCGAATTCCTCGCGCCAGTATTCGTTGTTGAGCATCACCATTGCGAAGCCGGTGAAGGTGTGGTCGTAGCCGAGCGGGTCGAGAATTTCTTTGGCGAGATCGCCGAGAACCTGCTTTGACGGCGGCCGGTTGCGCGGCAATTTCTGCGCGACATCGAGCGCGCGCAATCGAATCTGCTCGCGCTTTTCTTTCGTGTCGGGAATCGACTTGAACTGGTCGCCGGCCGGGCGCCACTCGTCGTGCTGGTACGGCAGCGGTGCGCGCGCTTCGACGGTGCGCTCGTCGAGATGCTTGATCAATTCGGTGACTTGCGGCGGCGTGTCGTTCGTCCGCGGCGAAGTGCCGTTCGCCGCTTTGCCGTTGCGCGCGAGGATGCCGTTGAGGCCATTCGGCAGTTGAACGCCGCGCGCGGCGGCATCGGCGAGCGCGGTGAGGGCGTCGGCGGTGTGAGCTTTGAGGAGCGTCAGGTCGGGGAGATTGGACACGCGCGAATGTTCCTTGAGCGGGCGGACGGTTTATTTTTTGAGCAACTCACCCCAACTACTGACGATCATCAGACGATCGACCAAATCTTCGAGTTCCTGAGCGGATGCAACTGCATTGACTGCGGCGAGTGACAATGCATCAGGCTCGCCGAATTTCTTTCGAGCGAGTCGAAGCAGGATGGCGCGGGCTTCCTCAACTTTGCCACGTACTTCGCCGCGTGCCTCGCCGCGTGCCTCGCCGATTTCCTCACCAATCGCCACGCCGTCAGCCTTGCCGCGATCGTACGAAGGCATCTTTCTCAAAACTTCGTCATTATCCCACAGGCTCATGATGAACTCCTTGCTGAATCGCAGGTCCAGCATGTACTCGATGCCGCCCAATAAATCCCGTGCCTCGCCCGGCGTCGCTTCGTTATTGATTCGCTCATTCGCCCGGCGAAACAGCGTCGGTACATCCTCTTTTTTCACATCCGCGACAAATGCCAGCGGCAGCACGCCAAGCCCGCCGTTGAAAATCCGTTCCGCCGACAGTTCCCAGATTCTAACCACTTCGAAACGAAATTCCAGACAGACCCCGGCGCTATTCGTCCACCTCAGCGGGTCGCGCATTGCCGGGCCGTCCGATTCAGGGCGGAGCAATACTACCATGCTGCGAACATCCACCTTGCGATCTCTGCGAATGACCATGGCGTAATACAGCATTCGCTCGGGCAAATCGTCGGCATATCCGCTCTGCAATTCTACATTCACGGGCCTCGCTTTGATCCATGCCGACCATCACCACCATGTCGGCCTCGCCTTTGATCGAGCTCATGTCCACATTCACAACTTCGGCGGCATCGGTCTGGACACCCAGCGCGTTGAGCCAATCCAACGGATGCAGCTTGAAAAAGTGCCGCGCAGTGGAATCGAAGGGTGTGGACAAAAAACTCTTCTCTTCACTTCTGCTTCAACCAGCTCCCCAACCCGCCCACCGCGTACACCAGCGGATAAAGTTCCTCGTAGTACCACAACACCGCGAAATAAAACCCAATCGGCGCCGGATTCCACGATCCGTCGGCCCGCTGATGTTCCATCAGCCAATTCGCCGCGCGCGTACAAACCGGGTCCGCATTGTCTACACCGCTGCCGGCGATTGCGCGCAGGGCGAGGCCGGTTTCCTCGGCGGTGCTGGGCGCGCCTTTGCAGCCGCCGAAGCCGCCGTCGGGGTTTTGGATGGAGAGGAGAAATTGGAACGCCACTGTTCGCTCGTGCGATAGAAAAGGCGGAGGAAGTGGCTTGTTCGAGTCGAAGCTGGCGATGCGATACGCGGTGTTCGGATGATCGGCGACTTGATTCTTTGGAGGCGGTCTTCCCTCCGAACTCGAGCGCAACAGCGCAAAATAATTCTCCATGGCGAATAGAGCATGTGCCGTTCCATAAGTTGCATTCAAATTATCCGACGCAGATTCACAGCCAAACCACAGCGGCTTGTAAGAGCCATCTTTCTGAATTGAGGCGCGAAGGAAGTTCATCCCGGCCGAACCGGCACGCAAAGACTTAAAAAAAGCGGGGCCAGTTTTGACGTGCGCTCCATGTACGACTTTATCAATCGCGATCGCTCTCAATGCATGCGAGGTCAGATCTGGTGCGCTTTTGTCGAACGGCAGCGACTCCCAACCCCGACAAAATGTGGGGAAACCGCCGTTCTCATTTTGCACTGAGGCCAACCAAAGTCGCCCTTTATCTATGGGGTCGCACACAAGCGGCATTCCCAACGCCCTCAGCGCCAATATCGCCCCGCTCGTATCATCCGCATCCGGCACGCTCCCGCTCAGGTGATTCCAGCCCCACCCTCCCGGCGCGGCGTCGGAGTAGACCGATTTCGTCTTCGTCTGCTGCGCCAGAATCCAATCGCGCGTCGCGTTACGCTCGGCCTGCGTCATTGCTTTTTCGAGCAAGCCGCCGGCCGCGAGCGCGTCGATGGCACGCGTGGTGTTCCACACGGAAAGATTCACTTCGACCGGCCACGAGCCGTCTTCGCGCTGCGCCGCGCGCAGGAATTTTCGCGCGTTTTGTGCGACTGGATGATCGCCGCGCCCCGCAGCTTTCAGGCCGAGCAAACAAAACGCGGTGATCGGAATCGCTTCAAGGTACCCGCCGCTCTCCGGCTGCATTTTCAAAATCGTGGCGAGCGCTTTGTTCGTCGCGGCTGAACGCAGCCAACGCGACGGCAGAAACCAACTCGGCGCATTCGCGTGGCGAGCCAGTCCCACGCACACCAGCGCGGGCAGCGCGTAACTAACGACCGGCAGGCGCAGCGCCCCCATCAATCCGCGCGGGGCAAGCGCCAGTTCAAACGGCAGCGCGTTCACGTCGCTCCATTTCAACAAGCCCGCGCAGGCGGCGGTCATGCGGATGGGGACTTGGAAGGTCATGTCCTTGCCGTAAACGCGCGTGAGGCCCTCGCGCAGGCCGCCGAGTTTTTCGACGAAAGCGTTCGCTCGCGCGAGGGCGTCGGGTGGGAGCGTGTCGCGTTGGAGCGCCGGCTTCCAGCCGGCCCGGCCGCCCTCTTTATCGCGGGCCGGCTGGAAGCCGGCGCTCCAATTGCCAGCGCTCAGCACCAGCAACGTTGCGGCGAGATTGCTCTTGCTGATGTCCGTATCGCCCCAGCCGCCGTCGGCGTTTTGCGTTTTGGCGAGATACTGAAAAGCCGCGGCGCGTTTTTCATCGGGGAAGTCTTCGCCGGCGAACGCGCACAGCGCGACTGCAGTCGCCAGCGGCGACGACGAGAGCCGGCCCTCCCAGAATCCGCGCGGGTCGCGGCGGGACATCAGCGCTTTGAGCGCGCGGTCGAGGCATTTTTGGTGAGCGGGGTCGGCGGCCATGAGATTTCGTATATGTAAACGGCAAGGGCGCAGAATGCAACAATCGGCGGAACGCGGTAGCCTCCTCTTTTGGTTAAACACCGGGCTTGTGGTGCAATCCCCTCTCCCTCCGGGAGAGGGCCGACGAGCGTACCCGCTCGCGGGGTGAGGGGAAACGCGGGAATCCATTCAAGTGCCGAGTTCCCCTCACCCCGCGCATGAGTACATGCGTCGGCCCTCTCCCGGAGGGAGAGGGGAAACGGCGGCGTTGCGCGTCGCGCAACAATGCTGATGACGGTGCGCCGTCCGGCGTTTTTGCCATGCCCCTGTTGCTTGCACCGCGCCGCGATGATAAGATGAACGTGTGTCGCGCAACAGATTCTTTCAATGGAGCTTCCCCCTCAATGTCCCCTGAGCTGCAAGTTGAAAAAACAAAACGCCTCGCCGCCGCGCTGCTGAAAATCGAAGAACTGCGCAAAGCCGAACCGCAGGGCGACGCGCTCGCGCAGGAGCGCGCCGCCGCCAATTATCTGACGGCGGAATTCGGGATCAGCCGACCGCTTTCGGATCGTTACGTCGCCGAAGCGGTGAAAGCGATGCAGGCCGGGCGCAGCAGTTTCGATGCGGACGCGTTGCGGCGCATCTCCGATTTGGACGACAAATTCGGCGCGTCGTTCATGGTCCTTGCGCACCACGTCGAGCAGATCTTAAAAGGCGGCAAGCACATGAGCCGCCGTTTTCGCCGCTGGGGCGATCCGGGCGATGTCTTCCGCGTGAAGGGCAAAGCGTTCTGTTTCACGCGCGTTGAACGAATGAAAGTCAGCGACATCACCGACGACGACATCCGCAAGGAAGGCTACTCGACGCGCGAGGAGTTTGAAAACATGTGGATCAAGAGCCATCCGAAGACGGTGGCGGCGGGGAAGACGCTTGAGCCGAATCAGTTGTGTTGGTGCCACGAGTATCAGCCGGTGGAATAACGGCGAAATTCAAGATTTAAAGATTCAAGGTTTCAAAGATTCATTGTTTCATGGATCTGATGGTTTGAATGTTCGAAGGTTTTACGTAAATGGGCTGGTATTTTCGCACAATTTCTTTGATTCTGGCCGCGCCCCTTTGCGTGAACCTGCTCGCCGTTGAATCCGACGACGAGCCGAGCGGCAAATCGGCGTGGATGCACGCGCAGGAAAGCGGGCTGGTCGCCGGCTCGTTTGTTCCTTCCAAACGAGGCATCAATCTCAAGCCGAACGCGAAGATCATGGTGATTCCGGTCAACGACGAGAACACCAATTCGGGCATGATTGACGAGTGGCAGGTCCATTTTATCCAGCGGCGCTTGCGGCACGCGGAACGCGAGAAATTCGATTTGATCGTGCTTGAAATCACGACCCGCGGCGGCGACGTCGTGGCGTGCAAACAAATCACCGACAGCGTCGCCGCGTGCAAGGTGCCGACCATCGCATTTGTGAGGAGCTATGCGTTCAGCGGCGGAGCGATTCTGGCGTTGGGTTGCAAAGGGGTAATCGTGGAACCTCATTCAGAAATGGGCGCCGCGAAAGGATTCAACCCCAATGGCGACCTGGCCACGGCGGTACGGCAAAAATTGGACGGCGTTATGCGCGCAATAATGCGCGATTTGTGCACTGTAAACAATTATCCGTGTGCGCTCGCCGAAGCGATGGTGGACAGCACGATGGAAGTCGTGGAAACGCGCGGCGGCACCCGGCGCTTCATGTCGAAAGAAGATTTTGACATCGAAAGCAAGCGCGGCGCGACGCTGGTCAAAACAGTAAAGCTTAAAGATCAAATTCTGACGCTGACCGGGCAGGAACTGGTGGACGACGGCGTTGCCTCGGGCGTCGCCTCCAGCATGGAAGAACTCGCGCTCGGCATGGGCGCGCCGAACGCGCAGATCGTGCGCATGGACATCAGCAGCGCGGAATCGGTCGCGCGCTTTTTCAGCAACCCGATCTGGTGCTGGCTGCTGGTCATCATCGGGTTGCTGGCGCTGTTCGTCGAACTGGCGCATCCGGGCCACGGCATCGGCTACGCGGTGTTCGCGTTTTCGATGGGCATGTTTTTCTGGCTGCAAGTTTTTTCGAACAACGCGGGCTTGATCGAACTGATCCTGTTTGGCGTGGGGGCGCTGCTGCTGGCGTTCGAGTTGTTTGTGCTGCCCACGTTCGGCGCGCTCGGATTTGTCGGGATCGCCATGGTGATCGTTTCGATCGTCGCGGCGTTTTTGCCGGAAGGCATGTTGCCGGGGCTGCTTGGTTTTTCCGGCAAGCCCAGCGAATTCATGATGCAGCAGGCGATCAGCGGCGCGAAATGGGCCTCGCTGACTTTGATGACGATCATCGCTTTTATGGGCCTGGCGTGGTGGAAGGGCATCAAACTGCCGTGGTCGAACCGCTTCGCGCTGAAGACGGTCAACAGTTCGACGATTGCGGGCGGCGGCGGTTCGTCGGCGGCACTGCTGGCTGTCCAGGGCGGCATCGAACCGCACGCAGGGACGAAACTCAGCGCTCTTACTGGCATGTCCGGCGTGGCCGAAACGGTGCTGAGGCCCGCGGGAAAAGTGCGGCTTGAAGGGATCACGTACGATGCGATTTCGGAAGGCGGATTCATCGAAGCGGGTGTAAAAGTCATCGTATTGCGCGCGCAAGGTTCGGCGGTGGTCGTGCGCGCGACAGCATAGAGTGCGCGGAGGGCCGGCTTCCAGCCGGCTGGAAGCCGGCGCTCCATCGTGGGTGTGGAGCTTGAATGGATCCCCTGTTCTGGTCGATCATCTGCGTGGTGCTGATGCTGTGCATGGTGGTGGTCGAGTTGCTCACGCCAAGCATGGGTGGATTTACACTGGCGGCGCTCACGTTTTCCGGACTGAGCGTTTACACGGGATTCAAGCATTCGCCGTCGGCGGGCTTCGTGATGCTGGCGGTGAACGTGACGCTTTTTCCGGTCGCGATTTTGGTGGGAATTCACTTTCTGCGGCGCAGCCCGGTGATCAACGAAGTTCAGAACCCTTCCGGAATTCAAAGCGCCCCCGACTCTCAACCCCTGCACAAGCTCAAAGGCGAGATTGGCAAGTCGATCACGCCGCTGCGTCCGGCCGGGGCGGCGATGATCAACGATCAGAAAGTGGACGTCGTTACCGAAGGCAAATTTGTCGAGGCGGGCGTGGTGGTGAAGGTGATTCGCGTCAATGGGGCGATTGTGGTGGTGGAAGCGGTGGCGTGACGCGCGAACGATGAATGAGGAATGTGGAATGAGGAATGTGGAATGTGGAATGTGGAATGTGGAATGTGGAATGTGGAATGTGGAATCACTCCTTGTCCAAAACGATTGTAAAACAAATAAGCAAATCGAATACGAAGCAAGCGAATCTATGTGACGCCTTTTCAGGGCTTTGCTCGCATTGCCGATACGAACCCAGGGCGGCGCGCTAAAGCGCTTGCCCTGGGCTAAGATGTGCTGCCCCTTCGGGGCAAACGGCGAAGTCGCCTTCGCGGGGCGGGCCGGCGGGACGCCGGCGGTACAGAGCGCGCGCTACATCCCGCCTCTTCGCCGCACGAAGGTGTTTTCAGCGCCGCTTAGGACAACGTTTTTTACGATGATGTACTTTCCGTTGTTGCGGATTTTTGCGTTTACCGTGCAGGACTTTCCATCCCACGCTTTCAAATCGTCCAGCGTTTTTTGCGATTCCAATTTGAGCAGGTAAATGTCTTTGCTGGTCGCGAACGAGCCGATCACGCCGCTGTCTTCGTAATCCTGCATCTGCTCCTTGGTGAAGAGCACCAGTTTGCCGGCGTATTCCGTGTACATCGCTTCCGGATTTTTGGCGCGGGCTTCCTGTTCTTCGAGGTCAGCCTGCTTTGCTTCCATCTCCTTCTCGGACGCGCTCTGTGCCGCGCAGGGCAGGGCTAACAAGAGGAAAAGTGCAAGGGGCAGGCGGCGGTGGAACATGGGCGCGATCTCCTGAACGGGCTTAAGAGGCCCGTTCTACTTATTCAGCCAAATCATGGAAGTAAATGACGCGCGGCACGGTCACGTAAGTGATCGAAATATCGTCAAAGACCGGCGTGTCCAGTAAAAATTGCGTTTTCGGGTCCACCGTGGTCAAGGGCGCCTTCGGGTCGCCTTCTTTGTAAATCGGGTAGACGAAGTGGACGCGGTAGCGCAGCTTGTTGGATGGCACCAGCGTTTGAATCGCCGGATTTTTCGGATCGACGAAGGTGTTGATCACGTCGGGATCATTGAATGTCGGGGCGTTCAAAAACGCGCCGGTGGAATTCTCGAAGCCTTTCAGCGGCGCGTTGTCATTCAGGACTTCGATCTGCACGCCTTTGGTGTAATGCGGCTGCTTGTAGGGAAGCGTCGCGTTGTTGAGTTGCGGCACGCGGTTCACGCCGAGGTACGGATTGCGCGCGTTGTACGACGTGCTCTTCCAGCCCATTTCGTGATCGTAGTCGATGTCGGCGTTGTACTGCGCGTAATCGAACGGCCCGGGGAACGGCACCGAGACGCGGCTTCCGTGTACGACTTCGCTGCGCGTGTACGTGCCGGGTTTCTTGTATTCCTGCATGAAGCGCGGCGTGAACACCGTCCAGGTCACGCGCGCCGGCGAAACCATTTGGGCGCCGGTGGCGGCGTTGCCGTAGAGGGATTGAATCAGCGTCTGCGAGGTGAACGTGGGCTGCTGGCTGGAATCGGACGGATCGGCGGGGAGATAGTAGCGGCTGGTGGTCATCAAATCGCCGATTTCGGTGGTGCTCAGCGCGCGCTTGGAGATTTTCATTTCGTCGATCACGGAATAGGCCGTGTCCGTCGGCTGCTGGCGGTAAATATGGAGGAAGGGCGAGCCGCCTTCGTTGACGTTGTTGATCGAAAAGCAGCCTTCGTATTTGCGCGTGTTGTTGTTCGCTTCCCACGGATACGCGGCGGGCTGACCGTCGAGGTCGCAGCCGTTGAGCTGAATCAGCGAAATCAAGCCCCACATGTCGTCGGTTTTGTACGCGGTGCCTTCCGGATAACGGTACGTCGATATAAAGGGGCGGATCACGTTCCGTGCGTAGCTGTCCACCGCGGGATCGGCGGTGCCGCTGTGCCAGAATCCGCGGTCCCCTTCTCCGCCGTTGCCCGGCTTGTTGTATTGGAAAACGGCGCCGACATAGCTCCAGCGGAAGGGCTGCGTGTGGAAGCACGGCGTCTCAGTGTTGATGTTCGGCGGCAGGTTGCTGGTTGGCACGTTATCCGTGCCGCTGTGCAGGCAGATGGTAATGTCGTCGTCGTTGAAATCTTCGGCCAGCGCCCAGAGCGTGCCGTCGGGTTCGGGCCAGCCGATGCCGTTGCCGCCTTGAAGGTAGCCGTTCTTGCAGATTTTGTTTCCGCGCGACATCCACGAATCGCCGTTCGACGTGGCGCTGAAGAATTCGTGTTCCAGATGATCGTTCGCATGCCAAAGGGGCTTGAACCACATGCCGACGGTCGCGCCGTTGCGCGGATCGTAATTCTGGTAGGTTAGTTTCGGCGCGGGGCCGGAGCCGTTCTTCGCGAGAGTGGCGGGGCCGTCGCCGATGGGATACTTCAACGTCGCGTCTTTGCAAGCGGTTCCGAGAATGCCGCAATAAATTCCTTCGGCGCGCAGATCGCCCACGCGGCAACTGACGTTGTTTCCATAGTTGGTCTTGTCCAGCGGCCCCAGCGGACTGCCAATGCCGGTGCCGTTTACGGAAACATTGAGCGCAAAGACCGGGTAGCTGTCGGGGTCGATGTCGATTTCGTCGTCGTTGAGCAGGCCCAGCAGGCTGATGGTGTCGCAAACGCGGATGCGCGAATTCTTCGGCGTCTTGGCTTGTTCGCGCCCGTTGCCGACGCAGGTGTCGGTGTCGAGATCGCCGTTGAAGCTGGCCAGAAAAGTGTCCTGCGCGGCGGGGTCGAAGCTGCACACGTTTGTGCCTAGGACAATTTGGCCGTCGTAAATCGCCGGAAGAATTTTGTTCGCGAGCACGTCGGGGAGCTTGGGGTCTTTCGGATTGCCGCGCGCGTCGCGGGGCTGGTCGTCCACGCATTCCATGAGGCGCCCGCCGCTGGTGTTAGAAAAGCGGTAGTTCAGCGGAACGAGCGGCTCGGGCAGCGTGGTGAGCGCGAGGCGTTTGCCGCCGTTGTTGGTGACGTCGCGCGCGACCGTGCCGCTGAAGTTGCCCTGGATGGGCGTGCTCCACTTCGACGATTGGTTGGCCGCCTGTGAAATCGTGCCCTGCACAAACTGGCGCTGCGTGGATTCGCGCCATACGTCGTAGACTTGCACGAGCGCCTCCATTTTGCGCTCGGCCAGCATCTCGCCGTTCTTGACGACCTGTCCGCTGGATTTGATTTCAAAAATGCCGCCTGAATCGAGGGAGAATTCCGTGGTCGAACGGTTGAGGTCCGATTTGTCGATCATCTCTTCGACGCGGTAGCGCATGTTGCGGATGAAATAAAAGCGCCCGCCCACGGCGCCCGGAGGAGTCGGGCCGGCGAGCAGACCGGAGGCCATCGCCGGCTGCGAGCCATTGAAGGCCATCACCGGTTCCATCGAAGTAAAATTGCGCCCCCAGCGGTCGATCCATTCGATGTTCGGATTGAATTTCAGCAGATCGGTGTTCGAATTGAAATGCGCCATGATCATCGGCGCCAACGAGGCTTTGGCGAGGCCCCTGGTCAATCCGGCCGAATTGGGAATGGTCGTGCGGCCAGGCAGCGACGGGTCGGGCAGTATGTTGTAGGAGCGAATGTCGTCCCACGGTTTGACCACGCGGAAATACAAATCGTCCCAACTCCTGAACGGCCCGCGCTCGTAACCGGCGAAGCCGGCTTCGGGATCGGCGGTGACGGGATCGGGATCAGCGGCGGTGGTGGGCAGCCCGGTGGCGGGATCGAGTCTGCGCTGGCGCGCGGAGATGATGCGGTAGGCGAGTTCGTGCGCTTCGTTGCACACGCCGCCGGCGACCAGAAAATTCGGGAGGCTGAGCGTTTTGAAATTGTCGATGTAGCCGAAATTCGTGGCGTCCGTCCACGGCTCCGGACGATCCAGCACCGGCTTGCCGGTGTCGATGGGCGTGCGCTTCAATCCCGCTTGCGTGGGGATAAGCCCGAAAAGTTTCAGCGGATCGTCGTACAGCCATGTGCCCTCGGCGCGCGTGACGCTGGCGTCCGTGCCGACGGCCAAGGGCGTGCCGTGCTGGACGTTGATGCCGAGGAACAGCGCCGCGAGCACTTTGTCCGATGCTGTGTTCACGTTAATCGGCGCGCGGTGAATGCAGAGCGGAAAGCGCTTGTAATCGATCTTCGGATCGTCGATCAGGTTTCCGTTGGCGTCGGTCATGGGTTCGCCGTCGGAATCGACCAGCGCGTCTTCCTTGGCAATGATCATGTAGGAACTGATGGGCCCGGGCAACACCACGAAATCGTGATCGACTTGAATCCAGTCGATGCCGTTGGTGGTGATCCGGCGCAACTGGCCCGCGCCGTGCCCATTGACGATGGAGACGTAACAGCCGCGCAGCGAACCGCGGTGGTTGTCGGGATCGTTGGTGGGATCGTCGGCGATCCAGCTTTTGTCGCGGTCGATCAGCGTGCGCGCATCGCGGCACCATTCGAATTTGCCGACGCAGACGGTATTCGTATCGACCCACGAGTCGATGGTGAGATAATCGCGAATGGCCGTGTATTTGATCTCGCGCTCCAACTGTTCCAGCAGCGGAAAACCCGCGCGCGCCACGTATGTCATCGCGTTCTTCAGGTCGGCAATGTCGCGGAATCGGCCATACAGCGAACGATAGCGCGCGATGGCGTAGCCGTCTCCATAAAGGGCGGCGCCGTCCGCGCCCGTCATCGGCGTGCCGCTGACAGGCGGGCGATAGTACAAATCGAGGTTGCTCGACGTGTCGTCTTTGTTGGTGGACGTCGCGTACATGCCCGCGGGCGATCCTTCCGCCGCCCAGCGGCGCGGCTGAAGCGCGTCCAAATCCGCGGCCGCCAGCGGCGGGCCGATCACGCGGCAGAGGTTGTCGAGCAGCACGCCGAGATTGTCGCAGGCGTTGATGTTGATTTTGCTGGCCGCATCCGTCACGTTCAGCGTGAAGCGGTCGCTTTGCGGCGCAATTGTGTTGGCGATGGCGCGCGAATAGGAAGTGCGGACGGGCACGGCGCTCGAGACGGTTTTGTCGATCGACGAAAACGAAATCTGCCGCGCGCCGCCGTGCAGGTAATCGACGGTGTACCACGGATCGTTGGGGCTTTCGATGCTGAAATAGGCCTGCGTGCGCAGCCGCCCAATGGCGTCGGCGACGCCGGCGCGCGCCAGCAGTTCCGCGCGGACGCCATCGGCGTAATGGGTGGACGAGCGCGCGCTCATAATCGTGATGGAGTAGAAGCCCGCGCCGAGCGCGGCCATGACGGAGAGGACGCCGGCGATGATGATCAGGGTAACGCCGCGCGATTCGGGGCGCGGGAGACGCGGCCAACGTGGAGAGAATTCGATCCGGAGCATGAGTCCACTCCCGATACGACCAAGCATTCGATACGTTGCAATACTGAGAAGTGAATTTGCCGATTTCGGACGGATTTTCAAGCATTCCTCAGCAAATTCAATACATTACTGCATTGTAATGAAGGAGATGTTTCATTCGGCGCGCCGGCGCCCGACGCTCGCCGCGTGGACGATCATCTCCTGCGTTGTTCCGTTCGCTGGGAATTCCGCCGCGATTTCGCCGCGGTGCATGACCAGAATCCGGTCGCACATGCCCAGGATTTCGGGAAGGTAGCTCGACGCGAGAATCACGCCGCAGCCGGCTTGCGCGCATTGGGCGATGAGTTTGAAGATCTCGAAGCGCGCGCCGACGTCCACGCCGCGCGCGGGTTCGTCGAGGAGCAGGATTTTGCAGCCGCGGGCGAGCCATTTGGCGAGCACCACTTTTTGCTGATTGCCGCCGGAGAGCGTGCGGACTTTGGCGTGGACGTTGGTGGTTTTGATTTGCGCGGCGCGGCGCTGGTCTTCGGCCAGATGCGCTTCACGCACGGCGCTGACGAAGGGGCCGTTGGAAACGCGGTCGAGATTCGCGATCGAAATATTCTGAGCGATGCTCAAGTCCAGCAGCAGGCCTTGCGTTTTGCGGTCTTCGGGGACGAGGCCCATGCCGGCGGCGATGGCGGCGTGGAGGCCGGGTGGAAGCCGGCGGTCCTCCAATTCGATGCGGCCTGACGTGGGGCGCTCGACGCCGAAGAGGTTGCGCAGCAGGCGCGTGCGGCCGCTGCCGACGAGGCCGGCGATGCCGAGGATTTCGCCGGCGTGGAGGTCGAAGCTGATGTTGCGGAGGCGCTGGCCTTGCGAGAGATTTTCGATGCGAAGGACCGGCGCGCCGCAACCCCTCACCCCTAACCCCTTTCCCCCAAAGGGAGAGGGGGACACGCGCGCGGCACCGCGGTCGGGAGACAGTTCGCTGATTTCTTTGCCGGCCATCGCGCTGACTAGCTTCGGGATCGTGGCGTCTTTTGCGTCGAAGGTGGCGATCAAAAGTCCGTTGCGCATCACCGTCACGCGGTCGCCGATTCGAAAGAATTCTTCGAGGCGGTGCGAAATGTAGGCGATGGTTTTGCCTTCGGCGCGCAATGAGCGGATGGCTTTGAACAACACGGCCGTTTCGTTTTCGGAGAGCGTCGCCGTCGGCTCGTCGAGAATCAGAACGCGAAAGTCGCTGTTGAGCGCGCGCGCGATTTCGACCAGTTGCATTTGCGCGGTGCCCAGCCGGGAAACGACTTCGTCCGGCGAGCACTGCGCGCCCAGGCGCGCGAGCAGTTCCGCGGAACGCGCGCGCATGGTTTTCTTGTCGATAAAAAAACCGCCGGGTTCGCGGCCGAGAAAAATATTTTCAGCGACGGTCAGATGCGGGCAGAGCGCGAATTCCTGGTACACGGCGGAAATGCCAGCGCGCATCGCGTCGATGGGGGAATTGAATTTGCGTTCGACGCCGCCGATTTCGATGCGGCCGGCGTCGGGCAGGATCGAGCCGGCGAGCACCTTCATCAGCGTCGATTTGCCCGCGCCGTTCTCGCCGGCAACGATGTGAACTTCGCCCGCGCGCAAATCGAAATCGACGCCATCCAGCGCGACGACACCGGGGTAGCGTTTGACGATTGCGCGCATGGAGACGGCGTGGTGCATAGCGGGGCCAAGGAGTCTGTCGGGAGTAGTAATGAGTCCTGAGTAATGAGCGAGGGGCGAAGGGTGGCCCACCCCCAGCGGGGGTGGGTCGCGCGGCGACAAGAAGCTCCTCCTGAATCTTACGCATCTCGGTTTTGCGTGCGGTTCAGGAGGGGCTTCTTGTGCCTTCGGCACCCACCCCGCTGGCATTGGTATCTACACAAGTACAACCGTGAAACAGCCGAAAAATGAGCGCATGTCCCATTACTCCCTGCGGAGCCCCGGCTCCAGCTGCGTTATCGTTTGTTGCTGATGGCGCATCTCTCCGCCGCTCAACAGATTGCC